>NZ_VOSS01000029.1 GCF_007997035.1 Ralstonia sp. TCR112 | reverse complement strand
CGCGGGCAGGCGTCGCAGCCGTTCGTCGCCAACTTGGTGACGCAGGTCGACGTGGTGGAGGCTGGCGGTCTGCCGCTGCCCGTGACCATCAACGGCAGTGAGGATCGCGCCGACCATGCCGAAAACGCCTGGGTCTGCTCGCCCATCACCACGTACGGCCGCTATGCGGCGGAAGAATCCGAGCGATTGATGCCGCGCATGCTGCGGCCGGTGCTGCGCGGCGCCATTGGCCTGGCCGATGCGTGGATGCGGCATGCGCAGCTCGACCGTGCGGTGGCCGTCAACAACTGGCTGGTCAGTACGAACCTGTATCCATCGGCGGCGGCCTTCGATCTGGAAGCGCTCGCGCGAACATGCCGCGAGCGCTGGCCGGACCGCGCGATCTGGCTGCGTTCGCTCAACACGATCCAGCACGCCGACTGGCTGCGCGCCGCCACGGCTGCCGGCTTCGATTTGATCCCCACGCGGCAGGTCTATCTGTTCCTGCAGTTGCAGCGTGCGTCGCGCGTGTCGGAACTGCGTCGCGATCTGCGGCGGGACCTCAAGCTGCTCGACGCGACGCCGCTGACCTTCGTGCCGCACGACGCCTTGACCGACACCGACTTCGCGCAGGCCGAGCGGCTCTATGCGCAGCTCTATCTCGACAAGTATTCCGCGCTGAACCCGCGTTACACCGCAGCGTTTCTTCGCGCGTGGCACGCGGCAGGGCTGCTCGAATGCGCGGGTTTTCGGGATGCGCAGGGCGTGCTGCGCGCGGTGGTCGGCGTGTTTGGGCAAGGGCCGTTGCTGACCGCGCCCATCGTCGGCTACGACACGACGTGGCCCCAGCAAGCAGGGCTGTATCGCCTGCTGATGGCGCACGTGCTGCGCCTGACCATCACGCGCGATGCCGAGTTGAACCTGAGCGCTGGCGCCGCGCACTTCAAGCGCCTGCGCGGAGGCGTGCCGGCCATCGAGATGAGCGCCGTCTACTGCAGGCATCTGCCACCCGCCACGCGCCGCGCCGTCGCCGTGCTGCGCACCCTCACCACCCGGATCGGCGTGCCGATCATGCAACGCTTTCAGTTATGACTGCCTGGAACGCCACGCTGCTGCGCGGCTGGTATCCCGTCGCCGAGGCGAACCGCCTGCGCGACAAACCGATGCACGTGACCGTGTTTGGCCGCGCGGTGGTGCTCGCGCGCTTGCCCTCCAGCGGCTTGCTTGCGCTGGACGATCGCTGCCCGCATCGGCATGTGCCGTTGTCCGACGGCCAGCTCGTTGGCGAGACACTGCAGTGCAAATACCACGGTTGGACGTTCGGCGCCGACGGCCGCTGCACCACCATGCCGGGCCTGTGCCCAGGCGCCGCCGTGCCCGCCGTGCAAGTGAATGCGTGGCAGGTGTTCGAGCACGACGGGCTGATCTGGATGAGTGCACGGCCGCCGGGCGAAGCTGCGCCTGCGGCCTTGCCGGCGTTCCTGCAGCGCTTGCCGCCCGGCAGCCGCCGCTTTCTGTGGAGCACGCTGTGGCAGGCACGCCCCGCCGACGCGCTGGAGAATTTTCTTGACCCGCTGCACACGCATCTCGTGCATCCGGGTCTCGTGCGCAGCCATGGCGCGCGCCAGCCGATGACGGTGACCGTCGCCCAGTCGGCAGATGGCCTGCAGGTCGACTACGCCGGCCAGCCGCAGCAAAGCGGTCTGCTGTACCGCCTGTTCGAATCGCCGCGCACGATGGAGCGTGCGCATTTCGGTATCGCCGCGCCTTCCACCGCCCAGCTCGAATACCGCTACGCCAACGGCAGTGCGCTGTATTTCACGCTGCACTTCACGCCCGAAGACGAGATGCGCACGCGCCTGTTCGCCACGCTGCATGTGGAAAACCGCTGGGCGCCGGCCTGGGCCGTGCGCTGGCTCGTCTGGCCGTTCCTGTATCGCGTGGCGGAGCAGGACCGCCGCATCGTGGAAGCGCAGGCCGCCAACAGCGCACGCTTTGGCCGGCAGGACGGCATGTCGACCGAACTCGATCTCGTGCGGCCGATGCTGGATGCGGTGTGGATGCCGAACGGCAAGCCGGTGGAGGCCGGCGAGCGCGTGATGCAGATGTGGCTGTAGCGCCGCGCTGCTACATCGACCGCCCGTCGAAGTGGGTGACCGGCACACTGGCCAAATCGATGTCTTCCAGACAGCGCACGTTGACGGCAATCATGGGCGTGCCGTCGGGCATGACGCCCTCGGCATACGGATGGATGCCGCAGGTGGGGCAGAAGCGGTGCTTGATGACGTGCTTGCGGAAGAGGTAGGTGCTTGCGTTGTCTTCCGGCGTCAGCAGCCGCACCTTGTCGCGCGCCACGAACCACAGCAGCGAGCCCTTGCGCTGACAGATGGAGCAGTTGCACGCCATCGCGCTTTCCGGATGGCCTTCGACTTCGAATGCGACCTTGCCGCAGTGGCAGCTTCCCTTGTGTGTCATGCCGGTCTCCTGTGATGTCGTTTTGTGGCGGGCTTGGCGCGGTCCACTATAGGCGAGCCGGTTTGGGAGCGGCGCCCCGGTTTCTCGGGAATCGCCCTAGGTCTACGCGGCCGCATGCCGATGCGACAATCGCCGCGAGTCGGTCAAGCGACCGCGCCACACGGACTGCCGCGCCTTGACGGCGGCCGCGTCATGAGGAGCCATCATGCATCGCCATCGTCCTGTTGCTGTGATTCGAGCGATTTCCGCTGCCGCTATCTTTGCCGCCGGTGTCGGCGCGTTTGCGCAAGTGCCAGAACCGGCGGCGGCATCGGCTCCGGCCTCGGCACCGCCGCTTGCGGCGCAGATCGTCAACATGGGCGGCATGACGCCGGACGAAATCGGCCCCGTCATCGCCGAGATGGGTACGCTGCGCACCAAGACGCTGGTCACGGCGGCCAACGGCACGGTGGGCGTCCAGGTCGGTACCGTCGCCAAGCACACGCATACGTACGCCGACGAAATCCAGTACGTGATGTCGGGCACGGCCACCGTCTGGCTCGACAGCGCGCCGCGGGAAGTCCGGGCGGGCGATCTGGTCGTGATTCCGCGCGGCGTGGTGCACGGAACACTGACCACCAGCCCGGATTTCAAGTCGATGGCGATCAAGCTGCCGCCGCAGCGTGCGGGCGATACGCACAAGGTGCCGTGATATCTGCGTCGTGATTGGCGACGGGTTGGCCTGGGTCAGGGAAGGATAAAAACACCATCCCTTACAATGGCGCCCTCCTCAAGAGTCCATCGCCATGTCCGCCCCGCTCGCCAACGACACCTTCCTGCGCGCCCTGCGCCGCCAGCCGACCGACTACACCCCGCTGTGGCTGATGCGCCAGGCGGGCCGCTATCTGCCTGAGTACAACGCCACGCGTGCGCGGGCCGGCAGCTTCCTCGGCTTGGCCAAGTCGCCTGCGTACGCGACGGAAGTGACGCTGCAGCCGCTGGACCGCTACCCCTTGGACGCGGCAATCCTGTTCTCCGACATCCTGACCGTGCCCGACGCCATGGGCCTGGGGCTGTCGTTCGCGCAAGGCGAGGGGCCGCGCTTTGCCAAGCCGGTGCGCACGGAAGCCGATGTGGCGGCGCTGTCCGTGCCGGACATGTCGTCGCTGCAATACGTGTTTGACGCCGTGGCGGAAATCCGCCGTGCGCTCGTCCAGGACGGCCGCCAGCGGGTGCCGCTCATCGGCTTCTCGGGCAGCCCGTGGACGCTCGCCTGCTACATGGTCGAAGGCGGCGGTTCGGACGACTTCCGCACCGTCAAGTCGATGCTCTACGCGCGCCCGGACCTGATGCACCGCATCCTGGAGATCAACGCGCAGGCCGTGATCGACTATCTGAATGCACAGATCGATGCAGGCGCACAGGCTGTGCAGGTGTTCGATACCTGGGGCGGAGCGCTGGCCGATGGCATCTACCAGGAGTTTTCGCTGGCCTACATGGCCCGCGTGGTGAAGGGTATTCGCCCCGGGGCCGACGGCCAGCGCGTGCCGGTCATCCTGTTCACCAAGGGCGGCGGCCTGTGGCTCGAAGGCATGGCCGAGACCGGTGCTGACGCGCTGGGCGTGGACTGGACCGTCAACCTGCAGCGCGCTCGCCAGCGAACGGCGGGCCGCGTCGCCTTGCAAGGCAACCTGGACCCCACCGTGCTGTTTGCCGAGCCGGAGGCGATTCGCGCGCAAGCGCGCCGCGTGCTGGAAGACTACGCAGCCGGCGGTGGCAGCGATGGCCACATCTTCAACCTCGGCCACGGCATCTCGCAGTTCACCCCGCCCGAAGCCGTATCGGTGCTGGTGGAGGAGGTGCACAGCTTCAGCCGCGCGCTGCGGTCGAAAGCGAAGTAACACGATCAAGATCAATGCTGCAGTGCGATAGCGTTTGAATCGTGCCGCAATAGTGCGTGAAGTCGGGGGCACGGGTGGAATCTTCGCCGCTTTGGTGCAGTAGGGGTGAGTGACTACTCGCGTGCCGGTGGCCCCATCTGGCCCCAACGGGGTGTCAAGCGATTTATTTCGCGCTTTCTGGTGCGTAAGCCGGCTGTCAAGACTTGACTTATGCACAAAGCTGTCGCGGCTGGTTCTTTCCGCGGCGCAACAGGGGCGGCTCTGTGCACGCACCGCATAAGTGTTTGATTTTTCTGAAAGAAAGCCGCGTGCGCGTAAATCGTGCAAGCTAGAAAAACAGCGCGTCTACCGGCCTTCGCGGGCGCAGCGGCCGACTTTTCAACAAAGTTATCCACAGGCCGTGTGGATAGGCCGGAAAACGGTCGCCGATCAGGGCGCCAAGGCATAAACCTCAAGTAGTACTTGAACATTGAACCGACCATGGCAATGGCTGTGAAGGCAAGGTGAGATGGGCAAGACGCATTTCCCAGGTGCAGGATGCGCCGCTGCATCGCAACAAACTCTTTGCAATTCAACCGTTTGCGCCAAGCATGACCACCGCCCACGTCGACGCCGCGTTTTCTGATGCCCAGGTGTCGGCTGCCATTGCGCGTGTGGTGATCGATACACCGCTCGATGCCGTGTTCGATTACCGGTGCGGGCAACCTGTGCTGGTTGGGCAGCTCGTGGTGGTGCCGTTCGGCAACAGGCGGGTGGTGGCGTTGGTGGTCGAAACTGCCGCAACCACCGATGTTCCGCAAGAAAAGCTGCGCGATGTGGAGCGGGTGCTGGCCTGGGTGCCGCCGCTCGACGCCGAATGGCGGGCGCTCGCCGAATTTGCTGCCGGTTACTACCACCGTGCGCTCGGCGAGGTGACGTTGCCCGCGTTGCCGCCGTTGTGGCGCACGCCGGGCAGCTGGGACAACCTCGCCCGGCAGGCCAACGAAACCGTCTACGTGATGTTTGAACCGGCGCGGGCCGCGTTGCTCGACAGCGTTCCGAAACGTGCGTCCGGCGCCATGCGCCTGGCCGAAGCACTGACCGGCGATGGCGAGCTGTCCACCAGCGCCGCCGTTGAATTGCACGGGCAAGCCGTCGCCAAGCTGCGGGACTGGACGACCGTCGGCTGGCTGCGCGCAGAACTGCGGCCGAAGGCGCTGCTGCCGCAACCGCTCGAGCTGCCGGCGCCTTCCGTCGCGCCCGCCCTGAACGACGAACAGGCCGCCGCCGTGGCGGCCATCGCCCAGGCCGGGGCGGCGGGTACCTTCAGCCCCTTCCTATTGTTTGGCGTGACCGGAAGCGGCAAGACCGAGGTCTACCTGCACGCCATCGCCGACGCCTTGGCGCGCGACCCCGCCGCGCAGGTCCTGATGCTGGTGCCCGAGATCAACCTGACGCCGCAGCTGGAGGCGCGCATTGCGGCGCGTTTTCCCGGCGTGCCCATGGCCGCGCTGCACAGCGGTCTGGCCGAACAGCCGCGCGCGCTGAACTGGCTGGCCGCGCATCGCGGTGAAGCGCGCATCGTGCTCGGCACGCGGCTGGCGATGCTGGCGTCGCTGCCCAACCTCGCGCTCATCCTTGTCGATGAGGAGCACGACACGTCGTACAAGCAGCAGGAGGGTCTGCGTTATTCCGCACGCGACCTGGCGCTATGGCGTGCCAAGCAGCGCAACATCCCCGTGGTACTGGGCTCTGCCACGCCGTCGCTGGAAACCTGGTGGCGCGCCGAGCAGACGGCTACGACGCGCCTGACGCTCTCGCAACGCGCGCAGGCAGAAGCGGTGCTGCCGCGCGTGTCGCTCATCGACCTGAACCTGGAGCGCCGCGCCGGGCGTGCGATTCGTGATGGGCTGTCCAAACCGCTCGTCGATGCGATTGCCGATCGCCTGGCGCGCGGCGAACAAAGCCTGCTGTTCCTCAACCGCCGCGGCTACGCGCCTGTGCTGTCCTGCGACGCCTGCGGCTGGCTGTCGGGCTGTCCGCGCTGCTCGGCGTACCTGGTGCTGCACAAGCCGGAGCGGCGCCTGCGCTGTCACCACTGCGGGTACGAATCGCGCATTCCGCATCACTGCCCCGACTGCGGCAACGTCGACATCGCCCCGCTCGGGCGCGGCACCCAGCGCATTGAAGAAACGCTCGGCGAGCTGTTTCCGCAGGCCCGCGTCGCCCGCATCGACGCCGATTCCACCCGCCGCAAGGGCAGCGCCGAAGCGCTGTTCGACACCGTGCACGAAGGCGGCGTCGACATCCTGATCGGCACGCAGATGGTCGCCAAGGGGCACGACTTCCAGCGCGTGACGCTGGTGGGCGTGGTCGCGCCCGATTCCTCGCTGTTCTCGCACGACTTCCGCGCGGGAGAGCATCTCTTTGCCTCGCTGATGCAGGTGGCGGGCCGCGCGGGCCGGGCCGGCTTGGCCGGCGAGGTGCTGATTCAGACGCGGTATCCCGACGCACCGGCGCTGCAGGCGCTGGTTCGGCACGACTACGACGGTTTTGCGCGCCAGCTGCTGCGGGAGCGCAAACAGGCCGGGCTGCCGCCGTTTGCCTATCAGGCGTTGTTGACCGCAGAGCACAAGGAAGTCGCACGCGCGCTGGAGTTTTTGGGCGCCGCGCGTTCGGCTGGTGAAGCCTTGGCCGCTGAATTGGGCGCGCCGGTGTTTTTGCATGATCCGGTGCCGATGACGATGGTGCGCCTGGCCAACCGCGAGCGGGCGCAGTTGCTGGTGGAATCGGGTTCTCGCGCGGCTTTGCAGAAGCTGTTGACTGCCTGGACTGAGGGGTTTGCGGGGATTGGCAAGACTGTGAAGGGGGTGCGGTGGCAGTTGGAGATTGATCCTTTGAGGATTTGAGCGTTGGTGGTCCACCTCCCTTTCGTTCCCTGCCGGGACCGACTCACTTTTCTTTGTCTTGCCAAAGAAAAGTAAGCAAACAGAAGGCGCGCCCGAGATGGCGAAAAGATTCCTTGAATTTGCGTAACCGGGCGGAGGTGGGGAAAACTCGCTGCGCTCAGACAGTTCCCCACCTTTTTTCCGCCCGCTTACGAAAATTCAAGGCGCCATCAAGGGCTCAACGTCAAAAGAAAAAGGCCAACCCGTCGCGAGGTTGGCCTTGTCTTTTGGGCTTGTGTCCAGATGGTGTGGCTTTTGTCCTTTGACTTTCCTGCCCTAGATGGCGCCTTGAATTTCTGTTGCAGGGAGGAAAAAGAGGGGGAAACTGTCTGAGCGAAGCGAGTTTTTCCCGTCTCCGCCCGGTTACGGAAATTCAAGGAATCTTTCGCCATCTCGGGCGCGCCTTTCTTTTGCCTACCTTTCTTTGGCCAAGACCAAAAGAAAGTAAGTCAGCCCCGGCAGGGGATGAAACAAGGGATGCACCACCAACGCAATCAACGCAAAAACAACCAGTCCTCACCCCTCGATCACCCAAACACCACAACAGGCGATCCATCGCCGTTCCTTCAGGAGACAAAGACGTGATCATCTACGGTACAACCCTGCTGGCGCTCTGTCATATCGCCGGCCTCTTCCTGGGCGACCTGCTCGGCCAGGCCATCGGCGTGAAGGCCAATGTCGGCGGCGTGGGCATCGCCATGCTGCTGCTCATCTTCGCGCGGCTCTACCTGCACAAGCGCGGTCTGATGCCCGCCGCCACCGAGGCGGGCGTCTCGTTCTGGGGCGCGATGTACATCCCCGTAGTGGTGGCCATGGCAGCCACGCAGAACGTCGTCACGGCACTGCGCGGTGGCCCCGTTGCGCTGCTCGGTGCCATCGGCGCGGTGATCGTATGCGGTGCCTGCATCGCGGTCATCAACCGCACAGGCAAGGCAGAAAACCGGCAACCTCTGCCACCGCTGCCTGAAACCGAACAAGCCCGCGCTTAAGGAGCCGCACCATGCTGTCAATGCTAGAGAAAGTTCTGCAGCACAACGGGCTGGTCGCGGCGTTCGCGCTGGTCGGCATCGTCATGGGCCTGTCGATGTGGGTGTCCAAGAAGCTGACGTTCGGACGCGTGCACGGCTCGGCCATCGCCATCATGATCGGGCTGGTGCTCGCTTATTGGGGCGGCATGCAGACCGGCGGCGAGCGTGGCCTGGCCGACCTGAAACTGTTCGGCGGGATCGGCCTGATGGGCGGAGCCATGCTGCGCGATTTCGCCATCGTGGCCACGGCCTTTGAAGTGCAGGTGACCGAGGCACGCAAGGCCGGCATGATCGGCGCCATCTCGCTGCTGCTGGGAACGGTGCTGCCATTCATCGTCGGCGCTGCGTTGCCTACGCCTTCGGGTACACCGATCCGGTGAGCGTCACCACCATCGGCGCGGGTGCCGTGACGTACATCGTCGGGCCGGTCACCGGTGCGGCGCTCGGTGCCACCTCCGATGTGATGGCGCTGTCGATTGCGACGGGCCTCGTCAAGGCAATCCTGGTGATGGTCGGCACGCCGTTCGCGGCCAAGGCGCTCGGCCTGAACAACCCGCGCGCGGCCATGGTGTTCGGCGGATTGGCGGGTACGGTCAGCGGGGTGTCGGCGGGCCTGGCCGCCACGGATCGGCGGCTGGTACCGTACGGCTCGCTGGTGGCGACGTTCCATACGGGCCTCGGTTGCCTGCTCGGACCGTCGATCTTGTTCCTGGCCACGCAGGCGCTGCTGCGATGACATCTACGCTGCTGCGCGCACACGACCTGCTGTGGGTGTCTGAGACGCCCGTGGCGACGAATGGCGCGCCCTTGCCTGACTGGGCCATTGCGGCATGCCGGCAAGGCGCGCCTGTTGTGGTGCGACGCGCACCGCGCGGCACCGATGGTTCCGTGCCGGTCGGCCTGCGCGGTGGCGCACGGCATGAACGCTGCGCGGCGACGGCAGCTGCCAACAGCATCACGCGTGTCGTCTCGCCCGAGGCGCTGGCAGCCCAAGCCGCCGCCATCGCACACGACGCGCCATTCGCGGCGCTGCGCACCTTGCGCGCGCTGGCGCCCAAACTCACCGCACTCGGCTGGGCGTGGGGGCCGACGGGCGGCGCCGGCTTTGCGCTCGCCAGCGGGCTGCCTGTGCTGCATGCGGAGAGCGATCTCGACCTCGTCGTGCGCATGCCGCGTGCCCCAGCGACTGCGCAGCGCGATCAGCTCGTTCGCTTGTTGAGCGATACCGAGTGCCGCGTCGATTTGCAGATCGACACCGGCCACGGCGGCTTCGCGTTACGCGACTGGCTGGCGTCGTCGCATCAAACGATGCTCAAGACCGACCACGGCCCCCGGCTCGTCGCAGACCCATGGAGCGACGCAGCATGAGCATCCTGTTCATGTTTCCCGGCCAGGGCAGCCAGCGCGCGGGCATGCTGCATGCGCTGCCTGATGACCCGGCTGTTGCGCAGACGTTGACCGAAGCCGGCGACGTACTCGGCGTCGATCCGCTCACGCTCGATACCGCAGAGGCGTTGCGGTCGACGGTGGCCGTACAGCTTTGTCTCTTGATTGCCGGCGTGGCCGTCGCTCGCACGCTGGCTCGACAGGACGCAGGACCGGACATGGTGGCGGGCCTGTCCATTGGCGCGTGGCCTGCGGCGGTTGTCGCCGGTGTGCTGGCGTTCAGCGATGCGCTGCGCCTGGTGCGCCTGCGGGCTCAGCTCATGGAAGACGCTTACCCAAGCGGTTACGGCATGGTCGCCATCATCGGCCTCGCCGAACCGGAGGTCGGCGGCATCGTTGCGCAAGTCAACACCACCGCCACGCCGGCCTATGTCGCCAACGTGAATGCGGAACGGCAAATCGTCGTGGCCGGCAACGACGCAGCGCTCGCGCGCGTCGCCGAGCGTGCGCTGGCGCACGGCGCATCGAAGACGACGCGGTTGTGCATGGCAGTGCCGTCGCACTGCCCGTTGCTGGACACGCAAGCCGCCGAGCTTGCGGCCGCCGCGGCAAAGGCCACCGCCCAGGCGCCACAGATCACCTACGTCAGCAGCAGCCGCGCGCGTGCGCTGTTTCGCGCCAATCTCATCGTCGAAGATCTCGCCTGGAACATGGCGCGGCCGGTGTTGTGGCACGACACGCTGCGGCATGCGCTGGAACGCGGCGCAAGCATGGCGGTGGAGGTGCCGGGTGGCGGCGCTCTGGCGCGTCTGGCGCAAGGTGTGTTTGCCGCAGAGGCTGTGTTGGATGCGGGCGCCGGGCTGGATGCGGTGCGGGTGCGGATACAGCGGCGACGCCGCGAGGACGGCCCTTGAATTGTCTGCCCCATGGACTTTTCAGCGGCATTCCGGCATCGTTGCGCGCCGGATTTCATCGCTCGTGAGAGGCCCCGAATTGCGCGTCCTGTCCATTGCTGCCATCGCCGCCTTGTTCGCCACCTCCGCGTTGGCGGCCACCACGGAAACCGCCGAAGAAGAACTCGCAAGCTGGTACTACGTCGCACAGTCATTGACGTATGGCGGCTATGAAACCGATGGCTTGAGCTTTTACGCCAACTGCGAGGACGGGCGACTCCGCGTTGCGGTATCCACGAGTGGGCAACCGGGGCAAAACGGAACGGCCCTCCGCATCCAATTCGCTTCCGGCCCTCTGCGCTTAACGATTCCGGCGCGCCTTGAAGTGTCCGACATGGAATCGTATGCCGTGGCTGATGTGAAGTCGCGGGCGCGCTTCTACGCGTTGTTCCATACAGGCAAGCCGATCACGGTCAAAGTGGCAGGCGCAGACCCGCAGCTTCTGCGGCTTCTGCGTCTCTCACCGCGAAACGCCGACACCGGTGCCCGCCAGCTTGAAGCGGTTTGCCCGGTGTCACGCCGCACAGGTCAATAAAAAACGGGGCACATGGCCCCGTTTGTTTTCGCCCATCGCCGCTTAGACGATTTCCCGCGTTTCCATGAACTGGATGTCCGGAAAGCGCTCCTGGGTCAGGCGCAGGTTTACCTGGCTCGGCGCCAGGTACACGTAGTCGCCGGCACCGTCCAGCGCCACGTTGTGGCCGGCCTTGTCGATCAGCTTGTCGATATCTTCCTGCTTGCCGCGCAGCCAGCGGGCCGTGGAGCATTCGTGCGGTTCGAAGATGGCATCGACGCCGTATTCGTGCTCCAGGCGGTGCGCAACCACATCGAACTGCAGGATACCCACGCGCCCAGCACCAGGTCATTCGATGCCAGCGGGCGGAACATCTGCGTGGCGCCTTCTTCGGCCAACTGCTGCAAACCCTTCTGCAGTTGCTTCAGGCGCAGCGGGTTGTTCAGGCGCGCGCGGCGGAAGAACTCCGGCGCAAACGACGGGATACCCGTGAACTTCAGCGCCTCGCCTTCCGTGAAGGCATCGCCCAGCCGGATCGTGCCGTGATTGGGCACGCCGATGATGTCGCCGGCGAAGGCCTCTTCCGTGGTGTTGCGGTCCTGCGCCATGAACGTGATGGCGTTGTTGATGGCGACCGTCTTGCCCGTCGACACCTGCAGCAGCTTCATGCCGCGCTCGAAGCGGCCCGAGCACACGCGCACAAACGCGATGCGGTCACGGTGCTTCGGGTCCATGTTCGCCTGGATCTTGAAGACGAAGCCGGTGAACTTCTCTTCCATCGGCTTGACTTCGCGCGTTTCGGTGGGGCGTGGCAGCGGCTCGGGGGACTGGTCGACCAGTGCATCGAGCAGCGACTGCACGCCGAAGTTGTTCACCGCCGAACCGAAGTACACCGGGCACTGCTTGCCGGCCAGGAACGCCTCTTTGTCGAACGTGTGCGATGCGCCGCGCACGAGTTCGATGTCGATGCGCAGTTCTTCCGCCTGCGAGCCCAACACGCGATCCAGCTCCGGGTTGTCCAGACCTTGAATCAGGCCGGCCGTGGCGCCCTTCTCGCTGTCGGCGTTCGGGTCGAACAGCTGCACCGTGTCGTTAACGAGGTGATACACGCCCTTGAACGACTTGCCCATGCCGATCGGCCACGTCATCGGCGCGCACTGGATCTGCAGCACGCTTTCGATTTCATCGAGCAGCTCGATGGGCGCACGGCCTTCGCGGTCGAGCTTGTTGATGAACGTGAGGATGGGCGTGCTGCGCAGGCGGCAGACGTTGAGCAGCTTGATGGTCTGCGCTTCCACGCCGTTGACGGAGTCGATCACCATCACGGCGGAGTCGACGGCCGTGAGCGTGCGGTACGTGTCTTCCGAGAAGTCTTCGTGGCCCGGGGTGTCGAGCAGGTTGACGATGTAGTCGCCGCCTTCGTTCCGGTACGGAAACTGCATCACCGACGACGTGACCGAGATGCCGCGCTGCTTTTCCATCTCCATCCAGTCGGAGGTGGCGTGGCGGTTGGCTTTACGTGCGCGCACGGCGCCGGCCATCTGGATGGCGCCGCCGAACCACAGCAGTTTCTCGGTCAGCGTGGTTTTACCCGCATCCGGGTGGGCAATGATGGCGAACGTCCGGCGGCGCCGGATCTCCTGCTGCAGCGTACTCACGGGCAAAAACCGAAAGGGAAGGAGTGAAAAATGCGGATGGTTGCGCACGTGGCAAGTGCGCTGGCTGCGGGGTCATCCCGGCGGCCGATGGACTGCCCGAGCGGCGTTGTCAATCCGGGGCAGCCGAGATTGTACGCGATCGGCGCCCTTGCTTAGGATCAACTGATCCGGGCCGCAAGCGCGGGAAACTCCCTAGGAACCGTCCCCCGGACGGAGGAGACCAACCCGTTGTGGGAATGCACTGACAACCCTTTCGGAGGCGGTGTTATCGAAGTTGTCATGAAGCTCCCGTATCGTGGAGTCCGTCGCGAAACCCGCCTTTGGGTACGCCGCGACGTTGAAAGAAGCAAAGAAGCAAGGAGTCCAACATCGTGCGTAGTCGAATCCCTGTCGATCCGGCAGTGCAACGCATCATCGAGACCACCCGCAAGGCGTGGCAACTCGATGAACAAAGCGTGCGCGCGGCGCGTCAGCAGCGTGCCGCCAATCGCCGCAAGCGGATCAAGGCCCTGCCGCAGGACAGCCTGCAGGCACTCGCCGCATTGGCCCTGCAAGCTGAAATCTGGGCCGTGCGCAAGACCGTGGTGACGGTCGGCTAGCCGCGCAGTTCCTCACCGTGTCGAGGGCCACAGTCGTGGCCCTTTTCTATTGGCGGCGCGCAACGATCGGGGCATGACGGTTGCTTGTGACTGACTGACTCGACCCAACTCAGGAGGCCGATATGACCGAACTGTCCCCCAAGCCGCCCACCACCAGCAATGGCACCAACGGTACGAACGGCGCCAACGGCGCGACCGTCACCACGCTGCATCCGCAGATCGACCACACCGCGCAGCGCGTGAAAGATGCCACGGCCGAGGGCATCGACCGGCTGGCGAGCGTCCTCTCCACGGCGCTCACACAATTCGACAAGCACACCGAACAGTTGAAAAACCTGCATGCGAATGTCTCGGAGCAGGCGAGCGGCTCCGTACGTCAGCACCCGGTCATTACCATCGGTCTGGCATTTGTGGCGGGGATGCTGCTGGAGCAACTGACACGCGATTGATGCGGGTGTCTTAGCGGCTGTTGCGGGCTGCGCTTGCGTGGCCCCCGGCAACCCCATTGGAGAGCGTGGCCGCGATCGCCGGGTTCAGCAACGCCGCCTGCGCGGCGGCCCCGGCACCTGACGCTTCGTGCTGGCGGCTGCCGAATCGCAGCGCATATTGCCGCGTGACCAGCGCGCCAAAAAAGAAGATCTGCGCCGAGTAGTAAATCCACAGCATCAGCGCCACGACCGAGCCCGCTGCCCCGTAGGACGACGCGACGGCGCTGTTGCCCAGATACAGGCCGATGAGGTGTTTGCCTAGCGTGAAGAGCAGCGCCGTCACGATGGCGCCCAAGGCAACGTCGCGCCAAGCCACGCGCGTTTCGGGCAGCATCTTGAAGATGGTGCCGAACAGCAGCGCCACGACCGCAAACGAAAACGCAGACGACAGCGCCTCGGCCGCCAGCAGCGCAATGCCCGAAGTGGAGCCCGACCACAAGGCGCCCCAGAAACGCTCCACCACCGCCAGCGCCGCGTTGATGGTGAGCGACACCAGCAGCAGAAACGCCAGCACGAGGATCAGGCTGAACGACAGCAACCGCGAGCGCAGCAAGCCCCACAGCCCGGGCTGCTGGCGCGGCGGCACCTCCCAGAGTTCGTCGAGGCTGTCCTTGAGTTCGGAGAAGGCCGTGGTGGCGCCCACCAACAACAGGACGACGGCCGTGACCGCCGCGAACAGGCCGTTGCCGGAGCGCCGCGTTGCCGCAAGCACGGCTTCCACCGCAGAAGCGCCCTGCGTACCGACCAGCCCTTCGATCTGCCCGAAGATTTCGCCACGCGCGGCCTGTTCGCCAAAGAACAAGCCGGCAATGGAGATGACGAGCACCAGCACCGGCGCCATCGAGAACAACGTGTAGAACGACAACGCCGCGCCCTTGCTCGCGGCGCGATGCGCAGACCACTGCTGCACAGCCCCGATCAACACCTGGGCGGAACGCTTGAGCAGGGCCCGGTCGAAGTAGGCAGCCAGGCGCATGGAGATTCCTTGCAAAGCAACGGGGCCAGCGCGGTGCCGGCCTCGACCTTGACCTTGAGCCTAGTCAGCACACGGCACGCGCGCAAGCGCTGCCGTGGCTGGCAGTAAATCGCGAGGGTCTGAGCCCTCAGTCGTTGCTGCTCCCCAGCAGGCGGCTGATGAGAAACCCCGCGCCGAACGCCAGGCCGATCGTCGCAAGCGGATGCGACCGCATGCATTCGGCCGCATCGCTCATGAGCCGCTGCTGTGAAGCGCGCAGTTGCTCGCGCTTGGCAGCGGCCTCGTCGAGCGCAGTGGCGGCAGCCTCGGCAGTGCGGTCGACGGCCTGTGCCGTGGTCGCCTTCACACGCTCGGCGGCTTGTGCGACGTCGCCGCGGATGAGGTTGCCGTTGGCATCGGATTTGGGAAAAGGATTGGTTTGAGACGGTTCCATCAGTCAGCGCTCCTGGAGTTGCATGGCATCGCGAGGGCCGGGTTGAAAGCTGTGCGCTTCATCCCGGCGTCATCCTCTGCCCGCGACCAGGCCCCAGATGAGGCTGACCACAAACAGCACCACGAAAATCATGAACAGGATCTTGGCGATGCTCGCTGCGCCGGCAGCGATGCCGCCAAACCCGAGCACGGCCGCAATCAGGGCGATGATGAAAAAGACGACTGCATAACGCAGCATGGTGACCTCCTGTGCAGTTGAGTGAGCTTGCCGCCATGGGGCGGATACCCCCCGGGATCAGCAAGCCGCGTACCGCAGCAGGAAGTCCGGTTATGCCTCGGTGGCATGCGCGCGGCCGGAACCGGCGCTGTTGCCCTCGCCGCCGTCGTCGCCGCCGCTGTTGCCGTATTCCTCAAGCCGGTTGTAAAGCGTCTTCAGGCTGATACCGAGCAGCTCGGCCGCACGCTTCTTCACACCCCCACATTGCTCGAGCGTGGCAAGAATGAGCTTCTTGTCGGCGCTCGCCAGTGACGTTCCGACCGAAATCGTCAGCGTGGAACCGGACGAAACCTGCGTGCTCGACACTTGCAGCGGTACGTTCGCCGTATCGATGCCGGCGTCGTCCGACAGGATGTACGCGCGCTGCACGTAGTTGCGCAATTCGCGCACATTGCCCGGCCAGTGATAGCCGCGCAGCGTCTCCATGGCCGAAGGCAGGAATGCCTTCTTGGTATTGCTTTGCGCGTTGAGCTGATCGAGGAAATGCTGTGCCAGCAGCTCGACATCCTTGCCGCGCTCGCGCAGCGGCGGCAATTGCAGCGGAAACACGTTCAGGCGGTGATACAGGTCGGCGCGCAGCTTGCCGTCTGCCACGGCCTCTTCGGGGTCGCGGTTGGTGGCGGCAATCACGCGCACATCGGAATCGATCTCGCGGTTGGTGCCCACGCGCATGAACACGCCGGTTTCCAGCACGCGCAGCAGTTTCACCTGCAGCTCGATCGGCATCTCGGTAATTTCATCGAGGAACAGCGTGCCGCCGTTGGCCCGTTCGAAGTAGCCCTTGTGCTGGCGATCGGCGCCCGTGAAGCTGCCGCGCTCGTGACCAAACATTTCCGACTCGATCAGGTTGGGCGAAATGGCGCCGCAGTTGACCGGCAGGAAAGGTTGCTTGCGACGCAGGCTGAGGTCGTGGATGGTCTGTGCGGCCAGTTCCTTGCCTGTGCCCGATTCGCCGATCAGCAGCACGGTCGCCTCGGTGGGCGCCACGCGGCTGACCTGGTCATACAACGTCTGCATCACCGCGGAGTTGCCGAGCATCTGGCCGAAGAGGCCCAGGCGCCGCAGCTCGCCCCGCAGATTGCCGATCTCGGCTTTCAGATCGCCGGGGCGCGGAATGCGTGCCAGCACGGACTTCAACCGCTGGAAATTGACAGGCTTGACCAGGTAGTCGGCCGCGCCCATGCGCAGCGCCTCGACGGCGGTTTCCACGCTGGCGTGGCCGGTCATGACGATGATCTCGGTGCCGGAGTGCGGCGCGATGTCTTCCATCAGATCCATGCCGTTGCCGTCGGGCAGGACAAGATCGATGAGCACGGCATCGGGGCTGTGACGCGACATCTGAATGCGCGCATCGCGCAGCGACCCGGCCAGCGCGGTGGTGAAGCCTTCGGCACCCACCAGCTCACCTAGAGCAGCGCGTGCGTTGGCATCGTCTTCGACAATCAGGATATGTGGCATCTCGATTTGGTTGGATGAGCCGGCATGTGCCGGCAATCATGCATGGCGCAACGGTGCGCTTGGCGGCAGAACCGGCGGCAGGTGCAAAAAGTATTCCATCCAATACAACCTCCGCCAGGGCGCGCCAAACCCATCTCGACGAGAAGGGCGCCGGTAATTTTTACACGCGCGCATGCAAGAAATGGATCGGATACATCACACCGGGCGAACCTGCCCGTACTACGCAGCAGTCAGCATAGTTGAGAAGGTCAGCGCTTCGCCACCTGCGGGACGAAATGGACACGTTACGCCGCTTGGCAATGTGAAACCCGCGCTGCATCTGCATCTCAGGCCCGATTCTTGTCAGCGTTTGGCCGACAGGATGGAAGAAACGTCAGCGCACGACCGACATACAACGCGCTTGGGCGGCCCTGATAATGGCTCAACTTTTCAACACAATGTGACGGGATGACGACGTACCCTGCCTTCGGAAGACTGCATCGCTGACGATGCAGCCACTCGCCAGGACGTCCCCGTCGCAACCAACCACGAGGGAGCCATGTCCTTGAGCGAAGCCTTCGCCGACGAACGTGCAGTGACCGTTGGGCGCCTGAGCTATCCCCCTGCCCTGGCCGACTTTGACGACACCGACCGCGTGCCGTCGGACGCAGAAACATCCCCCGCCCAATCGATTGCCGAGCCGGATTTCGGCCACCTCTACGGCCGCTCGCCCGTGATGCGGGCGCTGTACGACCAGATCGGCAAGGTGTCAGGCACGCTGGCCACCGTGTTGATCATGGGCGAATCGGGTACCGGCAAGGAGCTGATTGCGCGCACCGTGCATGACATGAGCCCGCGCGCAGACCAGGCCTTCATCGCCGTGAACTGCGGCGCCATTTCGCCCAACCTGATCGAATCCGAACTGTTCGGCCACGAAAAGGGCAGCTTTACCGGGGCCGCCCAGCGCCATATCGGCTACTTCGAACACGCCTGCGGCGGCACGATCTTTCTCGATGAAATCACGGAAATGCCGGTCGAGATGCAAGTCAAGCTGCTGCGTGTGCTGGAGACCGGCGTGTTCATGCGCGTGGGCGGTACCGAGCCCATCCAGACGCGTGCGCGCATCATCGCGGCCACGAACCGCAACCTGCTGGAAGCGGTGAAGGAAGGCGCCTTCCGGGAAGATCTGATGTATCGCCTGGCTGTGGTGCCGCTGCAGGTGCCGCCGCTGCGCGATCGTGGCGACGACATCGAAGAGCTGGCCCTGCACTTCCTTGCGCAGTTCAACGCGGCCCACCAGACCGACAAGGTGTTTTCGCGCCAGTCCCTGGCGGCGCTGCGCAGCCAGCCGTGGCCCGGCAATGTGCGCGAGTTGCGCAACGCCGTGCAACGCGGGTACATCCTTGGCGAGAAAACAGTCGAACTGGCTGCGCCCCTGGCACCGGCCCGCGGCCCCGCCCGTCCTACCGTCAAGGAAGGCGTGCTGAGCCTGACCGTGGGCGTGACGCTGGCCGACGCACAGCGCGCAATGATCCTGGCCACGCTGGAGCATTTTCATGGCGACAAGCGCCAAGCCGCGAAGACGCTCGGCGTGAGCCTGAAAACGCTGTACAACCGCCTCGACCTTTACCAAAGCACCGCGGCCGCCGCCATGGCGGCCTGACAGCGGCGCGTCCTACTCTGTGAATCCCGCAGCATCCGCGCTGACGTTTTAGCGCGGATGCGCGTGCGCACGCTCGCCCGGATGCTCGTGGCGGCGGCGTTCCTGCGGTTCGGGCGCCGGACGGCGCGGTGCGGGTTCGGTCTCCGCGCGGGCGCGCGGGCCCGTGCGGACGGCGGTGGCGAGTGTCATCGACATGGCGGGCCCTTTTCGTTTTCGACGTTACTGACCTTGCTTCGAGCTGCCGGGGTAGGAATTCCCGGTCGTCGTCGCGGCGTCGTTGCCCCCGGCCTGCACGCCCGAATGCGACATGTCGCCGGCGCTGTTGGTACCACCCGGCACGGTGGACCCGGACTTCTTGTGATGGCGATGCTTCTTGTGCATCGGCTTGCTGGTGCCGCCGCCGCCACCCGCGGCGGGCGTCGCCTCGCTGCCGGCCATCGGTGTATTGGCCGTGCGATCGGCCGTCGACGACGGCGGATCGGTGCGCTTGCCCGGCGCCTTGGTCGGGTTGCTCGACTCCTGGTTGTCGACCGGCGCGGTCGTCGTCTGGGCCACGGCGGCACCCATACCGAGGCTAAAGATCGCACTGACAAGCGCAGCGCTCAGGAAACGTGTTCGCATGTGGTTTCTCCTGGAATGTGATGCTCGATAAGAAGGCAATGGAAGCGCACTGCGGCGCGTCTCCCGCCTCTTACCGCAGCAACGCATGTACCTGCGGTGCCACCCATCCGCGTATGCCGACGCCGTCCGCAACCACCGCCAGCGCTGTCATGTGCCGGCAACAATGGGCATATAAAAACGACATGACCATGTAGAAACGGCGTGCCAGCCGCCCGTAAAGCCTTGTGGCGACTGGCTTTGCTGACATGGCATATCCTTTGCATCGATGCGGTGACCGGTCGACGGAAATGTCGACGCCCACTCACCAAAGGAGGCAAGGCGAATGGTCAAGGCCGCTCTGGAAATGCGTGCGAAGCAGCATCTCGCGCTGACGCCGCGACTGCAGCAATCCGTCAAATTGCTGCAGTTGTCTGCAACCGAATTTGCGCAGGAAATGCAAGAAGCGCTCGCAAGCAATCCGTTCCTGGAAGAAGTCGAGCAAGAAGCAGGTGCGCAGCCTGATGCCGCGCGCACCGGCGACATTGCCATTTCTGCCGATCTGGACGGCGCGGCGGCCGACCACACGCCTGCAGACGACGTCCCGCTGGAGACCACCACCAGCGCCATCGAAACCGATGCGACGCTGACCGCATCGGAAGAGTTTCCCACCGACTTCAGCACCTACTACAGCCACGGCGGCGCCCACCATGGCGATGGCGAAGACAGCGACATCGGCGAGTGGGTGCACTCCACGCCGAGCCTGCGCGAGCATCTGCATCAGGAGCTGCGCAGCTATCGCCTGTCAGAGCGCGACTGCCTGGTCGCACAGACACTGATCGAAGCGCTGGACGACGACGGCTACCTGCGCCAGCTGCTTTCCGAACTGATTCCGCTGGCGCCAGTGGAGCCGCCGCCCACCGAGAAGGAAATGCAGATTGCGCTGGCACTCGTGCAGAGTCTGGATCCGCCCGGCGTGGCCGCGCGCGACCTTGCCGAATGCCTGCGCCTGCAGATCGAAGCGCGCCCCGCCGACACCGAAGCTGAAGAGCGCATCCAGGAAGTCGCACAGGACATCGTGCGCAGCCACCTGCCGCGCCTGGCCAAGCGCGAATTCACGCAGATGCGTCGTGCGCTGGGGTGTACGGAAGACGAGCTGCGCGACGCCTGCGCACTGATCCGCATGCTGGACCCGCGCCCGGGGTTGCGCTTTTCGCAGGCGCATGCCGGCTACATCGTGCCGGACGTAATCGTCACCAAGATCAAGGGGAAGTGGATTGCGCTGACGAACCCGTCGGTAGCGCCATGCGCGCGCATCAACAAGGTCTACGCAGAGCTGTTTGCGCAGACGCGCGGTCACCATCGCACGCCGCTGGCGCATCAGCTGCAGGAGGCGCGCTGGCTGATCCGCAACGCGCAGCAGCGCTTCGCCACCATCCAGCGCGTGGCCGAAGCGATCGTCGCGCACCAGAAGCACTTCCTCGAATACGGCGAGGTCGCCATGAAGCCGCTGGTGCTGCGCGACGTGGCCGAAGAACTCGGCCTGCATGAATCGACCATCTCACGCGCCACGGGCAACAAGTACATGGCCACGCCGCGCGGCATCTTCGAATTCAAGTACTTCTTCTCGCGCCAGCTGGCGACGGACACGGGCGGCGCATGCTCGGCGGCCTCGGTACGGGCGCTGCTCAAGGAGATGATCGAAGCCGAAGACGCGGACGCACCGCTCTCGGATGTCTCGCTCGCGAAGATGCTGGCCGAGCAGGGCGTGATCGTTGCGCGACGCACCGTCGCCAAGTACCGCGGGCTGATGCGCATTGCACCCGCCGAAATGCGGCGCCAGGTCTGACCGCCGTGCGTAAGCTGCCCACCGATCGCTACCCGCATCGCCACGACGGCGATGCCACGGCCGCCTCGTTGCATCTGGCGGACGTGACGATGTTCTGGGCGGCGGAAAGCGGTGGCGTCAAACGCTATCTGCGCGCCAAGCACGACTTTCTGCGCTCCACGCACTGGCGCCACACGCTGGTCGTGCCCGGCACGGCCGACGACGCGAGCAACGAGATCGCCGTGGTGCCGGGCGTGCCGCTGCCGCTCTCACACGGCTACCGCGTTCCGCTGCGGACCGGGCCTGCGGTCCGTGCACTGTGTGCGCTGTCGCCGGACCTGATCGAAGCGGGCGACCCTTATCGGCTGTCATGGGCGGCGGTGCAGGCGGGCGCGCGGCTGAACGTGCCGGTGGCGGCGTTCTATCACTCCGATCTGCCAGCGTTTTTCCGCCGGCTGGGCGGGCCGCCTGCCGAGCTGGCAGCTGCGGCGTACGCTCGCAAGCTGTATCCACACTTCGATACGGTCTTCGTGCCGAGCCGCTACATCGCGCAGAAGGTGGCCGACCTGGGCGTGCAGCGCATCGAGCTGCAGCCGCTGGGCGTCGACACGCGCCTGTTCCACCCAGCGCGGCGCTCGCTGCGCTGGCGCGAGCAGCTGGACCTGCCGCGCGATGCGCGCGTGCTGCTCTACGTTGGCCGCTATGCGCCGGAGAAAAACCTGCACGTGCTGTGCGACGCGGTGGACAAACTCGACGACGGCAGCGTGCTCGTCACCATCGGCTCGGGCCCGACGCCTCCGCGCGGCAAGAACGTGCGCGCGCTCGCTTATGAAGGCGACGCGCAACACCTGGCTGCCGCCATGGCAAGCGCAGACGTGTTTGTCCATGCAGGCGATCAGGAAACGTTCGGCCTCGTCGCGTTGGAAGCGATGGCCAGTGGCGTGCCCGTCGTCACGTGCGCAGCGGGGGGCTTGAGCGAGCTGGTGGATGAGCACGTCGGCTATGCCGTGCCACGTTGCGTCGCTGACGATTTTGCGCAGGCGCTCCAGGCGCTGCGCCAACGGGACCCGGTGACACTCGCGCACGCCGCGCGCCGCCATGCCATGCACTACGACTGGCGGGCGGTGCTGCCGCAACTGCTGCAACGCTATCTCGCTCTACTCGGCCGCCAAACCGGCACCGCCGCCGAAACAACACTCCCGCCGGCTCGCGAACGCGTCGTGCGTGCGTCGCGCGGCCGGTAGTCCAGACCGATCTGTCCATCATGTCGCGCTATCTCATCCTTGCCATGCACGATGTCACGCCGGCCACCTGGCCTGCGTGCAAGGTATTGCTCTCCGCATTGGATGAAGTGGCGCGCGTACCCAAGTCGCTGCTCGTCATTCCGAACTTCTATCGCGGCCCGACCGCACGCAACAGCGAGCGCTTTTGCCGGGTGATGAGCGAATGCTTGGCCGAAGGCGATGAACTTGTGCTGCACGGCTATGCGCATCTGGACGACCAGCCCCCTGGCGGCCTGATCCAGCAGCTGATCCGCACACGCTATACGGCCGGTGAAGGCGAGTTCTCTGCGATTCCTCTGGCAGCCGCGCGTGCGCGCATCGAAGCCGGTGCCGCGTGGTTTGCCGCAAATGGCTGGCCGCTGCATGGCTTTGTCGCGCCCGCGTGGCTGATGAACCCGGCCACCTGGGAAGCGCTCGACGGGCTGCCGCTGCGCTACACGACCACGCTGCAGCGCTTTTACCTGCTGCACCCGCGCCGCCCGCTCAAGGCACCTTGCCTGACGTATAGCGTTCGCTCGCCGGCGCGCCGGCTGGTGTCGCGGTATTACCTGCGCTGGCTGGCGCAGCGGCACGCCGAGGCACCGCTGCTGCGCCTGGGCCTGCATCCGGCTGACGCGGCGCATCCCGATGTCATTCGCCATTGGCAGGAACTGCTCGCCGCATGCCTGGAGACGCGCACGCCCGTCACCAAGAATGGCTTTGCGCAGATGTTGGCGCAGGCCTGGATGGGCGGCCCGGAGACGACCGTCACCGGGCAGGCGCAAACGTCGTACTGAGCGCGGGCGTTAAAACAGCCACACCGACAATCCGCCGATCAGCATCCCAAGCCCGGCGCCTGCGAGCACGTCGCTCGGGTAATGCAGGCCGAGCACGACGCGAGAGAGGGCGACCATCAGCGTGAATGGTACGAGCGCCAGTGCCATGCGCGGGTAGTACGCCGCCATCACGATGCTGAACGACACCGCATGCAGCGTGTGGCCCGATGGAAAACTGAACTGATCCAGCACACGCCCGCACAGGTGGATCTCTTCGCAGGAAAGGTACGGTCGCGGCCGGCACACACCACGCTTGAGCACGATGTAGATGATGAGCGAGAGCAGCCCCGTAAGGCCCATCTGCTTGGCGCATTCCCAACCGGTGTCACCGCCGACCACGGGCAGCGCCGCCATCAATGCGTACCACAGCATGCCGTCGCCCAGGCGGCTGACACGCGATAGAAGCGCATCGCCGACGCATTGCCCGCCACATGGTTGAGCGCCACGGCGAGCTGCCGATCGCGCTCGCGCCAGCGCTTCCAGTCAGGCCAGACGTGCGTCGCCATGGTAGGCCTCCCCGTTGGTGGCAGCATCGTGCACGGCAATGAGCGCAGCTTCAAAGCGTTCGAGCACGCGGGGCCAATCCAGGCTCTGCGCCGTCAGCCGCGCTGCCTGGCCCAGCCGCCGCCGCAGGCCGGCGTCAGTGGCGAGCGCGACGGCCGCCTGCGTGAACGATGCAGCGTCCCCGACGGGCGCAAGCCAACCGTTCTCGCGGCTGCGCACGTGCATGCCGGCAGCGGCGGTATCGAACGCCACCACGGGCAAGCCGCTGGCCATGGCCTCGACCACCACGTTGCCGAAGGTCTCCGTCAAGCTGGGAAAGAGAAACAGGTCCGCAGATGCGTAGTGCGCCGCCAGTGCTTCGCCATGCTGGGTGCCGGCAAAGATGGCATCGGGGCAGCGCCTGCGCAGTGCGTTGCGCTGCGGGCCGTCGCCCACCATGACGAGGCGCGCATCGGGCACGCGCTCCCGCACGGCAGCGAACGCATCGAGCGCGACACCCAGGTTCTTTTCCAATGCCAGACGTCCGACCGTCAGGACCACCGGTGTATCTGCCGCGACGCCCCATTGCGCGCGCAACGCTTCGCTACGGGCCTGCGGCGTGAATCGGTGTGCATCGACGCCGCGCGTGCTGACGGTCAGGCGTTCGAAATCGAGTTCGCTCAACTGCCGCTGCAGTTCGCGCGTGGGAACGAAGGTGCGGTCGGTGCGATTGTGAAACGCGCGCAGATACGCGCGCACCAACGTCACGGCGCCCTCCCACGCGTAGTGGCGGCCGTATTCGTCAAAGCGGGTTCTGAAATCCGACGTGACCGGCAGGCCGAGTTGGCGCGCGGCCCGAATAGCAGACCAGCCAAGTGGTCCCTCCGTCGCGACATGCACGAGGTCGGGCCGATAGACGCCCCACGCGCGAAGCAGCCGTCGGCGTGCGGGCAAGCCCATGCGCAAATCCGGATACAACGGAATCGGCACGCCGGGCACGCGCAACGTGTCGTCCGCCAATGCGGGCTTGCCGGCGTCGATGGCGCTTTGGCGCGGGCGCACCAGCATCACGTCGTGCCCGCGCGTCTGCAGGAACGCCACGGTGCGTGCAGCCGTGAGCGACACGCCGTTCAGTTCCGGCGGCCAGGTTTCGGTCACATAAGCAATGCGCATGGATCGATCAACCTTTGTTTTCGTCGCGGCGGTGCGAGGGGGCGCTCGTCTGCCCCCGCTTGTGCGCGAGGTCGTCTGCGCTGCGGTGAGCGACCTGGCGATCACCATCATCGCGATTGGCCGGATGGCGGTCGCGCACGACGCGCTCTACCCCAGGGGTGTCGTGCAGATCGGTGTCGAGCTGCCCGCTTTCGATGTCGCGCGCGGCCTGTTTGGCACTGCTGCGCGGTTCGGAATGCTGCTCTTCAAGATGCTGGTCGCGCTCGTGCGGCAGCCGCTCGGCCGCGCTCGACGCGGGCTCGTCGTGCTCGGCGTCGCCATGCATCTTGTCGATGCTTTGGAAGTTTTGGCCCGCGCCGGGCGCACGCGGCGGGGTCGTGCCCGCGGGACGTTCGCCGCGCTGATGGGGGCCGCATAAGGCGGGGCGGAGTCGGTTCATGGCGCTCTCCTGCGAACGTGATCTGGTTGCCTTGCGCACCGCAACCGACGTGCCCACCGCACCCGTCTCCGCCATCCAGCCGACAAGACCTGCACCACCACTGCACCGCAACGCGGCGCAAACGAGGCGGGGTAGCAATGCCTCTGCTCCCGCCGTGGCGCGGTCGTTGCGTAAGGGTTACACGCGCTTGTAACGCTTGCTGCGCAAGGTGACCCAGGCGTCGTCAGCGGGGGTGGTGCGCACGTTCGCGCCGCCGCGTGGGACGGCCGCGCAGTCGGTCCAGCAGACGCTGCGACACGCCGGCCGGCGCATCGGCGGTGCCGAGCAGCGTGCCGAGCGGGCGGAGGCGCTCGACGTGATCACATACCACCTTGATCATCGCCGTGATGGACGTGCCCAGCAGCAAGCCCCACAGGCCCCACAGCCAGCCCCACAGCAGCAGGCCGATGTAGACCACACACGGGTCGAGCTTGGACGCCCGGCTTTGCAGCCATGTCACGAGCAGCGTGCCGACCAGCGTGGCAAGCAGCAGCGTCACCCCTGCCACGACAAGCGCATCCGACCACGCGCCCATCTGCAGGTATGCCCCGATACCACTGGCCACGGCAATGACCACCGAACCCAGATACGGCACGAAATGCAGCACGGCGGTCGCCAGACCCCAGACCGCCGCGTCCTCCATGCCGAGCAGCACAAAGGCCACCGTGGTGAGGATGCCCAGCACGATGTTGGTCGCGAACAGCACCAGCAGGGAATACTGGATCTGCGTGCCGATGACCGCCATCATGCGCACCGCGCGCTTCTTCTCGCTCAGCGTGTTGCCCACTGCGCGCACCCATTTGCGCTTGAGCGCCTGACCCGATGCAAGCAGGAAGTAGACGAGAAACGAGACCACCACGAGCTGCCCGGCAAGCGCGAAGAGATTGGCGGAGCCGGTCCATAGAAACTCGCGCACCGGCAGCACCGGCTGCGCGGAAGCTGCCTCGGCAGGCGCCGCGGCCGCAGGCGAACGCTTGGCAGGCGCCGGCGCGGCTTGCCCTGCACGCCTTCGGCGGCGTGCTCAAGCGCGACGGTCACATCGCGCATCTTGTCGAACGCGCCGCCCATGTGCCCGCGCATTCCGTCGATGGCCTGCGCCATGCGCTCCGCGGCGACCGGCAACCGGTTCGCCATGGCCGAGACGCCGTCTTGCATCCCGAACGCCAGTACCGCACCGGCGATCCACAAGCCGAGCACGACGATAGCGGCAGCAATCGGGCGCGGGACATAGCAGCGCCGCAACCACACCACCACCGGGTTCAAGGCAAACGCGAGTACCACACCAAGGGTGAACGGCACCAGAAACGCTCGCGCCCATTGCAGAAACACCAACGTGCCGCCAATGGCCACCAGCACCATCGCCACGCGCCAAGCCGGCTGCCGCAGCCCATCGAGGAGGCTGCCGTGCAAGGGTTCGGGCGGCGAGGTGGAGGGAGTGGGTTCGGCTGGCATGACAGAGAAAGTGGTTCAACCTTCTCTGCGCAAAACTCGTGCCCCCGCCGACTAGGTCGGTGCGGAGACCCGCATGGCAAGCGTGCGCAACGTGCGCACCAGATCGTACGGCGACACAGGCTTGATCAGATGTTCCTGAAAGCCCGTGGCCAGCGCCCGCGCGCGATCGTGCGGCTGCGCAAATGCGGTCAGCGCGATGGCGGCCATCGGCGTAGCCCCGGCGGGCAGGTGCTCGCGTTCCCACGTGCGGATTCTCTGCAGGATTGCGTAGCCGTCCTCATCGGGCAGCGCGATGTCGCACACCACGGCCTGCGGGTGGCCCGCTTCGCCCCGTGCACCCCAGACGTCGAGCAGCGCCATCGTCTCGTGGCCGGAGCCCACGCTGCCGACTTCCGCGCCGACCTGCGTCAGCAACGTCGCCAGCGCGTCGCGAGCGTCCTGCTGATCGTCGACCAGCAGCACGCGCAGTCCTGCCAGTGAAGGCAACGGCCCGGTGCGTTCCGGATCTTCCGCCAGCGGCGTGATCAGATCAGCCCCGGCATGCAACGGCAGGTACACGGTAAACGTGGCGCCATGCTGGTCGCCTTCGCTGCGCGCATACACGCGCCCGCCGTGCAACTCGGTCAGACGCTTGACCAGAGCTAGCCCAAGCCCCAGACCACCCGTGCGCCGCGTGTGCGCGCCGTCAGCCTGGCGGAATGGATCAAACAGATACGGCAGGAACGCCGGTGCAATGCCGCGGCCATTGTCGCGCACGACAATGCGCGCCACCTCGCCCAACAGATCGGCCGACAGCCAGACATCGCCGCCTTCCTGCGTGAACTTGATGGCGTTGGTCAGCAGGTTCCACACGATCTGCTCGACGCGATCGGCATCGCCGTCGATCTCATGATCGTTCAGGTCGATGGTGGTATGCAGGGCGACGCGGCGTTCCGCAGCGAGGGTGTGCACGCTGTTGAGCGCGCGTTCCAGCGCCGTGCGCAGCACGAACGGTTCGCGCGTCAGGCGCAGCTTCCCGCTCATCACGCGCGTGGCGTCCAGGAGGTCTTCGATCAGGCGTACCTGCTGCTCGACGCCGGTCTTGATGCCCGCCAGCGCGCGTTGCATGAGGGGCGCCCCGCCGGCCACCTGGCTTTCCAATACGTACGCCCAGTTCTGGATGCCATTGAGCGGCGACCGCAGTTCGTGCGACACCACCGCCAGGAACTGATCGCGGGCCAGTGCTGCAGCTTCCGCCTGTGCACGCGCAGCTTGTTCACGCAGCAACAACGCATCGCGCTCGCGCTCGGCCTCCGTGCGTTCAGTCACGTCGTAAATAATCAGCAGCGCCGATTCGATGGCGCCATTCCGGTCCGCTTCCGGAATGACGCGCGCGTTGTAGTGGGCCCCGCGCGGGCGACCGTCCTGCACGTCGAGATGCAACGCCAGCGTCTGTTCTGCGCCAAGGTCGAACGCGCGGCGCGCAGCGTCCTCCAGCGGCTCCGTGACCTCGACGGAAAGGGGCGATGCCACCAGCGTCTTGCCAATCATCACGGCGGGGGCCACCCCAAACGCGTCGTTCACCGCGCGGTTCACATACACGCAGCGCAGTTCGCGATCGAGCCGTGCGATCACGTCGGGCGCGTTTTCCACCAGCGTGACGAATTCGCGCTGATGTCGAAAACGCTCGTGCTCGGCCGCCTTGCGCTCGGTGATGTCTTCGACCACGCACACGAGCGCCTGCACTTGGCCGTCCGACCCGTGCTGCGGCGAATACGCAGCGTGCACGAACCGGCGGCCAACGCCGGCCGGGTACTGCAGTTCCATTTCAAACTCGACGCGTTGCCCCGCGAATGCATCGTTCAGATGCGACAGGACCCGCGCATAGGCGGCCTCGCCCATCAGTTCACGCAGATGGCGCCCGAGCACGTCCTCGTGCCGAAAGCCCAAGCGCTGCGCGTACGCGCGGTTGGCGAAGCGCACGCGGTGCTGCGGGTCGATCTGTACCAGCGGAAACGGCACGCTTTCGGTCAGCCATTGCAACTGGAATTCCGACTCGGTGAGCGCGGCAAGGGTCTGATGGCCGTGCGTCACGTCTTCGACCACGCCCACGGCGTGCGCCGATGCACCGTCGACGCTTGGCATGAGGTAGCCCCGTTCGCGAACGCGATATTCGCGGGCTTCGCCGTGGTCATCTCCGAGCCATCGGTATTCGAGCACGAACTCCTGCCCCCGTGCCAAGCCGTCCCAGGCAGCACGCAATGCCATGTGATCATCTGGATGCACATGGGCGAGCCAGCGGTCGCGAGCGCCGCACAGGGAATCGGGCTGCACGCCCCACGTCTGCGCTCCGGCGCTTACGTGCAGACGCGTGCCCGTCAAAGGATCGTCTACCCAGAACACGTCAGCCTGCTTCCTGACGGCCGGTGCAGCACGCGCCGCGCACGGTGCGCGCACGGCTGCCGACCAGCCCGTTACGGATTCACTCATTGCGCCCTTCGTTAGCAGTTTTCATTCCCGGCACGCCCTCAAAAAAAATGCGGTGCCGCAGCACCGCATCATAGGGCGTGAAGCCGGCTTACTGCGAGGGCAGCTCAGAAGCCGTCTGCGAAGCGCCGTTGGCCTGTGCCACCAGCACGCGAATCGCGTTCGGTGTGACGGCGCCCACGCCGCCCGCGGGCAGCGTGGTAATCAGCCAGTCGGCGTTGTTGGCCAGGCTGAACGGCTGCGACGTGAAGATGACGTTCTTCGTACCCGCCGTCGCCACCCGCACCTGGTACGTGCCGCCGTCGACGTAGATCGAATCCTGGGTGCTGGCCGGCGCCGCGCCGCCGTACGATGCACCGCTCATGGTCGGCGCGATGGCAGCCAGGTCCACATTGGGCGCGGTCACATACACGTCCACATTCGGAGCGTTGTACGAAGCGTTGAAGGTCCGCACGCGCGCCTTGTCTGACAGGATCGACTTGTTATACGGGTCATCGATCAGCGCCAGGCTCGTCGCCGAACCGTTGGCGCCCACGATGGCCAGCGCGGTATAGCGGTGGCCGTTTGCCGGCGTGAACCCCGTCGAGGCGAGCGGCGTGCTGCTGCCCGTGTTGGACACGGTGGCCGTGCTGGCCGTGGCGTCAATGCCGAAGTAGTTGCTGACGTTCTTGAAACCAACATTGCTGATCTTCGTGGTGCCGTTCACACCAAAGTCAACGTTGCCGATGAATGGGTTGGCGTGCACCGTGCGGTACTGCGGCGAACTGGTGCCGATGATCTGCCCGATGTCGTCGTCACCGCCACCGCATCCAGCGATCACGCCCAACGAACCCAGCGCCAGCACGGCGACGATCTTCCTGATCTGTATCTTCATCTTGCACCTCGGAGGGAGAGTCCTGTCATGAACCGGGCCGCATGCATCACGCGCCCATGTACGTTGTTGTCGACTTGTGGAGCCGAAGATAAACGCGCACATTCAGCGCGCCTATCGAACCGGTTCCGATCGTTTTGTCGGAAGCGTCCGACATACGAAGCGACGTTCCCGCATTGAGCATGGCGCGTGCCCATCGCACTTGAATGCGGCCTCCAATCGCTGCAGGCGGCGGGGCGTGAATGCGGATCGCTATACTTGCGCGATCCGTTTTGTCTTCGTGTTCCACACACGCTCCGCATGCTTGAACCGCGCCCGGCCGACGCCGTGCCCCTTCCCGATAACGCCGCTTCCGAGGCCGATTTGCAGGCCTTCGCGCACGAGCGCGAGCGCGTGCAGGCGTGGCTCGCCGCGCGCGCTTCCGGCGCTCGTGCGGTGAGCGCTTCCACGCTGTCGCAGTACCGCGTGGAAGCCGAGCGCGTGTGCTGGTACGCGCGCACCTTCGGTAAGCCGATCGCAAGCTGGCAGCGCGACGACGCGTCGGCCTATCTGCGCTTTTTGCAAGAACCGCCTGCATGGGCGATCAGTGCGCGCGGCATCGAACGCAACGATGCGAACTGGACGCCGCTGCGCGGCCCGCTTTCGGCACGCTCCACACGCCAGAGCAGCATCATCGCGGCGAACCTCTGCGGCTGGCTGCTGCGCATGGGCTATCTGCGCGCGAACCCGTTTCTCGATGACGATGCGATCGTCATTACCGTGCCGGCGCCGAGCACGCCCGCGCCCCGGTCCGTCGCAGCGGCCGGACCGGACACCGCACTGGGCGCGTCCGACATGGCATTGATCATCGATGCCGTGCGGGCGCGCGTCGCGCTCGGCCGGGAGGCCGCCTGCGTCAGGCGCGTGACCACTTTCTCGCCGTGCTGCTCGCCCAGGCGGGCATGCGTGTATCGGAGCTGATGTGCGCGCGGATGGGCGACGTGGCGCTGCACGCCGTTCCGGCCTCGCACGCAACAGCCGACGCACAGCTGCCGGCATCGGTCTGGCTGCTGGAGGTCGGCACAGGCCGTTCGCAGCGCTGGCTGCCCTGCGATGCGCTGATGTCTGCGCTGCGCGAGTACCGCACGGCCTTTGGCCTCTCGCCGCTGCCCCTGCCGAATGAAGCCACGCCGCTGCTGCTGTCGGTGCGCAAGCGCTCGCCGCGACGCGCAGACGGCACCATCATCGACTCACCAGCCCTGCGCCGCGATTTCGGAGAGCGCAAGGGCATCGCCTCGCGCTCGCAACTGCTGCTCATCGTCAAGGCCATGCTCGGCGAAGCCGCTGAATACGCTCGCGCCATCGGCCACGCCGACGCTGCCGTACGCCTCGCGAATGCCTCATTGCGCGGCCTACGCGGCGCCCATCTGCGCGAGCGGCTTGCCACCGGTGAGCCGGCAGCCGACGTTGCCCACGCGCTTGGCCTGGCTGCCCTGCCGAGCGCCGCCGTGCGGGCGCGCGAAGCCGATCTGGTCGCCAGCATTGCCGACGCCGCACGCAGACTGGCCGTGCCCTCTCCCTGACATTCCTCCACACATCGCGCAGAAACGGGTACGCCCCGCCTGCGTGGGTGCCATATCAACGCATTGTCGAAACCAATTGTCGGCGCGATTTGCGCGACAGTTGTCGCTTACCTCGTCCGCAGAATTGGGTACGCTTTGTCGTTGAATCGTCGACGGCAGTACGCAGAAACGGGTACGCTCGTCTGCGCAATCGCACGCAGAAATGGGTACGCTTCGGCGCAAATGCTCCAAAGAAAAACGCGGACCCGAAAGTCCGCGTTCGTTGTGATCCGCTTGAAGACACTGGCGCTCAATGCCCGCCGGACAGATAGAAGAAGCGGAACAGGAACACCGCCGAGATGATCCACACGATGACCGGCACCTCGCGCATGCGCCCGGTGAACAGCTTCAGGCCCGCGTAGGTGATGAAGCCGAACGCAACGCCGTTGGCGATCGAATACGTGAACGGCATCATCAGCGCCGTCAGCACCGCTGGCACGGCCTCGGTGGTGTCTTCCCAGTTCAGGTCGACCAGCTCGCGCAACATCAGGCATGACACATACAGCAGCGCGGGCGCCGTCGCATACGCCGGCACCACGCCCGCCAGCGGCGAGAAGAACAGACACAGCAGGAAGAGCGCGGCCACCGTCAGCGCCGTCAGCCCCGTTCGGCCGCCCGCCTGCACGCCCGAAGCGCTTTCGATATAGGCGGTGGTCGACGACGTCCCCAGCAGCGAGCCCGCCATGATGGCCGTGCTGTCGGCCAGCAGTGCCTTGTTCAAACGATCCATCTTGCCTTGCTTGAGCAGGCCCGCGCGGTTGGCCACGCCCATCAGCGTGCCGGTCGCGTCGAACAGCTCCACGAGGAAAAACACCAGCACGACATTCAGGATGCCGACCGACAGCGCGCCAATGATGTCGAGCTGCATCAGCGTGGGCGCAAGCGACGGCGGCATCGAGACCACGCCGTGGAAGGTGTTGCCCGCAAAGAAGAAGCTCGCTGCCGTCACGGCCAGAATGCCGATCAGGATGGCGCCCTTCACACGCAGGTGGTCCAGCGCCACGATCACGAAGAAGCCGATCACCGCCAAGATGACCGAGGGCTGGTGCACATCGCCCAGCGTCACGAGCGTCGCCGGATTCCCGACAATCAGCCCTGCGCCCCGGAGCGACACGATGCCCAGGAACAGCCCGATGCCGGCCGTGATCGCCACGCGAATCGAATGCGGGATGCCGTTGACGATCATCTCGCGGATGCGAAACACACTCACCAGCAGAAACAGGCAGCCGGAAATGAACACCGCGCCCAGCGCCGCCTGCCACGTAAAGCCCATGCCCTTGACCACCGCGTACGCAAAGTAGGCGTTCAGGCCCATGCCCGGCGCCATCGCGATGGGGTAGTTCGCGTACATCCCCATGATGATGGTGCGATCGCCGCGGCGATGCAGGTGGCGACAAACACCGCGTCGTGGGGCATGCCGGCGTCGGCCAGGATGTTCGGGTTGACGAAGATGATGTACGCCATCGTCAGGAACGTCGTCAGTCCGGCGAGCACTTCCGTGCGAACGTCGGTCTGATGTTCCTCGAGCTTGAAGGTGCGCGCGAGCCAAGTCATTCAGGTTGTCTCCTCTTGTTGTGAAGTGTCATCGTCGGCCGGCGCTGTCCTGCGCGTGGCTCCCCCACTGCACGCCCACCATGGGGCGAGGCTACTCTTAGCAAGCTTCCGGCACCACGAGGCGGCGCGGTCCAAATACTGTTCATGCGAATCGGATGATGGAGAACGCGCCGGCCATAGGGTCGGGCCAGCGTGCGGGATGCGCATGATGCCCGAAACGCATGACCTGTGCACCCATGGGACAAGACCTGCCACGTCGGCGGCGAAGGCTGTCCGAATCTTCCATAAACCGTACCCGTTTCTGCGAAAACCAGATACTACGCGGCGTGCGTAGCGATTGACGTACCCATTTCTGCGCGTGGCTCCGCAGAAACGGGTACGTACATCTCCAAGGGACGGCATGCGCAACCACAACGCAGATGCGTACCCGTTTCTGCGGGCCATGAAGGCGAAGCCGTACCCGTTTCTGCGCATGCTCGCGCGTCATCTCTGTCTCAAAGCGAACCTGTTTCTGCGAGTGGGGCCCGAATCGGGCGTACCCGTTTCTGCGCGGGCTTCCGCAGAAACGGGTACGCCTGGTTTGCAAGGCGTCACGCCAAGCCTTTGGCCAATAAGGCTTTTTACCCGCAGAAACAGGTACGGTGGCCAGCAGCCGGAGCCTGGAGGTATCAGCAAACCGCTCCCTTCCCTGAAGGTTTCAGCGATGAAAGTTCGGAATTCGAGCATCAAGACAAAACGTTCGATGGGGCGCGATCAGCTCTGCCCGAGAGCCGCGGCGCAGAAACGGGTACGCACGTAACGCAGCCACACTGTGTAGAGCGTGTGCTCGCTTTCATGGGAAGCGTTTAACAGACTCGGCTCGAACAATCACAGCGATCCGCACACGCGCAGATTTGGGTACGGTGATCGTGTCGACCCAGCCCATATCCCCGCAGAAACGGGTACGCATCTCCAGCTGTCAGGTCGAGGGCCTGCCAAAAGAACGCCGAATCGGCCGCAGAAACGGGTACGCACAGACAAAAACAGCCCGGATCACGCTGCCCAGCCTCTGTTTTCTGTGGATAACACTGTGGACAACATGATGTTATCCCCGCAGATTCCGGTACGCCCAATGCGCAGAAGCGGGTACGGTTTCGCGCAGAAGCGGGTACGCCATCGCGCAGAATCTGGTTCGGGCAGTCGCAGAATCTGGTTCGGTTTACCCCCCTGAACCTAATACCGGCAAGGCTTTGCGGGCCGCGTATACGGTTTACCTGTAGTAAACGTAGAAGGTATATATGGCTTGTAGTGAGGAAAGGTCTTCCGTGGACAACCTTGACGGTTGCCCACCGATGCCCTTCCCGCGACAACGAGCAAAAATAAGAAAACGTACCCAATTCTGCGTGACAAGGCGAAGGCGTTTTAGTACAAAGGCTCTGAACAATTCTTGCCCACCATGGTCACCAAACGCCTCACACCCAATGGGAAACCGGACGACAATGCGTCCGGCCGCATCATCGTCCCCTCGGGAGGGCAAGTCATTGCCGCGCCGGAGAAGTTTCAGCGCCTGTTCGATGAAGCGCAGGCAATGGAACGCGAAGACGCCTGGCAAAGCGGCGAAGTCGGCTTCCTCAGCCGCGCCAGCGTCCAGGTCACGCTCCCCTATCGTGCTCCCAAGGGCGCGCCGCCGGTCTGGACACGCTCCAGCGGCAACATTTCGTTGATGATCCAGCCGGGCTACTTCACGCAGCAGCGTTCGGAGCGGGCCAGCAATGGGCGCCAGCGCATCGTTTCGGAGACGGTCTCTTTCGGCTATCCGTATGGTTCGTATCCGCGCCTGATGCTCGCCTGGATCGGCAAGGAGATCATGGCGAAGAAGAAGCGCGGCGAATTCCAGGGCACAGTGGAAGACCGGCGCATTTCGCTGGGCAACTCGTTGTCCGAGTTCATGTACAACCTGGGCATCCCGATGGCCACGGGCGGCAAGCGGGGCACCATGACGCTGGTGCGCCAGCAGATGATTCGCCTGTTCTCGGCCACGATCGCCATCGTGCAGAACAAGTCGGCGCCGAGCAGCCAGAATCAGAACCAGGAGCCGCTCTCGATCGATCGCATTGGTTACTTGCTGGCGGACCAGCTGTCCACCTGGTGGGATCCGATGCAGCCGGGCCAGGGCTCGATGTTCGAGAGCTTCGTGGTGCTGTCCGAACCGTTCTTCAACGAACTTGTAAATCGGCCGGTGCCGGTGGATATGCGCGCATTGAAAGCACTCAAACAATCGCCGTTCGCGCTGGATGTGTATTCCTGGCTTACATACCGCTTCTTCACGATCCAAAAGCGTACAGAGATCCCCTGGGAAGCGCTGCAGATGCAGTTCGGAACTGAAACCGAAAGCGAGCGGAAATTCCGCGCGTTGTTCCGCAAGGCGCTGAAGGACGTACTGGTCGTCTATCCGGACGCGAAGGTGGACGCAGACTCTTCCAAGGCGCTGATTCTGCAGCCCTCGCGTACCAGTGTACGGAAGCTGGCCTGAAATCAAGCGAAAGCGTCGGGCAAAAAAGAAAGGGGAGCAGATGCTCCCCTTTTCTCATCTCAGGCGATCAGCCCGAAACTTATTCCGGCTTGATCGCCGAGGCTTGCAGACCCTTCGGGCCTTGCTTCACCTCGAAGGTGACCTTCTGGCCGTCCTTCAGGGTCTTGAAGCCCGAACCCTGAATTTCGGAGAAGTGCGCGAACAGATCTGCGCCGCCGCCGTCCGGAGTGATGAAGCCGAAGCCTTTGGTTTCGTTAAACCATTTGACAGTACCCGTGGCCATGCAAAAATTCCTTTAAAAAACAAAAAACACGTCGTCCAGCCGATCCGGACATCGCACGAAGAACCGGCTGATTCCGAATCTTGCGTAGACAAAGTCTTCAGACGACTGTCTAAGCATCATAACCAGTTTGGAGCAGAGTGTCGATGGGCGGCATTTTTCCCAAATGTCGCTTTTATGCACCTCACTGGTAAACACCTAGGAAGCTCGTAAATACAAGGCTGAACGCCTATCGTTATGCGCTAAAGACCGCATTTAGATCTCAATTTAGGTGAATTGAAAACCCAGTCTTTTCCGGCCTTTGGCGTGCCCGCGATGAGGCCCATCGGTGAAATTTATATGAATTGAATTTTATCGATCTTGTGTTTTTTGTCGGTCTTCCCTAAGATGAGCGCTGCTGACTTTCAGCGCTGAAAGTGGAGGGCCAGTGAGCGCCAAGATCGTAACGATATTCAATCAGAAAGGCGGCTGCGGCAAGACGACGGTCAGCATGCACATCGCCGGAACCCTTGGTTTGCGGGGAAGCAAAACGCTGCTCGTCGATATGGACGAGCAGGGCACGGCCACGCGATGGGCCGCTCAAGCACCGGAAGACAAGCCCTTTCCTGCCTCTGTGATCGGTTTGGCACCGTCTGGCGGTGCCATGCACCGCGAGGTCCGCAAGTTTGTGGCGGACTACGACTACATCGTGGTCGATTGCCCTCCGGCGGTTCACTCGCCGTCGTCATCGAGCGCGCTACTGATCTCCGACATTGCCTTGATCCCTGTCGTGCCGTCCCCGCCCGATCTGTGGGCTGCGGTCGCTGCCAAGGCTCTCGCTCAGCAGGCTCAGGTGACGAACGAAACGCTCCGTATTCGTGTGCTCGCGAATATGGTTCAGCGACGCGTCTCGCTCGCTAAACAAGCAATTGAGATTCTTGGTGATGATGGAGATATTCCTTTGATGGATTCCATGATCGGCTCGCGCTCTGCGTTTCGTGAGTGCCAGGCGATTGGAGCGACGGTGCACGGCGTGTCGGGCGCCCGGGAAGCCATCAGTGAAGTCGACATCTTGATCGACGAGGTGTTGCAGTTGTTGCAGGAGGAACGTGTATGAGCGCGAAGTTGAAATCGCTCAAAGACGGCATGCTGGCCGGCATTGCCGCAGAGAAGACCAAGGCAATACCGGTCGATCGTTTTGCTTTGGCAGAGAAAGCGATTACGTCGCACCCCCGCGGGCTGCTCGGCCAACCGGCTCCCGCCTCCGCTTTCAGCGCTGAAAGTCCCACGCCTGCGAATAGTTCCGAACGGCGCGTTATCAAGGTCCCGCTGGACCGACTGCAGGAAAATCCGCTCAATGCCCGCCGCATTTACGATCCGCAGATCGTCCAGGAGCGGGCCGCATCCATCGCTACGCATGGTCAGCAGACGCCTGGGTTGGCGGCACCAGACCCGGCACGGCCCGGCTGGTATGTCCTGATCGATGGCCACTACCGCAAGCGTGCCTTGGCTGCCGCTGGGAAGGCCGAGATGGACTGCTTCATCGAAGACGGGCTCTCAGATATCGATTTCTACCGTCTGTCGTTCGTCTTGAACGAGCAGCGTTCCGGCCAATCGGTGCTGGACAATGCCATCGCCTGGCGGCAGCTACTTGACGAAGGAAAAGTAAAAAAAGAAGAAGATATTTGTGAAATTACCGGCGTCTCTGCGGGAACGGTCAACAAGACCCTGGCGCTGTTGAAGTTGCCGGAGTCTGTCCTCGAAGTGATGAAGGAGCGGCCGGCGGGCATCGGTATCGCGACCGGATATGAGTTGACGTTGTACTTCAAGAGCGCCGGCGAAGACCGCACACGGGAGCTGGTGCATCGTGTGCTGGAAGAAGGGCTCTCCAGCCGCGACGTCGAACAGATCCGCAAGGTGGCTCAGGAGGGGCGTACCCGCAAGGTCAAGGAAGTCAGCCGGCAGTACAAAATTCGAAGCGCTGAAGGTGATCTTCTCGGCACAATCAAGGAATGGGATTCCGGACGCGTGATGCTCGATGTGAAGCTGGCAGATCGTGGCGCGCGGGAATCGCTGGTCGAGGCACTGAAAAGCCGATTTGGCCTGGACGTTGCGCTGCTGTAGTCCGGTCCCCGTTCTACCTGCCAGGAGCGCCCGATAGGGCGCTTTTTTTTTTTGCGTCGATTCTGCGGTGCTCAAACGTCCTCGCCCTCCTTGGCGTACCCGTTTCTGCGTGTCCAATTTGCTTGGTTGTGCGTCCAACACGGCTGCCGTCGGCGGCAAACATGCGCCGAAACAGGCAGACTCGGTGTTTGGGACGGGACTCAGCGGCTCGGAATGCGACTGCAACAAAAATCGAATAAATGAAAAATAATGAACGCTATATCGGAGATGTTGAGGTTTTTAACCCTTCGTGTACACTATAAGGACATTTCACAGCCCCTATGGCACGCCCCGGTCTCTATTTCTCGCCTGAACAGCAACAGCGGATCGTCGAAGCGATCCGGAGGCTGGATATTGCCTTCCCGCACGACAACGCAGTGTTCCTGGATGAGGTGATCGAAGCCGTTCACACCGTGACGCGCCGTGTTTATGGCGTTCGGCGCTACGTGCAGTGGTTGGCGGACGCTGGAGTGCGCCGACGTCCGAGCAATACGACGCTGCAAAAGGCAGTCGATCGAGCGCAGGGGCGTGGGACTGCGGCAAGCGGCGTTGTCGCGGATGCCGTTGAACCGTGGCCGATCCCGTCGGCGCACGCAGAAACGGGTACGCTTTCGCCGGGTGAGGAGCGCAACCGTATCGCCTCGCGTGCGATTGGCGCGCCGGGGGCCGGCGCGGAGTGGATGGAAGCGCGCATTCGGGCCGAAGTGGCGGAGCGCGCGCTGGAACACGAGGCCGCGCGCAACCGGCAATTACAGGCCGCGATGGCGGACCTGGAGCGCCGTCTTGGCGAGGCGCTCGCGACTGCGCCTGCTGTGCCTCCAAAGTTGACCGACGCGACCCTAGAGCGCCTGGAACAGACCATGGAAACGGTGTCCCGGCTTGAGGGCGCGGCCAACGCGCTGGCCGGTACGGAGCGCTTTCTCCGCCTGCAGAACGATGCGGTGCGTCAGCAGACGCAAAACGAAGCCGATCAACTCCGGCAGCGCATCCGCACCCTCGAAGCTGAGGTCGCGCAACTGAACGCGCAGATTGACGCCTACCGGCGCGCGCCCGAGCGCACCACGCCGGTCTCCCGCGGCTGGGTCAAGCCATCCTCCTGAATTCCTGAATTCCTGAAGACGCCGTCAGCGGATGCCGACCGTTCCGGCGTGCACACAGGCGGCGCGACCAGTACGCAGAATTGGGTACGCTTTTCAACTTTCGGCGCTGAAAGTCGCGGCGACGGAGTTGCAACCGGTTGTAGGAAAAACGCCAAGACGGTCGCCGTGACAATACGGAGGGCACCCCAGATGGCGCTCCATCAAAGGGTCGACCCCCTTGGCTTTGTGCTGGCATATGACTTGCTCATGACGCTACGTCTCACCAATGGAGCTGTCATGAACGAGAAGATCACCAAGGCCGTGTTTCCCGTGGCGGGGCTCGGTACACGTTTCCTACCAGCCACCAAGGCCAGCCCGAAAGAGATGCTGCCTATCGTCGATAAACCGCTGATCCAATATGCGGTGGAGGAGGCGGCCGCTGCGGGTATCACGGAAATGATCTTCATCACGGGCCGTGCCAAGCGGGCGATCGAAGATCATTTCGACAAGGCGTACGAACTCGAAACCGAACTGGCGGCCAAGAACAAGCAGGCGCTGCTGGAGATGGTGCAGTCCATCAAGCCGGCCGGCGTCGAGTGTTTCTATGTGCGCCAGCCCGAGACGCTGGGCCTGGGCCACGCGGTGCTGTGCGCGCAGAAACTGGTACGCGACGAACCCTTCGCCGTGATCCTGGCCGATGACCTGCTGGACAACCAGCCCCCCGTCATGCAGCAGATGACGGAGCTTTACGATCACTACCGTTGCTCCATCGTGGGCGTCGAAACGATTGCGCCGGAAGCTTCGCGTTCGTATGGCGTGGTGGCGGGCCGTGAATGGGATGACCGCCTCGTCAAGCTCGACGGCATCGTGGAGAAGCCGGCACCGAAGGACGCACCGTCCAACCTGGGCGTGGTCGGCCGCTACATCCTGACGCCGCGCATCTTCGATCATCTGCGCAATTTGAAACCGGGCGCCGGCGGCGAACTGCAATTGACCGACGCCATCCAGAGCCTGCTGGCTGAAGAGCAGATCCTGGCTTATCGCTACCGTGGTCAGCGTTTCGATTGCGGCAGCAAGTTCGGTTACCTGCAGGCCACCGTCGAGTTTGCCCTGCGCCATCCGGAAGTGCGTGCTGACTTTGAGGCGTACTTGCATGACCGCCTGGGCCTGGCCCAAACACATCAGGATGTTTCTACCGAGATGGATTCGTTGGTCCGTGACACCATTCCGCTGAGCGTGGCCGCCTGAGCCTCGCCTCTCTCTTTCTCAGAATCGGTCGTGCGGGTTTCCGCACAGGTTGCCCCGGTCGATTCTGAGAAACCGCACACTCCTCCCGTCGTCCCCTGTTCCGTCGATTTCCCGTAAAGCCTTGTGCCATGGCATTTGCGGCACATCGGCGCGTCTGCTTTTCGCATGGAATGCTTCTTGAGTAAGAGCGATCACCCATAAACCGGCGGACCGCTCGGACGTCGCGCACGCAGCCAAGTGTGCCGATATGTCACAAGCAAAGGTCGCCGCCAACGCTCCAAGGAGACACCATGACGCAGCCTCAGGCTGGCGCGGTCACGGGCGACTTTTCGCCCGCGCAGGCCCCCACCAAAGACACTCCCGCAGATGTTCGCCGTCGTCTGCGATCCATCTTCTCCGGTTCGATCGGCAACCTGGTCGAGTGGTACGACTGGTACGTCTACTCGGCGTTTGCGCTGTACTTTGCCAAATCGTTCTTCCCCAAGGGTGACCAGACCGCGCAGCTGCTCAACACGGCGGCGGTGTTTGCGGTGGGCTTCCTGGCGCGTCCGGTGGGCGGCTGGCTGATGGGCATCTATGCCGATCGATACGGCCGCAAGCGCGCGCTGTTCTTCTCGGTGGTGCTCATGTGCGCGGGCTCGCTGATCATTGCGCTCACCCCGAGCTACGCGACGATCGGCGTGGCGGCCCCGGCGTTGCTTGTGCTGGCGCGGCTGCTGCAGGGGCTGTCGGTTGGCGGGGAATACGGCACCTCCGCCACGTATCTGAGCGAAGTCGCCAACAAGGAAAACCGCGGCTTCTATTCGAGCTTCCAGTACGTCACGCTCATCGCCGGCCAACTGACGGCGCTGGCGCTGCTGATCGTGCTGCAGCAGTTCGTGCTGTCGCCGGCGCAGCTTGAGGCGTGGGGCTGGCGCATTCCGTTCTTCATCGGCGCGCTGTGTGCGCTGGTGGCGATGGCGATGCGCTCGCACATGGAGGAAACGCAGTCCTTTACCGCAGCGAAAGCCAACAAGAAGCGCGGTACGCTGTCGGAGCTCGCCAAACATCCACGCGCCGTTGCGACGGTCGTGGGCCTGACGATGGGCGGTACGGTGGCGTTCTACACGTACTCGATCTACATGCAGAAGTTCCTGGCGAACACGGTGGGTCTGTCCAAGGATCAGGCGACGCTGGTGTCCGGCGCCACGCTGTTGCTGTTCGCCATGCTGCAGCCGATCGTGGGCGGGTTGTCTGACCGCATCGGCCGCCGTCCGATCCTGATTGCGTTTGGCGTGCTGGGTACGCTGTTCACCGTGCCGATCATGACCGGCATCAGCCAGACCACCAACGTGTGGACGGCGTTCTTCCTGATCATGGCCGCGCTGGTGATCGTCTCGGGCTACACGTCGATCAACGCGGTGGTGAAGGCGGAGCTGTTCCCCGCGGAGGTCCGCGCGCTGGGCGTGGGTCTGCCGTATGCGCTTACGGTGTCGATCTTTGGCGGCACGGCTGAGTACATCGCGCTGTGGCTCAAGCAGGCGGGTCATGAGTCGCTGTTCTACTGGTATGTGACAGGGGCCATCTTCCTGTCGCTGTTGGTGTACGTGTTCATGCGCGATACTCGCGAGCATTCCCGCATCGAACATTGACCCATGTCGCCAACCGACGGCCACGCCGACCTTGCCCCACCCGCACGCGGGCGAGGGTGGCGCGTGGCCGTCGCGCTGGCCATGGCGGCGTGCTGCGCGGCGGCGGGGTGGGGCGCTTACGCCATCGCCCTGCAGCGCTACGTTGCCACCCGTGCCGAAGAGGCCGGCCAGCGCACGACCTTCTACGCGCAGAATCTGCGCAGCACGCTGGCGCGCTATGAATCGTTGCCGAGGCTGGCTGCGTTGGAGCACGTGCTGCACGTCGCGCTTCTGGAGAACCCCGAGGCCGGCGACGCCGTTCCGCGCCGTGCAGCCAACGCCTATCTGAAAGAAGTCCAGGCGGCCACCGACCTGGCTGCCGCTCACCTGATTAATAAGACGGGTCTCACGATTGCCGCCAGCAACTGGGATCTGCCCACTTCGTTCGTCGGCCAGAACTACGCATTCCGCCCGTACTTTGTCGAAGCCATGCGCGAAGGGCTGGGTCGCTTCTATGGCGTCGGCAACACCACGGGCGAGACGGGCTATTTTGTCGCCGCGCCCGTGCGCGAAGGCAACACGCCGATCGGCGTGGTGGTGGTGAAGGTTAACCTCGATGCGTTCGAGCGACGTTGTCGCGCAGCGGCGATACGGTGCTGCTGGTGGATCGCCACGGGGTGATCTTCCTGTCGTCCGTACCGGAGTGGAAATACCGCACGCTCGGCACCTTGAGCGCGGACCAGCGCGCCGCACTCGACGCGACGCGCCAATACGCGCCGCACATCCTCACGCCGCTCGGCATGAACGACGGGCAAGGCGCGAGCGTACCCTTTTCTGCGGACGAACCGCCGCAGACTGTGCGCGTGGCGTTGCCCGGAAAATCGGTATCGACACTGCGTGTGCAGTACCGCCCGGTGGGCCTGCTCGGCTGGCAGGTCGCCGTGCTGATCGACCCGCGCGACGAGCAGCGCACTGCGCTCGTGGCCGGGGCGAGCGCCGCGTTTGCGATGGCGCTCATCTTTGCCGTGCTCGTCGCTTTGCGTTTGCGTCAGCGCCGGCGCGAAGAGCAGCGCCGCGCGCGCGCCGCCCTGCGCGAAGTCCAGCGCGACCTGGAAGCGCGCATTGTCCAGCGCACTGCCGAGTTGACGTCCGCCAACACCGCGCTCGCCGGCAAGGTCGAGGCGCTCGACGCTGCGCAACGCATCCTGCGCGAAACGCGCGATGCCGCCGTGCAGGCCGGCAAGCTCGCCGTGCTTGGCCAGATGGCCGCCGGCATCACGCACGAACTCAACCAGCCGCTCACCGCGCTCACCACGCTGTCCGACAACGCCAACCAGCTTGCCGAGCGCGGCCGCATCGACGAGGTGCGCGGCAACCTCACGCACATCAGCCAACTTGCCGAACGCATGGGGCGCATCGTTTCACACATCAAGGCGTTCTCGCGCAAGGGCGATGCGGCACGCGCAGCGGTGTCGGTGGACGAAGCCATCCGCCAGGCGCTAATGCTGATCGAGACGCGTCGGCGCCAGGCCGGCGTGACCGTGGTGACCGAGCCGGTGCCGGCAGACCTTGCTGTGTGGGCCAATGTCGTGCGGCTCGAGCAAGTGCTCGTCAACCTGATCCGCAACGCCATCGACGCCACCGCCGAGGCGCCCGCAGCCGAATCGGCGATCGTGCGCGTGGGTGTCGAGCCCATCGAGAAATGGGTACGCATCACCGTGCGCGACTTCGGCCCGGGCATTCCCGCCGATGTGTTGCCGCGTCTGTTTGAGCCATTCTTCACCACCAAGGACGATGGTCAGGGCCTGGGGCTTGGGCTGGCAATTTCGCTGGCGATCATCGAAGACTTTGGCGGCCGGCTCGAAGGTCGCAATGCGGGTGACGATGCAGGTGGCGCAGAATTCATCATCGAGCTTGAACGCGTTGTGAAACCCACATGACTGAACACTGCACGCCGGACCCTTCTCCTATCGAGCACGCGCCCGTCTTCCTGATCGAAGACGATGACGTCGTGCGGCTTGGTTGCGAGCAGGCCCTCTCGCTGGCCGATGTGCCGGTGCAGTCCTTTGCCGATGCAGAGAGCGCGCTCGCTGCGCTTGCCACGCAAACGCCGGCCGTAGTCGTCACCGACGTGCGCCTGCCCGGCCGCGACGGCCTGGCCGTGCTGCGCGAGATGCTGCAGCACGACCGCCAGTTGCCGGTCATTCTCATCACTGGTCATGGCGATGTGACGATGGCGGTGGCTGCCATGCGCGCCGGCGCCTACGACTTCATGGAGAAGCCGTTCCACTCCGAGCGCCTCGTCGACGTGGTGCGGCGCGCGTTGGAAAAACGCCGGCTCACGTCCGAAAACCTGCGTCTGCGCGAAGCGCTGCAGGGCCGGCAGGCGTACCCGTTGATCGGCCAGAGCGCCGTCATGCAGAACGTGCGCCGGCTCGTCACCGCACTGGCACCGACCGATGCAGACATCCTCGTCACGGGCGAGACCGGCTCGGGCAAGGAGGTGCTCGCGCGCGCCATTCACGAAGGCAGCCGACGTCGCGGCCCGTTCGTGGCACTCAACTGCGCGGCCTTGCCCGAATCCGTGTTCGAGAGCGAGATGTTCGGCCACGAAGCCGGCGCTTTCACGGGGGCCAACCGCCGCCGCATCGGCAAGATGGAATACGCGGATGGCGGCACGCTGTTTCTGGATGAAATTGAATCGATGCCGCTGGCACTGCAGGCCAAGCTGCTGCGCGCGCTGCAGGAACGCAGCATCGAACGGCTGGGCAGCAACGCCAGCGTGCCGGTCAACTGCCGAGTGGTCGCCGCTGCGAAGGTCGATTTGAAGGAGGCATCCGATCACGGCCAGTTCCGTGCGGACCTGTATTACCGCTTGAATGTGGTGTCGATTGCGCTGCCGGCGCTGCGTCAGCGTGCCGAAGACATTCCGCTGCTGATGGCGCATTTTCTGCAGCAGGCTGCGGTGCGTTACGAGCGCCCCGCGCCTGATTGGTCTGCCCAGGACATGATGCGCTGGCAGCATCACGACTGGCCCGGCAACGTGCGTGAACTGAAGAACGTGGCCGAGCGTTTTTGCCTCGGGTTGGACGATGGCCTGGTGGTGTCCGAAGCGAGCCAGCATTCCCTGGCCGGACGCATGATGGCAGTCGAACGCGCCACCATCGAAGAAGCGCTGCGCGCGACAGAGGGCAACGTTGCCCGCGCGGCGGATTTGCTCGCCGTGCCGCGCAAGACGCTGTACGACAAGCTCAACCGGCACGGCATCGAGCCGGACCGGTTCCGCAGCAGTTAGCGCAGCGAAGATTCGCCGATCTTGCGGCCGCCCTGTGGCGGCCAGCACGTTGCTGCCAGCAGCACGGCCGCCACCGCGTAGATCGCTTCGGTCACGGCCAGGGGCAGCACATGCACCTGGTACAGCGCAGCCGGCAGGTCCGCCAGCGCATGCAGCAGGACCGCCAGCACGACAATCACAAAACGCCGCTGGCGCACCGCGTGCCACACCACCAGCGTGAGCGTGAACTGGATCAGCATCGCCGCAACGCGTTCGCTGATCGCACCGAGCGCGAGCCACGGCGAAAGCTGCGCGAGCATGGCGTGAATCGTCCCGGCCATGGCTTCGGCGCCGCTGGCGGCGAGACGCGACTCCAGCTCGCCCCGATTGGCGGCAATGCCGAACATCACCATCTGCGCCTGCGATGCCGCACCGACCAGCCAGGCCTCGATGCCAGCGTGCCCGAGCGCGTACGCGACCGGTGTGGCGGCGTCGCCGGGCGTGCGCACGAGAAAGCGCAGGCCGAGCCAGCGGCCGCTTTCTTCGAACAAGCCAGCCATCAGCGCGCCGTAGATGACGAACAGCGCAGGCATGCGCAGCCAATGCGCCGTCGTCGGATTGAGTTGCAGCAGATACAGGTGCAGCGTGCGCTCCAGGACCAGCGCAAACACGACAAACACCGCAGCGCCCACACCGATATCACGCCACGCCAGGTCAAAGCGCCGCCGCAGCCAAAACCACGCCACAACGGGCACGCTTGCAATGAGCAAGGCTGCGATGGCGTGGGCAACGAGGGCAGACGGAGCGACGGTGGGCATGGCGGATGTGGAAGTCGGTGCGATCGAGTTGGCGGCATGCTACCTGAGCGCTCAGGCGCAAGTCTTGCGGGCCGATTGTTACAATATGTGGCTGCGGCACCAGTGCCGCTTCTTGGCTTCTTGATATGGCAGGACGGACGGTCGTGAAACGCATGCTGTGGCGGTGGATCTGGATATGCGCTGTCGGCGCTGGCGCCTTCGGCGTGGCGGTGCCTGCCCAGGCCGAACGTTGGCACCAATACCTGACGACGACGTCCGTCGCGGCATCCATCGACCGCACGTCGCTGCGCTCGAGCCGTACCGGCCACAAGACCTTTCTGGCGCGCACCGTGCTGAAGCGCAGCGAACGCCGCGCCCACGGGGCGCACTACCGGCCCGGCACGGTGATCCTTTCGCGGCAGGAAATTGACTGCCATCGCCATCGCATCCGCCTGGTGGACTACGTGGTGCGCGGCCCCGACGGCACCACTCTCGATACCGATACCGCGGCAGGCGCGCACTGGATGCGCATCCGCTCCGGTACGCTCGCGGCGCGCTCTGCTGCCTACGTCTGCGGCCGCCGCTAGCGCCGCGGCGGCTCGACAATGACGGGCGGGCATAGCACTATGGTGGCTGCCCTCCCACTACAGCAAGACACCGGCCGCGAGGGGTGCCGGTGCCAGCCGACGGTCCGATGAAACTGACCCTGAAGTCGCAGGCGGCCATCATGGCGACCGTCATCAGCGTGGCGGTGGTGAGCGTGTTCGGCTGGTCGCAACGCGAGCCCATCCGCCGCGAGGTGATGGCGCAGATCAAGGTGCAGCAGGCGGCCCTGGTCAAGCAATCGGCGGAAGATCTCAAACAGCGGCTGGACACCTATCTGGGCGTGCTCGAACGCACTGCCCAGCAGATGCGCAGCGTGCGGTTCGACACGCCCGCGCAGGAAGCCGCGTTCTACCAGTCCATCCAGCCGGCCAGCGGCCTGTTCGACGGCGTGTTCCTGGCCTCGGCCGACGGCAAGGTGACAACGACCTCGACGCGCCGCGCAAGCGTGGTCGGCATCGACATTTCGGATCGGGACTACTTCCGGCAAGTCCTGGTGGTCGACCAGCCGACCATCTCCGCGCCGCTGCGCAACCGCGTGGGTGGTGAGCCCATCGTCATCATGGCGGCGCCTGTGCATGACCAGGACGGCAATCTCGTGGGGCTGATCGGCGCCTCGCTGTACCTGCTCAAGCCGAACTTTCTGGGCGACCTGCGCGACATGCGCGTAGGCCAGACGGGCCATGTCTACCTGGCCACGCGAGGTGAGAACCCGGTCTATATCGTTCACCCCGAGGCCGACAAGACGCTCGCGCCGCTTGACGCCGATCCGGCGGCAGCCTCGGCCTTCCGCGCGGATCCCGATGCGCTGCCCGAGCGCGGCGGCGACGTGGTCACCACGCAAGACATCATCGCGGCCGGCTGGACGCTCGCTGCCGTGTTGCCCGGCGCCGAGGCCAACCGGCAGCTCTTCCTCATGCGCCAGCGCTTCCGCTGGTCGCTCCTGGTGCTCGCGGCGCTGATCGGCGGATCGGTGTGGGCGGCGATGCTGTGGCTGCTGCGCCCGCTTGGCCGGCTGCACGCCGCCATGACGCAGCTCTCTGCCACGGACTTGCGCAATGCGCCGCCGCTTGAACTGGGCGGTGCCTCGGCGGAAATCGAGGCGGTGTCGACAGCGTTCCACAAGCTGATGGGCGAGGTCGTCCGCCAGCGCGCCGAACTGGAAGCGGTGAACGATGCCTCGCCGCTGGGGTTGTTCCGTTCGGATGCGGACGGCCGGACCGTCTATACCAACGAGGCGTATCGCCGCCTGCTCGGCGCCACGCCCGAGGAGGCGCTGGCCGACGTGTGGCTTGCGCGCCTGCATCCGGACGACCGCGATGCCACCATGGCCGGTTGGCGCGACGCCCTCGCGCGCGGCGCCGGCTACAGCGCCGAGCAGCGCGTGATCGTGCCGGGCATCGGCGAGCGGTTGCTGGTCGTCACCACGGCACCCGTGCGGGTGGACGACGAGGTAGTCGGCCACGTTGGGGTCATGGAAGACATCACCGTGCGGGCGCGGGCCCAACAGGCGTCGCGCGTGCTGACCAAGATCCTCGACTCCACCACCGACTTTGTCGCGCAGAGCGACATCCAGGGCAACGTCACCTACATGAATCCGGCCGGCCGCCGCTTCGCTGGGATCCCGCTGGACGCCAATCTCCAAGGCCTGACCGTTGCCGATTTCTACCCGCCAGAGACGATGGGCTGGCTGCGCGAGGTGGCCGTGCCCGCAGCCGCGCGCGATGGTGTATGGATTGGCGAAACCACTGTGCGTGGGGCCGAAGGTCAGGTTGTGCCGATCAACCACATGATCATCGCGCACCGCGATCCTGCCGGGCATATGGAGTACTTCTCGTCCGTCATGCGCGACATCACGCAGGACAGGGCGGCCAAGGAAGCGCTGCAGCGCAGCCGCGAAACGCTGCAGACCGTGACCGACGCGCTGCCTGCGCTGGTGGCCTTCATCGACACCGACGAGCGCTTCCGCTTCCTGAATGCCGCCTACGAGAAGGCGTACGGACGCTCAGCCGCCAGCATGCTCGGACAGACGCTGCGTGAAGTCGTGGGTGACGATGCTTACAGCATTCTTCGTGATGCGTTGCGGCGCGCGCTGGGCGGCGAGACGATGGTCTTCGAGCGCGAACTTCGCGGGCGCGATTTGTACCGCTGCGAAGAGGTCAGCTACCTTCCGCAGTTTGACGCGCAAGGCCGCGTGGCTGGTGTGCATTCCGTCACGCTCGACATCACGGAGCGCAAGAAACAGGAGCTGCGCCTGCGCGCGCTGACCACCACCGACCACCTCACGGGCCTGGCGAACCGCGCCGGCTTTGAAGAGCGTTTGCTGGCGGCGCTCGACCAGGCGCGCGTGAACGGATCCACCGGCGCGCTGCTGCTGGTCGACCTCGACGGCTTCAAGGTCGTCAACGACACGCACGGACATGCCGTGGGCGATGCGCTGCTGCGGACCTTCGCGCAACGCTTGGCACGTGCCGTGCGGCCGTACGACGGCGTAGCGCGCTTTGGCGGTGACGAGTTCGCCGTCATCCTGGAACATCTGTCGCATCCGGACGACGCGAAGACTGTCGCTACCAACATCCTTGCCGCATGCAACAAACCGTTTCGCTTGCGTGAGGCGATGGTGCAGGTCGGTGCGAGCATCGGTATCGCGACTTTCGACGCGCGCACGTTGGCGCAAAGCGCCGTCTTCGAAGCTGCCGATGAGGCGTTGTACGAAGCCAAATCGCGCGGCAAGGGCCTGTTTGTCAGCGCCGACGAGCTGTCGGCGGGCTGATTTCGCAGCGCCGCACGGCACGCAGAAACGGGTACGCTTGGCGCCGATCCGACGGTATTGCGCAGGCAATATTGCGCCGCAACATCGGCCCCCCAGGCCGGGCGGCGGACAATCCCCTATCGCACGGTCGTGCGCTTTCCGGTAAAGTCCCGCGACTGACTGCACGCGCCGGCCACCCCGGCGCGTCGCACAAGAGCGCTGCACCCATGGCGCCTTCGCTTCACACTTCGACGCACTCCCGGTGCGCGCATGCCCGATCCGGCATCGCTCGCCCGGCAGGTCTTCCGTTATTTCGCCAACGTGGTCATGCGTGGCGCGAAACCGGCAGGCGAGCGTCCGGACGCGATGCAGGGCGCATGCGGGGGAGCGACGGTGTTGGGCCAGCGCATCTTCGAGACGCATCGCATTCAAGCAATCGCGACGGACAAACAAGGAGCAGGTTCGCATGCAAAAAATGATCAAACGGCTGCTGTTGACGGCAGTGGCTGCGGGGGGGGCAATCGCAACGGGCACGACGTTCGCGGCCCAGGACATCAAGATCGGTGTGGCCGAAGCGCTGTCGGGCGGTGCAGCCCAGTACGGCGTGGCCATCCGCAACGGCTTCCAACTGGCGGCTGAAGAGATCAACGCTGCAGGCGGCATCAACGGCAGCAAGATCGCGCTGGTGATCGAAGACGAGCAGGGCAAGAAGGAAGAGGCCATCAACGTCTTCAAGAAGCTGATCTTCCAGGACAAGGTGGCGATGGTGTTCGGCCCCACGCTGTCCAACTCGGCTCAGGCGGCTGACCCGATCGCGCAGGCTGCCAAGACGGTGGCCTTTGGCACCTCCAACACCGCAGACGGCATCACCAGCATCGGCGATTTCGTCTTCCGCAATTCCGTGACCGAAGCCGATGTGCTGCCGGCCACCATCCAGACCGTTGTGAAGAAGGCCGGCGTGAAGAAGGTTGCCGTGCTGTACGGCAACGACGACGTCTTCACCAAGAGCGGCTACGACAACTTCAAGAAAGCGCTCGAAGACCTGAAGATTCCGGTCACGACCACCGAGACCTTCGCCAAGGGCGACGTGGACTTCAAGGCCCAGCTCACCAAGATCAAGGCGACGAATCCGGATGCGATCGTGCTGTCGGCGCTGATTGCCGAAGGTGGTCCGATCATGGTACAGGCGCGCCAGCTTGGCCTGAATGTGCCGGTCATCGGCGGCAACGGCATGAACTCGGTCAAGGTGTTCGACTTGGCTAAGGACAAGTCCGACAACCTGTGGGTGGGCAGCCCGTGGTCGATCGAGAACCACACGCCCGAGAACAGCAAGTTCATCACTGCCTACACCGCCAAGTACAAGGCAGCGCCGGACCAGTTTGCGGCGCAGGCGTATGACGCCATGTACATCGCCAGCAAGGCGCTGAAGACGGTCAAGTTCAGCGGCAACCTCGAAGCCGACCGCAAGGCGATCCGCGATGCATTGCCGGCAGTCAAGCACACCGGCGCGACGGGCGCGTTTGCCTTCCGTCAGGTCACCGCACGTGGCAAGCCGGCCGGCTACGATGCCGTGCAGACGCCGATCGTGAGCGTGACCAAGAACGGCAAGTACACGATCGAGAAGTAATCTTCGGTTCTCGTTGAAACCCTTTGAACGAGACAGGCGGGGCGTAGCTAAACCTACGCCCCATCGCTTTTTTTGTGGCTGCGTCGTGACTGCTTCGGTCACGTTCGGCCGCACCTCACTCTGATTCATCATGCTGGAACAGCAACTCGTCAATGCGCTGTCGCTCGGGTGCGTGTATGCGTTGTTCGCCCTGGGGTTCACGCTGGTTTTCGGCATCCTGGGCGTGATCAACCTGTCGCACGGCGCGGTCTTCATGCTCGGTGCCTATGCGGCGCTGCAGGTCGTTCTCCATTTCGAGCTGCCGCTGTGGGCGGCACTGGCCGTGGGCTTTGTCGTCAGCGGCGTCGCCGGTCTCATCATCGATGTGCTGCTGCTGCGCCCGCTGCGCCGCCGCAACGCGCCGCACCTGATCCCGATGATTGCCACCATCGGCGCGGGCATCGCCATCAACAACGCCATGCAGGGCGTGTTCGGGGCCGAAAACCTGCGCTTCCCGGCCGGGCTCGTCTCGGATGCCTCGCTGGACCTGGGCGGCATCCACCTCACCCCGCTGGAGCTGAGCATCATCGTGCTGTCGTTCGCACTGATGGCCGCGCTCATGCTGCTGCTCAAGCGCACGCAACTCGGCCGCGCGCTGCGCGCGATCGCGGAGTCGCCGAAAGCCGCCGCGCTGCTGGGCATCAATGTCGAAGGCCTGTTCCTCCTGACCTCGTTTGCCGCCGCTGCGCTGGGCGGCTTGTCGGGCGTGCTGATCGGCCTGTACTCCAACGCGGTCTTCCCGTTGATGGGTCAGCCGATGCTGCACAAGGGCATCGCGGTCATCATCCTCGGCGGCCTGGGCGATATTCGCGGCGCGATGCTGGGCGGGCTGTTCCTCGGCTTTGCCGAGGTGCTGTCGGTGGCCTACATCGGCTCCACCATGCGCGATGCGGTGGCGTTCGGTCTGCTGTTCCTGATCCTGCTGGTGCGGCCGCAAGGGCTGTTCGGCAAGGTGCTGGAACGCAAGGCCTAAGGAGACCGATATGGAATGGTTCGACAATTTCTGGTCGGTCTACAGCAACCTGGTGCTCACGCTGGGCATCAATGCATTGCTGGCGCTGTCCATTTACCTGACGCTGTCGTGCGGCCTGCTGGCGATGGCGAATGCGGCCTTCATGGGCATCGGCGCCTACACGGCGGCGCTGCTGACGATGAACGCCGAGATGCCGTTTTCCGTCGCGCTGCTGGGCGGCATGGCGGCGCCGGCCGTGGTGGCCATTGTCATCGGGCGGCCGACGCTGCGCCTTTCGGGCGTGTATCTGGCCATGGCCACGCTGGGTTTCGGTGAGGTCGTGCGCGTGCTGATCCTGAACACCGAAAACTGGACTGGCGGCGCGCTGGGCCTGAACGGCATTCCGCAATTGACCGAGTGGTGGCATGTGGCGGTGGCCGTGTTGGCGACGCTGTTCGTGCTGGCGCGCATGCGCCGCTCGAAGGTGGGCCGCGCATTCGAGGCCATCAAGGAAGACGAAACGGCTGCCGGCCTCATGGGCATCAACGTGGCCGGCACCAAGCTGCTGGCCTTCACGCTGGGTGCGGCCATCGCCGGGTTGGCCGGTGCACTGAACGCGCACCTCACGTTCTTCATCGGCCCGAACGAATTCGGCTTCGACCGCGGCGTCGAAATTCTGACGATGACGATCCTGGGCGGCACGAATGGCCTGACGGGCCCGGTGCTCGGCAGCCTGATCCTGTCGCTGCTGCCGGAGTTGCTGCGTGCGTTCAAAGATTTCCGCCTGGTCGTCAACGGCGTGATCCTGATGGTGATCGTGCTGTTCCTGCCCAAGGGCATCTGGGACCCGTCGCGTTTCGCGCGCTGGTTCGGCATCAAGCGCGGCAGCACCATGCCTGGCACGGGCAACACCCCGGCTGCTTCCAATGAATCGCACTGAGGCCGCCATGCTGAAACTCACCTCCATTTCCAAGCGCTTTGGCGGCCTGTCGGTCTTGCAGGACGTCAACATTGAAGTGCCGCAAGGCAGCATCTTTGGCTTGATCGGCCCGAACGGCGCCGGCAAGACGACGGTGTTCAATCTGATCACGGGCCTGCTGGCGCCCACCGGCGGCTCGCTCACGTTCAACGGCGAAAACCTGGTCGGCAAGAAGCCGCACGAGATTACGCAGATGGGCATCGCACGCACGTTCCAGAACATCCGCATCTTCAAGGAGATGACGCTGCTGGAGAACGTCGTGGTGGGCATGCACCGGCATCTGGATTACGGCGCGCCGGGCCTGCTGCTGTCGCTGCCCAAGTACCGTGCGGCCGAGCGCCGTGCGCGCGACCGTGCGCTCGAGCTGCTCTCGTGGGTGAAGCTCGATCACAAGGCGCATGACATTGCCGACAACCTTTCGTACGGCGACCAGCGCAAGCTCGAACTGGCGCGCGCGCTGGCAACCGAGCCCAAGCTGCTGCTGCTTGACGAGCCCGTGGCCGGCATGAACACCGGCGAGAAGGTCGACCTGATGGCCGAGATCGAAAACATCAAGGCGCGCGGCTACACGATCTTCATGATCGAACACGACATGCGCTTCGTGATGGGCCTGTGCGAGCGCATTGCGGTGCTGAACTTCGGCCGCATCATCGCTGAAGGGCCGCCTGAGGCCATCCGCAACGACCCGCAAGTCATCGAGGCGTACCTGGGCCGCGATGACGACGATGACGCGAACGGCAATGCCGCGCAGAAGGAGACGGCATGACCACGTTGCTGGAAGTCAAAGGGCTGGACGTGTCGTACGGGCACATCGCAGCCGTGAAGGGCATCGACTTTGCGTTGAAGGCCGGCGAGATCACCTCGCTGGTGGGCGCAAACGGTGCGGGCAAATCGACCACGCTGCTCGCGCTCTCGGGCTTGATCCCGAAGTCGCAGGGTGATGTGCGCGGCCAGATCCTGTTCGAAGGCGAAGACGTTACGCAGTGGTCTGCCCACAAGCGCGTGGAACGCGGCATCGTGCAGGTGGCCGAAGGGCGCGCCACGCTCACCACGATGACCGTGCGCGAAAACCTGGAGCTGGGCGCCTACACGCGCAAGGACAAGGGCCAGATCGCCTCCGACCTGGAGCGCGTATTCCACCTGTTCCCGCGCCTGAAGGAGCGCATCGACGGTCTGGCCGGCAACCTGTCGGGCGGCGAGCAGCAGATGCTGGCCATCGGCCGCGCGCTGATGGCGCGCCCGCGCGTGCTGCTGCTGGATGAACCGTCGATGGGCCTCGCGCCGATCATCGTGCAGGAGATCTTCCGCATCCTGCGCACCATCAATGCCGAGGGCCTGACGATTTTCCTGGTCGAGCAGAACGTGCGCCAGGCGCTGAAGATCGCGCAACACGGCTACGTATTGGAAACCGGCGAGATCGTGCTGGCGGATAGCGGCAAAAACCTGCTGGGCAATCCGCGCGTGCTCGAAGCCTACCTGGGCGGCTGAGTGTTTTGAAGGCGCTCGGCATGCAACATTGCCGAGGCGCAAGAACCGCATATCCATTGGGTTTGCGGTTTATTTTCATCCCAAAGCGTACCCGTTTCTGCGTACGTTCAAATCCCCGCCAAAACGTGTCGCTGTGCCTCGAACAGCGCGATCAATGCGTCGGCTACGGCCCGCACGCGCGGTGATCGTCGAACGTCGGGATGGATCACCAACCAGATTTCTCGATGCAACGCCGGGTCGTCGACGGGCAATCGGCGTAAAAGCGTACCCGTTTCTGCGGGAGCGCCAAGCAGGTGCGGCAGCGCCGCGACACCCAGTCCGGCCAGTGCGGCCTGATGCATCGCGGCCAGATCGCTGCAGCGTAAAACCACGCGACGTTCGCCCGCGTAGTTGTCCAGCCAGCGCTGCTGCGGGACGTGACGCAGGTTTTCGTCGTAGCCGATGAATTCCCATTCGGATTCGGGGCGAGCGAACACCTCTGCGGTGGCGTACAGACCGTAGCCGAGGTCGCCCAGCGGCCGTGTCGCCAGAGCCGATGACGTCGGACGCGACAAGCGCACTGCCAGATCGGCTTCGTGTGCCATCAGGTTGGCGTTGCGCTTTTCGCCCAGCAGCACGAGGTCGATGCCGGGCCATTGACGGCGCAGCGTCGCCAAGTTTGGCGCAATGATGTGGCTGGCCACCGTGGGCGGCGCGGAGATGCGAACCGTCCCGCGCAAACTGCCCGCTCCTGCTGCGGCACGTGCAAAGCCGGCCGCTTCCTGTTCCATGCGCTCAGCGCGCTCGGCCAGCGCGTTGCCTTCGGCGGTCAGGCGCCAGCCGCGCGGCAGGCGGTCGAACAGGCGCACGCCCAACGATTGCTCCAGTGCGTCTGCGCGCCGCGCCACCGTGGTGTGTTCTACCGCCAGTCGCCGCGCGGCAGCCGACAAGCTGCCCTCGCGCGCGAGCACGAGAAAGTAGCGCACGTCATCCCACTGCAAGGAAGAAGAAGGTTCGGCCGCCGCCGCACGCGCCAAGGCACGCGCATTTTTTGGCCGACCTGGGCTTTTTTGCACAGAAGCTGATCGGTTTTAGTGAATTCCCGGGTGATTCTGAACGGATTACGCTTGTTTCACAACGTGACGAACGCAATACCCGTCACCACCGAAACCGAAAAGCGTACCCATTTCTGCGAGGACATTTGCCATGCATGCCAAGGTGATCCAACTCCGTGAACCCGGACCAGCATTGGGTTTGCGGCCCGCCAACCTGATGTTGCCGCCGCCCGGGCCGAATGCGTTGACGGTGCGGCACACGGCTATCGGCGTGAACTTTGTCGACGTGTATCACCGGACCGGCTTGTATCCGGTGCCGGCATTTCCGGCCGTGCTCGGGGTGGAGGGCGTCGGCGTGGTGGAAGCGATGGGTACGGAGGTGCGCGGCTTTGTGGTGGGCCAGCGCGTGGCCTGGGCTGGCCTGATGAACGGCGCGCCCGGCGGCTACGCCAGCCACCGCAACATCCCCGCGGAGCGGGCGATTGCCTTGCCTGATGCGCTGGATGACGAAACCGTGGCAGCCACGTTGGTCCGCGGCATCACCGCGCATATGCTGCTGACGCGGGTACGGCAGGTGCGCGCCGGCGATACGCTGCTGGTGCATGCAGCGGCCGGTGGCCTGGGCGCGTTGCTGGTGCAGTGGGCCAAACGTCAGGGGGCGCGCGTGATCGGCACGGTGGGCAGCGAAGCCAAGGCCGCCATCGCCATCGGCCACGGCGCGGACCACGTCGTGCTGCATCGCCAGCAAGATGTGCGCGAAGCCGTGCTCCAGCTCACCGGCGGGGAAGGCGTCGACTACGTGATCGACGGCATCGGCGGTGCCATGCTGCAGACCTCGCTAGCGGTGACGCGGCCCTTCGGCATGGTGGCGAGCATCGGTCAGGCGGGCGATGTCGGCAACGCCCAGACAAATGCCGTCGATCTTGCAGCGCTCGGGCCATCGCGATCCATTGCGTTGGCGCGGCCGGGGGTCATCCGATACATGGCCGATCTGTCGAACTATCGGACCGGTGCGCAGGCCGCGCTGCAACGCATGCTCGATGGTGTGCGCGTGCCGGTTGGCGGTACCTATGCACTCGAAGACGCCGCTGCCGCACACACCGCGCTGGAGGCCGGACAGACCGTCGGGGCGTTGCTCTTGCGCCCTTGAGAGCCCCGCGCGGCGAAAGGGTTTCCGCGCAAAGCGTACCCATTTCTGCGGGACACTGAGCGTGGTTGTTTCACGCTGCCGGGTCTCGCGTTTCGAAGGTGTTACCTCATCCCATAAGGAGCCATCGCATGCTGTACCTGATTCTTTTCAACTACACCGCACCGCTCGAAGCACTTGATCGTGTGCTGCCTGCGCACCGCGAGCATCTGGACGCCCACTATGCGAGCGGCCACTTCCTGATGTCGGGGCCGTTCTTCCCGCGTGAGGGCGGCGGGATCCTTGCGCGTGCCGAATCCCGTGAAGAGATCGACGCCATCGTCGCGCGCGACCCTTTCGTGATCGAAAACCTCGTGCAGGCGCGCGTCATTACGTGGGGCCCGAATCGTCGCAGCGCAGACACACCGCAGGCGTGGTTGCCAGACGCCGTGGTCGCGACATCGACTTAAAACGGCCGCGGCGCCGTCGCTATCATGTCGACCTGTCCTTGCGCGAATCGACATGACCGACACGCCGCCGCCTCAACCTGATGTGCCGCGCCAGCCATGGTGGCGGCGCGCGATTGCCCGACTGCCGTTTGGTCGCGAGCATCTGGTGTTCGTGATTGCCGGGGTCATCGGCTGCGCGGGCGCCTTGTCGACGATCCTGTTTCGCGAATGCCTGCGTCAACTGCAATGGTGGCTTTCGGGTACGGACCAAGGTTTGGTGGCCACGGCGCGGGCGCTGCCGTGGTGGGCGCGCCTGCTGGTGCCGACGGTGGGTGGACTGCTGGCCGGCATCACCTTGCAGGTGGGCCTCAAGTGGATTCCGCGAAAAGGCTCCGAAGACTATATGGAGGCCATTGCCGTGGGCGATGGCGTGCTCAGCGCGCGGCAGAGTCTGGTACGCAGCGCGTCGTCGTTGTGCTCGGTGGCCAGCGGCGCATCGATCGGGCGCGAAGGGCCGATGGTGCAGCTGGCCGCAATGTGCGGCTCGCTGGTCGGCCGTGTGCTGCGGCACTGGACCGCCGTGCCCGTCGAGCAATTGCGCCTGCTGGTCGCATGCGGTGCGGCTGCCGGTATCACGTCTGCCTACAACGCGCCCATCTCGGGCGCCGTGTTCGTCTGCGAAATCGTGTTTGGTGTCATCACCACGGCGACGCTCGGGCCGCTGCTCGTGGCGGCGGTCACCGCCGATATCGTCGTGCGCCAATTCTTCGGCTACGGGGCCGTCTACGAGATGCCCCACTTCGATTTCGTTTCCGGCTGGGAAGTGCTGACGTATCTGGGCCTGGGTCTGGCCGCGGGGATGGCGGGGCCGCTGCTGCTCGGTTTGATCGACCGCGCGCGCGATGCGTTTGCACGCACCAAGCTGCCGCTCACGTTGCGGTTGGCTGCCGGCGGGTTGATCGTCGGTGCGCTTTCCACGGGCGTGCCCGAGGTCTGGGGTAACGGCTACAGCGTGGTCAACGCGTTCCTGCACGAGCCGTGGCTGTGGCAGACGGTGGCGCTGGTGCTGATCTGCAAGGTGGTGGCGACGGCGTCGAGCGCAGGGTCGGGCGCCGTCGGCGGTGTGTTTACGCCCACGCTGTTCTGCGGCGCCGCATTAGGTTTGCTGTATGGCACAGGCATGCACGCGCTGCTGCCGGATGCGGCGCCGGTGCCGGTCAGTTACGCGGTGGTTGGCATGGGCGCGCTGCTGGCCGCCACCACGCACGCGCCGCTCATGTCGATCCTGATGATCTTCGAGATGACGCTGTCGTATCAGGTGGTGCTGCCACTCATGCTGGCGTGCATTACCGGCTATGTGACGGCCCATGCAGCGGGCGCGCCGTCCGTGTATGCGCGTGCGCTGGCGCGCAATCGCGAGGACACGGGCGACGATGCCGCGCACCTTCCAGCGCCATCAGACGGCACGCAGAAATAGGTACGCTTTAACGCTGATCGATCACCCCGTCATAAATGTTCCGACGCGACAAGCTTGCCTTGTCAGCTAAATAGAAGCGAAAGCGATCGTTAGATTGCTTTTTCGTGTGCCTTTTCGGGAACTTTTTGGAGGGATTGCGACAATTTGTTGCTGTTGCGAATCGTTATCATTTATATTTGCGTCCGCAATACGTAGTGCGCTCTCGTGCACGGCGGCACGGGCGCAGGAGGGCGTTCCGGAGCGGCTGGCACTCAACAGAAGAGCGCCGTCGGAGAAACCACGCAATGAACCGCCGCACGCCCGTCGCCAGCGCCCTGTTGGCCCTGTTTGCCACGCCCACCGTCGCACTTGCCCAGCAAGCCACGCTTGCGCAGGCACCCACCACCGCCACGTTGCCGGAAGCCGTTGTAAAGGGCGCCGCCCCGCGCGACGACTACAACGCCGCCAAAAGCTCCATTTCCAAGCTGCCCGAGAACCTGCGCGATGTGCCGCAATCGGTGACGGTCGTGCCCAAGGCGCTGACCGACGCGCAAGGCGGCAGCTCGCTGGCCGATGCGTTGCGCAACGTGCCGGGCATCACCATCGGTGCGGCCGAAGGCGGGCAGATCGGCAACAACATCAACCTGAACGGTTTCTCTGCGCGTACCGACATCTACCTCGACGGCTTCCGGGATCGCGGCCAGTACTACCGCGACCTGTTCGCCCTCGATTCGGTGGAAGTGCTGATGGGCCCGTCGTCGATGCTGTTCGGCCGCGGTTCGACGGGCGGTGTCATCAACCAGGTGACGAAGAAGCCGAAGCTGAAGGCCGCGACGGAAATCACCGGTTCGGTCACCACCAACGGCCTGGTGCGTGCCACCGCCGACGTCAACACGCCGACGTCGGACACTTCGGCCTTCCGCATCGCCGCGATGGCGCAGAACGGCAAGACGAGCACGCGCGACGAGATGACCGCGCAGGATTTCGGCATCGCGCCGTCGTGGCGTTTCGGCATCGGCACACCGACCGAGGTGACGCTGTCCGCGCTGCTGCAGCACAACCGCGACATGCCGGATTACGGCCTGCCGAACCTCAACGGCCACCCGGTCAACGTCAGCCCCAAGACGTACTACGGCTACACCGACGACCGCACCACGCAGGACGTGGCGTCGTTCTCGGCCAACATCGATCACAAGTTCTCGCCCAACCTGCGGCTGCGCAACCAGACGCAGTTCAACTACGTGCAGACCGACGCGCGCGAGACAGCGCCCAACGCGGTGGGTACGGTCAATTCGTCGGGCGTGTTCACGGCGCTGACCAACAGCAATCTGCCGCTTTCGGCGCTGTCGGTGCGCCTGCAAAGCCATGACCGCCGCATCCGTGACTACTCGTTGTTCAACCAGACCGAGCTGACGGCCAAATTCGATACGGGTTCGGTCAAGCACACGCTGCTGGTCGGCACCGAGTTCGGCCACGACGGCTACGACAACCAGAATTACTATCGCAACGGTTCGTGCAACGGCACGCCGCTGGCGCAGTCGAGCATGACGAGCGGCTTTGTCTCGTGCGAGCCGCTGGTCAGCCCGAGCTACACCACGTCGCCGGCGAGCACGCCGTCGAGCCTGGGCAACCTGCAGGGCGGCTCGGCCAACACGGTCGCGGCGTACTTCAACGATTCGATCGAATTCAACAAGCAATGGAAGGCTGTCGCCGGCCTGCGCTATGACCGCTACATCGCGAGCATTTCGAACTCGCTGAATTCGGCGAACACGCCGGCGTCGGCCAAGATCACCGCGCTGCCGTACGCGCAGCAGACCGTGAACTTTGTCAGCACGCGCCTGGGCGGCATCTGGCAGCCGACGGACTGGCAGTCGTACTACGTCTCGTACGGCACGTCGTTCAACCCGTCATTGGAACAACTCGTCGGCACCACGGGCCAGCAGGGGCTGGACCCGGAGAAGAACAAGTCGTACGAGGCCGGCGGCAAGTGGGATCTGCTCAACGGCGACCTGTCGGTCAGCTCGGCGCTGTTCCAGATCACCAAGGACAACGCCCGCACGCAGATCGACAGCACGACGTACACCTCGGCGGGCAAGATCCGCGTGCGCGGTGCGCGCCTGGGTGCGACGGGCCACGTCACCGACAAGCTGCAGATCTTCGCGGGCTATACGTACCTGGATGCGCAGATCGTCAACGGCATCGCCGCGGGCACGCACGGCATGACGCCGGCCAACACGCCCAAGCACGCCGCGACGGTGTGGACGAGCTACGCCTTCCTGCCGAACTGGGAAGTGGGCGCAGGCGCGTTCTACATGTCGCAGCGCTACGCCAACAACACCGACACGGTGCAGGTGGGCGGCTTCGTGCGCTGGGATGCGATGCTGGCCTACCACCAACCCAAATACGACGTGCGTCTGAACCTGTTCAACGTGTTCAACAAGACGTATTACGATGCGCTGATTCCGTCCGATGGCGGCCGCGCCGTGCCGGGCACCGGCCGTGCGGCGATGCTGTCGGTGGTGTATCGGATGTAATGGCTGGGGGATGGGCCCTCGGCTGCATCCCTTTTCCTTCGAGCGCCATGCTGGTCTGCATTCCGAACGTATTCAACGCCGCGCAGGTGGCTGCGCTGCGCGATCTGCTCGACAACGCGGGCGACGCCTGGGTGGATGGCCGCGTGTCGGCCGGATATTCGGGGGCGCCGGTCAAGGTCAACCAGCAGATCGACGAGGGCGCGGAAGTGGCCCTGCAGTGCCAGCAGCTCATCCTGAGCGTGCTGGAGCGGCACCCGCGCTTCATCAGCGCGGCGTTGCCCAACGTGGTGTACCCGCCGATGTTCAACCGCTACGGCGAGGGCATGACTTTCGGCGCGCACGTCGATGGCAGCGTGCGCATCCACCCGCACAACGGCACAAAGCTGCGTACCGATATCTCGGCCACGCTGTTTCTGTCAGACCCCGCCAGCTACGACGGCGGTGAACTGCAGATCGAAGACACCTATGGCATGCACAGCGTCAAGCTCAATGCCGGCGACCTGGTCGTCTATCCGGCAACGAGCCTGCATCAGGTCACGCCCATCACGCGCGGAGTGCGCGTAGCGAGTTTCTTCTGGATCCAGAGCCTGATTCGCGACGACGCGCAGCGCGCCATGCTGTTCGACCTGGACAACGCCATCCAGACGCTCAACCAGACCGACGCCGATGCCACCGCGCGTCGCACGCTGATCGGCGTGTATCACAACCTGATGCGGCAGTGGAGCGAGACGTGATCTGAGCGCACCGCACCTGGGATGGCCCGGCGCAACGTTCATGAGCGCCGTGCGATTGGGCTGACTGAGCTTAGTGGCCCGAACGGCGATACAGCTCGGCCATCATGCCGCAGCTTTCCACGTGCAGCGCGACGGCGCGGCTGGCTTCACGGCGCACGATTTGCCAGAAACGGGCGAAACGCGAGGTGCGGGCGGCTTTGAGAGCGACGGTGTTCATGGCGATTCCTTCTGAGGACTGATTTAGGGATAACCCTAGTAGGGAATACCCGAATGTTAGTCCGAATATTGCGGCGCAGCAAACCGCATTTACCAGTGTCGCCTCGTGACCACATGTGGGTGGCTAACCGGCCACTTTGCTGACCGTGCCGGCGTTGCCATCCACGCGGATCGTCTCGCCGTCTTTCAACCGGGCCCGGATGCCCGGCAGGTTCACCACCGCCGGAATCCCGAACTCGCGCGCCACGATGGCGCCGTGCGACAGGTAGCCGCCGGTTTCCATGACGAGCGCGCCGGCCTTCAGGAACAGCGGCGTCCACGCCGGATCGGTGCTAGGCGCGACCAGGATGTCGCCCGCTTGCAACGCCGTGCCGGCGGCAGCGTGGTCGACCAGCCGTGCCAGCCCCTGTGCCGAGCCTGCGCCGACGGCGGTGCCGGTCCAGGTATCTCCGGCCAGGGCGATTGGCGCAGCGGCCGCGACCGCCGCCTCGCCATGTTCGGTAACGATGTCCGGCTCCTGCCGGGCGGCCCAATCGCTCAACTGCTGGCGGCGTGCGCGCGCACGCTGGGCGGCAAAGCGCAGCGGCAACGCGCCGGTGCCCGCGGCCACGCATTCGTCCAGCGTCAGGTTGAAGATGTCTTCGGGCGCATCGAGCCCTTCGTCGCCGGTCAGCCTGTCAGCCAGCTTCAGCAGGCCGGTGCGCAACGCCTCCAGATACGCCACCAGCGCGCTGCGTGCCGCTTCGCGTTGGTTGCTGTCGCGCACGGCGCTCTTGAGCATGCCGCGCACGATCGGTCGCAGCCAGAACGGCAGGCGCGCCCACGCGCGCTCAGACGCCGCCTGCTGCCGTTGCCGCACGGCGCGCGCATCGCTGCCGATCAGTCCGGCCACGAGGTCCAGCAAGTAGTCCGGCTGCTCGCGCCAGCGCGGGTGGCGGAAGTAGCTTTCTTCAATGGCGCGATGGCCGTAGCGCTCCAGAAACGCACTGAAATGCTGGCGGAACGGGCTGTGCGGCGGCAGCTGCTGCGCCCATTGCGCGCCGATACGCTTCTCGGCGCGAAGCCAGGGGAGCGCTTCGATGTCGGCGGCGGCCGTTTGTGCCAGCGCCATCAGGTCGTAGCTCTGCTGCGCGGTGACGCTGGGTTCTGCACCGGCCATGAGCGCGGCGGCCAGCGCGTGGCCCTCGCCGGGGCACTGTTTTTCGATCACGTCAACCAGCCCCGAAACGGCGCCGCCCGCCGAGCCCTGCAGGAAGAACAGGCTGTCTGCGCGGCGGGTAATGTTGAAGCGCTCGCGCAGGCAGGTGGCCAGCTCGGCGGTTGTTTCGGGCCATGCGTCTTCGCGCCATTGCGCGGCTTGCTTGCGGGCCCGGTTCAGATCGCTCTGCGCATGGCGGCGTGCCGCGCCTGCTTTCAGTAGATATCGCACGAGCCGCGCGCCGCGCGCCAGCCGCTGCGGCCATGTGGTGCGGGGCAGCGCAATCTCGGGCTGCGTGCCGCCCAGCATGCGGTTGATGGCATCGGGCGCAATGCCGAACGCGTCAAACGCCTCCCACTGCATCAACGAAACATCGAGATACACGTGGCCGCCGAAGAGCCTGGCGCGCTCCAGGCCCGGCAGCAGCGCGTAGCCCGCCAGCGAGTACGCCAGCGTCAGCATCCGGTTGGCCGCATGGCCGTACAGCGACCAGTCGATGGCCGACAGCGGCGAGGGGAACACCTCGCGCGTGTTGCCGCGCGTCCAGAACGTCGGCTGGGTTTGCAGGGCGGGGTAGGTGCAGCGCGCGGCGTGGTGATCGGGCGCGCCTGCACGATCCAGAAGCGCTGCCCGTCCCACACCCATTCGATGTCATAGCGGGGCTGGGCAAAGTCGAGCGCGCGGGCTGTGTCGCGTGCAATCGTGGCCAAGGCGATGAGCTGCGCGGCGTCCAGCACGGCGCGGCGGGCGTCTTCTGTCGCGGTGTCGGCGAGTGCCGTGCCGCCTTCGGTCAGCGCGCGCGTCATGTGGCGCTTCGTGCCGACCTGGCGTTCAACCACGCGCAGCGTATCGTCCTGCGGCGCGACTTCGAGCCGGTCGACGTCGCCATCGGCCTGGCCGCCCACCAGCGCTTCGCCCAGGCCCCAGTGCGCGTTGATGACGATGTGGTCGTCGCGGCCTGTGAGCGGGTCGCCCGTGAACGCGATGCCTGCGGCCACCGCCGGCAGCATCGGCATGATGACTACGGCCATCGCCGGGTCGGTGGTGTCGATGCCGAAGCGCTCGCGGTATGCCAGCGCCTGCGGTGCCTGCGCGGAGTCCCACACGGCGCGCACCGCGTCCGCCAGCGCCTGCGCCCCGATGACGTTCAGGCGCGTCTCGTGAATGCCCGCGAACGAGCGTTGCGCTGAGTCCTCCTGCGGCGCGGACGAGCGTACAGCCAGCGGCGTGTCCTGCCAGCCGCGCGCGACCAGCGCTTGCGCGATGGCCGCGAGCACCGTGTCGGGCAGCGCATCTCCGCGACTACGCCCCCGGCTGGCATCTGCCGCCAGCACGAAACCATCGGGCACCGGCACGCCGAGCATCGCCATCCGGCCAAGCTGCCAGCCCTTGCCGCCTACCACTGCGGCGGTGGCCGCCGCAGCAGCGGGCCAATCGAGCACGAGCGAGTTCATCGCGCCTCCTTGCGGGCCATGCCGTGCAGGAACAGGTCGATGACGGCGGAGAAGCCCGCGTGCAGGTCGGTGTCTGGACGTGCAAGCCAGCGCATCAGCGCGCCGAGATACAAGTACTCGAAAAGCGCTGCGAGTTGCTCCGCATCGAGCCGCGTGTCGAGTTCGCCCGAGCGCTGTGCGGCGTCGATGAGTGCCATGAACACCGCTTCGAGCCCGCTGCGCTTCTCCGGGTCACGATTGCGGGCGGCCAGGTCGGCGCTGGCAAAGCGGTAGCGGAAATACGCGGCCAAATACGGCCGGCGCACGTTGCACCAATCGGCCGAGGCGGAGAGCAGCACCGCCAGGCGCGACGCGAAATCCGGCTGTGCGTCGATCTGCGCACGCAACTGCGCGCCGCCCGCCGCCAGTTCGGCGTGGAACTGGTGCGCCAGCAGGGCTTCCTTGACCGGAAAGTGGTTGTACAGCGTGCCCTTGGACACATCGGCCTGCGCGGCAATCTGCTCCATCGTCACGGCGTCGTAACCGTGCTGCTCGAATAGGGAAAACGCCGTGGCCGCTAGATGGTCCAGCGTCTGGGTGCGCTTGCGTTCGCGACGGCCGGCTTCGATGGGGGACGGACTGGACGACATGGTGGGTTCGCTATTATTAAACAACGTACAATTTTATACGTCGTTCAAAAATATGTGCAAGCGGAAACCCGTCTGTAGAATCAGCCCATTCTCCCGGCAACCTTTCGACAGGACCGACCATGTCTGCACTGCGCACGCTGTATCCCCCAATCGAACCATATGAAACCGGCATGCTGGACGTGGGCGATGGCCACACGATCTATTACGAGCGCGTCGGCACGCCCGGCGCCAAGCCCGCGGTGTTCCTGCACGGCGGGCCGGGCGGTGGTGTTTCGGCGGACCACCGCCGCGTGTTCGATCCGGCACGCTACGACGTGATGCTGTTCGACCAGCGCGGCTGCGGGCGGTCAACGCCGCACGCGGGCCTGGAGGCCAACACGACGTGGCACCTTGTGGCCGATATCGAACGCCTGCGCGCAATTGCCGGTGCGGAACGTTGGCTCGTCTTCGGCGGCTCGTGGGGATCGACGTTGGCGCTCGCTTACGCGCAGAAGTATCCGCAGCATGTGAGCGAACTGGTACTGCGTGGCATCTACACCGTCACGCAGGCCGAGCTGCGCTGGTATTACCAGTACGGCGTGTCGGAGATGTTTCCCGAGAAATGGGCACGCTTCCAGGCGCCCATTCCCGAGGCCGAGCGCGGCGACATGATTGCCGCCTACCGCAAGGTGCTGACCGGCAACGACACCGCCAGGCAGATCGAGGCCGCCCGCGCCTGGAGCGTGTGGGAAGGCGAGACCATCACGCTGCTGCCCGACCCGGCCAACAGCGCGAAGCACGCCGACGACCATTTTGCCCTGGCCTTCGCGCGGCTGGAGAACCACTACTTCACGCACCAATGCTGGCTGGAAGAGGGCCAGCTGCTGCGCGAGGCGCACCGGCTGGCGGGCATTCCTGGCGTGATCGTGCATGGCCGCTACGACATGCCGTGCCCCGCGCGCTATGCGTATGCGCTGCATCAGGCGTGGCCAGATTCGGACTTCCACCTGATCGAAGGTGCGGGCCATGCGTGGTCCGAACCGGGCATCCTCGATCAACTGCTGGCCGCAACGGACCGCTTTGCCGGCAAGTGACCCATGACGGATTCCGCCGACCTGCGTTTCCTGCTCGCCATCCAGGACAGCGGCAGCCTGGTGGCGACGGCGCGCGCGTTGGACCTGACGCCGTCGGCCGTGTCGCAGCGCTTGCAGCAGTTGGAGAAGAAGCTGGGCACACGGCTGGTTGATCGCACCGCGCGCAGCCTCCGCTTTACGCAAGAGGGCGCGCTGCTGTGCGAGCGTGGCGCGGAGCTGATCCGCCAGCTCGACGCCCTGTCCGAAGACTTGCACACACGCCGGGGCGGCTTGGTCGGTACGCTCAAGGTGAATGCCCCGCTGGGGTTTGGGCGGCGTTACGTGGCGCCCGTCATTGCGGATTTTCAGCAGCAGCATCCTGATGTCGACATCGAATTGGCGCTCTCCGATGCGCCTCTTGTCGAAGCGGCGGACCGCTTTGATGTGGTGGTGCATATCGGCGCGCTGCAGGTGTCGAACCTGGTCGGCCACGCGATTGCGCCGAATGCGCGCTTTGTCTGCGCGTCACCCGCGTTTGTGAAGCGCTTCGGCTTGCCGGAAACGCCCGATGACCTTACCGCGCTGCCTTGCATCGTGCTGCGCGAGAACAAGGAAGACGTGTCGCTCTGGCACTTCAGCAAAGGCCGCACGAGCCGCAGCGTGCGCGTGCCCAGGCAACTCATCTGCAACGACGGCGATGTCATTCGCCAGTGGGCGTGCGAAGGGCGCGGCGTGATCCTGCGCTCGGAGTGGGATGTCGCCGACGACCTGCGCGCAGGCCGCCTCGTGCGATTGCTGCCCGGCTGGAAGGCGCCCGACGCCAACGTGATCGCCCTCACGCACAACCGCGCGGGGTTGCCGCAACGTACGCGTCACTTCATGCAGGTGCTGCAAAGCCGTTTCAAGCCGCAGCCGCCCTGGCGCGCTTGATGTAGCAACACTGAATCTTTGATTCAAACTGGCTTCACCGAAAGCCGGCGTGCGGTGCCTACAATCGGTTGCATCGATGTCCACCGATTTGCAGGTCACCAGCGTGAACGCTTCCACCGCCTCTACCGTTTCTCCCGACTCCGGCTATCCAAAGGCCATCCTCTTCGATCTGCTGACCGCGCTGCTCGATTCGTGGTCGCTGTGGAACCGCGCCGCCGGTTCCGAGCAGGCGGGCCGCACATGGCGCGCCGAGTATCTCCGGCTCACGTACGGCTGCGGCGCGTACGTTCCTTATGAAGCGATGGTCCGGCAGGCCGCGCAGAACGTCGGCTTGCCGGCTTCCACGCCCGAAGCGCTGGAAGCCAATTGGCTGCAGCTCACACCGTGGAGCGGCGCTGCGCAAGCGCTGGCCCAACTCCAGCCGCACTGCAAGCTGGCCGTGGTCACCAACTGCTCGGAGCGGCTGGGCCGCCAGGCCGCGGCGCTGCTACCCGTCACCTGGGATGTCGTGATCACGGCCGAGCAGGCGGGCGTGTACAAGCCCGACCCGAAGCCGTATCGCATGGCGCTCGAACAGCTTGACGTGGAGGCAGCCGACGCGGCGTTTGTTGCTGGCTCCAGCTACGACATGTTCGGCACGGCGGTGGTCGGTCTGCGTACGTACTGGCACAACCGCATCGGGCTGACGCCGGTGGAGGGAGCACAACTGCCGGAAATCACCTCACCCACGCTCGACGACCTGCTGCCCTGGGCCCGCCGTTTTGCCGCATGAGGATGCAGCCATGACCGCTGATACGCACACACTGGAAACCATCGACACGCCCGCAGCGTTGATCGACCTGCCGCGCATGCAGCACAACATCGCCCGCATGCAGCACCGCATGAACGCGCTGGGCGTGAAATTCCGCCCGCATGTGAAGACCACCAAGTGCCTCGATGTGGTTCGCGCCCAGCTGGCGGCCGGCGCGCAGGGCATTACCGTCTCCACGCTGAAGGAGGCCGAGGCCTTCTTTGCCGCCGGCATCAAGGACATCCTCTACGCGGTGGGCATTGTGGCCACCAAGTTGCCGCGCGCGATGGCGCTGCGCAAGCGCGGCTGCGATCTCAAGCTTGTGGTCGACAACGCAGAGGCGGCCCACGCTGTGGTCGACTACGCCCGCACACACGGCGAGCGCTGCGAGGTGTGGATCGAAGTCGATACCGATGGGCACCGCTCCGGCATCACGCCCGAGCAGGACGCGCTGCTGGATGTCGGCCGCATCCTGAAGGACGGCGGCCTCGACGTGGGCGGCGTCATGACGCATGCCGGCTCCAGCTACGACTTGAACGACCGTGCCGCGCTGGCGGCCCTGGCCGAGCAGGAGCGTGCCGGTTGCGTGCGCGCGGCACAGCGCCTGCGCGAAGCCGGCGTGCCGTGTGCGGCGGTGAGTGTGGGCTCCACGCCCACGGCGTTGGCGACGGAACAACTGGACGGCGTGACGGAGGTGCGCGCCGGCGTCTATGTGTTCTTCGATCTGGTCATGCACAACGTGGGGGTGTGTGCGATGGACGAGATTGCGCTGAGCGTGCTGACCACCGTGATCGGCCATCAGCCCGACAAAGGCTGGGTGATTGTCGACGCCGGATGGATGGCGATGAGCCGTGACCGTGGCACCGCCAAGCAGTCGCGTGACTTTGGCTATGGGCAGCCGTGCGCGCTCGACGGCACGCCGCTCGACGGCCTTACGTTGATCGGCGCGAACCAGGAGCACGGCATTCTGGCGGCCAGCGATGGTTCGGTGCGTGACGACCTCGTGGCGCGTTTCCCGGTCGGCACGAAGCTGCGTGTGCTGCCGAACCATGCGTGCGCCACGGGAGCGCAGTTCCCGGAATACCAGGCGGTGTCGCCGCAGGGTGCGGTGCAGACGTGGGCGCGGTTCCACGGCTGGTGAGTCGTCCGCCCGGCATGTCAAAAAAGCAAAAGGCCCGCAGGAATACCGCGGGCCTTTTGTTGAATCCAATCTGCCGAATGTGCCTCGGTCGCGTCTGACGCGTCCGATAGGCCGGGGAGCGACTCGGAACCAGCGCCGTCAGCGGCAAGGTGTCGGAATTGTAAATGCACCGTCCGGCGGCGCGCTGTAGCACATTTGTTCTACAGAGCGGCGCCGTACAGCGTTCGTATACTGGGTTGCACCAAGCCAGTTGAACCCGCCGTGGCAGCGCGATGGCGCATCTGCGGCGGGCTACATGACATGCAACCCACACCTTCCACACTCTGGCTGACCGGGCTGAGCGCCGCCGGCAAAACCACCTTGGCGCTGGCCGTGGCCGAGACGCTGACGTCGCGGGGCCTGCCGTGTCGCGTACTCGATGGCGGTGCCTTGCGCCAGCAGCTCTGCGCGGACCTTGGTTTCTCGCGCGCGGATCGCAGCGAACACGCGCGCCGCGTGGCGCAGTGGTGCGCGCAGATGAACAACACCGGGACGTGGGCCATTGCTGCACTCATCTCGCCATACCGTGAAGACCGGGAGCGCGCGCGACAGATGGTGGGCGCGTCACGCTTCTTCGAGGTGCATGTCGCGACACCGCTGCCGGTGTGTGAAGCGCGCGACCCGAAGGGTTTGTACCGCATGGCCCGAGCCGGAACGATCGCCAATCTCGCGGGCGTTGGCGAGCCCTACGAGCCGCCGTTACATCCACAGTTGATGGTGGATACCGGCGTGCAATCCGTTGAAGAGTGTGTTGCACGGGCATTGGCCCTGCTTGGGATGCAGGAAGCCGTTACGGCTTGATGCGGGGCAATGCACTCCTGCACGATGCGCAGGATATGCAGCGCGCTGGACGGGTCCAGCCACGGCAGCGACGGCAGCTTCTGGACCTCGCAACCGGGTAGCTCAGTCCTAGCTGAGGGCGGCCGAGTGATGGTTGAATATTCCGTGCTTTGTCATGCCGGCATTACACCGGCGCGCTTGCAGAAATGGCTTCGAGCGGGCCCGGACGCCCCAGCAGATAGCCTTGGCCGTTACGGACGCCAAGGTCGGCCAGCATTGTTCTCTGAGGTTCTGTCTCGATACCTTCGGCGACGAGGTCGCACCGTATTTCATTGGCGAACGTCACCATGGCCTTCAGGAGCGCGCGCTTGATCGGGTCGTCTTCCAGGTTGGTCGTCAGATAGGCGTCGAGTTTGATGAGATCCGGTTTGAGCGCAATGATGTGGTTCATCGTCGAGTAACCCGACCCGGCGTCGTCAATGGCGATACGGATCAGGTGGCGACGCAGCGGCAGAAGCGCTTCGTGCAGGCTGGGGTAGTCGTCGACCAGGGCATGCTCGGTAATTTCCAGGACGAGGCGATGAGGTGGAACGTCATGTACCAACGCTTCCAGCTTGCCGCTGAGCACCGTGGCAGGAGAGACGTTCACTGCCAGATAGGCACCGCCAATCGCGTGCAATGCGTGCAGGCCTTTCTTGATGGCAAGCATTTCGAGTTCAACGCCAAGACCGACTTCCCAGGCATCCGCAAACCAGCGATACGGGGGCCGTTGCTGCCCGCCGGGAAACCGCGATAACGCTTCGAGTCCGACCAGGCGTCCGTCCACCAAAGACCGTATGGGCTGAAAGAAGATGGAGAGCTGGTCGTCTTCGATCGTCCGTTGTACGCGCGACAGCTTTTCGCTGATCTGCCGTGTCGCGGCCTTATGTCGTTCGATCTGGCGCGCGATCACGCCAGCGAACGCGGTCATGAGCTCCAGGGGGAGTTCAGTGAGTCATCCGGTTGGTCACTGAAACAGCAGAACGTGCCGAACACGGTGCCGTCGGCCAATTGAATCGGCACGCTGATATGAGCGCCGACGGGAAATGCGGCGGTGATGGGCAACGCGCGCGCGGCTGGCAGGTCGGCGGCGTCCTGTATCAGCGGCGGTAGGCGGCCGTCGATCACTCGGGCGCAATAGCTGTCGGCAAGGGGGCCGGAATCGCCCGCGCTGAAGGGAGGATGTTCGGCGCTGCTATCGACATACCGGAAAACCCGCTCCGTCCCGACAAACTCGGAGACGAACGCGAACGGCATTCCCAAATGACTTCGCACGGCACGCAGGATTTGCGCAATGTGGGCAGTCGCCTCAAGGTCGGCTTCGAGGAGGCTGCTGGTGAGAAGGTGCTCCAAATTCCTCTCTCCTTGGCTGGATCATTCTCCGGCAAGTGACGGTCTCCCTTCGCCGCATGAATGGGAGCGCCACGGGGCAGTATGTCCGGCAAACGCCCGTATTACGCACGAGGAGTGTGTCGGACTGAACTCTAGATTATTTTGCGACCGATGCAGTTAACGCCGATATTCCCGCCTTAATAGGGATTTATACGCATCTGCCTGGGCAAAAATCCTGTCGATAAATACACAAACGGCCCGGGAATCAGCAGGGGGTCGACAGCGAACACTCCCGTCTTGCAGGAAGCATGCCAAACATGCCGGACATTACCCAACCCCAGTTATCCGACGCCATTGCGCAATTGGTAAGTTGCGGCGTGTTTTCTGTGGATCGTCAAATGCACATTCTGTCGTGGAACCGCTTTATGCAATATCACAGCGGTTTCTCCGGCGACGATGTGATCGGTAAGGACATGTTTGCCCTGTTTCCGGAGTTACCCGAGAAATGGTTGCGCAAGAAAATCGAGAGCGTATTTGTTCTGGGTGTCTCTGCGTACACTTCCTGGGAGCACCGCCCGTATTTGTTCCGTTTTCGGCACACGCGGCCCATTACCGACACGATTGAATGGATGCAGCAGAACTGCAGCTTTATTCCGATCGAAGACGGAAATGGTGCGGTCATCGCGGTGGGCATTACCCTGCTCGATGCGACGGACGTGTGCCTGGCATATGGTGAACTGAAGAAGCGCGAAAAAACGGTCACCGATGCACTGCAGGAGCTGACCGTGCGCAACGCCCAGCTCTCGGCGCTGAATGAAGAACTCGCCCAGGCGCATCAGCAGTTGCTGCAGTCCGAAAAGCTCGCCGCGATTGGCCAGCTTGCCGCGGGCATTGCGCACGAGATCAATAACCCCGTGGGGTTCGTGCTCTCGAACCTGAACAGCTTGCAGCGCTACATGAGCACGCTGCTCGATTACGCACGTAGCCTGGATCAGCTGATCGGCCAACACGCGCCCGCACTGGATGCCCAGTTGCTGGCGCTTGCGCAGGCGGCCGACATCGAGTTCCTGGCCGAAGATGGTCCGGCGTTGGTTGCGGAATCGCAGGAAGGCCTGACCCGTGTGCGCGACATTGTGGTGGACCTGCGCGACTTCTCACGCGTGGACAGCGCTCACCAGTGGGATCAGGTGGACATTCACCGCTGCATCGAGTCGACGCTCAACATCGTTCACAACGAAATCAAGTACCAGGCCGACCTCGTGCGCGAGTACAGCGAGCTGCCGCCCGTGACCTGCATCCCGTCGCAGATCAACCAAGTGGTGCTGAACCTGGTGGTCAACGCGGCGCAGTCGTATGCAGGCAAAGGCACACAGGGCGGCGAGCGCGGCAGCATTACCGTCCGCACCGGCGTCGATGCAACCGACGACGCATCGATCTGGTTTGAGGTGGCCGACGCGGGCAGCGGCATCGCGCCCGAAAACCTGAAGCGCATCTTCGATCCGTTCTTCACCACCAAGCCGGTCGGCAAGGGCACCGGCCTGGGGCTGTCGCTCACCTACGGCATTGTCACGGCGCATGGCGGACGCATCGACGTGTCGAGCACGGTGGGTGTGGGCACAACCTTCCGTGTGACCTTGCCCCGACGCGGGCCGGATGCCCCGCCTCTCGAACAACAACCGCCGGCCGCGACTGCGCTGGCCATAACGTAAGCCTCGCGCTTCACGCCTGAAGGGGGACACACCATGGCGCTACCTGTGCTGGTTGCCGACGATTCATCGTTGGCGCGCAAGCTTCTGATCAACGCCTTGCCGGACGACTGGGATGTCGAGGTCACGCAGGCCTCCAACGGTGCGCAAGCCCTGGAGCTGTTTCGCGCCGGCAAGGGCACGGTCGTTTTTCTCGATCTGACCATGCCCGACATGGACGGCTTCCAGGTGCTCGAACATATCCGCAAGGCCGGCGAAGACGCCTTCGTCATCGTGGTGTCCGCCGACATCCAGTCCGGCGCCGTCGAGCGCGTCAAGGACCTCGGCGCCATCGGCTTCATTCCAAAGCCGGTCTCTGCCGAGCGCATTGTTCCGATCCTGCGGGGGTACGGGCTCTATGAATGACCTGACACTGAATGAAGACCAGCGCGACGCTCTGCAGGAAATCGCCAACATCGGGATGGGCAAGGCGGGCGCGGCGCTGGCGGAACTGCTGGGCGCGTTTGTGACGCTCTCGGTCCCGGGCATCAAGCTCGTCAACGCTGCCCAGCTCAAGGCTGAGCTTCTGGGCCGCGACATGGCAGGCGACGCGCCGTCACCGGTGCGGCAGGCGTTTCAGTCCGACATTTCGGGCGAGGCGATCGTGCTGTTCGGCAAGGACGGCCGCGAAGAACTCGAAGAACTGATGGGCTACGACGATGCCGACGTGAACAGCGAAAGCGAAGCCCTGTCCGACATCGCCAACTTGCTTGTCGGTGCCTGCGTACGAAGCGTTTTCGAGCAACTCGGACGCAATCTGTCCTTCTCGCGGCCAAGCTTCGTTCCGGCTGCGGTGCTCCAGCAAGCACTGTCCGGCGAGCAGTTCGATCGTTGGGATGTGGCGCTGTTGCTGGAAGTGCGATTCACGCTTGAGCGCGGCGGCTTTGTGGCCCAGTTGGTGATGTTGTTGCCCGAAACCGCCATCCGAAAAATGAAGCACGCGCTGGAGCAATTCCTGCAGGCGCTCTGAACGCGCCCCGCCAGCCATCGAACCGAGAGACGCCAGCCATGCTTGTTTACGACGAAGCCACTGCGCAAGCGAGCGCACCCGACGCCCAGGCCGCTGCGCAGCCTGACACTGCGCCCGCTTCTGCAACGCCTACGGATGCCACGCCGTTGATCCTGCTGGTGGACGATGAGCCAGGCGTGCTCTCGTCGCTGCGCAGGCTGCTGCGGCCCACGGGCTACCGCGTGATCACCGCCGAGGGCGGTGCGGCCGCACTGGACATGCTATCGGTGTATCCGGTAGACCTGATTATTTCCGACATGCGGATGCCCGGCATGAACGGCGCCGAGTTCCTGGCACGTGCTCGCGAACGCTATCCGGACATCATGCGGATCCTGCTGACGGGCTACTCCGAAGTCGATTCGGCCGTGCGGGCCATCAACGAAGGCGGCGTCTATCGCTACCTCAACAAGCCGTGGGACGACCAGGATCTGCTGCTGACCGTCAGGCATGCGATCGAGCAGCGCATGCTCGCATGCGAGGCCCGGCGCCTGAGTGAGTTGACGCAGCGGCAGAACGAGACGCTGCAGCAATTGAATGCCGGGCTTGAAACCCAGGTGCTGGCCCGCACCGAAGAAATTCGCCAGACCGTGATGTTCCTGGAAGGTGCCCAGCGCGACCAGAAAGCGAACTTCACGAATATGGTCAAGGTATGCGCCAGCATGATCGAGATGCGCTGCGGTGCCATGGCGCGCCAGTCCTTGCGGGTGGCCGATCTGGCGCGCCGCATTGCCATTGAATGCGGCTTGACGGGGCTGCAGGTGCAGGACATTTTCCACGCTGGCCTGCTGCACGGCATTGGCAAGTTGTCGCTGCCCGATGCGCTGCTGCATACGTCGCTCGACAGGCTCACGGCTGAACAGGCGCAGCAGTTCTATCAGCATCCGCTGCGTGCCCAGATGGTGCTCACCCCCGTGCCGCAGCTCGAGCACGTGGCGCAAATCATCCGGCACCAGTACGAACGCTTCAATGGACGGGGGACACCCGACCGACTGGCCGGAGCGGCCATCCCGATCGGTGCACGCATCCTGGCGGTCGCTCGCGATTTCGAAGGGCTTCTGGCAGGCGAGATCATCAAAGACCACGTATCGGGCGATCAAGCGCTGGAGATGGTCAAGGCGCAATCGGGCCTGCGCTATGACCCCGACGTGGTCGTGCGCTTCGTCGCCGTGCTCAGACAGCAGGGCGAGGTGATGCCTGTGCGGCAGATCTCTGCAGCCGAACTGCGGGAAGGCATGCGGTTGGCCGACGATCTCCTCACGCGGCGCGGTGTGCTGCTCATTACACGGGACAGCACCGTCAGTGCGCACCAGGTCTTGCAGATCAGGCGCTTCGAAACCCACGAGGATGTGCCGTTCGCGATTCTTGTCTATGCGCCCGTGCCCAATGCGACGGATGCGGCAGACACGCCGCCAGCAGCATGAAGCATGACCCTCGGGAGGCAGCGATGGTCGCAGGCACCGGCAAGCGAATGTTGGCGTACCTGCTGTGCGCATTCGGGTGGGGAGCGATGGCAGGCCACGCGATGGCCTCCGGGGGCTCCGCCGACGACGCGCGCATGCAGCAGATCGTCGCGCGCGCCAGCGAACACGGGGCGGCGTGGGATGGTCCCCAGACAGGTCCTCGCGCGCAGGCCGGCATGACGCTCGCCGTCGTGAGTGAAGACCTGCGCAACGGCGGCATCCTCGGTGTTGCGAAAGGCATCAAGGAGGCCGCTGGCGCCATCGGCTGGAAAATCCGCGTTTATGACGCCGGCGGGACGCCGGAGGGCCGCAAGCGTGCGATGGCATCGGCCCGGGCGCTGCAACCGGACGGCGTCGTGCTCGTTGGGGGCGACGCGCGTGCGATGCAGGCAGAGCTGTCGCCCTTCGTGCAGCAGGGCAGGCCCGTGGTTGGCTGGCACGTTGCCGCAACGGCCGGCACCATCGCGGACAGCCCGATCGCCATCAATGTCTCCACCGACCCGATGGCCGTCGCCCGCCTCACGGCCATGGCGGCTGTCGTGGAATCTGCCGGCCACGCCAACGTGGTCATCTTTACCGATTCCAACTTCCAGATCGCCAGCGCGAAGGCTGCGGCCATGGCAGAGGTGATCCGCGCATGCACGGGCTGCCGCTTGCTGGCCGTCGAGGACGTACCGATCTCGGGCAGTGCGCAGGCCATGCCCGCCGTCATGCGCGGTCTGCTGGAGCGGTATAGCCGTGTGTGGACGCATGCGCTGGCCATCAACGACATCTACTTCGACTACGCGGCCGCCGAGCTGACCCGCGCCGGCAAGCCCGACGGCATCCACATGCTGTCTGCCGGCGACGGCAGCGCCGCGGCGTTCCTGCGCATCCAGGCGGGGGCGTTTCAGACCAGCACGGTGGCCGAGCCGTTGAACCTGCAAGGCTGGCAACTGGTGGACGAAGTGAACCGGCTGCTGGCCCATCAGGCAGTCACCGGCTATGTGGCCCCCGTGCACCTGGTGACGGCCAAGAACGTCGCCTTCGATGGCGGACCGCTCGGGCAATATGACCCGGACAACGGCTACCGGTCCGTGTATCGCCGGATATGGGGCCGTTGAATGTTCAGCGCAGCGGCTGCCATCCGATGGGCGCGCACGCCGCGGTATGGTCTGTGGCCCAGATCGCTCGGGCGTCAATTCACGCTGGTCGTGGCCATGCTGGCGCTGCTGATCGCAGCAGGCGGCATCACGGCGGTCTATGCCCTGCGCACGTCGGCGGAAGCGACCCGCGCGCTCGCCAGCGAGCAGCTCATGCAATTGCGCGAGGCGCAGGAACTCGTTCAGCGCACGTTGTTGATCGAGCGCGAATCGGCGCAGCTGGAAAAAACCTCATCGGTGGAAGCGCTGCGACGGCACTATGCCGAGATCCTGCGCAACCTTGAGGCGTTCGAGCAGTTGTCCGAACGGCTTGCCGCAACCGACGACGACATTGAAGTGCTCGATCTGCATCAGTCGACCCAGCTGTTTCGCAACGTCGTCAACATCGTCGCGCAGTGGTGGGAAAGCGAGCTGCAGCATGCCGGAACTGCCGCAGCCGCGCAGGCGCCGGCATCCGAGCGCAGTCTTGCCGGGCGCCGGTCCTTGGATGCGCTCTACATGCAGGCCGGGGCCATGGTGGTCTCGGCACAGCAGGTGTCGGAGCAGCACACGCGGGCGTTTCAGCAGGCGATGCAGGCGTTGGCGGTGGTCTCCGAGCGCAATCAGCGCTGGGTGACCGCGCTGCTCGCCACCAGCGTCGTATTTGCCTGCCTGGCGGCTTACGGGCTGCTCGGGCGCCATGTGCTTCAGCGCCTGCTGCAGGTCAGCCGCAGCTTGCGCGAAGGGCATTCGGAGGGGGCGCCCAGTGCGGTACCCGTCGATGGCGACGATGAGATCGGCCAGATGGCGCGCGCGGTCGAACAATTCCAGCGTGACCGGTGGCAGCTTGCCTTGGCCCACGAGGCACTGCAGGCCGAGCGTGCGCGCCAGGAGCAACTGCTGCACGAACTGGCCCAGACGCAAGGGCAACTGCTGCAGTCGGAAAAGATGGCGTCAATCGGCCAGCTCGCTGCCGGCGTGGCCCATGAGATCAACAACCCCGTCTCGTTTGTCAAAGCCAATCTGGGCAGCTTGCAGCGCTACGTTGCAGGGTTGCTCGACGCGCTGTCAGCCTACGAATCCCACGAGGCAGAGTTGGCGCCCGCCACCCGGGCTGCACTAGCGCAGGTCAAGCAGGCGGCCGATCTTGAATACGTGCGTGAAGATGTGCCGGCGCTGTTGATGGAGTCCCAGGAGGGGCTGCAGCGGGTCAAGACGATCGTGCAGGGCCTCAAGGATTTCTCCCATGTGGAAGAAGCGCAGCCGCAGCCTGCCAATCTCGAAACGTGTCTGGAAACGACGATCAAGATCGTCTGGAATGAGCTCAAGTACAAGGTTGAGCTGGTGCGCGAATATGGCGGAATCCCCGACATCGAGTGCAGGCCCGCACAACTGAGCCAGGTGTTCATGAACCTGCTGGTCAATGCCGGCCAGGCCATTCAGGACCACGGGCGCATCACATTGCGAACGGGCCACGACGCAGGCAACGTCTGGGTGGAGGTGGAAGACACCGGTGGCGGTATCCGGCCCGAGCATCTCAGCCGCATCTTCGACCCGTTCTTCACCACCAAGCCCGTTGGCCTGGGGACGGGGCTCGGCCTGTCCGTCTCTTACGGCATCGTGCGGAAGCATGGTGGGCAGATCGACGTGCGTAGCGAAGTTGGCCGTGGCACGTGTTTTCGGCTCGTCTTGCCGCTGCACGGACGCTGACGCAGGGGGCGCACCGGGCGCATGCGTCCGCCGGATTTCGATACGGCATGTTTGTATCCCACTGCGCGACGCCATCGGCGCAATGTGAGGCGATGCACGGACAACAAAAAACCCGCGAGGCTCATCGCCACGCGGGTTTTCTGGTCGCCCCTGAACTGCTCGGGACTGTGTCTTGGTGCCCAGGAGAGGACTCGAACCTCCACGGAGTTACCCGCTAGTACCTGAAACTAGTGCGTCTACCAATTCCGCCACCTGGGCTAGGTGAGCGGCGCATTCTACCGGCCCCGGAAAAATTTGCAAGCCCTTCTTTTCTGCTCGGCTATTCCACCGGCGCGCTGGGTTACAGCCGTTACGCGTGTGGCGGTCAGCAGCGCGGGGACCTCGCTGCTACGCTGCCGCGCAGTTGTCCGCATTCCCCCCCACATGAGGTTGATCGATGATGAAACTCCGCCACGCCGCCACCGGTGCCTTGCTGGCCGCGCTTGCCACGTTTGCCCACGCCGAGCACCCGATCTGCACGATCGTGGCCGATGCCGCCACGGGCAAGGCCGTCTTGCACGAAGGCAAGTGCGACGAGCGCGTGACCCCCGCTTCCACCTTCAAGCTCGCGCTGGCCGTCATGGGCTTCGACCACGGCTTCCTGAAAGACGAGCACACCCCGGTCGAGCACTTCAGGCGCGGCGACCCCGACTGGGGCGGCGAAGCCTGGCGCCAGCCCGTCGACCCGGCGCTGTGGCTCAAGTATTCGGTGGTCTGGTATTCGCAGCGCATTACGCATGCGATGGGCGCGCAAGCATTCCAGGCCTACGTGCGCAAGCTCGGCTACGGCAACATGGACGTGAGGGGCGACCCTGGCAAGAACAACGGCATGGACCGCTCGTGGATCACCTCGTCGCTGAAGATATCCCCGGAGGAGCAAGTCAGCTTCATGCGCCGGATCGTCAATCGACAGTTGCCGGTGTCGACGCGCACCTACGAGATGGTCGACCGTACCGTGCAGACTTGGCAGGTGCCGGGTGGCTGGTCAGTGCAGGGCAAGACGGGCACCGCCGGCCCGGCGCCGGGCAATACGTCGCCCGACGGCACGTGGGACCAGGCGCACGCTTACGGCTGGTTTGTCGGCTGGGCCAGGAAGGGTGACAAGACCTACGTGTTTGCCAACCTCATCCAGGACGACAAGGTTGAGCCGACGTCAGGCGGCATCCGCTCGCGCGACGCGCTGCTTGCGCGCCTGCCGGAAGTGCTGGCCTTTGCCGGGCACTGACCAACGACGTCACTCATGCATGACGGTGCTCGGCCTGGCTGCGCACCGTTGCCTCATCCACGCCCAGGCGCTGATGCAGCTCTTGCCAGCCCTTGGGCGTGACCAGCACCGCGCGTGAATCGCGTGCGCGCAGCATCCAGCCGACATCGCACAGGCGACGCAGGAACTGCACGCCCAGCGGACCGGCCAGGTGATGCGTGCGCTCCGTCCAGTCCAGGCATTGCCGCGCCAGCCCGCGCCGCGTGGGGCGAATGGTGCGCACGTCGAGCCCAACATCGCCAAACCAGCTGATGCCGGCTGGCGTGATCTCGTACTGCTTGTCGGGCATCGGAAGCAGGTAACCGCGTGATTGCAGCGCCTGCGTGACGGCCACGCCCACCTGCCCCGCAAGGTGGTCATAGCAGCAGCGGCAGAAACCAAGTTCACGCGCCTTTGGGCTGGGCGTGGCGCGCCGCACGGCCGCTGCGGGCGTGATGGCCGCCAGGTGTTCCAGCGCTTGCGCCACATGGGCGCCGGCCAGCCGGAAGTACTTGTGTCGCCCCTCGGTCTCCACCACCAGCAAGCCACCGTCGAGCAGCTTGGCCAAGTGCGTGCTGGCCGTCTGCGCGGTGACGCCCGCTGCATGCGCCAGCTCGCCCGCAGGCAGCGCGCGCCCATCCAGCAACGCCGTCAGCATGGCGGCCCGCGCCGGGTCGGCAATCAGGAAGGCCGTGCCGGAAAAGCTGTTCGGATGCGACATGTCGGGCTCCTCGTCATGAGGCCATTCTAGGGAGCCGCGCGCCGCGATGTTTCGACACGCATCGAAGCGTTGCCCGGGGTGCCGGCACTACGCTGGGGCCATCGCTTGCTAAAGCCAGAAACCAAAGGCCCCGAGATGGATGGAATCACGATGCAACCAACGCATGCCAACACCGCGACACATCAGCGCCTGGTGCTGTGCGTGCTGTCGATGGCCGTGCTGATCGCGCAGATCGACACCGCCGTCGTCAACCTGGCCGTGCGCCCGATTGGCCAGTTCTTCCATGCCCAGGTCGGCCCGCTGCAGTGGGTGATCGATGCCTACAACCTCGCCTATGCCGCACTGCTGCTCAGCGGCGGCCTGCTGGCCGACCTGTACGGCCGGCGGCGCGCGTTTGTGTCGGGTGCGGCGGTGTTCTCGGTGGCATCGGTGCTGTGCGCGCTGGCGCCGTCGATCGGCTGGCTGACCGGCGCGCGGGCGATGGCGGGCGTGGGCGCTTCGCTGCTGCTGCCGGCATCGCTGGCGATCTTGCGGGTGGTGTGGCGCGACGCGCGCGAACGTGCGCATGCGCTGGGTGTCTGGGCGGCGTGCAACGGCCTGGCCATGGCGATCGGGCCGACGGCCGGCGGCGTGCTGGTCACGCACTTCGGCTGGCGCGCGGTGTTCTGGGTGGTGGTGCCGGTAAGTGTGGCCATCATGGCGCTGGCTGTGCGCGTGGTGCCGGAATCGTCCGACGCCGCGCATCGCCGTTTCGACGCGCTGGCGCAGGTGCTGGGCGCGATCGCGCTGGGCGGATCGGCCTTCGCCGCCATCGAAGCGCATCATGCCCCCGTTGTGGCGGCGACTGTGCTGGCCGTGGCGCTCATCGCGCTGGCGTGGTTCATCCGCGTAGAGGCGCGCCACGGCAGCGAGGCGCTGGTGCCGCTGGAACTCTTTCGCGTGCGCGCGTTTCGCGGCGCCATCGTCGCCACGGCCGGCATGACGTTCGGCATGTACGGCGCGCTGTTCCTGCTGCCGCTCATGTGGCAGAGCACTGGGCGCTTCAACGTCATTGGTGCGGGCATTGCGCTGATGCCGATGGCGCTGGTCTTCATGGCGGTATCGCCCTTGTCGGGCACGGTGGCGCGCCGCCTTGGCGCTCGGCTGGCCACGGCCGGCGGGGTGGGCATCATCGCGCTGGGGCTGCTCACGTTGGGGGCGTCTGCGGGCGCCGCATCGGTGGTACCGGCTTCCATCGGGCTGGCCCTCACGGGGCTCGGCATGGGCTTTGCCACTGGGCCGCTGATGGGTGCGGCAGTGGGTGCCGTGGAGCCGGAGCGTTCGGGCACGGCGTCGGCGCTGGTGAACGTGGCCCGCATGAGCGGGGCGACGCTGGGCGTGGCGATCCTGGGGGCGGTGTATGCCGTGTGCGGCAGCGGCGCATCGGGTTTGCGGGTGGCCATGCTGTGCGGCGGCGCGGTGCAGTTCGCCTGCGCGGCCGTGGCGTGGCGGCATGGTGCCGAGCGCCACTGAACGCTTTGCAATGCCCCGCGTTCTTGCGGTGGATCTTCGCGCCCGCAGCCATTTGATGCACCGCCCAAAAAAAGACCCGGCGAGGGGATTGCCGGGCTAAGTGGGATGTGAATCTGTACGATGGAACCACCTTACAAGTATTTCTTCATTCAGATTGAAAACAAATTCAAAACCCCACACGTTTTTGAGTGTTCGCTCTAAAGAAACAAGCGCTTGAAAGTCTATTCGTGTACGGGTTTTTCCTGATGGCTGCGCCATTTGCGGGTAGCGGGCAAACGATTTCCTTTGGTGGGTATCAATGTAAAGATCACGGCCTCCAAGGCAAAGAATGCCGGCAAAAATGGGAATAAAAGATCGTTGATGGATTTAATTCGATTTGAATAAACCGATTCATTCAATTCCGTCTTTCATGATTGACTCATCCGGATCGATTGTTGCGGGGGCGCCCTCTGCACGCACACCTCTGCACAAGCAGCCATTTGCATTCGCTGCATGTCGGCCCACATCTGGCCGAGAAGAATTGGCAACGCTGCAGCGCTGCACCGTGCAGAAACCCTGAGCACGCCAGGGCCTATGCTGCGCCACAACAATCAACGGGGAGCCACTGCGGCTCCCCGTTGTGCTTGATGCCATGCGGCACCGTGGCCACTCGCGAGTTTGGCTCACGCGTTCTGCAGTTGTCTGTCATGACAGGAATTCGTGAAAACCCTAGGAAACCCGCGCCCACCTTAGCGATTGGTTATTTCACGCGAAAAGCCTACGCTTGCTACGTAGTACTACGTGTGGCTGCTGCGTACAGGTGCGGATGGTTTTCCAGAAGGTGCGCGATCACAGTGCGCCGGATAACAACAAAGGCGGAAAGCAATCCGTCAGACATCCGTCTGGTCACGCATCGGGCGTGGCACCTCACCTGTTCAAAACAACATCCGAAGTCCCCGAACCAGGAGACAACCCATGAAGTTCTTGCTCGCACTGCCTTTCATCGGCCTGCTGTGGGTGCCGTTCTACAACCAGGAAACGCCCGCCCTCTTTGGCTTTCCGTTCTTCTACTGGTACCAGTTCCTGTGGGTGCCGCTCACCTCGCTGCTGATCTGGATCGTCTTCAAGAACGGTCAGGGCAAAGGAGAAGAATGATGGACGGACAAATCAACTGGACGGCGCTCAGCGTCTTCATCTTCTTCTTCGCGCTGGTCACGGTGCTGGGCTTCATCGCCTCGCGCTGGCAGCGCGGCAACTCCGACAAGGGCGCCCACATTGAAGAGTGGGGCCTGGGCGGCCGCAACTTCGGCACCTGGATCACGTGGTTCCTGGTGGGCGGCGATTTCTATACCGCCTACACCGTCATCGCCGTGCCGGCACTCGTGTATGCGGTGGGTGCGTATGGCTTCTTCGCGCTGCCGTACACGATCCTGGTGTACCCGATCGTCTTCCTGATCATGCCCAAGCTGTGGAAGGTGGCGCATGCCAACGGCCACGTCACGGCGGCCGATGCGGTGTACGGCCGCTACGGCTCGCGCGCGCTGGAGTTTGCGGTGGCGCTGACGGGCGTGGTGGCGACGATGCCCTACATCGCCCTGCAGCTCATCGGCATGGAAGTCGTGATCAAGGCGCTGGGCTTGACGGGCGAGCTGCCGCTGGCGGCCGCCTTCATCATCCTGGCGCTGTACACGTATTCCGCTGGCCTGCGGGCGCCTGCGCTCATCGCCTTCGTCAAAGACATCATGATCTACATCGTGGTGCTGGTGGCGGTGGTGCTGGTGCCGGCCAAGCTGGGCGGTTACGGTGCGGTGTTCGCCAATGCGCATGATGCGTTTGCGGTGAAGGGCGGCGCCACGGGCCTCACGCTCAAGCCCGCGCAGTTCCTGCCGTTCGCCACGCTGGCGATTGGCTCGGCGCTGGCGGCGTTCATGTATCCGCATACGCTCACGGGCATCTTTGCCGCGCGCAGTGCAGACACCATCCGCAAGAACGCCGTCTTCCTGCCGGCCTACACCGTGCTGCTGGGCCTGATTGCGCTGCTGGGCTTCATGGCCTATGCGGCAGGCATCAAGGTCACCAACAACAACGACGTCGTGCCCGCGCTGTTCAACGCGCTGTTCCCGAGCTGGTTCACGGGCTTTGCGTTCTCGGCCATCGCGATTGGTGCGCTGGTGCCGGCGGCGGTCATGTCGATTGGCGCGGCCAACCTGTTCACGCGCAACTTCTGGAAGCCCTATGTGGCCCCGGACCTCACGCACGCCGGCGAGGAAAAGGTGGCCAAGGTGATCTCGCTGATCGTCAAGGCAGGCGCGCTGGTGTTCATCCTGTTCCTGCCGACCAAGTTTGCGCTGGACCTGCAGCTGCTGGGCGGTGTGTGGATCGTGCAGACCTTCCCGTCGGTGGTGTTCGGGCTGTTCAACATCTCGAACCGCTTCCGTGCACCGGCGCTGCTGGCGGGGTGGGCGGCGGGCATGATCGCCGGCAGTTGGCTGGCCTTCTCCGACGGCATCAAGCCTGTGCACACCTTCGTGATTGGCGGCGACAAGTACACCGTTTACACGGGCCTGGCCGCACTGGCCTTCAACATCATCGTTGCGGTGGTGGTGCAGTTGCTGATGGGCAAGCGCGGGCAGGAAGCTGCTGCGTTGCGTCAGGCAAGCTGATCGACACTGCCGATTTGCAAGCAGCAAGAAGCAAGCAGGAAGAGAAAAGGGCCGGTACCTCAGGGTGCCGGCCTTTTTTTTTCATGCTGGGCGACCGGCAAGGGTCAAGCCGTCACAGAAAGAGGAATCCGCACGGTGAACGTCGTGCCGTGTTCCGATGACTGCACATCGATTGTCCCGCGATGCGCCTGCACGATGCAGCGGCAGATATACAGGCCAAGCCCGATGCCCGCGGCGCTCCCGCTGTGGTCGGGACGCTGCGCGCGGGTGAGCGGGTCGAACAGCGTCGGAAAAGCAGAAGGCGGGATGGGGTTGCCCTCGTTTGAAACGGCAATCGTCATCTGCCCGTCGCGCCCGGCCGCCTCGATGGCGACCCCACCGACCCCATAGCGCACCGCGTTGGTCAACAGATTGACCAGCAACTGGCCGATCCGGCTGCCGTCCCAGGTGCCACGCAGTTCGCCTGCCAGGCGCAGATCGATCTTCGCGTCGGGGTACGACGCACACACCTCGTCGATGGCATCGCTGCACAGTCGCCCCATATCCTGGCTACTGAAACGCGTAGAAAGAAAATCCCCCAGCCGCGTGCGTGTAAAGATGAGCAGGTCGTCGATCATCTTTTGCACGCGCATCGCACCGCGCTGGATGAAGGCGACCGCCCGAACGCTGCGCGAAGACAGGCCATCATCGTGCAGCAGCGTTTCTACAGACGCGAGGATCGCGCCGAGCGGCGAGCGCATGTCATGGGCCAGCACGCCGGCAAACAGGTCGCGCATGCGCTCGGTCTGCTGGGCATGCTGGCGCACCGATTCTGCAAGCATCTGGTCGATGGCCTCGTTGAACCGGATCATCTCTTGCAGCGCCAGGGCGTGCGCCTGCGGATCCTGCTGCCACCGGCGCAGCACGCTGGCGCGCAATGCGCGGTATTCCGCCACCAGATCGTTGATGTCAAAACCGTGCGAGAGGCGGTCGTCGGCATGCTCGTGGGCGGCTTCATTGAAGCCCGATTCCGATGGCGCCCGGTCGCCCTCCGATTTGGCGCGCTGTTGTGCGGGCGTCTGCCCCTCGCGCATATCGGCAGCAATCCGCCGGAGAAGGTCACGCGCCGAATTGCGCAGTTGCGGATCGGAGAGCCGGGCGCGGCCGGCATTGAGCTTGCGCGCATAGTCCGTCCAGTCGTCGATCAGGCCGGGGAGGTTTGCCTCGATGAAGTCGGAGAGGTTCATGGGTTTCCCTGATGGTTGCGAAAGCCATGGTCGAGGAGCCGCCTCGTGCGCCGCGCCGCTGTCGTACCGATCTCCATGTTCTCGGGAACGGCCGATGCTGAGTTTTCCGCTCCAAGGTATGCAAACCGCGCTCGATTTTCCAGCCTGACGGTGCGATGGGGTGGCGTTTCAGTCGCGCATCGTGCCGGTTTCGGTAAAGATGTCGGGCGCGGTCCACTCGTCGCTCTGCGCTGCCGCACGCGTGCGGCGGCACACGCTGATCTGCCAATCCAATGAATCACGATCCCTTGTCTGCTGAATCCGGTTTTGCGTGGCTGCGGTTGTGGGCCGAATCCACCTCGGATTTCTCCGTCTTTGCCCTGTCGCGCACCGGCGTTGTCGCTACGTGGAACCCCGGCGGAGAACGCATGCAGGGCTATCGGGCCGACGAGATCATTGGGCAGCCGCTGGCACTGTTGTATCCGCCGGAGGACCGCGCGTCGGGTGCGCCCGACGCCGCGCTGCAGGCGGCCGCTGAAACGCGGCGGCACGTCGATGAGGGATGGCGCATCCGCAAGGACGGCACGCCCTTCTGGGCCAACGTCGCCATCACGGCACTGCGTGACAGCACCAGCGCCCTGATCGGGTTCGGCGCCGTGATCAGCGACATGAGTGAGAAGAAGGCCGCCCACGACGCCGTGCTCAAGAGCGAGCGGAATTTCCGGCTGCTGGTTCAGGGCGTGACGGACTACGCCATCTTCATGCTGTCGCCCGATGGGCACATTACGAGCTGGAATGCGGGCGCCCGACGCATCAAGGGCTATACCGAAGACGAGATCATCGGTTCGCATTTTTCGCGGTTCTATACCCCCGAGGACGTTGCGGCCGGCGTGCCGTTCCGTGGCCTCGAGACCGCGCGGCGCGACGGTCGATTTGAGGCCGAAGGCTGGCGGGTGCGGCGCGACGGCAGCCGCTTCTTCGCGCACGTCATCATCGATGCCATCTACGAAGATGGCGAACTGGTCGGCTTCGCAAAGGTCACGCGCGACATCACGGAACGACGGCGCGCCAGCGAGCAACTGGAGCAAACGCAAAGAGCGCTGTTCCAGGCCCAGAAGATGGAGGCCCTGGGCAAGCTCACGGGCGGCGTTGCGCACGATTTCAACAACGTGCTGCAGGTGCTGCGCGGCAACCTCGAACTGCTCGAAAGCCGGCATGGCCGCGATGCCTGGAGCGCCGAGCGGCTGGGAAACGCCATCGATGCCGTCGACCGGGGGGCCAAGCTCGCGGCCCAGTTGCTGGCCTTCGGACGTCAGCAACCGCTTGCACCCGTCGTGATCAACCCCGCGCGGCAACTGCGCGCCATGGACGATCTGCTGCGGCGCGCGTTGGGCGAGGCGATCGAGATCGAATCGGTGGTGGCGGGCGGACTGTGGAATACCGCGGTCGATCCGCATCAACTGGAAAACGTCATCCTGAACCTGGCCATCAACGCGCGGGATGCGATGCCGGACGGCGGCAAGCTCACGCTGGAACTCTCCAACGCCACACTCGACGACGACTATGTCGTCGCGCTACCCGACGTGCCGGCGGGGCAGTACGTCATGCTGGCCGTGACGGATACCGGCACCGGCATGGCCCCCGAAGTCATGGAGCAGGCTTTCGACCCGTTCTTCAGTACCAAGCGCGAAGGCGAGGGCACTGGGCTAGGGCTGAGCATGGCGTACGGCTTCGTCAAACAGAGCGGTGGCCATATCCGGCTCTACAGCGAGGTCGGTGAGGGCACGACGGTGCGCATCTATCTGCCCCGTTCCACCGATATGGCGGTTGAGCCCGCACGCGTCAAAGCCGGAGCGCTCAAGCATGGCAACGAGACGATCCTCGTCGTGGAAGACGACGCAAAGGTTCGCGAGACCGTGGTCGATCTGCTGAGCGGCCTCGGCTATGCCGTGCTCAAGGCCAACAATGCCGAGCAAGCGCTGGCCGTGATCGAGAGCGGCGTGCATATCGACCTGCTCTTCACCGATGTGGTCATGCCCGGCGCCCTGCGCAGTACGGAGATGGTGCGGAGAGCCGTGCAGGCACTGCCCGCGCTGAAGGTGCTCTATACCTCCGGCTACACGCAGAACGCCATCGTGCATGGCGGGCGGCTCGACCCTGGCGTCGAGCTGCTGAGCAAGCCGTACAGCCGCCAGCAGCTCGCCTTCAAGATCCGCCAGGTGCTCGGAAGCGATGCCGTACAAGCGGCCGAAACGGAAGAAGGCGACACACCGCCCGATCTCGACACGGGCGCAGTGTGGGAGCCGGCGCGCCTGCGCATCCTCGTGGTGGAGGACGACGCTTCCTTGCGTGGCGCGGTGTGCGAGCTGTTGATGCTGATCGGGATCACGCCCCAGCAGGCGGCCAGCGGCGCGCAGGCGCTCGAAGCCCTGCGGGCGAAGGCGTTCGACGTTCTCTTTACCGACGTGATCATGCCCGACATGTCCGGCATTGAACTCGCGCAGCGTGCGTCCGCACTGCATCCGGAACTGCGCGTGGTCTTCGCTTCCGGCAACCCGATCCCCGACCATGACCGCTTTGCGTTCAGGTGGACGGCGCTACGCAAGCCTTACACGCTCGATCAGCTGCAGCACGCACTGCAATCCATGATGGCGCGAGAGCGGGTGGCCACCGACACATAGCCGAGCGCGGGGGGTTGAGGGCGGCATTCGGTCCTCTGAGATCCGTCTTCCACAGTCGGAGGCTCACGCACGGCACTCAGACCGTGGAACGCCGCTGTTTTGGCTCGAAATTTTCGACCTCCGAGAGCGGTGCGTCACGGTCAAACGGTCGACCGTGACCCTCCAACCGTGGCGGTCGACTGTCCGAGGCTGGAACGCGGCTCTCCGAGGTCGAAAATTTGAAGCTCGGAGAGC
>NZ_VOSS01000289.1 GCF_007997035.1 Ralstonia sp. TCR112 | reverse complement strand
GCCAACTTCGAGGCCCGGAGGCTCGACCCATGACGCTTTTTGCTCCGACGTTGCTGCTTTTTTCATCGACGCTGGGGTTCCGAACGTCAACGTCGATACTAAAAGTTTCGAATCCGGTGGTTTGAGGTCCAGTTACGAGGCTTGGCGGCCCACGGCTGACCGGTTTACCAATCCAGCCCAAGCAACCAGTCCACAAACTGCCGCGCCTCGGGCTTCATCGGCGCCTGCTCGCGCTGGACGATGTAGTAAGCATGTGGCGATGCCGATTCGATGTCCAGCAGCCGGACGATCTGACCTGAAGCGAGCCAGTTGCGTGCCATGGCTTGCCGAACCAGCGCCACGCCCTGGTTGGAGGCCACCGCTTCCAGCATCAGGCCGATGTCGTTGAACAGCGAACCGGTCGCGGGCTCCACTGCGTCCAGCCCGGCCGCCTCAAACCACGGGCGCCACGGCTCCAGCGGGCTGCGCAGCAGCGTGAGGTTCAGCAACTGCGATGCTTCGGTGATCGTGTTGCCGCTGATCTGCTCGAAGTAGCCACGCCCGCACGCCGGAAAGACCGGCTCGTTGAGCAGCAGCGTGGTCTTCAGGTCCGGATAGCGGCCGGTGCCGTAGCGGATCTCGACATCGGTGTCCTCGGCTTTCACGTCGAGGAACGGGATGGACAGATGCAGTTCCAGATCGATGTGCGGGTACAGCGCGTTGAACTCCGGCAG
>NZ_VOSS01000288.1 GCF_007997035.1 Ralstonia sp. TCR112 | reverse complement strand
GGGGGAGTTTAAAACGCTTCAAACGAATCGGTTTCATTCTCTCGTTTGAAAAGTCGCCGAACCGCGCCGTGCCTGCTTGTACGGGAGATTGCGGGAGTTGTTTTGAATGAAATCTCTATTTACTTCATACTCTGAGCGGACCATAGTTTCGGCCATAACGATAAGTAAATAGCCAGTAGCGTACCCTTCGGAGACACAGGATGTTACGCATTCAAAACGGGCCCTTCCAGCATTCCGCTTCTGCGCGTGCCCACGCGCGTCATCGCCATCGTCGTCGCTGCAGCTGCGGTGGCGGGGCGGGTCCACGCTAGTAACGTTTACCTCGATTGTTCTTGGGATCGGCGCCCGGCCGATCTGCGTGAGACCGGCTGGCCGTCGGTTAACGCGACCACAGCACGTCCGTCGTTTTTGTCGTTTGCAGGTCGATCTGCCGATGGGGCAGGTCGTGTGCTGTCGGCCGTCGTTTGCCGGCAGGCGGGGGTATTGACCGGCTGTTGCACACATTCGCCGGCCCAAAACACAACAAGTTTCAAAACGTGAGGAGACAACCATGGGTAGTCGACGTCATCTTTTTGTTGTCATGGCAACCAGTTGCATAGTGGCCATGCCGTTTATTGGCGGGTGCGGTGGGGCGGACGACCC
>NZ_VOSS01000287.1 GCF_007997035.1 Ralstonia sp. TCR112 | reverse complement strand
GCGACCATGAATTCGTGCCCTGGCACATGGGCATCGTGAGTTAGCGCCTCGACTCGAAGGCACGCATCACCTATTACAAAACAGGAGACAAACCATGCAGGACACGTCACAGGGCGGCCCTCGCTCGAAAGTGCGCTGGGTCGTCGCCGGCCTCATGTGGGCGGCGATTGCCATCAACTACATCGACCGTACCGTGCTGTCGGCGGCCGCGCCGCACATCCAGAAGGAATTCCACCTGAGCGCCGTGGAAATGGGCGTCGTCATGTCGGCGTTCTTCTGGTCGTATGCGCTGCTGCAGTTGCCGGCGGGCATTCTGGCCGACCGCTTCGGGCAGAAGAAGGTGCTCGGCTTTGCGGTGCTGTGGTGGTCCGTTGCGACGGCGTTGACGGGCCTGGCAAACGGCTTCAAGTCGCTGGTGGGCCTGCGTGTGGCGCTGGGCATCGGTGAGGCGGGTGCGTACCCCAGCAGCGCGGGCATCACGGGGCGCTGGTTTCCAAAACAGGAACGCGCCACGGTGGCGGCCATTTTCGATAGCGGCTCGAAGCTGGGCAGCGCTGTCGCGTTGCCGCTCATCGCATGGCTGTTGGTGATGTTTGATTGGAAGATCACCTTTGCCGTGACGGGCGGGCTGGGCATCGTGTGGGCAGTGGTGTGGTGGGCGGTGTTCAAGGAAACGCCGGAAGAACACAAGGGCGTGAACGCCGCTGAGCTGGCCCACATCCAACGCGGCCTGCCGGCAGCCCGTAGCAAGGATGAACCCAAGGTGCCCTGGACGAAGCTGCTGACGCACCGGAACATCTGGGCGATGTGCATCGGCTTCTTCATGATCAACTACAACTCGTACTTCTTCATCACGTGGCTGCCGACGTACCTGTCAAGGAGCGTGGCATGGGCCTGATGCAGATGGGCCTCATGGCGTCGCTGCCGCTGTTCGTGTCGATGTTCGTGGAGGTGTTCGCGGGCTGGGCGTCGGACCGTGTGTATGCCTCCGGCAAGCTTTCGCTCACGGCCACGCGCAAGCTGTTCCTCATCATCGGCCTGGTGATGGCGTCGAGCATCGGGCTGGCGGCGT
>NZ_VOSS01000286.1 GCF_007997035.1 Ralstonia sp. TCR112 | reverse complement strand
CAGGCAGCACTTTCCACATGCACAAGGCCAATGGCATGGTGCGCGACGTGTTCCGCACGCGAAACATGCGCGGGCTGCCGGGTACGAGCGGCATCGGCCAAGTGCGCTATCCGACCGCAGGTTCCTCCAGCGAAGAAGAAGCCCAGCCGTTCTATGTCAACGCGCCGTTCGGCATCGTGCTAGCGCACAACGGCAACCTGACGAACTCCGATCAGCTGCGCGACGAGATGTTCCGGCGCGACCGCCGCCACATCAACACGCAGTCCGACTCTGAAGTGCTGCTCAACGTGCTGGCCGACGAATTGCAACGCGCCAGCAACGACATTCCGCTGAACCGCGATTCCATTTTCACCGCGGTGGAAGGCCTGCACCGCCGCGTGCGCGGCTCGTACGCCATCGCCGCCGAGATTTCGGGCTACGGCGTGCTGGCTGTGCGCGACCCCTTCGGCATCCGCCCGCTCGCGCTGGGTAGCCAGGAAACGCCGGAGGGCCACATCGAATACATGGTCGCTTCGGAGTCCGTGGCGCTGGAAGGCATCGGCTTCAAGTTCGAGCGTGACGTGGCGCCTGGCGAGGCCGTCTTCATCGACCTCGAGGGCAAGCTGCACACCAAGCAATGCGCCGCCAACCCGGTGCTTTCGCCGTGCATCTTTGAATACGTGTACCTGGCCCGTCCGGATTCGCGTATGGATGGTGTGTCGGTGTACGACGCGCGCCTGCGCATGGGCGATTACCTGGCCGAGAAGATCAAGCGCGAGGTGACCGACAGGATCGACGTGGTGATGCCGATTCCGGATTCGTCCCGCCCGGCTGCCATGCAGGTGGCCAACCACCTGGGCGTGCCGTACCGCGAAGGTTTCTTCAAGAACCGCTACGTGGGTCGCACCTTCATCATGCCGGGCCAGGCGGTGCGCAAGAAGTCCGTGCGCCAGAAGCTCAACGCCATGGCGATTGAGTTCAAGGACAAGAACGTGCTGATCGTCGACGACTCCATCGTGCGTGGCACGACGTCGTCGGAGATCGTGCAGATGGCGCGCGACGCCGGTGCCAAGAAGGTGATCTTCGCGTCGGCCGCGCCGCCGGTGAAGTTCCCGAACGTGTACGGTATCGATATGCCGACGCGGGGCGAACTGGTGGCTTATGGGCGCACGCACGAAGAGATCGCCAAGATCATCGGCGCAGACCAGCTCGTGTACCAGGATGTGGAAGACATGAAGCGCGCCGTGCGCGACG
>NZ_VOSS01000285.1 GCF_007997035.1 Ralstonia sp. TCR112 | reverse complement strand
GGGCACGATATTGTATCGCCGCCATCGGGGCATCAGCGTGCGCAGTAGCCCGAGAACATGCCGATCGCCGCCATCACCGCCGGGTTGGCATGGAACACGCCCACCCAGAATGGCCACCCCCACCCCGCCGTCATGACGGGAACGCCGCAAAGCCGTTGCCCATGATGACGGTGAACAGCGCCATGCCCACGCAATAAACGACGACCGCGACGAGGCGATAGTCCATGTTGATGTAGGCGGTGGTCAGGTGCGCCACAGCCTTGCCCACACCGGCATCGGCAAAGACGAGACCCAGCATGGCCAGCATCTGCGGCAGCACCAGCGCCCAGCCGAGCGACTCCGTCAGCCGACGCGACTCACGCATGGCCTGCACCGGCGTTCACGCGTCAACCAGCACGCCAGCGCCAGCGAGATGATGCAGCCCAGCCCCAGCGAGACGAAGGTCTGGTTCTTCGGATCGAGCAGCAAATCGCCGCCGATCTTCACGTCCTTCAGGAACACGCTGCCGATGACGGTGACCAGGGGAATGGTCAGCGCCGGAATGAAGAGGCGGTTGCCCAGGCGCTTGGCGGATGCGCGGCGCTCTTCCGCCGGCAGTTCACCGTGCTTGCCCAGCGTCACGCCGCCCGTGCCGGCCAGCAGTGCCATCACCACGGCACCCACGCCCACCACGATCGGCGGGAGCTTGTCGCCAACGAGGAAGATGACGGCGAAGATCGCCCAGAACAGGCCCGTGGTCCAGCGGCGCGGGTGGTTCTTGTCGGCAAAGGTCATCAGCGCGGTGATCGTCAGGATGATCCCCGCCAGCCAGTACAGATAGTTGATCGACAGAATCATGGCTTACCCCTGCTTGGCCGCAGCCGTGTTGGTATTGCCGGCGGCGCCCCGCTGGTTACCCATTTCGCGGGCAAGCCAGCCGTCCAGGCGCTTGAGGCGCACCGAGTGGATCAGGAACGCGCAGACCGCAGTCGGGATGCCCCACACGGCGATATGCAGCGGTTCCACGTCGATGCCCGAGCCGAGCAGGAACGTGTGCATCAGCGCGATGGCGCC
>NZ_VOSS01000284.1 GCF_007997035.1 Ralstonia sp. TCR112 | reverse complement strand
CGCGCCGCCGGCCGCGCCCACGATGGACTGGCTGTCGAGGTTCCACTCGCCCTGGCCTTCCTGATCATCGGTGTAGTTGCCGCTGGTGCCGTTCGTCTTGATCGTGGTGGTGGACACCGTGGCGTAACCGTTGTTGCTCGTGAACGTGCGCAAGTCGCGCAGCGTTTGCGATACCCCGCCGATGGTGATGACGCCCACTGTGGTGCCGGCCGCCGTCGGCACACCGGTCGCGCCATACAGCGCCGGGAATTCCTTCGGGTAGTGGCCCGTCGCGGTGCCCGCTGCCAGCGTGCGCGCTTCGGCCACATCGCCCACACGCAGCAGCGGACGCGCGCGCACCACGTTCTGCAGACCCAGCACCGAGCCGACGATGCCGCCCAGCGCGCGCGGCACCTGCGCCTTGCCGCTGTTCGCAAATCCGCTGCGGCCGGCCAACTGGTAATGCACCAGCGGCGTGTTGAACGCCGCCTTGACCGTGCCGGCCGTACCGCGCGCCGACACCA
>NZ_VOSS01000283.1 GCF_007997035.1 Ralstonia sp. TCR112 | reverse complement strand
TTCCGCGGCGGCCGTGCCGAAGGTCAGCGTGGCCGGCAGCACCACGCCCACGGACTTCTTGGTGCCGTCGGGCAGGGTAAAGCTGTGGCTGACGCACTTTCCGTCAAAGTACACATTGGCCTTGGTGGTCAGGCGGACGCCGTCAAAGGTTTCGGTGGTCATGAAATGGAATGCGAAAAGGGAGGTCGTGGGGTCAAACCAGCCATTTTAGGCCATTGGATCGACCGCGGGTACGTCAGGCGAGTGCTGCCCGGATCTTGAGGCGTGCGATGTGGCGCAAGATGCCCAGCGCGCCCATCCGCCCGCCTCTTTACACCACGACCGGCTCAGGTTCGATGCGCACGCCAAAGCGCGCATGAACCGCGTCCTGGATTTCGCGCGCCAGCGTCATCAACTGGATCGCGCTGCCGCCGCCACGATGTACCAGCACCAGCGCCTGTTTTTCATACACCCCAACCGCGCCGCTCTGCCGGCCCTTGAAGCCGCACTGATCGATCAACCAGCCGGCGGCGAGCTTGTAGGTGCCGTCGGGCTGCACATATCCGACCAGATTCGGGAAACGCTCGGCGAGGGCATCGCGCGTGGCGGCATCGACG
>NZ_VOSS01000282.1 GCF_007997035.1 Ralstonia sp. TCR112 | reverse complement strand
GGCTGTTCATCGCGAAGTACACGCCCGGATCGATGACCGAAGCGGCCACCAGCGCCATGATGGCGACGAACGATTCCATCAGCATCGCGCCGTAGCCGATGAAGCGGGCCTGCGTTTCGTTCTCCAGCAACTTGGGCGTGGTGCCCGACGAGATGAGCGAGTGGAAGCCCGATACCGCGCCGCACGCAATGGTGATGAACAGGAACGGGAACAGGTTGCCCGACCACACCGGGCCGCCGCCGCCGGCAAACTGCGTCAGCGAAGGCATCTGCATCTTGGGCGCGACGATCAGGATGCCGATCGCCAGGGCGAGGATCGTGCCGATCTTCAGGAACGTCGACAGGTAATCACGCGGGGCCAGCAGCAGCCACACCGGCAGCACCGAGGCGACAAAGCCGTAGCCGATCAGCATCCACGTGAGGGCCTTGCCGTCGAACGTGAACAGCGGCGCGAGGGCAGCATTTTCGTGCACCGCCTGGCCACCGATGATGGCCAGCATCAGCAGCACGAAGCCGATGATGGAGATCTCGCCGATACGGCCCGGGCGGATGTAGCGTACGTACACGCCCATGAACAGCGCGATGGGAATCGTCGCGGCCACCGTGAAGGTGCCCCACGGCGAGCCGACCAGCGCCTTCACCACGATCAGCGCCAGCACGGCCAGGATGATGATCATGATGAGGAACGCGCCAAACAGCGCGATCACGCCAGGCACCGTGCCCATCTCGCTCTTCACGAGGTCGCCCAGCGAGCGGCCGTCGCGGCGGCTGGAGATGAACAGCACGATGAAATCCTGCACCGCACCGGCAAACACGACGCCGGCCAAGGATCCACAGCATGCCCGGCAGGTAGCCCATCTGCGCGGCCAGCACGGGGCC
>NZ_VOSS01000281.1 GCF_007997035.1 Ralstonia sp. TCR112 | reverse complement strand
GCGCTGACGCAAAGAACACCGGCACGGTCATCTCCGTGACGGACGGTATCTGCCGCATTCATGGCCTGTCGGGCGTGATGCAAGGCGAAATGCTGGAATTCCCGGGCAACACGTTCGGCCTCGCGCTGAACCTCGAGCGCGACTCCGTCGGCGCTGTGGTGCTGGGTGAGTACGAGCACATTTCCGAAGGCGACGAAGTCAAGTGCACGGGTCGCATTCTGGAAGTGCCGGTTGGCCCGGAACTGCTGGGCCGCGTGGTCAACGCACTGGGCCAGCCGATCGACGGCAAGGGCCCGATCAACGCCAAGAAGACGGACGTGATCGAAAAGGTCGCTCCGGGCGTGATCGCACGTCAATCGGTGAGCCAGCCGGTGCAGACCGGCCTGAAGTCGATCGACGCAATGGTGCCGATCGGCCGTGGCCAGCGTGAGCTGATCATTGGCGACCGCCAGACCGGCAAGACCGCTGTTGCAGTCGACGCCATCATCAACCAGAAGGGCAAGGGCATCTTCTGCGTGTACGTGGCAATCGGCCAGAAGGCTTCGACGATCGCCAACGTGGTGCGCAAGCTCGAAGAGCACGGCGCACTGGAATACACGATCGTGGTGGCTGCTGCCGCTTCGGACTCCGCTGCCATGCAGTACCTGTCGGCCTACGCCGGCTGCACGATGGGCGAATACTTCCGCGACCGCGCGAAGACGCCCTGATCGTGTATGACGATCTGACCAAGCAAGCTTGGGCGTACCGTCAGGTTTCGCTGCTGCTGCGTCGTCCGCCTGGCCGCGAGGCTTACCCCGGCGACGTGTTCTACCTGCACTCGCGTCTGCTGGAGCGTGCTGCGCGTGTGAACGCCGAGCACATCGAGAAGATCACCAACGGTGAAGTCAAGGGCAAGACCGGTTCGCTGACCGCACTGCCAGTGATCGAAACGCAGGCCGGCGACGTGTCCGCGTTCGTGCCGACCAACGTGATCTCGATTACCGACGGCCAGATCTTCCTGGAAACCGACCTGTTCAACGCCGGTGTGCGTCCCGCAATCAACGCCGGTATTTCGGTGTCGCGTGTGGGTGGTGCTGCTCAGACCAAGGTCATCAAGAAGCTGTCGGGCGGTATCCGTACCGACTTGGCTCAGTATCGTGAACTGGCTGCGTTCGCGCAGTTTGCTTCCGACCTGGACGAAGCGACCCGCAAGCAGCTCGAGCGCG
>NZ_VOSS01000280.1 GCF_007997035.1 Ralstonia sp. TCR112 | reverse complement strand
GGCAGATCGATGAAGTACGACCCGGCAAGCAAGGCGGCCAGCGCGATGAACAGCGGATGCGTATCGCGCAGCACCGCGGTGACGAGAATGTCAAAGCGATGGCCGGTACGGCGGGCGCGCGCATCAAGCCGGTTGCAGATCAGGCGCAACACGCTTGACAGCACTGCATACGCCGCGATGACAGTCAACGTGGCGGCGGCCCAATCGCGGGCCGGCACGCGCAGGAAGGTGTGGGCGTTGAGCCACTCCATGGGTTTCTCCGTGCAGACAACACGGATGCTGCGCCGCACATAGCGTGCCTGCGCTACGGCCGCAGCGCTGCCGCCGGGTCGGCGTCAGTCGATACACACACGCGGTTGCGACCCTGACGCTTGGCTTCCATCAGGCCGAGATCGGCATCGGCCAGCAGGCGCGCAAGGTCTTGCCCGGGGCGCAGCGGTGCGGCCCCTGCGCTTACAGTCAGCGGCCCCACGGGCGTTTGCGTGACAGCCACCGCAGTCTTGAGCCGGTCCACCACGGCAAGCGCGCCGGTCAGTCCGCAGCCGGGTAGCAGCACGGCGAATTCGTCGCCACCCAGACGGCCGAACAGGTCGCCCGGACGCAGCACGCCCGCCAGCGCATCAGAGAGTGCGACGAGCGCTTCGTCACCGGCGGCGTGTCCCCACGTGTCGTTGATGGATTTGAAGTGATCGACGTCGAGGTACAGCGCGCACAGCGGCTCGCCATGATGCTGCGCGCGCTCGACCGCGAAGCTGCCGAGTTCGAAGAAGCGCTGCGCGCGAGCATGCCGGTCAGGTGGTCGGTGTTGGCGCGCTCGGCAAGGCTGCGTTCGGCCGCGAAGTGTCGGGCCATCGCGCGCAACAGGTAATGGTGAATGACCGCGGCTGCAGCAATGCAGATCGGCAGATAAAGCACCAGACCGAGCCAGCCGTGGCGGATTGCCGCGGCGGGTTCTGGCGCGAATCAGTAGCTGCGACGATGGGCCCGGCCGTGCAACAGCGCCATGGCAATGCAGAAATCGCGTCGGGATGAGCCA
>NZ_VOSS01000028.1 GCF_007997035.1 Ralstonia sp. TCR112 | reverse complement strand
GAGCCGGAGCTGGCGCAACCGCCCAGCACAAGCAGGCCAACCAACGCCGCCGAAACCAGTGTCCCTCGTTGCCATGTCTTCATGTCTGCCTCCCGTTTTAAAAATGCGCTTGATAATGCGCACTTTTGCCTGATTCGATCCTGTATCGGTGCGCCATCGGACTCGCTGGATAAAGCGCGTTCAAATTCAGTCTATTAACCGAGTCGATGGCAATTGCAAACATTGTCAAACGCCGGCGGTCCCCGTCCTGAAGCCAACCGCGGGCACGGAACGTCCGCCAGACGCAGTGTCACCGTGGCGCAAACGTTCGCTTGGCAGCAAGGGTTTCCGATTATGTTGGAGGCAACGCTCCAAATTACTCAAATGGAGTTAAGCCTCCGAGCCCACGTTATCTCGTTGCCGTTCGCATAAATGGCAGCCGCGGCATACGGAGCCCGGCAGCACGCTGCGGCACGGTCGCATCAAAGTGATGGCGTTCGATGACGATGCCGCGCGCCGGCGCCGCCTCGATGAAGTGCTCGACCATCTCGCGCACGTCGGGGTCGATGTAATCCGCGCGGGCAGCGTCGACGATGAGCGTGGCGTGATCCGGCACCTGCGCCAGATAGCGCTTGAGCGGCACCTTGCCCATGAACGACACATCCTTGCGGAATGTCAGCAGGAAGTGGTCGTGATGGCGCGCCATGACAATCGTGCGGCGCAGGTTGGCGCGAATCGCCAGCGCGATGCTCAGCGCAATGCCGATCACGATGCCGATCAGCAAGTCCGTCAGCAGCACGCCCACGATGGTGGCGATGAACGGTGCAAAGCGGTCCCAGCCCTCCCGCGCCACCGCCACGAACAGCGACGGCTTGGCCAGCTTGTAGCCGGTGAAGATCAGGATGGTCGCCAGGCACGCCAGCGGGATCAGATTGACGATGGCGGTCAGCGCAAACACGCTCGCCAGCAGCAGCGCGCCATGCACGACAGCCGACCAGCGGCTCTGCGCGCCGGCGTGCACGTTGGCCGAACTGCGCACGATGACGGAAGTGATAGGCAGCCCGCCCAGCAGGCCTGCCACCATGTTGCCCACGCCTTGCGCCTTCAGCTCACGGTCCGGCGATGCGGCACGTTTCTTCGGGTCGATCTGCTCGACGGCCTCCAGGCACAGCAGTGTCTCGAGGCTGGCCACGATGGCCAATGCCACGGCTACACGCCAGACATCCGGATTGCCCAGCGCCCCGAGCGTGGGCGACTCCAGCGCATCGAGAAACGCCCCGAACGACGCCAGCGATGGCAGATCGACACGATGTTCGGCCGGCACAGCGATGCCCGGCGCCACCACCTCAAGAAGCAACGTCACGCCAATGCCGAGTGCCACCACAACCAGCGGTGAAGGCAGTGCGCGGACCACGGTGAAGCGGCGCAGCATCGGTGTGTCCCAACCGATGAGCACGGCGGCTGACAAGAGCGTCACCAGCAGCGCCGGCAAGGAGATCGAGCCCCACGGCGTGGCGATCATGCCCGCGCCCGCCACACCTGCAGCGCCACCCTCGCCTGCCAGCCCGAAGGCCAGCGGCACCTGCTTGATGATCAGCAGCAGCCCGATCGCTGCCAGCATGCCCTTGATGACCGACGACGGCACATACGCCGCAAATCGGCCGGCGCGCAGCATGCCGAATACAAACTGCAGCGCGCCCGCCAGCGCCACGGCCACCAGAAACGCCGAGAAGCCGCCCAGCCGGGCAATGCCATCCACGACGATCACGACGAGCCCGGCAGCCGGGCCGCTCACGCTCAGTTGCGAGCCGCTGAGCAACGCCACCACCAGGCCGCCGATCATGCCGGAGAGCAGCCCCGCGAGCGGGTCGACGCCCGACGCATTGGCAATACCCAGGCACAGCGGCAGGGCGACGAAGAAGACGATGAGCCCGGCGAGCATGTCGCGCGGGAAAAAAGCCGGTGAGGTTGGTGTCTGCATGGTCTTGGAGTTGTAGGAACTGCGCACGCGCGAACGCCTGCCTGCGGGCGGGGGCACCGCCGGCATGCGTGAGGAGAGAGAAAACGTCGGGAAACGGCGGCCGCCACCACCGCCGTCAATCGGGCTACGCGATGGCCTCGGCTGGCATCAGGATGTCGCCGCGGGTGGCGTGTTCCGCATCGGGATCGCCCGACGCCAGCACGCGGATATGCCCGTCGGCCAGGCCGAAGATCCACCCGTGCACGCGCGGCGGTCGTTCTGCCTCGCGCACGATGGGGCTCTCGCGCAGGCAGCGCACCTGTTCGAGCACGTTGAGTTCGGCCAGACGATTGACGCGCGCATCCAGATCGGGCACGGCATCGAGTTCTGCACGGTGGTGACCCGCCAGCGCACACAACGGCGCAATACGGCGCGCCACGTGCGGCAATCCGTCGGGCGGCGGCAGCAGCGATGCACGGACGCCGCCGCAGCCGTCATGCCCGCACACGATCACGTGGGCGACCTTGAGCACGCGCACGGCATATTCCAGCACGCTCATCGTGTTGTCGTCCGCCGGGCAGACGAGGTTGGCGATATTGCGGTGAACGAATAAATCGCCGGGGTTGGAATGGGTAATCGTTTCAGCCGGCACGCGGCTGTCTGCGCAGCCGATCCATAACACCTGGGGTTGTTGGCCTTGGGCCAAACGCGAAAAGAATTCAGGGTCGCGCGCGGCTGTTTCGTGCGCCCACGCGACATTCTCGACAAGCATGCGTTTCGGTCGATGCATTGGTATGGCTCCTGCGGAATCTTCGAAACCGCTGCTGGCCGCAAACCCAGTTGGGTGGGTGTTTTCGGCAAACGTTGCAGTGCAGCGGAAACGTTACGAAAACCATCGTATGAGAAAGGTTCCCGCTGTGCCAGTGAGGGCATCGACGTCAAATCGGATCGAATATGCACCGATAATGCGCACAGACTGCGTAACCGTGTCGCACCGATTATCTGCAATCGGGAAACTGCGTGCAGTTATTGCACTGCCGGAGTTATCTATCCGAAATATTTAAACCCCGGATTGGAAAATATTCCATCACAGGTGAATGACCCGCGCGCCCGATTCGCTGGGTGTTTGCCCGCATTTGGGGCACGTTTTCTAAGCCGATCAACAGCTTGCCCGCTAGCTCAACCGAACTTGCGCCACGACTTCGCGCCACTGCGTGAACCGCCGGGCACGCGCTTGCGCATCGCCATCGTCACGACCATAGCGCAGGGCGACGTAGCCGGCGGCGGCATTGCGCAAAGCCTGTGCCGCTTGCGGAAATTGCGCGGCAGCACGCTCGGCGTAGGCCATTGGGCCCTCCGCCGGCCCACGCGTGCAGCCATGCCGCGCCAGCCGATCACACAGGCGCTGCCACTGGGCTTGCACGGGGTCCGGCTTGGGCTTGCGCTGCTGCCACAGAAGCGGCAGCGCGGCCAGCAGGAACAAGCCCGAAACGCCCCACAGCACTGCGCGAGGGTCAGCCGCATCCAGCCCCAGCCACGCGAACAGGCGCGCCTGGCGGTTGCGGTCGTAGCCGAGCACCCAACTGTTCCAGCCGCTGATGAGGCCATCCAGCCCCCAGCGCACGCTGCGCAACCAACCGGGTTCTTCTGCACGGCGCGAACGGAATTCACTGGCAGGCACGGCGGCAGCCAGGCCGCGTTCAACGCGTTGCGGCGCGACGGCTGCGGTCGGGTCCACACGCACCCAGCCGCGCCCATCGAGCCACACCTCGGCCCAGGCATGCGCGTCGGACTGGCGCACGATGATGTCGCCGCTCACGGCATTCACTCGCCGCCGAGATAGCCCACCACCACACGCGCCGGCACGCCCGCCGCGCGCATCAAGAAGACGAAGCTGCCCGCGTAGTGCTCGCAGAAGCCGCGGTGCGTGCGGAAGAGGAAATCGTCGATCTGCTGATCCTGCAGCGGCTCGGGTTCAAGCGTGTAGGCAAACGGAGCGCGACCGAACAGCTTGAGCGCGGCCGATACGCGCTCAGGCGGCGGCAGCTCTGCCCATTGCGCCGCCAGCGCACGCGCCTGAGGGTTGCCCGCCGGCAATGCCAGCGCCATCTGCTGCGTAAGCGGGTCAAGCGCGGCCGCGTCGTCCGCGCGATTGCGCGCAGGCAACCGCGAGCGCGCGTGATAGCGCACGCGCTGGTCGAGCGGTTGCGTGCTGATGAACTCGCCGTCGATGCTGCGGCCGGTGCCGTCGCGCGCCGCCTCGATCGACTGGCCGCGATCGAGCGCAAACAGCCAGCGCTGGCGCGTCGGTTCAAGCGTGATGTTGTAGTCGAACACACCGGGCGCACCGCGGATTGCGTCCGCAGAATTGGGTACGCTTTCCGGCGCGGGACGTTGCCGCATCGATGCAGCCGTCCACGTCTGCCCATCGAAACGCCACAGCACCATGCCGCGCCAGTAGAGCGTGTCGAGCGGTGGCGGCGCGCCGACAAAGTCGACGCGGAAGGCCAGATCGTCCGACAGGATCAACTGGCCAACGGAGCCGGGCGCCATGCGGTCAGACAGGCCGCTGACGGCGGTGTCGGCCGTTTGCGGCAGGCGCCATAGTGGATGATCGAGCCGCGGAAACAGCAGGAACAGCACCGCCGCGCACGGCAAACCCATGAGCACCAGGCGCGCCAACACACGCGCCGCGACACGCGCGCACGCGCCTGCGGATGCAGCAGCAACAGCCAGTTGCGCAGCAGCAGCGCCACGGTCGCCAGCATGGTGGCGGCCAGCCAAGGCGGCTGGTCGAACAACACCTGCGAGAGCAGCAGGAAACAGCACAACTGCGTGACGAGCACGCCGTTGCGCACCGTGTGCGATTCCATCAGCTTGAGCACGAGAAACGCGCCAAGCAGCGCCACCGACAAGTCCCGCCCGATGTTCCCGCCCGTGCGCATCGCCAGCGCCAGCGTCACGACAAGCGTCGCCACGCCCGTCAGCCCCAACACCCACTTGCGGGGCAACGGCGCACGCCGCACCCACAGCAACGCGCGCCAGAGCAGCAGCACGCCGAACACGGCACACGTGACGAGCGGCAGCGCACGCAGCAGCGGCGCGAGCACGACGGCAAGCTGCGCAATGAGCCAGCCGTGTTCGCGGTGCGTCAATGCGCGGGCGGAGCCGAAGGCGGCTGCTTCGGTGCCGATGGTGGCGGTCGTCGTCATGCGGCTTCGCCTTCCGGCATCGCAGGCTTGCCCCACAACGCCAACGCACGCAGACACGCATCCCGATGCGCGGCACCGCGCGCCGGGCCAATGACAACGCCCGGCAGGCTCAGCGTGTATTCGGGCTCATCGCCGGCGGGCGCGTGCTCGGCGGCCAGCACCCAGGCGCACAGCCGCGACAGGCGCTGCTCCACGTTCATCGACGGCGGCAGCGCTTCCCACGCGAGCACGCATTGCGCGTGGCGCACTTGCTGGCCGGTGCGGCTCATCCAGGTGTCGAGCCGTGCGCTGTGTTTCCACGCAATGCTGCGCAGTGCGTCGCCCGGGCGGTATGTGCGCAGTTGGTCTGCAGCTTCTTCGACATGGGTGCGCGCGGCGCGCGTGTCGTCTTCGTCGCCAGGGTCCGGCGCGAAGCTGGCCGGCAGGGGCGGCGCAGCGGGTTCCGGCGCGGGATAGACGAGCAAGGTCAGCGGCGCATCGGCATAGCTCCACGCGCGAAACAGGCCGAGCGGAAAACGCGTCGACACCGTCAGGCGCGGCAGCTTGAACCAGCCGCGCGGCTGATCGGCGAAAGACAGCGCGGCCACCACGGCGTCCTGCGCGTCGAGCGAGGTTTCCACGGCAGCGGCTTGCGCGGCGCTCACATCCACCCCCACGCGTGCCCACGGGGTGACGTTGGCCAACGCCACACCCACATTCAATGCATGCCCGGCAAACACGGCTTCGCCCGCCGCGCCGCGCACTTCCAGATCGACGAGGTTGCGATGCGTCTGCCACATGGCGGACGCCGCCACACCGGCCAGCACGAAGGTCAGCAAAAAACCCAGGCTTACGTTGTAGTTGAGCGAGCTGAGCAGCATCACCACGAGCAGCAGCGCAAAGCCGCCGCCGGCTGTGGTGGGGAGGATGTAAACGTGATTGCGGTCCAGGCGGATACGGCCTTCGCGTGGCGTGCGCGGCCGCTGCAGAAAGCGTTGCACGCGTGCCCGCGCAAAGCGCACGCCGGGCAGCATCGCCAGGCCCGCACCGAGCAGACGCAACGGCGCGAGCAGCAGAGAACGCAATCGCGCCATGGCGCTGCCTACTTAGGGAATGGCGACCGTATCGAGCAGCCGCTGCGCCAGCGCGGTCGCCGACAGCGTGCCGCCCGTCGCAGCAGGCGATGCGCCGCCACGGCCTTGAACACCGCTTGCACGTCTTCGGGCAGCACGGCATCGCGGCCATCGATGAGCGCCCAGGCGCGTGCAGCGGCCAGCAACGCCAGCCCCGCGCGCGGCGACAGGCCCATCTGCACCTGCGCATCGGTGCGCGTGGCGTTCACGAGCGCGAGCACGTAGTCGACCAGCGCCGGCGCCACGTGGACGGCATCGGCGGCCGTCTGCAGCGCCACGACTTGCGCAGCCGCCAGCACGGGTTCGATGTCTTGCGGTGCACCGCCGCCCAGGTACAGCGCGCGCTCCGAGCTTTGGTCGGGATACCCCAGCGACAGCCGCATCGTGAAGCGGTCCAGCTGCGACTCCGGCAGCGGATGCGTGCCGATCTGGTTCAGCGGGTTCTGCGTGGCGATCACGAAGAACGGCTCGGGCAGCGGATACGTCGCCCCGTCGTGCGTGACCTGCCCTTCGGCCATCGCTTCGAGCAGCGCGCTTTGCGCCTTGGGCGTGGCGCGGTTGATTTCATCCGCCAGCACCACCTGTGCGAACAGCGGCCCCGGGTGGAATTCGAAGGCGCCCTTTTCTTTCACGTAGATCGACACGCCGATCAGGTCAGTCGGCAGCAGATCGCTCGTGAACTGCACGCGCTGATATTGCAGGCCGAGCGTGCGGGCCAGCGCATGCGCCAGCGTTGTCTTGCCCACGCCCGGCAGGTCTTCCAGCAGCAGATGCCCGCGTGCCAGCAGACACGCCAGCGCCAAACGGATCTGCAGCGGCTTGCCCAGCACGATGCGATCGAGCGCGCGCTGCGCCTGCGACAACGCGGCCGGCAAGGTCAGCGGCGTGGCGGGCGCCGTACGAATGGGAGAAAGCGGGACTTGGGTGGGCGTCATCGAGGTGCAGCCGAAGCAACAATGCCAGCGAGTGTAGCGGCATCGCACGACACCCGCGCGCCCATGTCTTGTCTGCGTGAGCGCGCTACAACATCAGTCCGGTTTGCGCGCGGGGATAGCCGCATCGAGCAACACGCGTGCCGTGCGCGGCAGGCTCTTGATGAGGCGCGGTGCATCGGCGCCGAAGGTCTGGCTGGCGGTATAGCCGCCTTCGATCAGGAAAGCGAGATCATCGGCCAGCGCATCGGGGTCGGTCGCGCCGGCGGCCTGGGCGCGGTCGCGCAGGCGGGCGAGCAGCAGCGCCTTGTTGCGCTGAACAAACTGCCGCGCCGGATGCGTCATGTCCGGAAACTCCGCCGCCACATTCACAAACGGACAGCCCCGGTAGCCGGGGCGCGAAGCGCGTTCGGATACATCGATAAAGAACTGCAGCAGTTGCGCGCGCGCATCGTCGGGGTGCTTGGCCACGCTGGCGTTGAAGTAACCCCAGAAGCTCTCTTCGCTGCGCTCCAGGTACGCGAGGACGAGATCGTCCTTCGACTTGAACTGCCGGTAGAGGCTCATCTTGTTGACGCCGGCCTTCTCCACCACGGCCTCGACGCCAACGGCCCGCACGCCTTCGTAGTAAAACAGTTGACGCGCCGCTTCGAGCAGGCTGGCGTGCGCGTCCTCACCGCTGATACGGCGCGGCGTCGGCTTGGGTTGATCGACGGTGTCAGCGGTCGAAACGGTGGAAAGTGCGCGGGGTCCGCGACGGGCAGCGGTGGCCATGGTGATACTCCTGCAGGCGCGGCGGGAGGCAAACCCCCAGCCACGCCGGTGTCATTCGAATGCTGCTTGACATGTTACCGAGCGGTACCTACTATCGCAACCACGTTGTTACCGACCGGTAACGAATGCGATATTGTCGCCCCCACAAGAATCGAATCGAACGAATCGGACACCTCATGCAGCGACTTGCCCGCCTCATCGCCCCACGTTTCCACTACAGCTGGCTCGCGCTCGCGGTGGTGTTCCTGATCCTGCTGTGCGCCGCCGGCACACGCGCCACGCCCAGCGTGATGATGCTGCCGCTCGAGCACGAATTCGGCTGGAGCCGCAGCACGATCTCGCTGGCCATCTCGATCGGTATTGCGCTGTACGGGCTGACCGGGCCGTTCGCGGCGGCATCGATGCAGTATTTCGGCATCCGCCCGACGGTGCTCGGTGCGCTGGCGGTGCTGGTGGCGGGCACGGCGCTCTCGGCGATGATGCATGAGCCGTGGCAGATGGTGCTGCTGTGGGGCGTGATGGTGGGAGGCGGCACGGGCGTGGCGGCCATCACGCTGGGCGCGACGGTGGTCAACCGCTGGTTCACTTCGCATCGCGGCCTGGCCATGGGCATCCTGACGGCCAGCTCGGCCACGGGGCAGCTCGTGTTCCTGCCGATGATGGCGGCGGTGGTCGAGCATTACGGCTGGCGCCCGGTCGTGCTGATCGTGGCCAGCGTGCTTGCGCTTCTGCTGCCTGTCGTGTGGCTGCTGCTGCCGGAATCGCCCAAGAGCGTCGGTCTGCGCACGTACGGCGAACCCGCCGATGCGCCGGAAGCCGATCACGGCCCGCGCGCGAACCCCATCACGCTAGCCATGCAGACGCTCGTGCAGGCAGCCCGCAAACGCGATTTCTGGCTGCTGTTTGCGAGCTTCTTCATCTGCGGCGCGAGCACCAACGGCTACATCGGCACGCACTTCATCGCCATGTGCGCAGACCACGGGTTCTCCGAAGTGAAGGGCGCAAGCCTGCTTGCTGCGATGGGGATCTTCGACCTGGTCGGCACCACGCTGTCGGGCTGGCTGTCCGACCGCTACAACAGCCGCGTGCTGCTGTTCTGGTACTACGGCCTGCGCGGGCTGTCGCTGATCTACCTGCCGTATGCGTTCGGCTTCGAGTTCTTCGGCCTGCCGGTGTTCGCCGTCTTCTACGGCCTGGATTGGATTGCCACCGTGCCGCCCACCGTGCGCCTGACCAACGACGTGTTCGGCAAGGCCGCCGCGCCCATCGTATTTGGATGGATCGTCGCGGGGCACCAGCTGGGCGCGGCATTCGCCACGCTCGGTGCGGGCATGATGCGCGCCTCGCTGGGCAACTACACGCTTGCCTCGATGATCTCTGGTGGGCTGTGCGTGGCCGGCGCCTTCCTGGTGCTGCGCATTCACCGCACGCCCAAGAAGGACGCCGAGCGCGCAGGCCAACCCGCCACGGCGTGAGTGATTACGGCTTCAGGAAGCCGTATCTGGCCAGCACCGCCTGGCCCGCCGGCGACAGCACATAGGCCACAAAGTCGGCCGCCTGCTGGGGCTGCTTCGTGCCAGACGTCACGGCGATCGGGTACGTGAGCGGCACGTTCAGCGGCACGGGGCTCGCCACCTTCACCTTGTCGGCGGCGATGGCGGCATCGGTGGAGAACACCAGGCCGGCCTCGACCTCGCCGCGCGACACATAGTCCAGCGCCTGGCGCACGTTCTGCGCCAGCACCGCCTTGGCCTCCACGGGCTCCCACAGCTTGGCCGCTTCCAGCGCACGCTTGGCATAGCGGCCACCGGCACCGACGCCGGATTGCCGATCGCCACGCGCTTCACGTCGGGCCTCGTCAGATCGGCCAGCGCATGCACGGGCACCGTGCCGGCGGCCGGCACGATCAGCACCAGCTGGTTGGCGACAAAGTCGTGGCGCGTCTCCCCCTTGATGACTTTCTCCGCTGCGGCCTTGTTCATCGCCTCCTGGTCGGCGGAGGCAAACACGTCAGCCGGGGCGCCCTTCACGATCTGCTGCATCAGCACGTCAGACGCGCCGAAGTTCAGCACGACCTTGGTGTCCGGATGGAGCGCCTCGTACTGCTGCGCGATCGTCTTGAAGGCGTTGGTCAGGCTGGCAGCAGCGGAGACAACCAGGTCCGCCGCCTGGGCTGGCGCTGCAAAACCCAGCGACAGCGCAGCGACCAGGCCAATGGCGCGCACGTGCGCACGAACCGAAAAACGTTGCATGAAAGACCCGGAAGTGGATGAATGACCGGGCGTAATATACGAGTCGATATAACGCTTGGTCAACGCGCGATCTGAATGCCGGATATCACGCGCTCACCATGGGCTTCAGGTGCGTTCGGCGCGTGCGGCTTCGTCAATGCAGTCGGCAAGTCGCCCCGCAATGGGCTGGCGGCTATGGCGAGGGCGCTCGATCAGGCCGATCTCCCGGTAGAACGTGGCGTCGCCCAGGCTGACGGCGCGCGTGCCGGGTGGCCAGGCGGCTTGCGCGGCGGTCTGTGGGGCCAGTGCCACGCCCTGCCCGCGCGCCACGAGTTGCGTCATGCCTTGCAGCTCGTCGAGCTCGATCACGTCGTGCGGGGTGATGCGCTGGTCGCGCAGGAACTGATCGACGCGGCGGCCGCCGAACGAGCGGCGGTCATAGCGGATGAACGGTTGATGGGCGAGCAGCGCGCCCCAGTCGTCGCCGGGCACGGCGGCAGGCACCAGCAGCACGAAGGGCTCGGCCACCAGCGTGCGCCATTCCAGATCGGCCGGTACCGCAAACGGCGGGCGGATCAGCACCGCGAGGTCGATCTCGCCGGCATCCACCAGGCCAAGCAGGTCCAGCGAGACACCGGGCACGATGCGCGCACGGCAATGCGGGAATTCGCTGCGAAACTGCACCAGCGCATCCACCAGAAACGACGTCTGCACCGAAGCAATCGCGCCGATGCGCACCAGGCCGCGCTGCTCGTTGCCGCCGGCCTGGTCGCCCAGACGGTCATACAGCGTGACGATGTGTTCGGCCAAGGCCAGCGTATCGCGCCCGGCGGCGTTGAGCGTGGCCGAGCGGCCCGTGCGATCGAAGAGTTGGAAGCCGAGCGATGCTTCCAGCCGCTGGATCTGCGCGCTCACCGCCGACTGCGTGAGGCCGATGCGCTCGCCCGCACCCGCAAACGTGCCATGCCGGGCGACGGCGATGAAAGTCTTGAGTTCTCGAAGCATGAGGCGCGCGGATCAATGAAGACGCGCAAGGATACGCGCGCCGCGCCGCCTCACTTGGCAAACAGCGATGCCATGTTGGCAAACGCCTTGATCTCCATCGCGTTGCCCGACGGATCGAGGAAGAACATCGTGGCCTGCTCGCCCACTTCGCCCTTGAAGCGGATGTGCGGCTCGATGATGAACTCGATGCCGGCGGCGCGCAGCTTGTCGGCGGCGGCTTCCCACTCGGGCATGGAGAGCACCACGCCGAAGTGGCGCACGGGCACGTTGTCGCCATCGACGGCGCTGGTCTTGCGGTGGCCGATTTCATCCGGCGCGAGATGGGCGACGATCTGGTGGCCGTAGAAATTGAAATCCACCCAGTCCGGGGAGCTGCGTCCTTCCGGGCAGCCGAGGATGCCGCCGTAAAAGGCGCGCGCCGCGGCAATGTCGTGCACGGGAAAGGCGAGGTGGAATGGGGCAAGCACAGGCGTGACGTTGCTCATGTGGGGGGCGCAGGCTGGGAAGAGTTGGAATCAGGCAGCACCGGCACGCAGCGGGGGGGCCGCTTACGCACCGGGCCACGCGAACGAGTCTATGCGCATCCACTCATGCACAAAAGCGATGTTTTTTTGCGCTGAGCAACATTAAATTTGATGAATCAGGCAAAAAAGAAGCCGCCCAACGGCGGCGAAAGAGACACACGGTAAGCGCACCTGCAGGGGTGCAGGCGCGCGAAGACGAATATCAGGCGAAGGCGAACGGCGTCACGGCCATTTCGGCCTGTGCGAGCGGCAAGCGCACGGTGCAGACCGTGGCGTCGCCCGGCACATTGGCCACGCGGAAACCCGCGTCGCGCGCCAGGCTGATCATGCGGCGGTTGATGGACAACACCTCGCCGAAGACTTCCCGCGCGCCGGACACCCGCGCTGCGCGGATCAGCGTGGCAAACAGGCGTCGCCCGACGCCCTTGCCCTGCCACGCATCGGCCACCAGGATGGCGAACTCGGCCACGCCGTCTTCTACGACGAAGCGGCCGTCGGCGATCAGGTCTTCGCCGGTGCCGTCGGGGCGCGCCACGCTCACGACCAGCGCCATGTGGTTCACGTAATCGATCTGGGTATAGGCAGCGAGCATCTCGTCGGTCAGCCGGCCGCCGCCCACCAGGAAGCGCGCATAGCGCGACTCGGACGACAGTCCCTCGACCAGGGCGGCCTCAAGCGGGGCGTCTTGCGGCAGAATCGGGCGCACGGTGGCGATGGAGCCGTCGTGCATGGTCCAGCGGTCGATCCATTCGGCGGGGTAACGGTGGATGGTGTAAAGCATGGGGATCTCCTCACGCGATGGATCGTTGTTATTGGCCGCCAGCGCGGGATCGCCGCCTGACTTTCTAATTTGAAGCTAGATTAGCAGAAACCCTGACTTTTGCAAGTAAAGTCAGAATTGACTATGCTTTTGCCATGAGAATTCCGGAACCCCTCCCCGTCCCAGCGGCGTCCGAGCTTGTGACGTCGATGGAAGAGCCCTGCTCCATCGCGGCCGCCGTGTCGATCGTCGGCGAGAAATGGACGCTGCTTGTGCTGCGCGAGGCGTTTTCGGGCGTGACGCGGTTTGATGAGTTTTTGCGCCGCACGGGGTGCTCGTCGGCGATCCTGTCGTCGCGGCTCAAGGCCCTGGTGACGTACGGCATCCTGCGGCGCGTGCCGTACCAGGAGCCGGGCGACCGCGTGCGCGATGCCTACCGGCTCACACGGGCGGGCGTCGACCTGCTGCCCGCCATCGTGGCGCTCATGCAATGGGGCGACCGCTACCTCACGCCCGACGGCGAAGGCCCGATCCTGCTGCGCGACCGCGAAAGCGGCACGCCGATTCACGTGGCGCTGGTCAATGCGCTGGGCGAGCCCGTTGCACCTCAGAACTCGATGCGCGAGCGCAATCCGCGTTATGGGCAGGGGGAAAACGCAGCCGTCGCGGCCGCTGATACGCCGCCGGCCAACGGGTAACACACAACTTTACAGGCCCGGAAAAACGCCCTATCGTCGCGGATGAATGGGCAAACGGCCGCGTTCAACCCGCTTTCCAACGCATCCCGCGCCTTCCTGCCATCGGCTGATGGTTGCCCCGCCCGACTTCGCCCTCGACCTCGCTGCTCACGCCCGGAACCACGACTGCCATGCCTGATGCCGTGGTACCGCTCTACCACCAGATCTACGTCGTCCTGCGCCAACAGATTCTTGAAGGCCGGTTCAGCGACGGCCCGATGCCGGGCGAGATCGAGCTGGCTCGCCAGTTCGGCGCGTCGCGCGTCACGATGCGGCGCGTGTTCGATTACCTCGTCAAGGAAGGTCTGGTGCGCCGCCATCGCGGCATGGGCACGTTTGTCGTCAAGCCCGATGACCCGGTGACGATGGGCAGCGGCGCCCAGACGCTGCTGCAGAACATCATCGATGTGGGCGAGCGCACCTCCGCTGTCGTCGTCGAATTTGAAGACGTGCTGGCCCCGCCCGACGAAGCCAAATGCCTGGAGGTCGCCCCCGGCACGCCAATCAAGAAACTCGTGCGTGTACGCCACCTGGAAGACACGCCCATGGCGCTCATCACCACGTGGCTGCCGCTAGACGTGACGAGCAAGCTCACGCTCGACCGCCTGGCGAACCAGTCGCTGCTGCGGCTGATCGAGGGCTCGGGCGTGCGGATCGATCGCGCATCGCAGGTGGTGTCTGCACGATTGGCCGATGTGGCGACGGCGCAGTATCTGGATGTGTCGGTGGGCGCGCCGCTGCTGTCCGTCCAGCGCATCGTGCGCGAGATGAGCGGGCGCCCCGTGCAGCTCCTGCAAGGCCTCTACCGGCCCGACCGCTACGAATACCGCATGGAGCTGTCGCGCGTGGGCGAAGACCGCGCCCGCCTGTGGATCGACAACGCCGGCCACGACGTGCAGGGCGGTCACAGCGAAGACGTGGAAGAGGCGCCAACATCAGCCTCCACCGCCGCCAGCCAGCGCGCCTGACACCACCAGCAGCAAGGTTATTGGCCCTCAGCAGGCGCAGACGAAAGTTGTTAGCATCGCCGCTTCGCTGCGATGCAGCAATCCCGTCCATGAGGTTCCCATGTCGACCTCGCCTGCGTCCCCAACGCCTGCCAATACCACCACCGCAACAAACACCCAAGGGCTGATCCGCCTGCTCACGGCCGGTGCGGGCATCAGCGTGGCCTGCATTTACCTGAACCACCCGCTCCTGGGCCTGATCGGCCGCGACCTCGCCATCGCGCCGAAGGCGCTGGGCGTGTTGCCGACACTCACGGCGGCAGGCTACGCCAGCGGCATCTTTTTCTTCGGCCCGCTGGGCGACCGCTACGATCGCCGCATCGTCATCCTCTGGAAGGCGGTGCTGCTCACGTTGGCGCTCATCGCCAGTTGCCTGGCGCCAAACCTGCCCCTGCTGGCAGCGGCAGGCTTCGCGGTGGGGCTGTCGGCCACCATGGCGCAGGACTTCGTCCCCAGCGCCGCCGCCATCAGCACGGACCACAACCGCAATCGCAACATCGGCACGGTGATGACGGGGCTGTTGATCGGCATCGTCAGCTCGCGCGTATTCAGCGGCATCGTGGCGGACCACTTCGGCTGGCGCGCCGCATTCGGCGTATCGGCGGTGGCGATTGTCGGACTGGCCATTGCCGTGCGCGCCGCACACTTTGGTGTGGCGCCTCCCTCGGCCACCACGAGGCAGCCTTACCTCCTGTTGCTGCGCTCGCTCGGCACGCTGTTCGCGCAGCACCCGCGGTTGCGCGCGTCCGCCATCACGCAGGCGTTCATCGGCATCGCGTTCTCGGGCTTCTGGTCGACCGTGGCATTGCACCTGACGGGTACGCTCGGGCTGTCGACGGGGCAAGCCGGGCTGCTCGGCTTTGCCGGTGCCGCAGGCGCGCTCGGTGCAAGCATTGCAGGGCGGTTGTCGGGCCGCGTTGCGCCGGGCCACATCGCTGCGGGTGGCGCGTTGCTCATGGCGGTCACGTTTGCCGCGATGGCGCTGTTCCCGCAGTCGCTCGTCGCCATCGTGATCGGCACGCTTGTCTTTGACGTGGGCGTGCAGGCTGCGCTGGTTTCGCACCAGACCATCATTTATGCACTGGCACCGGAAGCGCGCAGCCGCATCAACGCGGTGTTCATGACGGCGCTGTTCATCGGCATGTCGTTGGGCGCGTATGGCGCGAGCCTGGCGTGGACGAACGGCCGCTGGACCGGCCTGATGGCGTTCTGCACGGTCGCAGCGCTGGTGGCGCTCGGGTTGCGCGTGATGTTCAACGCGCGGCAGGGGGCGCGGTAACAAGTCCGCTCGGCATTGCGGCTGTGACCATTTGTGAACTATAGTTTACAGATCAAAGTGCGATCCTTAGCATCCCCGCATGCTGACGATCCGCACTACCAATGCTTTCGACACTTGGTTTTCGAAGCTGCGTGACAAGACTGCGCAGCGCCGTATCCAGGTACGCATCGACCGCTTACAGCTGGGTCATCCGGGTGATGTGAAGCCTGTCCGAGCGAGTGTCAGTGAGCTACGCATCAATCACGGCCCCGGCTACCGGGTGTATTTCGCCCAGCGTGGCGCAGTGCTGATCATCCTGTTATGTGGCGGTGACAAGTCGACCCAGGAAGCCGACATCCGACGCGCGATTGAGTTGTCGCGCCATCTCGACGTGGAGTAACCATGCCTACCGACAAACCCGTCAAAACTCGCCCGTGGGACTCCGCTGAGCATCTCAAGACCGAAGCCGACATGGCCGCATATCTGGACGCGTGCCTGGAGGAAGCGGCCGACGACCCCGCATTTATCACGCATGCGTTGGGCGTAGTGGCCCGAGCGCGCGGCATGACGCAACTCGCACGTGACACCGGCATGACGCGCGAAGGGCTGTACAAGGCCTTGTCTGAAGAAGGCAACCCGAGCTTTGCCACCGTGCTCAAAGTCATGCGGGCGTTGGGTATCCGCCTGCATGCGGTCGCGGTGTAAAAGGCCGGGGCGTACCCGTTTCTGCGTGACCTCCACACGCCTCCCGCACGTCTGCCGCAACACGCCATCCCCCCCATCGGGGCAATTCCGGGGCGCGACAACCTGCGACATGTCGCTACAATTCTGAGGGTCAGCTTAGGCTGCCCACAGAACAACCACACCGAGACGCCCTCATGGATAGCACTGCCACCCCGCATGCGGTTGACCCGCACGACACACGTCGCCGTATCTTCGCCATCGTCGGCGCGTCGTCGGGCAACCTCGTCGAATGGTTCGACTTTTACGTCTACGCGTTCAGCTCGCTGTACTTTGCGCCGGCGTTTTTCCCCAGCGGCGACCGCACGACGCAACTGCTGAACACGGCGGGCGTGTTTGCGGCGGGCTTTCTGATGCGGCCGATTGGCGGCTGGCTGTTCGGCCGCATCGCCGACAAGCACGGCCGGCGCACGGCGATGATGATCTCGGTGCTGATGATGTGCGGCGGCTCGCTGCTGATCGCGGTACTGCCGACCTACGCGCAGATCGGCGCGCTGGCCCCGTTCCTGCTGCTTGTGGCGCGGCTGTTCCAGGGCCTGTCGGTGGGTGGGGAATACGGCACCAGCGCGACCTACATGAGCGAGGTGGCGCTGCAAGGCCGGCGCGGCTTCTTTGCCTCGTTCCAGTACGTGACGTTGATCGGCGGCCAGCTGTGCGCGGTGCTCGTGCTTGTGATCCTGCAGCAACTGCTGACGACGGCCGAGCTGAAAGCCTGGGGCTGGCGCATCCCGTTCGTGGTGGGCGCCCTCACCGCGCTGATCGCCCTGTACCTGCGCAAGTCGCTGCACGAAACGCAGAGCGCCTCGGCGCGCAAGGCCGAGCACGCGGGGACGATCCGCGGGGCGTGGCAGCACAAGGGCGCGTTCCTGCGCGTGCTTGGTTTTACCGCCGGCGGTTCGCTGATCTTCTACACGTTCACGACGTACATGCAGAAGTACCTCGTCAACACGGCGCACATGGACACCAAGACCGCCTCGAACGTGATGACGGCCGCGCTGTTCGTCTACATGGTGTTGCAGCCGGTGTTTGGTGCGCTGTCCGACCGCATCGGCCGTCGCAATTCAATGCTGCTGTTTGGCGCCTTCTCAGTGCTGGGCACCGTGCCGCTCATGAAGGCCCTGGCCACGGTGTCAACGCCGCTGGCGGCCTTCGGCCTCATCACGCTGGCGCTGGCCATCGTCAGTTTCTATACGTCGATCAGCGGGCTGATCAAGGCCGAGATGTTTCCGCCCGAAGTGCGCGCGATGGGCGTTGGCCTGTCGTACGCGATTGCGAATGCGGTGTTCGGCGGCTCGGCGGAATATGTGGCGCTGTGGTTCAAGCAGGCCGGCAGTGAATCGACGTTCTATTGGTACGTGACGGCGCTGTGCGCGGCGTCCTTCATCGTGACGTACTTCATGCCCGATCCGAGCAAGGAAGGGTATCTGCGCCACGAGCCGTAATCGCGGCCCGGCGTTCCCACGACAAGCCCATACCGCGACCACCGATGTCTCAAACGGCGGTCGCGGTCGAGCTTCCCGCATCAGCTTCCGGCTAACCCAACGCGCCAAACGCAGCAGCCACCAGGCGACGCTGCTCCGCCTGGTGCGCCCGCACCGACGCATGCGCGCCCGACGGCGTCGCGCTGCGGCACACACTGGCCAGTCGACTCCGCTGCGGAACACACGTCTCAAGCGCCTCGCGCACGAAGCGCCATGCGCCTTGGTTGGCGTCCTCCTCCTGCGCCCAAACAACGTCCTTCAGGTTCGGGAATGCCGACAACGCGGCCGCGAGCGCCTCCTGCGGAAACGGGTAGAGCTGCTCCACACGGACGAGCGCCACATCCGTACGCGCCTCGCGCTGCGCCTGCAGTTCGTAGAAGAACTTACCGCTGCACAGCACCACCCGCTTGACGGTTTCCGGGTCAACCACCGAGGCGTCCGCCAGCACCGGCATGAAGCACCCGTCGATCAGGTCCTGCACACGCGAATGCGAACGCCCGTTGCCATGGAGCTGCGTCTTCGGAGACATGACGATCAGCGGCTTGGGCGCAGCCAGCGCGGCTTGCTCGCGCAGCAGGTGAAACCACTGGCCCGACGTCGACGGCATGACCACGCGCATGTTGTCATCCGCGCAAAGCTGCAGGAAGCGCCCCAGGAATCCGTTGGAATGCTCCGGCCCGACACCTTCGTGGCCGTGCGGCAGCAACATTGCCAACGCAGACTGGCAACCCCACTTGTATTCGCCCGAAGCGATGTACTGGTCGACGAACACCTGTGCGCCGTTGACGAAGTCGCCGAACTGCGCCTCCCACAACGTGAGCCGCGTGCGGGTCTGCACGCTGTAGCCGTATTCGAAGCCCAACGCCGCTTCTTCCGACAACGGCGAGTTGACGATGTCGAACGTGCCCTGGCACGGCGCCACGTGCTGCAGCGGAACATAGCGGTCGCCTTCGTCAGACAAGCTCGACTGCGAATGCCACACCGCGTGCCGATGCATGAACGTGCCGCGCCCAACATCCATACCGGACAGCCGGATGCTGTGCCCGTCTTCCAGCAGCGTGGCGTGGGCGAGGTTTTCTGCCAGGCACCAGTCGACCGTATGCGCGTCGCTCGAGACCGCCGTGCGCCAGCGCTCGCACAGTCCGCGCACGACATCGTGCAGGAGCACGCCGTCGGGCGGTGTGGTGAGCGTCTGCGTCAATGCCTGCACGCGGTGCAATGACAACGGCTGCAACTGGCGGCGCGCCGCACCGTGCGGCAGCGAAACGTCGGCTTCACCCAGCACAGCGCCAGGGCCTGCGTGCAAATCGCGCACGGCCGCGTCACGCAGATCGGCCAACCGGGCTGGTTCCGCGCTGGCCGCGTGATACAGCTCCGTGACGGTCGGATGCGCGGCAATGGCCGCGTGCAGCGCGGGCTGTGTCACGGCGGGCGTGTCGTGCTCCGAATGCCCAAGGCGGCGATAGCCGATCAGATCGATGACGATGTCGGCGCCATGCTCCATGCGGTACGCAATGGCAATCCGAGCGGCACGCATGACGGCTTCGGGGTCGTCAGCGTTGACGTGCAGCACCGGCGCGTCGACCATGCGCGTCACGTCGGTGCAGTAGTCGTGCGCACGCACGTCCATCACGTTGGGTGTCGTGAAGCCGATCTGGTTGTTGACGATCACGTGCACGACGCCGCCTGCCGTGTAGCCGCTGCGGCGGGTCAGGTTCAGTGTCTCCATGACAACGCCTTGCCCGGCGAACGCCGCGTCGCCATGCACCATCACCGGCAGGCACGGTGTGCCGGGGTGCTCGTCCACATGCGCGCGCGCCATGCCGCATACGACGGGGTACACGCTCTGCAGATGCGATGGGTTGGGCGCCAGCACCAGCGCCACCTCGTCGCCGCCCACCATCCGACGCGCCCGTCCACCAAGGTGATACGGCAGATCCCGCTGGGTGAATGCAATGTCCGAATCCGGATCGAGCCGATCGAGCATGCCGCGCGCCCCAAACCCCATCACGTTGACGAGCGTATTCAGGCGCCCACGATGCGGCATGCCGAGAAACACCTGCCGCACGCCATGGCCGGCACCTTCCTCCACCAGCGTATCGAGCAGCGGCACCAGGCTCTCGCAGCCCTCCAGGGAGAACCGCTTGGCATGCGCGAACGTGCCGCCAACAAGACGCTCCCACATCTCCGCCGCCACCAGCCGGCGCAGCAGCCAGCGCTTCTGGTCAGGTGCGAGCGGCGGTGCCAGCAGTTCCGCTTCCATGCGCGCGTGGAGCCATGCGCGGCGCTGGCGTTTGCGCACGCTGCTGCAATCGAGGCCGATGGCACCGCAGTACACGCGCCTGAGCTGCCATTCGAGTTCCTGCATCGTCGTCGCGGTGGGCAGAACCGCGCTGGCGGGATCGCGCTTCTGCGCCGGGTCGAGGCCGTGAAACCGCAGGCGAAGCTCGGGCACGTCGGGCAGGGGCACGCGTGCGAGCGGGTCCAGCCGCGCGCGCCGATGCCCGTGCTCGCGATAGGCGTCGATCAACTGCGTGACAGGGGTGAGTGGGAGCGCCGTGGCAGGGCCGACCGGCGTATTGGACAGGTCAAACCCTGCGGCCGGACCCGGGTCGGCCATTTGAGGAGCGTGCGAGGACATGGTTGTTCAGGAGATAAGAGACACCGTGGGTGGGTCCCGCCATCGGCACGCCGGCGCACCCGCGCGCGCAATCCTCCAACCAGCACAGCGGTTGCGCAGCAGACACCTGTTCGGCAAATGGCGGGACCGTTCGAAACGCCAAAGCAAAGCGCTACGTCGATTCCTTCTGTAACGAGCCGCCTGGCGACGACCCGTGCCTCCTCCGTTGGACTGCTGACTGCAACATCACTGCGACAACAACTGCGAATGACAAACGTGTCTAAGCGCGCGCCCAGCCAGCTTGCGCCAGCGTGGCCGTCCCGCTCTGTGCGCCATGCGCATGACCCGACATGTCGCCATGCAGCTTGAACGCGCTGACCATGTCGGCCAGCTGATCGGCCTGGTCCTGCAGCGCCTGTGCCGAGGTCGCGCCTTCCTCGACCAGCGAGGCGTTTTCCTGCGTGACCTTGTCCATCTGCGTGATGGCCTCGTTGATCTGCTCGATGCCTTCGCTCTGCTCGCGGCTTGAAGCGCTGATCTCGGCAACGATGTTCGTCACGTTCTGGATACCGGCCACCACGTCGCGGATGATCTGGCCGGCCTCTTCCACCTTGGCGGTGCCGGTGCCGACGTGGTTGACGGAATCTTCGATCAGCGCCTTGATCTCCTTGGCCGCTGCGGCACTGCGCTGCGCAAGGTTGCGCACCTCGCCCGCCACCACGGCAAAGCCACGGCCCTGCTCACCGGCGCGCGCAGCTTCCACTGCGGCGTTCAGTGCCAGGATGTTGGTCTGGAACGCGATGCTGTCGATCACGCCGATGATGTCGACGATCTTGCGTGACGACGCATTGATGGTGCTCATCGTTTCGATCGCCTCGCCAACGGCATCGCCGCCCTTGGTGGCCACCAGCGATGCATTGGATGCCAGGCGGCTGGCTTCCTGCGCGTTGTCGGCGTTCTGCTTGACGGTGGAGGTGAGCTGTTCCATGGCCGCCGCCGTTTCTTCCAGCGAGCTGGCCTGCTGTTCGGTCCGGCTGGACAGATCGATGTTGCCGCTGGCCACCTCGCGCGATGCACGCGCGATGGTGTCCGTTCCGCCGCGCACCCGGCCGACGATGCCGTGCAGGTTCTCGGTCATGCGCTTGAGCGCGGCCAGCAGGCGGCCGATCTCATCTTGCGCGCCAAGCTCAAGACGGTGCGTCAGATCGCCCTGCGCCACGGCTTCAGCCAGATGCAGCGCACGGTTGATCGGGCCGGTGATCGTGCGGGTGATGAAAGCGCCCGTGGCAATGGCAAGCAGGGTTGCCAGCACCGCCAGCACGATCATCTGGATCTTCGCGTTGGCGCCTTGCGCGGCGGCTTCGCCCACGTCGTGCTCCATCTCGCTCGCCTGGCGGTCCACCATCTTGTCGACCAGCACGTAGTACTGGTCTTGCAGGCGGCTCATGTCACCCTGGTACAGCACGCGAGCGTCTTCGGGCTTGTTGGCATCGATCAGCTCAAAGAACTTGCGCACGCTCGCACCGTAAGCGGAACGCGCGTCGAACTGTTCCTTGAAGAGCGCCTTGCCCGCATCGGTCGTGAGCATCTTCTCCAGCCGCCCATACGCCTGCCCATTGGCCTGGCGGATGGCCGCGTAGTCGCTCATGTACTTCGCTTTCTGATCGGCCGACGTGGCCAGCAGCAGATTGCTGAGAATGCCGTTGGCCTTGTAGCCGTTGTTCTTGATCTGGTTGCTCAGTGCGATCAGCGAATAGCGCTCGCTGACGATCCGGCCCATCTTCGTATTGTTGTCGTCCAGCCGTTGGATGCCGACCGCGGCGGTCCCGATCAGCAGCGCCACGACAAGCGCGAACGCTGCACCAAGGCGCACTCCGATCTTCATATCCGAGATTCTCATTTGCTTCATTCCTGTTTCAGCGGCGTCAGAGAGAGAGAGACGTCATGACCTGGTCAGCCCCATCGCCGGGATGATCTGGCGATGCACGCAGGTACATGCGTCGAAGCAGGAGCATCTTGGAGACATGTGCGGCTGTCGTTGGCCGATCTTCAAAACCGTCGCGCTACAAGATTGCCCAGGCTGCTTCGATCGGAAATGACGGCACGGCACAAGGATTCTTGAATGCGATGCCAACGCAGCAACGCGCTTCAAACCTGTGCACTCGACTCGGTGCACAGATCGCCGATCGCGAGGTGCGTGGCGCCAGCACTGGCGTGGCGGCACATCGCATCAAAACGAAGAGAACGAACGCGCACCAAATTTGAGCTTTTTTGAATCTTGGCGGCGCAAAAACTTCCGATATGAAATTATTTTAATTCTCGTATGCGGATGGAAATCGAGGCCGCCATCATGCGGTCACACGCATCTGCATTCGCGTCGCAGGCCTGGCCGCCTTCCACGAAAATTTCGTCACGCGCACCTGCCGCATCGTCTGCTGGTGCAGCCTCTAGACAGCAACCTGACCGCCAAACCGCTGGCGAATCAGCTCCGGCGGATAGCGATAGTTCCAGCGCAACTCGGCACCGGCGGCCACGCGCTCCGTTGCGAAGAAGGCGCGGATGGCAAAACGTCGTCCGCAACGTGAGGTCGCCTCGAACACCGCGGCCTCCATGTTGTAGCCGGACTCCGCCTGCCGGTCCGCCTGGCCACGTTCATAAGCAAAGCTGGTGTTGGCCATCGCCAGGATGTTTTCACCGTCGACCCACGAATCGATGCCGCCGGCGCTCGTGCTCAGCACGAACGAATCATCGAGGCACGTGTAGTAGGTGGCAGGGGTCATGAGCCGGCCGCCATAGACGCCGAGGCATTCGCCAACGGCGATGTCCCGCACCGCAAATACACCGCGCTCGCCAATGAGCGCTTCCTCGCGCGGGTCGCGCAGGTCAGCACGCTGTAACCGTCGGCACACAAGCGTGCGGTGATACAACCCGCCCCGCAAACTGGGCGTCACATCGACTTGCAGGTATGGCCATACCGCGTCAGCCAGGTAACGCTCGAAGCGGCCTCCGACTCGCCCCGTCGGCTCCAGCGCGGTGATGAGAATGGGCTGCTCGATGTCGTCGCGAAACGGATAGCGCTGATCGACCTCGGGTGAGTACGCGAGTCGCGCAATGGCATGCGCCTGCTTGAAAGCCTGCGTCTCTTCCCGAAAGACGTGAGCGCACGTCAGCAAGGCGGGATCGTCCGGTTCTTCGGACACCAATTCCAGAATCTCGGAGCGCAGCGCCTGGGCCGCTTCGTAAAAGCGCGCGTGTCGCGCAGCAAGTCCACGCGTTTCAGCGGCCTGTCGAAGCGACGAACGAATACGGTCGACCAGCGCATCGGCAAGGCAAGACGTTGATGAAAGCATAAGCACCACGGCAGCAGGACGAGTCACGGACGGCCACAACCATAGCCGCAGCCCGGCGCACGGCGGCGTCACAGCGCGAAAGGAACCGTTGCGGCGCGAAACGACGCCCCCTCCCATCATCCAGTGATGTTCGCCAAAGGAAGCGCTCAGCGGATCGAAGATCTGCGTTGCGGTGCGCCGAGAAACGGCATCAGGCAGCTCGGGAAAAATCCACCCCCCTCTTCGGAGGGGAAACGTGGCATGGATCCTGCGTTATTGGCGCCCGTTTCACGACAATAAAAATACGGGTGGGGGTATGAACAAGAAGCGGATCCCGGCGATCGCGCCGGCGAAATGCAGGCACCGGTTCGGCATGTGTGGACTGGACCATCGCGCGAGTCTGGACCGGGGGTGCGCCTAGCAGGCAGATCCGCTCGTTTCTGCGACGCGGGCAGAGCGCCTCGGAAGTTTCAGGCGCACAGGGCGCGCGAACGTCCTGCGTTCTCCGTCTTTTCCGGACCTTCGCCGCACGGTGACAGCGCTGTCCCTCATGACGTCCTTGCGATTTACCTCATTCCGGCTCCCTGGCCTGGCTGCCCTGCTGATCGGACTTTCCGTATCGCAGGCGCATGCCGTGGCGGCTGACGAGCCTCAGCGCTTGCGTATCGAGCGGTCAACGCTGGAGCATGTCCTGATGGAAATCACGCGGTTGAGCGGCCAACCGCTGTCGTTCGCATCCAGCCTCGTGCAGGAGCGCTGGGCAGGTCCGATCGACGGCACGATGACGGCCGCCGACGCCGCCCGGCTGGCACTGCAGAACAGCGGGCTCGCGCTGTCCGTGCTGCCTGACGGCACGATGACCGTCGTGGCGGCCGGCACCGCCGGCGCCCCCGACCCGCAGCCGCGCGACATCGGCGCGCTGCCGCCATCGGAAGTCCATGGCGCAGGCGACACGGGATTCGCGGCGCTTTCCAGCAGCGCCATCACGCGCGTTGAAATGCCAATGACCAGCATGCCGCACGCCATCAATACGGTCACGCGCGGCCTGTTGGCCAGCCAACAGCCGACCTCGTTGAATGCCGCACTGGCACAGGCCGGCGTGGCTTCGGTATTGGCTGACCCGACCGCACCGCCCCTCTATGCCATCCGTGGCTACATGACCAACGCCATCTCCGTGGATGGCTTGCCCGACAAGCTCGCCTCGCTGCGGCCCGTGGACGCACTGGAAGAGATCGACGTCATCAAGGGGCCGAACGCAGACGTCGCAAGCGTCACCATGGCCGGTGGTGCCATCAATGCCAGCCTGAAGGCACCGACCGCTGCCGCACAGCGCAGCGTCGCCATGGAGGTCGCCTCGCATGGCGGCCGCAAGGTGGTCGCCGACCTGGCCGGTGCCATCGGGGCCAACGGGTTGTCGTACCGCCTCGTTGGGGTCAACGACACGACGACCGACAGCGACGGCGGATACGCGGGCCACCGCGTCAGCTACGGCCACGCCGCACTGGGCTGGAACGACAGCACAACGAGCATCACCGCGGGCATCGAATCCCTCACCAGCCGGCAGCCTGTGCCACCTGCCACCTTTGCGCTGGACGGTGCACCTGCGCGTGTACCCGTGCAGCGTCCGTTCGGCAACGTAGACGACCGCGTTGAAGGCAGCGGCACGCGCGTCTACTACACGGCCTCGCGCAACCTGAACGATGACTGGGCTCTCCATTCGCGGGCGAGCTATGAATCCGTGAGAGAAGAATCGGCCCAGTGGGATCTCGGATCGGCCTCGTCATATAACGCAATGCCCAACAACACGATCTGCGGGCTGCGTCATACCGAAAGCCACCTGTGGGCCATGTCGAACGAGTTGACAGGTACCGTGTCGCACAACGCACTGCGCCACACATTCACCCTCGGCTGGGAAGAGATCCAGGAGCGGCAGAACCTGATCAAACCGGGCTTCATCGCACAGGCCACGCAAGACCCGTTCGCGCCCGTACCGCTGCCGGCGGCCACGTTCATTCCGGGCAACCGGCTGTCGCAAACCTTGAGGCAGTCGATCTTCCGGCTGCGCGACCACGTCGCCATTGGCGACAGGTGGGAGGTGTCGGCCTCCATTCGCGCGAACAACTACGTCGCCCTGCTGCCCCATACGCAATTGCGCGGCGTTGCCTGGACGCCTGCCGTGGGCCTGCTCTACAAGCTCACGCCCAGCACGGCATGGTTTGCCGACTACATGCGCGGCTTCCAGATCAACACGGGCTACTTCTATGACGGCACGGGCACACAACCGGAGCGCAGCCGCCAGGTCGAAACCGGGCTGCGATGGGAAAACGCACACCGCACGCTGACGGCACAGGCGGCGCTCTACCGGATCGATGCGAAGAACGTCAGCCTGGCCGACGTGTCGCACCCGGGCTACTACACGCAACTCGCCGAGCAAACCAGCCAGGGCGTGGAACTGTCGATGCAAGGCACGGTGGCGCGCGGCTGGGAGGCATCGTTATGGTTATCGGTGGCTCGCATGTCAGCGAGGCTGCCGGGCGGCTACGTACCCGGCGTGCCGGCTCGAAACGCCGCGCTGTGGACCACGTACACGCTGCAGAGCGGTGTGCTCGCAGGCATGGGCATGGGGCTCGGCATCAGCGCGCAGGGCCGTGCCGACGCCCACGGCGATGCGTCGTTCCGGGTGCCCGGCTCGGTGCGTGTCGACAGCAGCCTCTTCTGGCACCAAAAGCGCTGGCGCATCGACCTCTTCGCGCGCAACCTCTTCAACGTGCGCACGTACGGCAACACGCTCAGCAGCAGCTACATCCCCATCCTGCCGGGCCGCACGCTGGCGCTGCGCGTGACGCACCACTTCTGAAGCCCACCTGCGATTCACATGCCGCGCGCTGACACAGCGGCACGCACGTGAGTTTGCCGCCGCGCACGTCCGATCTGGCCTGAGATTTCGTCTCGGTGATCAGCGCTTCGGCCTGGCTGCATGGCCTGATGGCCGACATTCCCTAACGTTCCACCAAAGTCGCCCGACATGCCCTTTCGCTTTGCGATCGGCGTGCCGGCACGCGGCTGCCCTGGGCTGCGCGGCCCGGCACGGGCAGAACGCGCAGGGCCATGTCGGCCCCGCGACCCGAACTGGAATCGGAAGCGATTGCCGTGCTGGCGTTTCTCTGCAGACGTCGGCCGCGCGGCGTTTCTCTCCTCTCTGTATCGGCATGCGCCCAGTCAGCGGCCTGGACGGTGCCATGCATCACGCCTGCCCACTGAGGTGACACATGAATATGAAGGTCCAAGACAACGCTTCACTGAATATCTCGACCCAGCTCCAGCTGGATCAACCCGGCAAACAGAACCAGGCCGAAAGCCCGCTGCAGCATCTCGTGCAAGACATCCTGAAGGTGCTGGAAGCGATGCTGCGCAACGCCACCGCACAAGGCGGCGCCAATGCAGGTGCGGGCGGTGGCTCGGGTGGCGCAGCCGGCGGTGGCGCCCAGGGCGCGGGTGCCGCGCAGGGCCCGTCCGCCAACCAGGGCGCGCAAGGTGCACAAGGTAGCCAGGGTTCGCAAGGCGCGCAGGGTGCCAACAAGGGCCAGCAGGTTGGCGACGACAACGGCGACGACTCCAGCAGCCAAGACCCGATGCAGGCGCTCATGAAGCTGCTGGAAGACCTGCTGAAGTTCATGAAGATCAGTGAGCAGATGCAGCACAAGTTCGACACGGGCGAAGGCGCCAAGGGCGTCGATGGCGCGGGTGGTGCCAACGGCGGCAAGGGCCTCAGCATGGACGACATGCTCCAGATGCTCGACGACGCGCTGCAGCTGATGCAGCAGCAGATGATGACGAACGCGTTCGGTGGTGCGGGCGGCGCAGGCGGTGCTGATGGCGGTGCTGGCGCAGGCGGTGCTGACGGTGGAGCCGGCGCAGGTGGTGCCGGTGGCGCAGACGGCACCGACAACTCCAGCGACGCCAGCGGTGCAAACGGTGCCGACGGCACAGGCGACGCCGGTGGCGCAGATGGCGCCGACAGCTCGAGCGACACCAGCGGCGCAAACGGTGCTGATGCCACAGGCGATGCCGGTGGCGCAACGGGCGCGGACAACGCCAACGGCGCCGAGGGCAGCGGTCAGAAGAGCAACGACTCCATGATCGAACAACTGCTGAAAGTGTTGGACGACCTGGTGAAGATGCTGACGCAACAACAGCAGCAGGCGCTTGGCGGCGATCAGCCGCAAGGCGGCAGCGCTGGTGCCGGTGGCGCAGGCAACGCAGGCGCGGCCGGTGGTGCGCAAGGTGCGGGTGGCGCAGCGGGCGGCACGGCAGCCGGTGGCGCAAACGGCGCGTCCGGTGCATCCGGCACGCCGAACGCCTCCACGGCCGATGGCGCGAACGGCGCAGACGGCACCGGCAACGGCGCCAACAGCCCCATGGCCCAGCTCGAAACGCTGCTCAAAGACATGATCAAGGTGCTGGAGCAACTGCAGGCACAAAAGGCCGGCGGCACGCAACAGCAGCACGCCCAGGTGCAAGGCGCCTGACGCCAGCCCACTCAACCCGACGGCCGGCAACGGCCGTCACTTTTGCTATCCCAAGCAAGGAGACTCGCCATGAGTATCTTCAGCAAAATCAAGCACGCCTTTCAGCACCTTGGCGATGACATCGCCAAGGTCGGCAAGGGCATCGCCCACGCCGCCGAAAGCGTCGGCAAGAACCTCGTCCACGACGTGGAAGCCGTTGCCAAGCAGACGGCAGCCATGACCAACGATCTGGTCCACCTGCGCATTCAAAAGGCGCTGCACGATGCCGTAGGCGTTGGCGAAGCCACCTTCAAGGGCATGCGGGATCTGAATACCGCTGCCTTCGACGTGGCAGAAAAATCGCTGGAAAATGCCCACCTGAGCAAGGGCCTGGACAAGGCGCTGAGCAAGGTCGACAAGGCACGGGGCTTCGTCAACGATATTGCCGACCGCACGGTCAAGAGCATCGGCGACAGCGTCAACGGCTTTGCGGACAGCAGCATTGCTGCGGCCAAAGCGGCTGCGCATGGTCGCTTCGGCGAAGCGCTCGGCGATATCGGCTCAGCCGCGGGTAACGCCGCACAGTTGGCCTCGGACCTGACGCCCGAAGGCCTCGCGGCCAGCGCCGCTGTAGCAACGCTGCAGAAGACGCACCTGGGCGGCACGGTGGTCGACTCCGTGGTGGAAGGCGCGCTCACGGGCGGCCGCAGCGGCCTGAAGGATGCGATCAAGTTCGCCGCCAAGGAAGGCGCCAAGGCAGAGGCTGGCGTGCAGGCACAGAACCTGTTCAACAAGGTGAGCGGCCAAGGCAGCGGCAATGGCACCGGCGGCATGCTGCTCGGCGCTGCGGCTGCGGGCGCTGGCGTGGCAGGCGATTTCCATGCCTCCCGCAAGACCCGTCACGCCACGGCAGCTGAACCGCACCACACTGGTACGCAACATCAGCCCGAGGCTGGCGGCCACGAAGATGCGAGCCGCAAAGGCAAGAAGAAGCACGAGGCCGAAGTCGACTCAAGCAACGGCAACGGCAACGGAAGCGGCACGGGCAAGACGGGCAACGGCAGCAACACCGACCCCACCGGCCAGGACGCGGCCCTTGAGCTGCAACTGCTGCAACAGCAGTCCGCGCATCAGAGCATGCTGAACGGCATCAAGTCGAACACCAACGACGACGATGATGACGATGGCGACGACGTTACGTCGAACGCACCGGCCGCGGCACCGCAGTCCTCCGGCTCGAGCCAAGCGAGCGCCAGCGCTGGCCCGAACAGCCACGCCAGCGCGTCGACGCATAAGAAGGCTGCATAAGCCGCTGTTTGCGTTTGTTCCACTTCGGCCCCACGCGAGGTTCGCGTGGGGTCGAAGCTTTCCGCCATCGGTGCGACGCCACCGTCGTGCAACCTTCGACTGGAATTTCAATGCCTTCGATCAATCCGTTCCGCCGCACTTCGCACACTCCGGCCGCCGATTCCACGCCAGCGCATGGCGCCGTCCCTGCCTATGCCACGCCACCGCGACAGGAGCCGGCACGGCAGCCTCGGCGAGGCGGAATTGCCGGATTGTTCGGGCTGCGCCGCTCGTCTGCCAATGCGGATCGGTCTTCCGCCGCGCGCCCCAACATCGCTGCCGGCACCCCACCCGGGGCTTCGCGCACGGCGCCAAACAGCCCACTCCACGTACGCGCTCCGGCGCCCGAAAACCTGCTGCATGGTGCTGCCGCCGTGAATGCGCGCATTGCCGGTTCCGGCGTCCGCCAGGCGCTGGAGGAGTGGCACGCGCAGATGCATGCCCGGATTGGCGACTACCGCCCGACAAACCCGTCTGCTCCTTTCAATCCGGCACGGCAGCTCGACATTGCGCTGACCCACATCGAAGACGTGGCGCGAGGGCGTCGAGAGCCAGCAGACAGGATCGAGCTGAAGGCGACGCCTGTGCTTCATCTGCCTGACCTCGTTTCCGAAATCGCGCACCTCAAGGCCCTTCACGTGTCGGACTGCGACCTGCGCGAACTGCCGCACGACTTGAGCAACCTCGGCATGCTCGAGACACTCAAGCTGCAGAACAACCCACGCCTGCACACGGTGCCCGATACGCTGGGGCAATTGGCGAGCCTGAAGCATCTCGAGATCGTGGGAAGCGGCGTGCGCGCGTTGCCGGCCATGCACGGCCTCGCGAACCTGGAACACCTTGCCATCCAGCATTCACCACTCACCTCGTTGCCGCGCGACATCGGCAACGCAAGAAAGCTGAAAACATTGTCTCTGGCGCATACCTATCTGCGCGAGGTGCCGGCCAGCATCGGCAATCTGTCGAAACTCACCGAACTGGACCTCCGCCACAACGTAGGCCTGACTTCGGTGCCTGATTCCATTGGGCAGCTGCGTCAGCTGAAAACGCTCGACCTCTCGTACTGTCCACAACTCCGCGCCGTCCCGGCGTCCGTTGGAAACCTGCGCCACCTCAAGACCCTCGATCTGCGTGGCTGCACGGGTCTTACCATGCAAGGTCTGCCGAAATCGCTCATCACCCCGATGCCCGGCCGCAAGGTGCACTTCCCGGAACATCTGCACACCGAAATCGGCAAGGTACGTGAAGAATGGGCGATGAAGAACGCACCTCGACTTCAACTGCTGCAAGCCGACATCGAGCGCAAGAACGAAGAGATGGAAAACGCCGTCTTCGGGTCGGCAAACGACATGAACGACGGCCAGTTGGTTTCGGTTGCCTTTCGTCTGAAGAAGGCTCATGACAAGCTGCCCGAAGTGAGGAATCAGGTCCTGCGTAATCCGGCAGGCCTGCAGACCGATGCGTCTGTCGCCATGCGGCATGCATTGGCCAACGCATTCAACGTGGAGCCCGATCGCGAGATGTCCGCACGTTTGGTGACCGCGGCGCGTGCGTTGCCGCGCCCCTTGCAGCACGAACTGGCCGATCTGGTCGCCTCTAGCTCGGGGCGTCAACTGGTGATCGCCATTGGCGAAGGCGCATTTGGCGTGCGAGGCTCCAGCAGGCTGCAACACATGCTGCCGGCGTTTACGCAAGAGATTGCCCGCCACCCGCAGATCAGGAACCTGCGCGAGCAGGCACGGCGACATCCGACAACCCACACCGCGCAACAGGTAGCGGCACAGCTCACGCCGATCGTTCAGCAGTTGTGGACCGCCACACAGGCCGAGGCAACACTCGCGGCGCTTGTACCGCCGCTGCAGACAGAACTGAAACCGCTGCTGGCATCAGAGGCCGGCCGAAAGTTCGTGTTGGACCTCAGCAAGGTGGCAGAGGGCGCCAAGGGAACAAGTACGCTCAGGCGTCTTCTGCCGCAATTGGCCACGCGGATTGCGCACGACCCGAATGCGCAGGCTCTTCACCGGCTGGCAAGGCAGGATCAGCACGGCACGGCCGACGAACGCCGCGAAGGTCTTGCACTGGCGTTGCTCCCCATCGCCCAGCACCACTGGGATACGCTTGCGCAACAGGGCGACGCCGGGCCGTCGCGCCGCCGTTGACCGCGTTGCCGACGAGCACAAACAAAAAGCCTCCCATCGGGAGGCTTTTTTTCTGCTGCATTGGCAAGGGGCCCTACAGCGCCACCACACGCGGGGTCAGCAGGAACAGCCGCTGGAACCGCTGGCCCGTGGTCTGGTCATGCCGGAACAGTGCGCCCAGCAACGGGATCTTCGAAAGCCCCGGCACGGCATCCACGCCCTTGGTTTGCTGGTCGACCGAGTAACCGGCAATCAGCAGGCTTTCGCCTTCGTTGATGAGCGCCTGCGTGTTGATCTCGCTCTTGTTGACCACCGGCAGGTTGCCCACCATCTGATTGGTGATCTGGCCATCTTCAATGTGGATGTTCATGCGAATGCGCGAAGTGCCGCCATCCATCACGACCATCGGCAACACGCGCAGCGACACGCCCGCCGAAATGCTGTACAGATCCGCCGACTGATACCCTGCCACTGGCACGTAGAAATTCTGTTTGCTGTCCATGATGGCCTCGGTGTTGTCCAGCGTGGCCACCTTCGGGCTCGCAGTGATGTGCGCCTGGTTGGTCTGCTGCAGCGCGCTGATACGCGCCATCAGGTAACGCGATGCTCCACCGATCACGGCGGTCAACACACCGCCCGTGGGCGTGGCGGCAATGGCAGCAGCGGCATTGGCCGTGGTGGCGACCGCATCCAGCGCGCCCGGATTGGACAACTGCGTGTTCGTGCCATAACCGGTTTGCATATCGACATGGCTGTTGTGCAGGCGCCAATCAACACCGAGGTCTTCCAGTGCGCTCTCACTGATCTCGATGATGCTGGCGCTGATCTCCAGCACGGCCGGGCGCGTATCGAGCGATTCAATCAACGATTGGTGGGCCGCCATGCGGTCTGCGCGGTCGCGTACGAGCACCGAGTTGCTGCGCGGGTCCGCATGGATGATCGGGGCGCTGCCGCCGTCTTCCTGGAATGCATCCGCACGGCTGCGGCTCTCGCCGCTGGGCAACGGTGCCGCTGAACCGCCGCCGGCGTATTGGCCGACACCGCCCGGCGGCAGGGGCGCCTTGCCGCCACCGCGGTCATTACTGCCCAGACCCGAAAGCGCACGCGTGCCGCCGCGCCCTGCGTTGGCCTCGCCGGGGGCGACGCTGTCGACGCGACGGTCACCGCTTCGTTGCGGCGTGCTCTCCGTGCTCGGCGCGTTGTTGCCGTACATGCTGTTCAGGATGGACGCGACACCGCGAATGTTGATGGCCTGGCCGTCCACGATCATGGTGTGGTCGGTGGCCCACGCGTAGCGCAGCGGGAAGGTACGCACGACGGTGCGGTTGGCATCTTCGCGGCCGCGGTCGATCAAACGCGCTATGTCCTGCACAAGCTCGACCAGGCGCGGCGGCCCCGATACGACCACGCTGCCGGTTTCATCGTCGTACAGCACGGGAAAGCGCGGGTCGGTCACGCCCAGGCGTGTCAGTGCGCGCTTGACCTGCGCGGTGGATGCGCGCTGCAGCGCAATGGTCGCGCTCTGCGCCTCGTTGGCGCCCGTTACGCGCAGCACGGCGCCGTCGTAATACCACGCAAAGCCGAACGTGGCGGCCATGCGATCGAGAAACCGCTGCGGCGTTTCATTGAAGTTGCCCGTCACGCTGCCCTCGACCTGGGGCGAGATCCACGTCATGACGTGCTGGCTGGCGCCGAGGTCTCGCAAGACATCCTTCACGTCTTTGCGGTCGGCCACGTATTCAAATTTCTGCGACTGCCACGGGATCATCGCCGCAGCGGCGCTTCCGGCCAGCGACAGCACCGCGACGCCGCAGCCATCAAGTACCGGCACGCGGCCAGCACGCGACCCTTCCGGCTCGCAATTCGAGTCAGATGCATGGTTGCACTCGTAAGAATGATGAAGACAGACCGCACCAGCGCGCGGCCAGGCGATACAGCGGCCGCGGCTTAACGCCAGATGGTTTCCGACGGCGCTTCGTTGAACTGCTTGCGATACCCCTTGACCAGCGCCGAGCGGCTGCGGATGCCCCAGCGCGATGCCGTATCGATGATGTTCGACGGCCCGCGCCCCTCGTCCAGCAGGTCGGAGCGGATGCCCTCCAGACGCAGCCGGCGGATGACCGAGCTGGGCGACATGCCCACCGCGCTCTTGAACGCGAGCTGCAGCGCGCGCTCGGTCACGTTGATGTGCGCGGCCACCTCACGCGTCGTCAGGTCGCTACGTTCGATGTTGTCGAGAATGTAGTGATACGCGCGGCGGTACTTGGCCGACAGACGCGCGCTCACATCATCGGACGCGCGCGACGCGGCCGGCGTGGTCGTGCTGACACGGCGGACGCCAGGCGATTCGGTGCGCAGGCAGCGCAGGGCGTCTTGCATGTAGGCGGTGTAGTACTTGAGCGCACCCGCTGCATCGCCGCGCTGCGCCGCCATCTTGGCGCGGCAGTAGAGATAGTCGAAATTCCAGCGTCGCGCGCCGAACGACGTATCGCGATTGCAGATCTGGTCATACACCTTGCCGGCCACGTCGTGCTGCTCACCGCTGAGCGCGGCCAGCACCACCTCCACCTTCGTCTGCATCAGCAGGCGGCTGCCCATGCGGCGCGATTGCCCGATGATGGCCATGAGCGGGTCGATTGCCGTGCGGTCGCCATCGGCCATGCGGCGCAGCAGGCTCAGGTACTCGGCGCGGCGATGGATCATCGCGGGCACATTCGCATCGTGCTTGCCGTTGGCGGCCCAGCCGTCGCGCCCGCCATGGTTGTGCAGCATCGCAGCGCCGACTTCCGCGGACTGCCAGAACGCGTGTTCCAGCAGACGGTTGGAGCAGCGGATGCCCGCCTGCACCGCAAACTCGTACACGACGAGATCCAGCGTGGCGACCCAGCCGGCATCATTGCGCTCCGTTGCAATGGCACGTGCCGATTGCAGCGCCTCGTCTGCTGCGTCCTGCTGACCAAGCTGGTGGTGCACAAGTGCCAGGCCCATCATGCCTTCGACGCGCTGCAGCCATGTCGCGCCATCGTCTTCGGCCATGCGGGAGAAACAACCTGCCGCGGCCGAGTAGCGATCGCGCAGCAGCGATTGCCAGCCCATGTTGCGGCACGACACCACGCGCAGCTGATCATCCGAATGGCGAATCAGACGCTGCGCGATGCGGAAGGCCTCTTCGGCGTCTTCATCGCACTCCAGTAGCATCGATGCATCGGCCATGGCCAGCACGCCGGCGTAGTCGCCAGCGTCTTTGCCGTGCAGGCCGCCATGATCATCGACCAGTTGATACGCGCGATCGAAATCTTCCGCGAAGACGGCCTTCGCATAGTCGGGCAGACGCTCCCGCGCTGCCAGTCCGGAGGCCAAGGCAAAGTAGATGTTTCCCAGCATGTCGACGCTCCCGTGTCAGAGATTGCGGCTCGCGAGGCGCTGGCCGCGTGGTGTTGGATTTCGTAAGGACATCCTAAGAAATCGCTGCACCGACAATCTCAACAAAGCTTCGTCAGCCGCTGAACAATCCTCACTGCATATTTTTCGGTTTTGACGACGTGCCATCGCCCACCAGTCCGCCCCTCACCCGCTGCAGCAACTGGCTATAGGTGAGCGTGTCGCGCACCTGGCTGGACATTGCCACCACCAGCGCCGTGACCATCAGGATGGCCACCACGCCCTTGATGGGCTGCCCAAGCGAAGCGGGTTCGAGCTTGTCGGCCGCGCGCGACAGCAGCCCGATGCCGGCATCGATAAGGAACAACGTCATCATCACCGGCGCAGCGAGCTTCACGGCCGTGGAGAAGATGGAATCGGTTTGCTGCAGCAGAAAACTCTCGGCCACGGCGCTCATGTCGGGCAGCGTGGCGCCCAGCGGCCACCAGTGAAACGACTCGAACACGACGCCCAGCAAAAACAGCATGCCACCCGCTGCATAGAACAAGGTGACGGCCAGATTCAGCAACGTGTTGCCGATCGGCGTGTTCTGGTCGCCCTGCAACGGGTTGCTCATCTGCACGTTGTTGAAGCCGGCCATGTTGTCGACGATCGTGCCCGCCGTCTGCGCGACCCAAAACACAGTCGACGCCGCATAGCCGAGGCACGCCCCCAGGAAAATCTCCTTGCCGGCCAGCAGGAACCACCGCGCCGCGCTCAGGTGTTCCGCCACGGCCGGCGGCTGCGCCGCAGCAACGATGATGGCGAGCGTGTACACCACGCCATTGCGCGCGGTGCCGGGCACGGACTGGTCGCTCGTGGCCGGCAGGATCGCGAAGATGGTCATGATGCGCACGCAGGACAGCGCGAGCAGCGCAAGGATCACCTCCGCGCTTTCGTCAAGGTCAAACCAGGCGTGCAGAACGGTATCGATGGCTTCCATGGGGATGGGCTGAATATCGTCGAAATGTCGTGCCATCAAGCCGCTGCACGTGGGCGCGGGCGCGCCAGGATGGCCTCCACAGCCTCCTCCTCGGTGGCAAGCTCGCGCTCGGTGGCTTCCTGCTGATCGATCCGCTCCGCAGTCTTGCGGCATTGATCGAGCATGGCATCGAGCCGCGCCAGCGCCTGGCGACGTGCCTTGAGCTCAGCTTCGCGTTCGGCCACGGCGGCGTGCGCGGCAGCGACGGCGTGCTGTGCTTGCATGACCGCATCATCCAGCTCGCCGCGAAACGCGTCGTAGCGCAGGTACGCATCGGCCAGCAGCACCGGCGCGGCAATCAACTGATCCATGCGGGCAACGTGATCACGCAGGCGCTCATGCGCGCGCTCGCACGTGTCTTCGCTGTCTTGCGCTGCGGCCTGTGCATCGGCCACGGCTTGCTGTGCGATGCCGATCTCCGCTTCGACACGACGGCGCTGGCGCGTCTTGGCTTCGATCAGCGTGTGCCAGACCGCGGAGCGCTTGCGCTTCATGCCTGAGCCACCTCGGTCAGCAGCCGGTATGTTTCATCGGGGCTGCACCACTCGTCGGTGCGCTGGCGCAGGAAGTCTTCCATCCAGCCGTTCCATTGCACGGCGGTGTCGGCCACCGCATCGCTGCCTTCCTTGTACTCGCCCATCTGCAGCAGCGTCTCGACCTCGTTGTACTTGGCGAGCAACTGGCGCATGCGGCCGGCAGCCGCGCAGTGGTCGGCCGGCGCGACTTGCGTCATCACGCGGCTGAGACTGTTCAGGATGTCGATGGCCGGATAGCGATTGCGCGCGGCAATGTCGCGCGACAGGATCAGGTGGCCGTCCAAAATGCCGCGCACCTCTTCGGCCACGGGGTCGTTGCCGGATTCGTCTTCGGCCAGCACGGTGTACAGCGCGGTGATCGAGCCCGTGGCGCTCATGCCGGCGCGTTCGAGCAGGCGCGGCAACTCGGCAAACACCGATGGCGGAAAGCCGCGCCGCGTGGGAGGCTCGCCCGCGGCAAGGCCGATCTCGCGCTGCGCGCGGGCAAAGCGCGTGAGTGAATCCATCATCAGCAGCACACGCAGCCCCTGGTCGCGAAAATACTCGGCGATGGCCGTGCCGACATGCGCGGCCTTGGCGCGCTCCACGGACGAGCGATCGGACGTTGCACACACCAGCACGGAGCGGCGCATGCCCTCGTCGCCCAGGATCTGTTCGATGAACTCGCGTACCTCGCGGCCGCGCTCGCCAATCAGCACGATCACGTTGACATCGCATTCGGTGCCCCGCGCCAGCATGCCGAGCAACGTGCTCTTGCCCACGCCGGCCGGCGCGAAGATGCCCATGCGCTGCCCCTCGGCCAACGTGGCCAACCCGTCGATCACGCGCACACCGGTGGCCAGCGGCTGCTCCACCAGACGGCGCGACATCGGGTCAGGCGCCTGCGCAAACACGGGCACGTAGTCGTACACATCCAGCGGCGGCCCGCCGTCGGCGGGTCTGCCCAGACCATCCAATACGCGGCCCAGCAACCCGGGGCCGATCCCGACCGAAAGCGTGCGCCCGCTCGGCACCACGCGCGTCGAACGCGACAGGCCGACCACGCCGCCAAACGGCGCCAGCAAGGCGAAGTGCTCGCTGAAGCCGACCACCTCGCCTTGCTGAAGCTCCGTGCCGTCCGGCGTGGTCAACGTGCAAAGCTCGCCGAGCTTGACGTCGACGCCGCCCACGCGCAGCAAGGTGCCCGTCACTTCCACGACCTTGCCCAGGCGCTGGACGGGCGCCACGCTGCGGATGGCTTCATCCATGGCGTCGATCAGCACAGCTTTGGTCATGCCGCATCCTCGTCAAAACCGGCATCGTCATCTGCGTAGCCTTCGTGCGGATCGGCATGTTCGACCGGCTTGCGCTTGCGGCCGGAAAGCGCGTGGCGCAGCGCCGCCAGTTGCACACGCAGGCTTGCGTCGGCGACGCCGTGGTCCCATTCGCATCGGCAATGTCCTGGCTCGGCGCGGTCGTCTGCCAGCACCTCGAAGGCGGCGTTGAGCGAACCCGTCTGCACAGCCTTGGCAAATGCAGCGCGGGCTGATTCGATCTCGGCTGCGCACACGCTCACCGTCAACCGCGCCTGGCTTTGCAGCACACGGCCGAGCGTGGCCGCCACGCGCGCAAACAGCGCCTGGCGGTCGGATTCCAGCACCACATGCTCAACCGCCTGCATGACCGTGGCGATCAGGCGGTCTTCCTCGCGGCGCGTGGCCTCCTCATCCTCGTACGCGCGCGCGGCCATGGAGGCGTGAAAGTCCTCCAGTGCGCGCCGCTGGCCGGCCGCATAACCGAGCTTGGCGCTGCGTTGCGCGCGCTGCTCGGCTTGCCGGAGCAGCTCGTCAGCATTGGCCCGGGCTTGCGCCAGGATGGCTTCAGCCTCGGTGTGTGCCTGTGCCAAGGCAGCCTCGCGCGCCTCTTCCACGGCTTGCCATGCGGCATCCAGTTCGACCACGTGCCGGTAGTCTTCGGCGCGGATCACGTCCGAGCCGATGCCGAGCGCCGCATCGCGCCTCAACCAAATAACCATGACAACTCCGGAAAGAGAACGGGCAACGCGGCCATGAAGGACTCGGCTTGCGTGTCAGACGGGGCAGTGCCGGCACACGGCGGCAACGGCGCTTGCATGCCGATCGTCAGGCGCATCAGTTGCGCCAGCGACCGGTCCGACACCGCACCTTCGGCAATCAGGGCATGCAGGCCCGCCTCCGCAAGCTGCGCCAGGTCGAGCGTCGGCAGCGGGCCGCCCGGGTCGGGGGCCCAGTGCTGGCGTTGCGTCAACCCCGTGAGGGCTGCATCGCCCAACAAGCCCGCAAGGCCTGCCAGGTAGGCGCCGTCGATGCATCGCGCCAGCGCGCCGCGCCGGTCAATCAGCGTGCGGGCCGCAAGCACGCGCTGCAGGTCTTCCGTATCCAGCACGGCCAGTCGATGCGCATGCGAAAGCAATGTCGGCAAGCCCACCTGCCCCACGCCAAGCGCGATACAGACCTGGCGCCAGTCTTTGGCCGCGCCTGCCGGTACACCGTTAGCTTGCGCGGCGGATGTCGATGTATCGAACAGATGCACAAGCCCATGCAGCCGTTCCTGATACGCGTGCAGCATGCGCAGGATCATGGTGGCTGCCGGATCGGACGCGGCGCTCGCGGCGGTCATGCTGTTGCGCGCTTCTTCCAGCGTGCCGGCAACTTGTCTTCCAGGCGTGCGCGCACTGCGTCAAGGCGCGTCCGGACCGCGGATAGCCGCATTGCGGCGCGCCACAGCAATACGATCACGCTCAGGGCACCCGCCACGGCCCCCAGCGTGGCCCACGACACACCGGCGGGCGCGCGGCTCGCGGCATCGGGGGTGGGTGCATCCACGGTGCCGGGCACCAGCGTGACGCTGACGTTCTCGTAGGTGAGCCCTTCCACGCTATGCACGACCAGGTTCTTGATGCTCGGGACCAGCGAAGACACGTTGGCGCTCGGGCGGTACTTGATGAACACCGATGCACTGGACGGCTTGACCACGGTGGCCAGCGGATCGTTATTGGGCAGCACGATCTGCACATTGGCCACGGCCACGCCATCGATGCGCGAGAGCGTTTGCGAAAGCTGCTGCGATACGCCGTAAATGAAGCGCACGCGCTCTTCCGTGGGCGTGGAGATCAGCCCGTCTTTCTTGAAGATGTCGCCCAGGCTCGCGTACTTTTCGTGCGGCAAGCCGTGGCTGTGCAGCACTTCCATCGCGCGGGCGAAGGCATCCTGGTCGACCATCACCGACCAGGTCTTGCCGTCGTCGGGCGAATTCTTCTGCGCATCGATGCCGGCCTGCAGCAGCACGGTCAGCATGTCGTTGGCATCGGCCTCGCTCAGCTGGGCAAACAGCTGCTTGTTGCAGCCGGCCAGCAGCGCGGTCAGCACGAACAGCAGGGCCAGTGCGCCGCGCCGCATGCGGCAGGATGGAAGCGCGGGCCGCATCATTGGTTCCGCATCAGGGTCTGCACGGCGTTCTTGCCGGAATGCGCGATGGTGCTGCCCAGATGGATCTTCGTCATGGTGGCCGCGCACTCCATTTGCACGCGCACGCCTTCGGCCACCACTTCCTGCACAGACATACCGCGCTCGGCCTCGGTCATGGCTTCCACACGCGCCATCGACGCCTGCACAGCGGCATCCTCTTTCTTGATCAGCTCGCCAACAGCCGAAGGCCCCTTGCTGTGGTGCTGGCTGTGCTTGGCGTTCTGCAGCATGGATTCGAAGCGTGCAACAAGCTCGGGCGCCGGCGTCGCGGCTTCTGCCGGGGCAATGCCGGTGCCCGGCGTGCCGGCAGTCACCGGCGGGATGGCGGTCGGACCTTGGATCATGATGGGCTCCCGGGAGGATGGTTAGGCGCGGGTGAAGTAGTGCGCGCTGTGGTAAGCGCTCAGGTCCACGCTTTCGGCGGCCGGCGCGGCAGCGGCGGTGGTGCCGAACGTGCCGGCATCCATGTCTTCCTGCACACCGATCAGCGTGCGCACCAGCGCGACGGAATCGGCGTCTTCATTGCGGGCGAGCACCTGGTTGGCATAGACGTGCCACTCCTGGTCGCCCAGGGCGTTGAGGCACAGGGCCATCATGGCCGAGGCAAACGGCACCACGCTCTCGGCACGCTCACCGCTGTGCAGCTCACGCAGGATGCGCGCGGCATCGGCGTATTGATGGCGGCCCACCAGCAGCCAGCCTTCCACCAGATCGAGCTCACGAAAATTCGGGCGCAGCGTGCGCAATGCGGTCAGCAACGATTGCGCGTTGTCGAACTGCCCGCTGCGCGTTGCGTACATCAAGACTTCGAGCAGCCCGCCCAGCAGGCGGTTGCTACATTGAATCGGTTCCATATCGCGGGGTTCTCCGTGTCGGGTCATGTCGATGCCGGCATGGGTGCACCGGCCGACCTCGGGTGAAACCATAGACGCACGCATGCCGCGCGCCGGCCACCCACCCCGAAAAAGAGCGCCCCGCCCCGAAGTCCGTCGGCGCTGTGCGCGAGTCCGCACAACGCAAAAGCGACCGCTTTCGCTTCGCTGTCACCCCAGCTTCGGAACCGTGCATCCGCCTTCGCCCAAAGGGCACGCGCATGGCGCCCGCCTCAGCACAATGCCTCGCATCGCTGCGGCTGCGTAGGCCGCGGCCCCTTCCGTCGACACCCAGGGCCCCACCATGTCGGACGAAAAAACCGAAGAGCCCACAGACAAGAAACTCCGAGACGCGCACAGAGACGGCGAAACCGCCAAGAGTGCCGACCTGATCGCCGCCGTCGTGCTGCTGGCGGGCTGCCTGCTGCTCGCGATGACGGCATCGCTGCTGGGCGACCGCTGGCGCGCGCTGGTCGACCTTGCGCTTGATGTGAACAACAGCCGGCATCCGGCCATGACGCTCAAGCAGACACTCGGCCACGTCGCGCTTCAGCTGGCGCTGATGACGCTGCCGCTGAGCCTCGTGTTTGCGCTCGTCGCCTGGATTGCCACGTGGGGCCAGACGGGCATCGTGCTCTCAACCAAACCGCTCGAACTGAAGATGAGCGCCATCAACCCCGCATCGGGCCTGAAGCGGATGTTCTCCATGCGCTCGATGATCGATCTGCTCAAGATGGTGGTGAAAGCGATTGCCGTCGGAGCCGCGCTCTGGAAGCTGGTCCTGATGCTTCTGCCGACCATTGTGGGCACGCCGTATCAGCCGATCATGGACATCGCGCAGATCGGCATGTCGATGCTCGTGAAGCTGCTGGGCGCGGGCGGCCTGCTCTTCCTCGTGCTCGGCGCGGTGGACTTTGGCATCCAGCGCTGGCTCTTCATCCGCGACCACCGCATGAGCAAGGATGAAGTGAAGCGCGAGCACAAGAACAGCGAGGGCGATCCGCACATCAAGGGCCAGCGCAAGCAGCTCGCGCGCCAGATGGTGGATGAAGCCAAGCCCAAACAGACAGTGGCCGGCGCGCAGGCCGTGATCGTCAACCCCACGCACTACGCCGTGGCGATCCGCTACGCACCCGAAGCGTGCGGCCTGCCGTGCATCACCGCCAAGGGCGTCGACGAAGAAGCTCTCAGGTTGCGCGAAGAAGCCCAGGCGCTGGGCATTCCGATCATCGGCAATCCGCCGCTGGCACGCGCGCTGTACCTCGTAAAGCTGAACGACCCCGTGCCCGAAGCGCTGTTTGAAACCGTGGCCGAAGTGCTGGCCTGGGTGGGCGAGATCGGCGCGAAAGACCCTGGCGCCAAACACATGGGCGCAAGCCCTTCCATCCTGAACTGAGGCATCCGATATGGCCAAGAAGACCGCCTTCTCTGAATTCAGCGGCGAAATCGGCATCGCTGCGCTGGTGGTTGCCGTCATTGCGTTGATGGTGCTGCCGCTGCCCACCGTCCTGATCGATTCACTACTGGGGCTGAACATCACGCTATCGGTCGTACTGCTGATGGTGACGATGTACATCCCGGCGGCAACGTCGCTGTCGGCGTTTCCGTCGCTGCTGCTGTTCACCACGCTGCTGCGGCTCTCGCTGAACATCGCATCGACCAAATCCATCCTGCTGCACGCAGACGCCGGCCACATCATCGAGAGCTTCGGCAAACTCGTGGTGGGCGGCAACCTGGTGGTCGGTCTGGTGGTGTTCCTGATCATCACTACCGTGCAGTTCATCGTGATTGCCAAGGGCTCCGAACGGGTGGCCGAGGTCGGCGCGCGCTTTACGCTCGATGCCATGCCCGGCAAGCAGATGAGCATTGACGCCGACTTGCGCGCCGGCCATCTAAGTGCTGACGAAGCCCGCAAGCGCCGTGCGCTGCTAGCCATGGAAAGCCAGCTGCACGGCGGCATGGACGGCGCCATGAAGTTCGTCAAGGGCGACGCGATTGCCGGCTTGGTCATCACGCTGGTCAACATCCTGGCCGGCATCGTGATCGGCATCACGTATCACGGCATGACGGCCGGTGAAGCCGCCAACCGCTTTGCCGTGCTGTCGATCGGCGACGCCATGGTGTCGCAGATCCCTTCGCTGCTGATCTCGGTGGCGGCCGGCGTGATGATCACGCGTGTGTCTGACGACGACCACGGCGCCAAGCCAAGTTCATTAGGCAAGGAGATCGTGCGGCAGCTTTCCACCAGCGCACGCGCCATGTTCACCGCCAGCGCCTTGCTGGCCGGCTTTGCGCTGGTACCGGGGTTTCCTTCGTTCCTGTTCATCGCGCTGGCGGGCGCAGTCTTTGCCTTTGGCTACACGCTGCGCAAGCGCCTGAACACGGGCAGCACGACCGACAGCGACACCCTGCCCGCGCTGCTGCGCGAAGGGTCCAAGGACAAGGCGCCGACCATCGCCGACAAGGCCCCGTCGTTCACGGCGCCTCTGGGGGTGCGGCTCGGCACGCGGCTGGCAGAGGGACTCGACATTCCCAAGCTCGACGCCGCGTTCCAAAGCGGGCGGCACGCCTTGGCCGAAGAACTGGGCCTGCCCTTCCCGGGCATTGCCGTGTGGAAGAGCGCCGCACAGCCCGAAGACGCGTACGAAGTGCTGGTGCACGACATCCCCGGCGAACCGGTGGCGGTGTCCGAGGGCAAGGTATCGATATCGGATCTGCCGGAGCCCTTGCGCGCGCAACTCGACGCCGCGCCCGATGCTCCGCCCCACGCCGAGCAGGTGATAGCCGACCATGTCGTGCATGTGCTGCGCAAGCACGCGCACCTGTTCATCGGCCTGCAGGAAACGCAATGGATCATGGAGCGTGTGACCACCGAGTACCCGGGTCTGGTCACGGAAGCGCAGAAGGCTGTGCCCGCACAGCGCATGGCCGACGTGCTGCGCCGCCTGCTGGAAGAGCAGGTGCCCATTCGCAACATGCGCGCCATCCTGGAAAGCCTCGTCATCTGGGGGCCGAAAGAAAAAGACACGCTGATGCTGGTGGAGTACGTGCGTGGCGATCTGGGCCGGCAGATCGCGCACCAGGCCACGTGCGGCTCGCGCAAGATGCCCGCCATTCTGCTGGACCCGACGGTGGAGCAGACGGTGCGTCAGGCGATCAAGCCCACGCCCGCAGGCAACTTCCTGACGCTGGATCCGCAGCAGGTCGACACCATCGTCACGCGGCTCGAACACATGAGCCGCAGCGCGCCGCAATCGGGGGCGACGCCGGTGGGGGCACTTGCCATCGTCACGTCCATGGACATCCGACGCTATGTCCGCCGCATGATCGAGCCGCGCTTGCAGGCGCTGAACGTGTATTCGTTCCAGGAATTGGGCGCGTACGTTGATCTGCAGCCCGTGGGCAAGCTCACGCTGTAAGCCGCCATGACCATACCCGTACGCCTGTGGCGAGCGCCGCCCATCGTCCATCCCGTCACGCCGGTCAGGCGCCCTGCAGCACAACGCACTGCGGAGGCGCGGTCCGGCATGCACACCGAGCCTGGTGCGGGTGAAAGCAGCGCCTGGATACCGCTCGATACATACAGCGACGCCGTATGCGAAGCCGCACCCGAACACGAACCGCCCACACACGACCACGCAGACGCGCAGCCCGATGATGCGGCCCCCGAGGCCGCGCCGCTGCACACCTCGGCCATGGCCAGCCGACTTGTGCGCACGTGCTCGGAGATCAGCGTGGGGAGCACCGTGACGGAGCATCTCGCGCAGCTGCTGTCCAGGTTCTGCGGCTCGCGCGTCGTGAAGGCCAACAGCGAATGCTGGGAGGTCACGCTCGACCTCGACCCGCGCGTGCTGCCCGATACCCGCCTCACCCTGCGCCTTTCGCCCCACACGCTATGGCTTCGCTTCCTGGCGGCACACCCGCGGGCGCGCGACTTACTCTCCGAACACGGCGATGCACTGCGCCAACGCATTCACGTTTTGCTGGAGCAGCGCATCGATGTCGAACTCGAAGTGTGGTGACCGCTGCCACACGCCACCCGCCACCTCTCGCCGACTCGCCATGAACACCGGGCTCACGCCATCCCCGCTCGATGCGCATCTGCGTGCGTTCACGCCGGCCCAGGCCGCGTTGACACGGCTGACCGGCACACCCTTCCCGGATGACGATGGCCGCCACTGGCAACTGCACGCCGTAGAACGCCCGACGCCCATGCAGGCGCCCATGCGGCTGGGCGTCGGTTCATCGCTGTGCGCGGTCGACGTTGTTGTTGACGGGGCCAACCACCCGGCGCTCTACGCCATCGCGCAGGACCCCGATGCGCAACGCCGCACGGCGCTTGCCGGTCTTTGGCTGACACCGATGCTCGATGCGCTGTCTGCTGCGGGCTTGAAAGACGCCGCGCTGACGGGGATCGCGCCCGAGCGCCACAGTGCGCTACGTAACGATGATCCGGAACTGCCGATGCGGCTCGATGGGCCGCACGGTGAAACGCCATGCCGCATCACCACGCTCGGTTGGCACACCACACCGCCTGCGCCACCCATGGCCGATCGCAGCGCTGTGCTCGCACAACTTGGCGTCATTGGCCTGCCGGTGGGCGTCCGCATTGCAAGCCGGCGCTGCGCAACGCGCACGCTCTCTTCGCTCGCGGCCGGCGACGTTCTGCTCGGCTGGGGCCCGCACGCCTATCGCCCCGACACCGATGCAGGCGCCGTACACCTGACCTGCGGCGACAGCCGGCGCACCCACTTCACTGCCCATGCTCACTACAAGGAAGGCACCGTGACGATTCTCGATGTTCCTACGCTCGCAGACGACGACACGATCGCCGCAGGCGACACCCCATCCGACAGCACTGACGGCATTGCAGTGGAAGCGCTGGAGTGCCCGTCCACCTCGAAATCGCCGTGATGAGCCTGCCGCTGGCCGAAGTGGCTGCGCTGGCGCCAAGCCACGTCCTGCAGTTGCCCGTCCTGCTGCGCGATGCGACCGTGCGCCTGGTGTGCCACGGCCAGACGCTGGGGCATGGCCAGCTCGTGGCGGTGGGCGAGCATCTGGGTCTGCAGATCTCCGCCATGAGTGCGCGCCATGCAGAACATTGAATTCGCCTCGCTCATCATTGCGGCAGTTGCCATTGCGCTGCTGCCGTTTGCCGCCATGGTGGTCACGTCGTACACGAAGATCGTCGTCGTGCTGGGCCTGCTGCGCAATGCGCTGGGTGTGCAGCAGGTACCGCCCAGCATGGTGCTCAACGGCATTGCGATGATCGTGTCGTGCTTCGTGATGGCGCCGGTCGGCATGGAGGCCATGCAGCGTGCCCACATGCAACTCAATGATTCCAGCGCGAACGTGAGCCAGGTCATGCCGCTGCTCGACGCCGCGCGCGAACCGTTCCGGCAGTTCCTCGACAAGCACACCAATGCACGCGAGAAAGCGTTCTTCATGCGCTCGGCGCAACAACTGTGGCCGCCGGCCAAAGCCGCTCAGCTCAAGGAAGACGACCTCATCATCCTCGCGCCCGCCTTCACCCTGACGGAACTGACCGCGGCGTTCCGCATCGGCTTCCTGCTGTATCTCGTCTTCATCGTGATCGACCTGGTGATCGCCAACCTGCTGATGGCGTTGGGGCTGTCGCAGGTGACGCCAAGCAACGTCGCCATTCCGTTCAAGCTGCTGCTCTTCGTGGTGATGGACGGCTGGTCCGTGCTGATTCACGGCCTGGTCAACACGTATCGATGAAGGGGCCGTCATGGACTACGACAACATCACGCGCCTGACCAGCACGGCGCTCATGCTGTGCCTGCTGGTGTCCTTGCCCGCGGTGGCGGTGTCCGCCATTGCCGGGCTACTGATCTCGTTCGTGCAGGCCGTCACGTCGCTGCAGGACAGCAGCATCTCGCATGGGCTCAAGCTCATCATCGTGTCCGTGGTGATCGTGGTCGCGGCGCCCTGGGGAGCAGCATCGATCCTGCAGTTCGGCAACACGATCCTGCAATCGCTCTTCCAGTAGGAGGGAGCCGTGACACGTATCTCCGCTTCGACGCCCAACGTTCTCCCGTTGCCCGATCCGGTGCAGGCACCGCCACAGAACGCGGCCGCGCCGCACCATCGCAAGCATCATCGGCATGGCGCGCACGAACACCACCATTGGGCCGACCAACTGGCCGAAGAAAAGCTGCACCACCACAAGCACGTTGCGCAGGTTGCAAAACGCGTGCGACGACCGCGCACGGGCAAGCGCAGCGGCGCGGGCTCGCCTGAAGAGCCCATCACCGACAGCACGTTCGAAGAACTGCTCCTCATGCTGGAAGAGCATGCGCGCAAGGTCGAGCCCATGGTGATCGGCCTGTCGTCCCGGCAAGGCCAAAGCGAAGGTGACGACGAACAGGCACGAGACCATCGCAGCGCCCAAGGCCGCCGCGCCCTGCTGCTGCAGTACTTGCAGGAACAAGCAGCGGAGACCTCGGCCGCCGCGCCGAAGAAAACCGCGGCAGCCGAGGCCGGCGCGCCGCCAGCCGACACGCTGCTGTCGGAGGTGGCGTCGTCCAGCTACCAGCGCCTTGAACAGGAACTGCTTGCCGTGCGGCACGCCATGCACACGGGCCACCCGATGCCGCTGCGCATGGCGTTCGACATCCTGCGCAGCTATTTGAAGCAGGCGTCCATCGAAGGCACGCCCGGCACGCTGGCCGCCGTGAAAGACCGGCTGCTGGCCACCACCGCGGCACCGCACGCAGCTGCCCACGCACTGACCGACCGCGAAAAGACATTCAACCTGCTGTTTCCCCTCTTGCTGCTGAGTCCATCGCGGCCGCGCATTGGCCGCGAGCGCGGCGAGAGCATCGCACGCAGCAGCGCCGTCGCACGCCGCTGGACGACCGAACTGTGGTCTTACCGCGCGGGGCTCGGTCTGGCCCTGCCCCCGCTTTCTGATCCTTCACCGCAATCACCATGAACAAGCACATCCGCGTGTTGGCAGGCGCGCATGCCGGCGCCTGCCTCGACCTCACTCCGGGCCGCTGGACGGTCGGCCCCGACCCACAAGCCAGCATCCGCATCTCCGACTGGGTGGGCGATCCGCTCGCGCTGCTTGTCGACGCAGAACACGGCGTTCTGATCGAATCCGACGACGGCGGCACCGCCTGGGACGACCTGGCCCCTCGCCGCTTCGGCGAGATCATTCTCTGCGTGGGCCCCACCGGTGAAGCATGGCCGTCCGATCTTGCCCTCCTTGAGCGCGTGCTGTTGCCCGCTGCCCAAGAGACCGGCACGCACAGCGTCGCCGCTGCGCAAGCCCCTGCTTCCGATACACCCGCGCACGCCCGGCCCCGCGCACGCAAAGGCTGGATGGGCGTGACGGCAGTGGCGCTGCTGACGCCGTGCGCACTGCTCCTGGCCTCCACACGCGAAACATCCTCTGCCGCCCATTCGTCCGCAGCGACCCCGATTCCGCTAATCGAGCGTGTGCGCGCAAGCCTGGCGCTGCACCGTATCGACGGGTTGCAGATCGAGCAGCACGACAACGAGATCATCGTCCACGGCATCGTCACATCGCCGGCCGAAGAGCTGGCCACGCTGCGCGACCTGCGAGCCGTGTCGGCGTCCGTCCATACCGATCTTTCCATCGCGCAGGAGGTGATTGAGAACCTGCGCGAATCGCTGCAGGAGCCGGGGCTCAGCATTAGTTACCTGGGCAGCAACCGGTTCTCCATCACGGGCCCCGCCGTGCACCCCGAACGCGTGCGCGCAACGGCGGACCACGTCCGCAGTGACCTGGGCGGCAACATCAAGGACATCGTCTTGGACATCACGCAGGCCCGCGTGCGCAACACCAAAGCCGATGCCACGTCGGCACTTTCCGTCGATGAACTGAGCTACATCGAAAGCTCTGACGGCACCAAGGATTTTCTCGCTGCGCAGCGTTAACGCTGCTTGGCCGTTCTTGCCAATTCCCCTCTTCTGGAGACCCACATGTTTGACCATTTCACGCTCGACATCATCGAAACGTTTGACGGCATTCAGGCTTTTGCCAAGCAGGAAGGCCCGAAGGATTTCGGCCCACTGAACAAGGCCGTCGACGCGCTCAAGCGCACCGCCATGGACATGGAACAGCGCGCCATTCGCGCGGTGGACGTCAACCAGCGCGAGCAGCTTCGTGTGCTGTCCCATGGCTTTTCCAGCGCGGCACAGGTGTGCTCCGGGTTGATCCCGGCATAACGCGCACAGCGCGCCTACGGGCTTCGCGAGACGACATCACATTTCGCTTCCCCGCCGGCCCGGAGCGCAGAAATCCACGATGATGACTTCACGGCGAACACAACAGCAGCACGTTTCGCTGAACCGAATCAGCGACATCCCACACCGGGGTGTTGTTGAAAAACCCGGCTCTCACCCGAGACCACTCATCCACTGCAAAGGAGTTTTCCATGACGATCCAAACCAAAGCCGCTGCCCTCGGTGACACCGCTAGCCGCCTGTCGTTCAATGCCCAGCAAGAAGCCATCACCAAGGAAGGCGAGGCAGACATGCTGAACGCAGCCCGTCTGCAAAACGAACTGAACCGCACCAACATGTTCGCCAAGCTGATGGAAGCGGGCCCGAAGGCCGCCAAGGACCTGATCTCGTAATGATCGGTTCCGGACGGCACATTCGGTGCCGCCAACGTTCGGGAACGGGGCCGCGCCGTTCCCGAGCGGTTTTTTGAATGGTTCCCCGCGCGCTTCTGCTGTTCTCCCCCGGCCCATCGCGCCGCAGCCCGATTCACCGAATCCGACCCGCTACCGCGATCCCGACATGACACCGATCCACCGCAACGTCTCCGCCACGCCGGCAATCCCTGCACCGGGCGATTCCGCGTCGCACCTTGCTCACGGCCTGCCGGCCGCGCACGGTTCCGGCACCCTGCAAGCGGTGGTCTCCGCCGGCACACAGGACATGCTGAACACCGCTCATCTGGAAGATGAACTGAACCGCACGCAGGCATTCGCCAAGTTGATGGAAGCGGGCCCGAAAGCTGCCAAAGACTTGCTGGCGTAGAACATGAGCATCGAACGGCGCGACGCCCTTATCCGCGACATGTGCGTGCATCTGCAGATTCCGGATGCCGACGCCATCATCGCCGCCGGCAGGCTCACTGTCGAAGGGTTCGAAGTCATCATCGACGCCGTCGAGGAAGACCTCGATGCCTTCTACCTGAACTTCGACTACGGCATCGTCACCGGCGGCCGCACGTTGCGCGTGTTCCGCCTCATGTTGGAAGCCAACGTCACCATCTATGCGCAGGACCATGCCCAGCTCGGGCTCGATGGCGATACGGGCGGCATCATCCTGATCGTGCGCGTCGCCTACGACCCCGACATCGACGGCGAGCAACTGGCCGAGCTGCTGGGCCACTACGCCGAGCACGGCCGCTACTGGCGCGACAACATCCTGCAGACGACCGACGACATGTTCGAGAACCTGGCGAACGGCACCTACGTCTGGATTCGCGCGTAATGGCATGCATGGGGTGCACGGCAGTGCCGCCACGGGCGCGCCTTCGCAGCGCGTGATGATTTCGTGAACGTGTATGCCGGCTGTCATATAAGGCCGTACGCTCGCGGCATCACATGCGAAGGTGCTCGTTGAAGCTGACGCGTCGGCTCCTGCGGCATCGCCAACCCACGTTCATGTCCGCCTCACGCACGCCGTATCTGCCGACCCTAGACATCCCGCTTCTACGCGCCGATGAGTTCTTCCCGTTCGCCGCGCACCCCATCCTCATCGGCGCATATCAGCTCTGGTTCACCTGTGATGCCGAGGCCGATCCCGAATCGGTCACCGTTTGCATCGACCTCGGCAAGCCGCTCGAGATCAACATTGACGAAGCCCTGCACATGATCCTGGGGCTCTGCCTCGGCCTACCCGCTTCGTCGCGCGGCATGGTCGCGCAGCAGCGGCACACCGGTACGCTGGTCTATCGCTTTCCTTACATGCTCGACGACGACCCGACGGGCGCCCTGCTGGTGGATGCAATGACCGGGCTGGCGGCGTCTGCCAACTCGGTCTCCAAGTGGTCGGTGCACTGACGGATCGTGCGTGTGACGTTGCCATGCAGCTTCGCCATCGTCACACCGGATTCGCATTGCACGCGTGATTGTCATTCGGCCGCATCAAAGTGGTATGCCGATTGACCACGCCAGTGCCTGAACACTTCAAGCCATGCCCCCTTCACGCCTGTTGCCCGTCAACGTGCCGACATCGCCGTCGGAGTACGAGACGCTCCACGATTTCGCCGCACGCACGCCATCGCCCTCGCCCCAAGGCGGCAATGCGCCGCAGCCGCGAAAGAAAGGCGGCTGGCTGGGCAACCTGAAATCGCGCGTACGGGAAAAGCTGCCCAAGAGCGACGAGACAGAACTGGCCACGCTGCTGAGCGACAGCAAGCGCTCCGGCACATCGTTCGATACGGTGGGCAACTACAGGGAGCCCACGCGCGGCACGTTGACGGTCACGCCCGAGGCAACGCCGCAGGCCGCCGAAGGCACGCCGCACCCGGCTACACCGCAGGTGCAGGAACATCAGGAGACGCGCCGCGCTGCACGTTCGCAGCGCAAGACGTCGACCATGATGCAGCGCGCCGAACAGGGTGCGCAGCGCCTGCGCCAGCACGGAAAACCGCCGACGCCTCAAGCGCCGGCATCCACGGCACCGCTGACCGTGCCGGCCACGGCCGAAGCGTTTCGTCAGAGCATTGGGCAGTTGTTCCATACGGCGGGCAGCGCGAGCGAACGTGATTTGCTGGCCGATCGGCTCGGTGTCCTGGCGGCCCCTGCGCAGGGCACGTCGTCCGCAGCCGGCAACTACATCGGGCCAATGCTCGCGGCACGCGCACTGGCAGCCACCAGCGGCGGCAATGCAGCCGATGCGCTGCGGGTGCTGCTGCATGTCACGCAGGCGGTGCATTTTGATGCTGCCGCCTTTGCCGCTCCTGCGCCGGCGCCCAGCAACGAGGGCTCAACGCATTCGACAGGCAGCGCCTCGTTGGGCATGGGGCGCCTGTTTGACGAGACAGCATCGGCAACGTCGTCGCAGCGCTCCAGTGCATCCGATCTGGGCCTGTCGCATTTGTTTCGCGAGGGCGAAACGTCGCCACATGGTGCGCAAGACGGCGCCAGCCGGAGCGTTGATCAGCACAGTCCGGATGCGCTCTCCCGGCAATCCAGCTTGTCGGTCCAGTATGGTTCAGACGGTTCCTCCCGCAGCCTGACCGTGCCGCCAATGCCACAGGGCATGAGCGATGCCGGTGTGGCAAGCGCGGCTTGGCGCACGGCGCAGTTGCTCTCGCGCAGCCACCACGGCTTTGAAGCGCTGACCAGCCTGATGCAAGCGCCGCCCACGCCGGAGCAGGCGCACACCGCGCGCGCCTTCCTGCAGGCAGCCGACCATGTGCATACGGCTGGCACCTCGGCGGCCGATCCCACCGCGCTGTTGCACGCGCATCCGCCGGGCAGCGGCACGCAGGCCGCGTCACTCGCCATCAACGTCATGCACGCCGCTGCGCTCAAGCTGCGGGGCGAGCCCGTCGGTGCGCAACAAGCGGGCGTTCTCTTTGCCTGGCACCAGGGCTTTCGTGAAGACGGTCCGGGCTCGGATCTGGCCAACACCAAGGCACGCCTTGCCAAGTTTGTCGGGCGCACCATTCCGCGCGTGGAAAAGCAAACCGCGGGCAGTCATTTCTGGCAGATGATCGGCAAGAAGAAGTCGCCGCTGTCATCGGCCGCGCTTGGCATGCACGGCGCACAGCGGCCAGGGCTCGTCAAGGAAATGGATGCCTATACGGCGGCGCTGCGGACGATGATCGACACGCTTGCGCAGGCCGGGAATGCGCCATCGCTGCTGCACGCCATCGCCCACCCAGGCGATCTTTGGCGAAGCGCCATCCTCGCGCATTGGGCCGGGCTGGCGGCCTCCAACGCGCCGTTGAGCGACTACACGCTCACGGCAGAGAAGCTGCGCGCGCTGCAACCCGAAGTCGGGGCAGCTGTCAGCCGCATGCAGCGTGAGCATGCCGAGCCGACTGCCGTCGCCCGCACGCCGGGCAGCTCGCCGGCCCACCAGGAATTCGCGCAACTCGTGGCCTTGACCGGACTGACCGACGATGCCGACAGCCGGGCCTGGGCGCAAAGCCGGTTGGATACGCTGACGCTGCCGCAGGTCAGCGCCGCGCAGGCCCACGTGACCAAGCTCATCGATCATGCCGGCCTGACGGGCGAGCCGCCGGAATACCTGGTGGGGCTGCAGCCCTCGGCCACGCTGTTGCGCTACTGGGGCACCCACGCAGGCGAAGCGGCCGAATCGCCCGCCTTCCGTGGCGCGCTCGAGCGTGCCGACAAGCTGGAGCATCCGGCAGACCTCAAGATGCCAGCGCCTACCGTAGAAGACGCCCGCAAGACCATCGAGACGCTGCTCACGTCCATGGAGTCGGGCAACAAGGTACGCCTGTCCAACGGCGGCTGGATCGGCGGCAGCACGGCCGGCGTATCGACCGGCTTGTCGCACGTCGGCAAGGCGCTGCCGGTGCCCGTGTCGGTCCAACTGGACGCCAATTACGGCAGGGGCCGGCAGGCCGTGGTGGAAATCGGGCGCAGTGCGCACGGCCGCGACGTGTTCGTGGGCACCGATCGCACGATGCGTGCTTCAGTGGGCGTGGGGGCCTCCGTGGGCTACGACCTCAAGACGTGGGGCAAGCGCCTGCGCGCCAACCTGCTCGCCGTCAAGGTCACACCCTTCGATGTGGAGACGGGTGAGCCGCGCGGCGTGGTCATCCGCGCCACACGGCCCACGCAACGCCCCGTAGAGGGCCACGACGACTGGGAAGCCATCAAGTACGACGACAAGGCCGCGGCGGAGGCCATCGTCAAGGCCATGAACTGCTGTTCGAGCAGGCAACCGCAGCGCCTGGCCACCGGCCCGATCCCGACACGTTGTGGAACACGCTTGCGCAGCATTGCGGCGGAAGCAGCGGGAGCGGCGGCATTTCCGTCGGCTGGGTCGACCAGACCAAGAAGCGCTGGCGCGCCTCGATGGACGCGAGCGTTGGCATGAATGTGCGCGTGAGTGGCCCGCATACGCCGGTGCGAATCGGCCCGTCGGCACGGCTGCGCGGCGAAAAGACACTCAGCAACACGGCCACCCTGCACGAGAAGACCGGCACGATGCGTGTCGAGCAATTCAGCGTGGCCACGGGGCACAAGGTGACGGCGCGGGGTGGCTTGGCCTTTTCGGTGGGCCGCACCTTCTACACGGCCGCGCCCGACGACAACGCATCGGCCAAGGCCGGCGAAAGCGGCAAGTTCACACAGTCGTTTACCGGGGGCATGCCGCTGGGCTTCAACTGGAAACTCTCCGAAGGCGGCCACACGACCAAGGTGAAGATGGCTTACCAGAACGGCAAGATCGCCGATCGCGTCAGCTACTTCGACACCGAATACCGCAGCGTGCGCGAATACCTTGCCGTCGTGCGCAGCGACCGCGATGCGTGGATCAACATGCTGGCGCACAAGCCCGGCGGCACGCCGGAAAAGGCCGCGCGCGAGTTCGAGGCCTACTGCGAGACAGTCGAAAAGCATGCCCGCCCCAACCAGCGCTATCTGCATCGGCATCGGCTTCGGCCGTCCGCCGCTCGCGAGATCGAAGGTCACCTCGCCCTGGCCGACCTGCACCGGAGCATCGATCCAAATTCCGCCGACGCGCACGCTTCAGAAGCCCTGGCGCAGGCGCTTCTGGAAGCGCCAACGTCCCGCTTGCCGGAAAAGCTCGCCATCGTGGAGCAGGTATCCACCAGCCGCAGCCGCGGCCTGACCAGTGCACTGCAGCTGCGTGCCAGCAAGGAAGCTGAAGGCACGCGTGAACTCGCCGCCATCAAGTTCGGCTGAAGATCGTTTCATCAGGTTGTCACATAAGCCGTCAAATTAATGTTCTCGGCGGTTTTTTAATTTGCATATGCGCATAATCGTTCACTCAGAATGCGGCATTTGCATACTCAACGCACAATTGCAGAGTCAACAAAAAAAACTCAATCAGATCTAAGCGCGATTTCACTCTTTATAGGGATGTGTGAGCAAATTGTGAACGTTATGCTTTGCCCCAGTTTGAAGCGCCATCTGCAAGATTCGAATCGGTAGTGCAGTGGCTTGAAAGGGGAGCGCCATGAAGTTCGCCGTATTGACCTCGAACCCATCCAGCTTTGCCTACGTGGCGAGCTGTCTATCCACCCAGGAAGCGGAGTGCGTCCGCTTTGACGACGCCCTGTCGCTGCTTCGCGCGCGCCGCACGGAAACGTTTGATCTGTTGATGATCGACGCGCAGCACTTCCGCACTGCGGGGCAGCTCGTGCTGTCGTGGCGCGAGTGCAATGCCGACATGTGCTGGCCCACCCTGGTGTTCGGGCAGTTTGTCGACCGGGGGGACATGGCCGCGGCGTTTGATGCCGGCGTGGACGACGTATTGACCGGTCACTTCAGCGCCGAAGAGCTGCAGGCCCGCGTGCAACGGGCGCTGCGCCGCGCGGAGCCCGTGCGCCAGAATGCCGGTATCAACGTCGTGGTGGGGCCATATCGCCTTTGCCGCCTGACCCGTACCGCCACCGTCAACAGCGTCCCCATTCGCATGACTGCGCGGGAGTTCGCGACGGCATGGCTGCTGTTCTCTTCGCCGGGTTCGTTCCTCTCACGCCAGCAGATCGCATCGGCCGTCTGGGGCGCGGACGCCAGCATCGTCGAGCGCTCGATCGAGCAGCACATCTACAAGCTGCGCAAGAAACTGCAGTTCGGCCCCGAAACCGGCGTGGAACTCAAGACCGTCTATGCACGCGGCTATCAGCTGGCCGTGCAGGCTGCCAGCAACGAGCCGGCAGGCCCCCTCGCGCACACCATCCTGGCCGCGTGAGCGGTCTTTTGCGCAAACGATTGCGCGCCGTAGGGCCGACCGCGCCTACGGCGAATCTTTTTAGCGTTCGTTAATGAAAATCTTCAAGGCGGACAATTTCAGTACCGGCTTAAAAAACTCAGTGCCGGTTTAATAAACATTGCCTTGTTAATGATTACCGCGTTAATGATTTTCGCGGGCGCGGCTTTCACCGGCACATTGCTGGTATAACGCTGCCAATTCTGTCCGATTACGCGCTTGCAAACGCATCAGGATTTGGCGCACGTGCGACTTCACGGTTTCTACGCCGATATGCAGCGCCTGCGCTATTTCCACGTTGGACTTGCCGGAGGCTGCCTCACGCAGGATGTCGCACTGGCGTGGCGTCAGCACCGAGAACATAGCCTCCTTGCCCGCCGACCGGCCAGCCCCCTTCCGCCTCGATTCCAACATCCGCCCGAGCATGGCGTGCGCCTGCTCCAGCGTGACGGGCTGGGCCGGCGGGTCTTCACCGGCGGCCTCGGCCAGCTCGGTCAGATCGACCAGGATCCCACCGTTTGGGGCACGCGAGACCTGCCGCACCGAGATCGTCAGAGGCGCCACCGCGTGCGCCCGCCAGGCGGCGGCCGCAGGAAAGGGGGAGAAATACCGGCTTTCAGCCGTGCTGTCGGCTGCGTGTAGTAGCACGTCGTTCTGGACCCGGGCGTTCATGTCGTCCTTCGCTCTTGTGGAAGCTGTTGCATCTGGATGCAGGGGCGCGCACGGATGGTGACCGCGGCAGCCTCTTACTCTCTCTGTGCAACGAGCGAGAAAAACCGGAACCCCGATCGCAACAATTTTTTCGCGGCGCACGCGCGCTCAGCGCGGGCCGATGCGCACCCACACGCCGCCAAGCTCCTTCACCTGGATGGGCAGCGTTTCGGCCAGCATCTGCAGGGCGCGGCATCCGCCGAGCGGGAACCGCCCCGTCACGCGCAGGCCGGCCACTTCGCGGTTCAATTCAATCAGGCCACGGTGGTAGGGTCGCAATGCGTCGATCACATCGGCCAGCGGCTGGTGTTCGACCTCGACCATGCCGCGCGTCCAGGCGGCTACGTTGCGCGCCATCAGCGCCAGTTTTTCGATGCCGCCGTCGGCCAGACGCCGAACCTCGCCTGCACGCGCCGTGGAAACGGCCCCCGCCGGCGTCGACAGTGCTGCGGTGCCTTCAAGCACGGCGACCTTCATCGCACCTTCAGGCTCCAGCGTTGCGCAGACCATGCCGCCCGTGCATTCCACCGTGCCCGCGCCAGACCACAACCGCAACTGGCCCGACGGCGACCCGGCAACGGCCAGGACGCTGCCGCTGCGCAGACGCACGTCGTAGCCGCGCACAACCGCGGAGGCGTCGACCGCGCTGCGTGCGTTCAGACGCAATTGATAACCGCCAGCGAGGGTGAAATCGCGGCGCTCGGAGGTTGCCGTACGCATATCGGCAGCCAGGTCGGACAGCGGGATCTCCCGGTCAACGAGAGCGGCAACGCCCAAACCCAGCCCGCTGAAGATCAGTGCGCGGCGCACATGCCGCATCGGCGCAGACGGCGCATCGAGCAACCGCCGCGCGGCGCGCCGGTGCGAGTCTGCAACGGGCGGCAGCGCCATCGAACCCAACGCGCCCTGCAAGCGTTGCACGGCGGCAGCATGTGCGGGGTCGGCTTCCTGCCACGCGGCAAAGCGCTGGCGCTCCGTCTCCGAAGCCGTGCCCGAGCGCAGTACGACAAGCCACTGGATCGCCTGCTCCGCGATCCGGTCATCCAGCGCGTGCTTCACGATGCTTCGGCCAGGTAGCACAGGCGCATGGCCTGCGTCATGTATTTCTGCACCATGCGAACGGATACCTGCAGGCGCTCGGCGATCTCAGGGTATGTGAGGCCATCGAGCTGGCTATAGAGAAAGGCGCGGCGCGCCTTGGGCGCCAGCCCATCGAGTACGCGGTCGATGGAGGTGAGGGTCTCGAGGATCAACGCACGCTCTTCCGGCGATGGCAACGTCGCCTGCGGTTGCGTGGCGGCCCACGCCATGTAGGCCTCTTCGAGATCGCGACGGCGCCAGGTGTCGTAGAGCAGGCGTTGCGCAATCGTTGTCAGCAAGGCGCGCGGCTCGCGGGTGTCTTGCCACCCTGGCCTTTGCAGCAATTGCGCAAATGCCTCCGCCGCAATGTCTTCGGCGCCAAAGCGACAGCCCGTCTTGCAGCCCATACGACGGGCGAGCCATGCATAGTGCTGTCGGAACCAGTCAGAGGCCAGTTCGGTAACTGGCTGGCAGGTTTGCGTCACGGTACCCTCCGCGAAAATCTGTGCTGGGCGTTCCCCGGTAAACAGCCCGATCCGGTGTGGGCAAAGGCCCCACCCAGATGTCGAGATTTTACCCACCGCTGATATTTCAGGTGGGCATTTTTTCGCCCTATATCGCACTTTTTCGGTACCCCAGCCACATCCAGGAGCCCCTGCTGGCATCGTCTGGCGGTGCAACCCGGTTGCTGCAATGCGTTGCAGCGACGCCCGCCACGGCGCCCGCCCATGCCCTCCGAAGAATTGCCCCACCGCCCTTTCGACAACGATGCATTGCCCGCGCATGCCCTGCGCATCGGCACCCGCAACGTCTGGCTGGCTTATGACAGCTACGCCGATCCCGACATGCTGACGGCCTATGTCGAACTTGGGCCCCGCGACACGCTGGACGTCGCGTTGACGCTCAATCTGCTGCTCGGTCTCTGCCTGGAAGTGGAGGGCGCCTCACGCGGCAGCGTCGTGCGACACCCGCAAACCGGCCAGATGATCTATCGCTTCCGGTATGCGTTGGACGACGACCCCGAAGCGACGGATTTGCTCGATGCCATCGCCGCACTCACGGCGGAACTGGACGACGGCGCCGCGCCCACGCGGTATTGAGGCGCCGGAGTCACTCGTTTCGGATGCCGACGCAGCACTTCGGTGCCCGCAACGTCCGCCGGCCGGGGCTGGCTAGGCTTGCAAGGTTCAATTGTGCTTGGGCGGAACCGCGTTGCCCCGGCATGCAACCTCGGAGCCCTCGCCCATCATGAAGATATTTTCCCGCCACTCCAGAGCGACGCCTCCGGCACAGACGTCGTCCAGCACATCGACATCGCAATCCTCGCAGCCCTCGATGCCAAGCGTGCGCAAGACCTCGCAGTTGCCCAGCGGCCTGCGCGATCTTGCCGACATGGTGACGGCCAGCCGCCAAAAGAAAAGCGCTGCATCGCTTTCCAATGAGCAGCTCAAGGTTGAGCTGTCGAACAGCACCTTGAGTGGGCGTGGTACGCGCGCTGTGCACCGGGAAGCCAAGAAGCGTATTCGCGAGGGCAAACTGCAGTGGCCGCCCCAGCAGCCGGAGCAGCCCGAGCAGCCGCCGTTGTCTCCCTCGTTCAGCGGGCGGGCGCAAGGCCGTCACGCGCCGCCGGATTCGCCGGTGTTCGACGTCGATACCGGCGCGCTGAACAAACCGCAGTTACGCCAGATGGCACTGGCGCTCAAGGATGCACTGCCTAGGGTGCCGGTGGCGCTCATGCACTCGCATCCGAACAGCGACGGGCTGCTCGCCAAGCTCCAGCATCAGTTGAGCACCATCCAGACGATTGCCGCGGACGACACGCGCAAGGCGCCCCATGAAGTCGGCATGGCCGTGCGTGATGCATTTGCGTCGGCCGCCAAGACCGCGCGCCAGCTTGCCAAATCGTTGGGCAACCATGATCCGGCCGACGCCTACAGAGGCATCGCCGCGCTGCTCACCGAACTCAAGCGAACACACCTGAGCGGCAGCGCGCACGAGGTCATGAGCCACTACGCCGAGAAGGAGACGGCCAACCTCGAAGCCAAGGCTCCCGGCATCAGCACGGCAAAGCCGGGCTCCAACGTGAGCACCGGCACGTCGGGCGGCGTGGCAGTGTCGGCCTTCCCCACCAACCGCTACGCCGGCGCGCACGTGTCGGTGGAAGCGGGTGGCGGCAAGGGCCGCATCTACTTTGCCGACGACGACGGCGACGTGGATTACTGGCCCTCGGCACAAGCCTTTGCCAAGGTCGCGCTGGGCGGCAAGCTGGGCGAGTGGGCCGCCAAGCTCACGGGCCGGCTTGACCTGTCCGGCGGCAACGTCTTCCTCGAACACGATGATTTGCGCCAACTCGTCAAGCTCGTTGCCAACCACGATGCCAACCATGCCTGGGTCAAGTCCGCCGGGCCGCATGCGCGCCAGGCGATGCAGCAGTTGGAATCGTTGGCCAACCTCGTGTCTCACGCGCTGGGCCGCAACTACACGGAAGCTGCCGGCAAGCCCTACTTTCTGAACGACGCCAAGATTGCCAAGGGCTTCAACACCTTGAAGATGACGCTGCTGGCCGGCGCCATCGACCAGAAACTGGGCGGCGAGCACTTCAGCACGCTGATGAAGGCCGCGTATCCGCCGATCACCGACGTCGTGACGGACCGCATGGGCAGCGGACAGCCACTGCCCGCACCACCGAGACGCGACGTGCCCAATTCGGTGGCCTATGGCGACCGCATCCTGGCCTATCGCCAGGTGACGGGCAGCCTGGATGCCAACGTCGGCAACGAGACCCACGGGGGCACCAACCTGGAAGCCGGCGGCAGCTTTGATGTGAATCTGCGCGGGAACGTCGCGCAGTACTTCACGGAAAGCGCAGCCGCACCGCACACGCTGCTGGACCCCGGCTATCACAAGGATTACCAGTCCACGTTCAAGCTGCATCAGCAGCTCGATGCGGCCTGTGCCGAACCGCCGCCCGCGCAGCTCCATCTGTACAACGAGACACGCAAGGCACTGACGCAGGAACTGCATGCGGGCCCCGCGCTGCCCTTCACCGAAACCGAGCGCCTGCACTACGGTGAAGAAGCCAACATCCCCGCGCAGTTCCGCAACGCCATCACGCACGCCAGCCCGGAACAGCTCAATCACGCGACGGACCAGCTGGAGCATCTCATCGGCACGTATCTGCAATTTGCCAACCAGGCCGGCGCCGTGCTCGCCAGGAATGATCGCTTCATGCCTGCCAGCGAGCGCGGTACGTTGACCCAGCATCGAGAAGCCGCCTTCGCACACATCAACCAGACCGTGTGGCAGGGCCGTTACCCGCAGAAGGATGCGCTGGCCCACCCCGAAGCGTTCGTCTCCAAGAGCCACGCTGCCATCAGCCTGGCGCTGGGCTGCGTGGGTGCGCATATCTCTGTCGTCAAGCAGCAGATGGCGCAGCGCGAGGAGCACGGTACGGCTGCAGCCGAAGCCATCTTGACGGCGGATTCGATGTACAAGACCGCGCGTGAGATGCTGGACAAGACCTACCTGCCGCTCAAGAACTACGACGTGCAGAAGAACGGCCCGCTGAAAGACAAATCGCTGTGGCAGCGCTGGGATGCAGCACTGAAGGCAACGGTTTCCGGCGGCGCGCAGAGCAGTGCGCTCAACGCTATCGTCAACCGCTTCGGTCGGTCCACCGGCAAAGTGCAGCTGGGGCCTTTCACGGGCTCCATCTCGGTCGGCAATAGCGCGGGGCAGATTTCGCTCACCGCCGAGGCACGCCTGATGAACGCCAATCATCAACCTAATCCCAGCCGTACGGGCAAGTTCCTGCAATTGACGTTCACAGCGCAGGGCGGTGCACCCATTACCGGCGCGATCCTCAACAAGGCCATCGAAGCGGCCATCGAGAAATTCGCGCCGAACATGCGGCTGCAGGACGAGAAGTTCGATCCGCATGAGTTGATCCGCCAGACGCAGGGGCTGCTGCTCAACGTGACCGACGGCACCAGCCTGGTCGTCAAGTTGCGTCAGGCGCCTGACGTACAGAATGCCCCGATGGAACTGCAATACGCGCGCGTCCTGCGCAACAAGAACAGCGGCATGAGCCTGGCGATAACGGTCCCGACACCGCACGGCACGTTCACACCGTCCGTCTCGCATACGGACAGCACGCAGAGCTACGCAGGCGAGGTGATGGGCTCCGACACGAGCTACCTGATCATGCAGCACCCGTTTCTCGCCAAGATCGTCGACGCGGAAGCGCATCGCGAAGACGCCGCGCTGCGGCAGGCGTTCGATGCGAATCCGGTACAACGCGATCGCTACCTCGCCAACCCGAACCTGATGGTCGACGTGGTGGCGAAGTACGCAGCCGCCACGCAGGAGATCAACGCCGCGGCGGCTGAGAACCGCCCCGTCCAGATCAAGAACGAGTTCGTGCGCTATCACGCTGCGACGCCGTTCGCACGTGCGGCCCAGGTGTCAACGCAGGTGGCGGCGCACGCGCCGGGCTCCACCGCCAACGGCGAAGAGCTGTTCAAGCTGGCCGAACCGCTGGCCAAGCCGATCGACGTGAGCCACCTCGACGTGAACGCGATGCGCGCGCGCCTGCAAGCCATGACCACCATCGAGGAACGCGCGGACTATCTGTGCGACTCCAACCAGGGCCGCCCGCTGCTCGACGCGTTCTCGAAGATCATCGGCAACACGCGCGCAATCAACTCGGCCGCTCTGTTCCATACCGAGGAGCGCAACATCGGCATCCAGTCGCTGGTGCGCAACCCCAAGGCGCTGCAACGCGAGAACAACCGGACGCAGGCTGCGCTCCATGGCAAACCGCAACCGGCGGGCACCATTGGCCAGCTGCGCACGCGCCTGGAGCCGGCCAAGGCATCGGTCAAGCAGGCGAAGCTGGCCGATCTGCAGCGGCTCGCTGCCATGAACCTGCCGATCAGCCAACAGGCACAGCAGGAACTGCAACGCCGCAAAGCGCTGCTCGGCAACGCATTCCCGACCGAAGAGGGCCCATCGGAGACGTAAAGCCCGCGGAAGGCACGCTCTGCAGCCAGCCCGGGATGCGCCCGGGCTGGCTTTTTTTTTGCCCGGCAAGCGTCCTGTTGTGTTGCCGTAGGCGCACAAAGACAAAGGCCGGCATCAAGCCGGCCCATGGGAACAACATTGAACAGCGGTGCTAGCCGGCGTGCAGCCACTCGCGCGCGACAGCAACGTGCCGCTGTGCGACGCCCTCCCCAGCCCTGACATAGCGCGCAACGTAGCCTTGCAGCGGCGGCCAGGCCGCGAGCTTCTGAACGGCCTCGTCGATCGATCCGCCGGCCGCGCCATATTCGAGCAATGCTGCAAACGCCTCCGCGCGTACCATGCGGGCGGCCGCATCTTCCGGCAGCCCCGGCTCGCGCAAGCGCTCGCCCACCAGCAACGCCATCAGCACGTCAAGCGGCAGACCCTCTTCGTCCAGGCAACCCAGCGCATAGCGTTCTTGCGCTCTCTGGAATACGGCGCTGCGCAGCGCTGCCATTTCGCACAGGCCATCCACCAGCAGGCCGAGACGGCGGCTGTCGCGGTAGGCGCGCACGGCGTCGGGTGCGATGGCGTTGATATAGCGTTCCATCCAGATGCACAGGGCATCACTGCCATATTCGGCGTCATAGGGCTGCAGGCGCGCACGCCACTCCTGGCGCAGTGCCGTCCAATCCGGCGCAATGCCGGAGCCGGCTGTTGCAACGGTGGCAGCTGCGGGGCGCAATTCGGCCAGCCGTGCCGACAGATGCGCCGGCACATCGACACGGCACGCCGCCGGCAGCTCGCGAAGCGCTTCGGGCAGGCCCGACAATGCGTAGCAACCGCGCAAATCGAGGTGTGTCAGCTGCGTCAGGTTGCCAACGGACGCAGGCAAGCTGCGCAGCGATCCGCAATCGCGCAGGCGCAGCGTACGAAGTTGCGCGCAATGGCCAATGCCCTCCGGCACGGCCACGAGACTCGCCATGCCGGAGGCGTCGAGATGACGCAGCTTGCGCAGTCGCGCGAGCGACTCGGGCAGTGCCGTGATGGCGCAGTTCTCGCGCAGGTCCAGACGCTCGAGTTCGGCCAGGTTGCCAAGCGTGTCTGGCAAGACAGTGAGCAGAGGGTTGCCACGCAACTGCAGCTCGCGCAGCTGCGCAAGCTGGCCAAGCTGATGGGCAATTGCACGAGCAGCTTGTTGGATGCCAGCGTCAGCGTTTGCAACGCAGCCAGCGCACCAAGCTCCACCGGCACGATGCGCAGATCCGTGCCCTGCAGCACCAGCCGCTCCAGCCTCGGCAGCTGCGACAACGACGACGGCAGCGCACGCAGCGGCGAATCGAGCACGACGATCTCTTTCAGTTGCAACAGCTTGCCCATGCGCCCCGGCAACGCCGTCAACCGTGGGTTGCGAGCGAAATGCAGCGCGCTCAGGTTGACCGGCAAACCGCCGGACGCCGACCACTCAAACAGATCGCAATCGTGAACGGTCAGCCGCTCCAGCTCTTCGGCCAGGCACAGAGCCGCAGGCAGGCGCATCACCGGAATACCGTCGAGCACGAGGTGTCGGCTCTTCTGTTGCATGGCCAGCAGCATGCGCGTGGCGGCCAGTGCCAGACCCTGCTCCGTGGGCCGAGCCGCGTCGGTCAACAATGGGCCGCTGTAGCGGTGCAGGCGACGCGCCATCTCCTGCTGCCATCCGGCCACCGCCTCGCATACGGACAGCCAGCGGCTGGCATCGGTCGGCGGAATGGGAGCCCGCAAGCCGTGGCCCTGCGGCATGGCTTGCTGGATGCGCTGCGCATCGCGCGCCGCGCCTGCGCGTTGTTGATGCTGCGCGCGCGAAGTCGTCGGCGCCGGCTGTCGGTCATGGTGCGGTATCGACATGTGGAATCGGTTCGCGGCAGGCGACGGCTCGGCGTGCCCGGTTCGCACGCGCTGCAGTGCGCGCCGCAATGCGCGCGACAGCTTTCCGGTGACCGAGACACCGGCGTCCGCCGCATCCGGGTCGGCGCGGGTCTGTGCGACGGTGTGGGGCAGCATGGGGGCACTACCGTAATGTGATTGCATGATGGGCCCAAGAAGATGAGTGGCAGTCAGCGGCGGGCAACACGCCCTTTCCGCCTGTTTGCTGATCGTATGGACCCCCGCACAACCCGGCCCGTGGCAGGACGAACCCGTTGCGCCCACAGCGAACGGTCATGCCAACCCACGCTGTCGACACGGTTTCGCTGCAGGCCCGCCTAGTTCGCACAGCCCGCGCGCACCACCGCGCAGCCATTTCTATGATGCGCGCATGCTCGTTACCGGAGATTCGCAATGCATGCCCAATCGTCTCGCATCATGGCCGCGCGGGAGCGTCGCGCAACCACCCATGCCGTACGGCCCACGCGTCGCGAAACCCATCGCACCTGGCGGCAGCAACGCCTGCAACAACGCCACCCCATGACGCGCACCTGCGCCGGCAGGCAAGAGCATGCGCGGGCGTAAGCGTTACGCCGCCGCGCTGCGCCGGGGGCTGGTGTTCGCCGTCGCACTGCTGGCCTGCCTGCCTGCCGCAGCCCTGGCCGATTGCATTGACGATGCCGCCGCTTATCACGGCGTCAACGCGCAAGTCCTGCGCGCGATCGGGTATCAGGAATCGCACCTGAACCCGCAAGCGCACAACCGGAACCGCAACGGCAGTGAAGACCTGGGCATGTTCCAGATCAATACGATCCACCTGCCCGAACTGTCGCGCTACGGCATCGGCCGCCAGATGCTCTATGACCCGTGCGTCAGCGCCTATGTGGCCGCATGGCATCTGGCGCGAAAGGTGCAACTGCACGGCAACAGCTGGCATGCCATCGGCGCCTATCACTCCGAGTCGCCGGGGGAAAACGGCATCTATGCGCGCGCCGTGGAAGGCATCCTGACCCGCAAGCTGGCAGCACGTGCGCCATTGCCGCTTGCCGGCCAAACCCGAGCACAAGAGGCTGCGCCGCAACCACAGCAGGATGCCGCCAAACCCATGCGCCCGGTGGTTCTCAGGCATGCGGCCGATCAGACCGCCGAACACAGGACGCATGCGCCGGACGTGCCGCCGGCCGGGGCAGATGAGCACTGGCTCGATGCGATGCTGACGAGCCTGAACCAGAGTGCGAGCTTGCGGGATCGCTTCAGCCGCTAAGCGCATGCGTCATTGCCGGCTGGGGCCGACCCCCGCTCGGGCTTCGGGTGACGCCTTCAGCACCAAGTCCGGAACCGGCACGCCGCCCGAACTCTGAATTTTTCTCAACTGCCCCGACGTCGGCGCCGGCACGCGGACGAAACGCTCTATCCTTCCCGACCACCCCCCAAACCAATAACTCGGGTGTCAGCAATACAAGGGGAGCAATCAAAATGAAAAAGCAATTTCGTGGAGGAATTGCGCATTGGCCTGCGCGGCAGTCGCTGGCTGCGGGCGCAGCGGCAGCGCTGTGGGCCTGCATGCCGGCTGGGCACGCAGTTGAGCTGGGCGTGCTGCATCTGCATTCGAACATTGGCCAGCCGCTGGATGCGGAAATCGAGTTGACAGGGTTGCGCCCGCACGACGCTCAAACGCTTGTGCCGCAACCCGGGAACCGCGAAACCTACCTTGCCGCCGGCGTGCCTTACAGCGCAGGCGCGACTTCGCTGCGGACGAGCCTGGTGCAGCGGCAAGACGGCGGCTATGCCGTTCGCGTGTACTCAACCGCGCCGCAAATGGACGCCATTGCGGATATCGTCGTGCGTCTGGCAGCGCCGGGTGGAAACATGCTGGCGGCGTATACGGTGCTGCTCAGCCCGCCGGGCGCGGCGAGCGCACCTACCACCTTCCTGCAGGCCCAACGCAAAGTCGCGCCGGCTTCCGCGGTGTCTTCGCCTGACGGTGCGCCGGCACGACGCGCCGAGAAGCAGGCAGCGACAGCTGCAGCCTCTCCCGCTGCAAGCACGGCGACCGGCAGTCAGCCAGACGGTGCGCGTCCCTTGCTTTCGGCCGCCACCTTGCATGCAGGTGAAGACGGCGGGCGTACCGAAGCGGCTTATACCGTCAAGGCGGGCGACAGCCTCTCGCAGATCGCGCTCGGTGCCGTGCAAAACAGGGCGGACGTATCTGCCGAGCAGACCGCGCTCGCGTTTTACCGGGGCAATCCGCGCGCTTTCATTGGCGGAAACATCAACCGACTGCGCGTCGGCGCCGCGCTGCGTGTGCCGTCGGCCGAGGAAATCACCGCGGTGGCAAGGAGCGAGGCCGAACGCCAGATCCGCATGCTGACGCAGGCCGCGACCACCGAGCCGGGGGCAAATGCGAACCCTGCTGCCGGCAGCCGGCCGACTTCTGCACCAGCCAATGCATCCGACAAGGACGCACTGCACATTTCCGCCACGGGCACACAAGAGCGCGCAAAAGTGGAGCAGCTCAATGAGGAATTGGTTGCGGCCAGGCAGGCGATCCGTGAACTCGAATCGCGCCTTGCGCAAGTTGAGCAGAATCTGGCGGATATGCGGCGGCTCGCGGCCTTGAAGAATGCGCCGGCGCCGGCACCGGCTGCGGCAGCGGCGGCACCATCCACAGAGAATGGCGATGCGCCACGTGTCGCGCTCGAAAGCCACAGCGCGACTCCCGCCGACGATGCAGCACTCTGGAAGCGCGCCGAGATCATCGGTCCGGCCTCGGGTCTCTTGTTGGCTGCGCTATCGGCCGCGTTCATGTTTTACCGAGTTCGCATGCGCAAGGTTCAATCTGCGCTGGCCACGATCTACACCCAATTCAACGAACACGGGGATCCGCTGACCGAACGCGCCATCGCGGCAAACGCAAGGGCGACGCTATGCCATCCCGGTAAATCGGTGCGGGAACCGCCACGCATGTGGAGGAAAACCCGCACCCAGAGCCGTTTTCGTCAAGGCACGGCTACAGATTCAGGAACCGGTGCCGATCTACAACGAGCCCTTGCATTTCCAGCGAAGCATCGAAGCGAGCGTGCGCAAAAACGGTCAAGCGTTTGCGTCACATCGCCCGGTTTGGCGTCCTATCAGAAACGGTCTATACGGCGGCGCAGAAGACATGCCGCGCCCCCATCGCTGGGGTTGAGAGGCCCACCACCCAAATCTGATCGTTGTTTGCCCAGCACCGAGCCATGCCGTTCGCACGCCCTCCGCTTCTGAAAGCCATTCCAATTTGCCTGATCCTGGCCGCATGCGGCGGTGGCGGCGACGATGCGGCCTCCACCCCGCCACCGAGCGCAACGCAGCCGGTGGCGCCGATCGGCTCGCCAGTCAGCCCCGTCGCCCCCACTGCTCCAGCCACTTACACCATTGCGGGAACGGTCACGGGCTTGCTCGACTACGGCAGCCTCACGTTGCTGAACAACGGTGCGGACCCGATCGTCCAGGCCGCAGATGGCGGTTTCAGCTTTCCAGTGCCCGTCGCGGCGGGGGGCGCCTACGCTGTCTCGGTCAGCGCCAAACCGCTCTGGCAGTCTTGCTCCGTTGCAAACGGCACGGGGCTGGCCAACGGCGATGTCAATGGCGTGAGCGTCAACTGCGCGGTCGCACAGTCGATGGTGTCCACCATCGCCGGGTCCACCACCGCCGGGTATGCCAACGGTACGGGATCGGCTGCGTCGTTCCGCCAGCCTAGCGGTGTTGCGCGGGACGCCTCGGGCAACCTGTATGTGGCCGATTACGGCAACCACGTCATTCGCAAAATCGCGCCGGGTGGCGTCGTAACGACTTTGGCGGGCACAGGCAGCCCCGGCCATGTCGATGGCATGGCGGGCAGCGCCAAGTTCGCGACGCCCGTCGGCATTGCCGTGGCCGCCAGCGGGAACATCTATGTGACCGAGTTCTACGGCAACGACATCCGAAAGATCACGCCAGGCGGCACGGTCACGACGCTTGCCGGTTCGGCCACTGCGGGCAGCTCCGATGGCGTCGGCGCAGGCGCCTCGTTCAACAACCCGTTGGGCATCACCGTGGATGCCAACGAGAACGTCTACGTGGCGGATTACAGCAACAACATGATCCGCAAGATCACGCCGGCCGGGGTGGTGACAACGGTGGCCGGCACGACCACGGCGGGCAGCGACAATGGCGCGGCCGCCCTCGCCACCTTCAATGGCCCGTCGGGCATCGCGCGCTCTCCGTCCGGCACGCTGTATGTGGCGGAGTGGTTCAACAGCGATATCCGGCAGATTTCGCCGGCAGGTATGGTCACGACGCTGGCGGGCTCCGGCGCGACAGGGAGTGATGACGGCGTGGGGACTGCGGCGACGTTCTCGCTGCCGGTGGGAATCGCAATCGGCACCAACGGCGTGCTGTATGTCGCCGACGACGGCAACAACCTGATCCGCATGGTGACGCCGGCGGGCGTGGTCGCCACCCTGGCCGGCTCCCTCAATCCGGGAAGCACCGACGGCGCAGGCAGCACCGCGATGTTCAATCACCCCGCCGGGATCGCGGTCGACACGAGCGGCAACCTGTATGTTGCCGATCAAGCCAACAACCTGATCCGCAGCGTCGCGCCCAACCCATAGACGTACGGCGTGCTGCTGCCTGTTGCGTTCGCTGCGCACGTCGTCAACCTTCGGATGGCCCCGCAACCGGAAAACGCATCGCGCCCGGCGTAGCGTGGCCACGCCGGGCGCTGTGAAGCACAACCGGGACACCGAATGCCCCGGGCAGCGACCTCACTTACTGCACGCCAACCCCACCGTACGAAAGGTACTGGCCGAACAGGCGTGCAAACTGGCCACCATCGGTGTTGATATTCGTCGAATACGTGCCGCCACCGCCGAAGACGATTGCGAACGTATGCAGGCCGCCGTACTCCCACGGGTTGCGCAACATGTAGTCGACGTGGTTGTCACGGTAATGGTTTGGAGTGCCACCCGGCGTGTCGGACGGCACACCCAACGGCGTCTGCCACCACAGGATCGGCAGCCCATTGCCCAGCGCATCGCGGTAGGCTGCAACCTTGTTCTGCTCCTGGTGGAAGTTCGGCGTCTGGATGTTGTTCTCGTCCAGATAGAACGGGCCGGTGCGGCCCTTGCATTCGTCTACTGCAGCGGCCTCGAGGCAGCCGGCATCACGGTCGCCAGCCTGGGCGACGATGAAGTCAGCCTGGTTTGCGCCGACTGCCTGCATTTCCTTGCCGATCACGTCCGGCGTGCCAGTCCAGAACGACGGCGGGAACCCGAGCAACGCTTTGGGAGCATGCCAGCGGCCCATCGACACCAGGCACATGCCGATGCCTGCAGCCGTATTCGGCAACCAGCTGCATTCCTGCTGATTGTTCACAGACGCAGCGAGCTGCGCCGGATCATGATTGGGCGCCTGCGACCACACGTAGCCCCAGAAATCCGGCTCCAGATTGACCAGCACCGGCGTACCCAGTGCGTTGATGCGGTCATACATCATGCGCACTTGCGACCAGTAGCTGTTCATGAACGTCGCGTCGTTGATGCCGCTGATGTTGCCATCGCCATTGGACGCCATCTGGTAGAGCGTAAACATCGGCGTGGCACCCATGGCCTGGACCCGCTGCGCGGTGTAGGTCACGTAGGCGCCGTCCGTGTTCCAGTTGGGCCACGCGTTTTGTCCGACGCCAACCAGGTAGGTATCGACGATGTCCGGGCGAATGTTCTGCGCCTTCATGTCATCGGTCGATTGGCCCGAACCCAGGCCGACCTGCAGACGCGGCACGCGGCCCATCTTGTTGAGGATGGCGGTTGCGGGAGCGCTATCGGTGCTTTGCGTGCGTTTGATGCCGCCGTCGCTGGCGCCCGTCTGCGTAGCGACGGGTGCGCTGCCGGCTGCCTGCGTGCCCGCGCTGCCGCCAGACGTACCGTCACCTTCGCCGCCACAGCCGAACAGGGCAAGCGAGAGCAGCGCGGCTGCCGCATACCGCTGAGAAAACCCGCCGACCTTGTCGCGTGATTCTGCTGCAGCGCGCGCTTCCCGCACATTGCTGGCACCACTTTCTCTTTTCATTATCCCGACCTCGTCAAATCGATTTAATATTGAACGCAGCGGCGCATACATCCATGTTTCAAAGCATCAGAAAATATGCGAACAGATCGCACTACAACGCATTGAAACACGCGCAATCCGCTCGATAAAGACGCTCATGGAATATGCCATCCACCATGGCGAGACTACCATCGCGCCCGGCGAGCAGAAATGAACAGTGAGGTTATTTGAAGTTCGTTTGAAGGAACCAAATCGACACGCGAATATTGATTGGTATTTTTTTCAAAGAACTCGATGCCCAGAAGTTGCAGCGGCAACATTCAGGAAGCAGCCGAACATCTTCGCCGGATCGATGTGGCGCTGCAGGAGCGAGGGCCTATCAGAAGAAAGAAAGCCCCAGGCGGCTTGTAACCGCCCGGGGCTTCTTGACCGCGCTTCACGGAGGCGCGTGAAGCGCGGCTGCGAGCGATTTTATCGGATCGTCGCCCGCAAATTAACGCTGATGAGATTAATTGAGCAATGCCCGCATCGCTGTCATGAACGCGTCATCATTCAATGCGATCAGCGCTTTAATAAGCGATCCCGATATTTAATCGCCGACAGAATGACTGCAGATAATTGTATGTAGCGCGCTCATTGGAATGAATCCCCATCGATGTGGCGAAAGCCCGGTCAGCGCCCCTGCTGGTCACGTGGATGATGTCTCGGAGGGCCGTGGCTTGGCGGTTGCAGTCGTTGCCGCGGTCGCCTCGGGAAGCACCACCGTCTGCCGATGACGCGCGGCAGAACCCGCGCCCGCGCTGGCTGGCTGTTCCTGCACGCGCGCCGCTGCGGATCGCGGCTTGGCTCGGTGCTGGCCAAACAGCTTGCTCGACAGCGTGCCGGACTTCTTCGGTGCTGGCGCAATGCCGGCCTTCGCATCCATTTGCTGTTTCAAGCGCTCAAGATGCGCGCGGGTGTCATCGGGGCGCGCACGCGGCGGCGACATGGCCAACATGTCGGCAAGTGATGAAGATCGCTGCCCGCGCGGCGGGACAGAAACCGATTCGTGGTCGACCTCGTCGTCTGCAGCTTCGATTTCGGATCGCGCGCCTTGCACGCTCTGATACAGAGGCGTGCCCGATGAACCCTGGCGCTGCATCGGGCGATCCGATGGTGGCACGCGAGGCCCATCCTGAGGTGGCACAGAGGCGGGCGGCGCGGCCCGCTCTTCCTTCAACTGCGCTTCGTATTCTTTCAGCAGCTTGGCGTCGATCGTATCGAACACGATCTGCCGCTCGACTTTCAGCCCGGTACTCTGCGTCAGCCGCAAACCCGCGTTGACGTTGAAGCCGTCGGCCTCGCTGTATTTTTCATAAGCACGCAGGCCGATCGGCATCCAGGAGTTGGGGGCGTTGATGGTCTTGGTGTATGAGGCGGCGAGCTGCTCGTGCAGCTTGGTCTCGCTTGGCGGCGTCACCAGTGAAAGCTGCTGCAGCTCGTTGAGCGTTTTCGCGGCCTCCGTGGTGAGGGCGCGCCGGACAAAGAAGGCGTTGTATGGGCTGTCCAGCAGGCGCGCCGTGTCGAGATTGTCATTGACTGCCTTCAGCCCCTTTGCCTGGCCGCCGTCTGGATCGTTCCGGTGTGGATAGGCGAAGAATTTCACCCACTCCTGCTTGGTCGCTTCGACATACCGGGCGTAGTCGTGGAAGCTGTCGAATTCGAAATCCGCCACCGACTTTGTCGGCAGCACGTTGTCCCGATCGATCGCCAGGCGCAGCTTCACGTTCGTGCCGCGCTCCTTGACCACCGCGCCTGCGCCGAACAGATCGGCCGACGTATTGCCGGTCGTGCCCGTCACTGCAGATGTCGTGAGCCCGAGGTTGACCTTGTGCCGGCTCAGTTTCTGCTCGCGCAGGTTGGCAATCCGGTAGGTGCCGGTAGCGTCGAGCTGCTTGAACGTCGACAGCCATTGCTTCTCGAACGAGTAGCCCAGGCTCGCGCCAAGAGCGCCGGTCTCTTGCTGGCTTTTGCGGTGCTGGCTGGGGTTGAGCAGCTTGGTGACGGACGCACCGATCCCCACCGACATCTCGCTGCGATGCGCCCGCGTCTTCTGGTTGATCCAGCTGAGCGAGAGATCGTGCTCGGCATAAAACTCGCTCGCGAAAGCATGAAACAGCGCATCGGCGTCGGGCATGCCTTCGGGCGAGCGACGCCGGGCATCCGCGGCCGCGAACATGAAGTCGGTAACGCGCGAGAACAGCGCGCGGACCTCGGCATCTTTTGCCGCCGTCCGGCGCGGAATGCGGACCATGATGCCGGTGGCATCCGTGCGCTCGTGCTCGTAAGGGTTCACGTCGACGTTGGCGCCCGTGCGGCAGCATTTGAACAGCTTGGCGCCAAAGAAGCAGCCCGCGCCGATGCGCCCACGGTGGCGCTTTTCCGTGCCGATGAACAGCTCGGCGGCGTGGACGGGGTACGACATGGACACGGCCGCCTCACGCCCCTTCTCATAACGCAGATCGACACGGGCATTGCCGGCCACCGGCACGCCAAGCAGCCGCTTCTTGGCGTTGACGAGCGCCTTGGTGATGCCCTTGGTACTGAACCCGCCGGTGGTGCCGCGGCTGAACCGCACCGTGTTGCCGCCCGGAATCGTCTTCAGGTAATCCACCAGCATGGCGCGCACGCTGTGCTGCGATCTGTCTGCGGGCGCCAGCGGTGGCGTCGTGGCAATTTTGCGGGCCGCCTCCATTGCCTTTTGGAAGGGCTCGGGCTGCTCGACATTCAGGAAATTTGCGAGCGCATGCACATCTTCAAAGCCAAGGCGCACACTGCCAAGATGCTGCCGGACGTTTGCAATCGCTTGTTCCACGGCCTCGGGCGAGCCCGATGTCACCTTGTGAGCAGCATCTTCCGTGAACTTGCGAATACGTTGCTCGACCGTTTCCGGCAACGCTGCGGGCGACAATTCGCGGCCCAGCACGAGCTGATGCCCCTGCCGTGCGGCCTGGTGCTCGGGCATCCAGTCTTCAAGCGCGACCCGCAGCGCGATCCACTGGCAATGGGTATCGCTCAACGTTTCCGGACGAACGGGCGCGCCTTCTCCGGAGCAGCCTCAGCGGGCGGGGTACTGCCGCAAAGGCGTTCCATCTCGACAGCGACCGCCTGCACCACCTCGTTGACCGCCGGTTTGGCCAGCTCGGCCATCAACGCTTTCTGCTCGTTCGCCAGGACGGCGCGATCGCCCTGCGCCATACCGATGCGCGCGGCGGAGAGCGGCGATTTGTGGTGGCTCGGCAATGCGGCGCGCCGGTCGTCGTCCATCCGGTCGACCCAGGCCAGCGACTTGAACATACGCGCCTTGAACTGGCTCAGGTCTGAACCCGGCGCGTCGTCGGTGAAGCCGTTGCGCCATGCGACCAGATCACTCTTCTCGGCGGCGCTCAGTGCCGACGGTCCTACACCGTGGATAAGCTTGGCGCTTGCGTCGGAGACGCGCTGGGCGAAGTTCGTCGCGCTCGACACGGCCTCGTGCGGAGCAAGCCGCGCGGCAATCAGCGCATCCGGCGTCGGCTTGGCCTTCAGCGCCGTCGCAATGGCGGCGCCGGCCTGCAGATGGACGCGCAGGTTGCCCTGATCGGTGGCGGAAAGATTGCGATTGCCCGTGGCGGCAAGCATTGCCTCGAAATTGCCGGTCGTCGCAGCGTGCTGCAAAGCGCCCCACGCAACGGCCCGCCCCGCTTCGGCGTGCTTGAGTTGCTGGTCGTGTGTGTGCAGGTGGGTGGGCGTCGAGACCGTCGCAATCATCGCCTCCTGCGCATGGCGGATGTTCTCGGCGGTCTGCGCAGAAACCACGACGGCACCGTTGTGCTCGTGCGCCGGCGATTGGGAGCCGATTTCGTCAGCCACCGCTTCGAGCGTGGCCAGGCAGGCTGCAGCGGCCTCGGCGTTGCGCGCATCGAACTGCCCGAAGCTCTCCCGCACACCCGGCCATTGCGCGAGGGCCTGGGGCGCATGTCGTGCCGCGCCACGCATGGCGATCGGGAAATCGCGCACCGTCTGAATGAAGGCCTGCAGCGCCTTGACGTCGATCGTGTGTGACGGTGCCGACGACGCCTCCCCGCCCGAACCGGCGCCTGCGGTGCAGCGGTGTGCCATCAAGGCGTCGCGCGTCTGCTCCAGCGCGCCGCGCAGGGCGAGGATATGGGTGTCGCGCGAAGTCTCGGAATGCGTTTTCGCGCTACCGATTTCGGCGCCCAGGTCCGCATGCTTGAGATAAGAAAAGATGTCGCCATTGAGCGTTGTGGCGTTGTCCGGGTCGAAACGCTCCTTGGCGGACACGAGCGCCAGCGATACCGCCATGGCCACGGCGGGCGAATGCGCGGCAGCCATCTCCCGGACGCCCGCCACGAAGGCCTCGGGTTCGCTGCTGACCTTCGCCGCCAGCACTTGCCCGTGCGCCGTCTCCCAGTAGGCAATGACATCGTCAACGTGTTGCAGCGCCTGCGCCCCTTGCGTCTGGCCACCGTGGAGACTGGCGCTGGCATTGGTGATCGCCGAAATCTGGGTGCGCAGGCCCGACATCGCGTGATTGAGCGCCTGCTCCGTTCTACGTGCCGAACCTGTAGGGCTGCCGGGCTGCGGCGCGTCGCTGCGCGCAGCGGCAATGCGCTCCACAGATTGCTTGACGTGCGCGAAATCACGCAACGTGGTGGGCCTGCCGGCCCGCGAGTGGGCGCTGAACGGCGTGTTCCAGTCGAGCCGGCTCGCGCCGTCCTTCGTCACGCCACGGAATGTGCTTTTGACTTGCGCACGCAATGCCTTGCCTATCCGCTTCGCCACGCCGACGTTGGCCTGCGGTGCGCCCGGCAGCGGAGGCGGCGCAGGGGGCGCCTTCTTCAATCCCTCAAGTTGCCCGCGCTGGCGAGACGCCTGTCTGGCAGGGTTGGATGGCGTACTCGTGTCGCCACCTGTCGCTTGGGACGACGAGGGATGGGTGGCAGGCGCACTGGACGAGATGCAGGGCAGTTTGAGCGGCATGGATCAGCAGGGCGCATTGAACCAGGTTGGGAACGCGTTCAAGTCTGCTTGCCCGAAGGGGCGACTGGCGTACACCAGCCGAAGATGCGACGCCCAAAACGAAGCCTGCAATGCTGACGGGCACCCGGCAAAATCCGTTGGTAACGCCGTAGCAGGGCCCCAAAAAAAGCGCCGGTCGAAGATGACCGGCCATCGCGATCAGCGACGTAACGCGATGTACCGCGACGTACCGCGGCGGCTTAACCGGCTGACAAGTCCTAGGCGGTAAGTTGGCGCAGCGCTTCAAGCAATTTGACGGCGGGGCCAGGCAGGATGCCGTGGCGGCGCCGGAACGCAGTGAGCGTGCGGCGCGCTGCCAGGCCGGGAATCGGTAGAGGTTCGATCACGCCGGCGCGGCGTTCGGCGTCGATCATCGGTTCGGCCATCCAGCTCAGGAAACCGGAGCGCGCCACCAGGCTCTTGAGCGCCGTCACCGAGCGCGTTTCCACCACGATGTTCGGCAGGCCCAGGCCGGCGGCTTCGAATACCTGGCGCATATGCTCGTACGGGCCGGTGCCGCGCGGTGGAACCGCCCACGGTGCATTTAGCGTATCGGCCAACGTCAGCGCAGCGGACCTGCGCAGCGGATGCTCAGGCGATGCCACGACGAAACTTGCGTCCTCCCACCGGCAATCCGCGATGGCGATGATGTCCTCGGTATCCGGCATCGCCATGGACAGCGCGAGGTCAATCTCGTGCTTGACGAGTCCCTCGGCCAGCCGGTCCCACACGCCCTCCAGTATCTCCACGCGCAGATTCGGCCAGCGCGCCACCACGTTGCCCACGGCCAGCGGCAGGACGTAGCTTGCGATGCTGCCGACTGCGCCGACGCGAATGGTCCCCTTGGCAAGTCCGCGCATGGCGTCGATCTCTTCGCGTGCGTAGTCCGCCTCGCGCTGCAGCAATGAGGCATGCGGCAGCAGCGCCTGCCCAATGGCTGTCAGCTGCATGCCCTTGGAGTGCCGCTCGAACAGCGGCGCACCGACTTCGTCTTCCAGCCGCTTGATGATGCGACTCAGCGCAGGCTGGGTGACGTGCAGGACGTCCGCCGCACGCCCGAGGCTGCCGGCGGAAACGATGGTGGTGAAGGCGCGCAGTTGGCGCAGATCGAAGGCCATGCAAAAAGGTAATGACTTTGACGAAATAATTCAATATCGCGTTAAGAACTACGGATTCCATACTGGCAGCCTGTTCCAAGGAGATGGCCCGTATGACCCGCACCTCGCTCGCGCTGACCACCGTGCGCGACGCCACCATCGAGCTGCTGCGCCGGCTCGGCATGACCCACGTATTCGGCAACCCCGGCTCGACCGAGCTGCCGATGTTTCGCGATTTCCCGGAGGATTTCCGCTACATCCTGGGCTTGCAGGAGGCCGTGGTGGTGGGCATGGCAGACGGCTTTGCGCAGGCAACCGGCAACGCGGCGCTGGTGAACCTGCACTCGGCGGCGGGCGTCGGCAACGCCATGGGCAACATCTTTACGGCCTTCAAGAACCGCACGCCGCTGGTGATTACGGCAGGGCAGCAGGCACGGTCCATCCTGCCGTTCGATCCGTTCCTCGCCTCCAATCAGGCGACGGAGCTGCCCAAGCCGTACGTCAAATGGAGCATCGAGCCGGCGCGTGCCCAAGACGTGCCGCTGGCGCTGGCCCGCGCGTATCACGTCGCGATGCAGGAGCCGCGCGGCCCGGTGCTCGTGTCGATTCCCGTGGATGACTGGGATCAGCCGACGGAGCCCGTCGCCGTGCATGAAGTGGCGTGCGAAGTGCGGCCCGATCCGGTCACGCTGGCGCGCATCGGCGACGTGCTCGATGCGGCGCGGCGGCCTGCGTTCGTGGTGGGGGCGGCGGTGGATCGCGCTGGCGCGTGGGATGCCGTCGTGCAATTGGCCGAGACCCACAACGCGCGCGTGTTCACCGCACCGATGGCCGGGCGCGGCGCGTTTCCCGAAGACCACCGCCTGTTCGCCGGTTTCCTGCCTGCAATGCGCGAGAAGATCGTCAGCCTGCTGCAGGGGCACGACGTGGTGTTTGCACTCGGCGCACCGGCGTTTACGTATCACGTGGAAGGGCACGGGCCGCACGCCCCGGTTGGCGCGAAGCTCGTGCAGTTGATCGATGACCCGGCGACGGCTGCGTGGACGCCCCAGGGCATTTCCGCCGTTGGCAACATCCGCCTGGGCGTGCTCGATTTGCTCGACCGCCCCGCACCGCCAGCGCGACCGCTGCCCCCGCTACGCGCCAAAGCGCCGCGCGCAGAGCCGGGGTCGCCCATGTCGGCGGCCTTCGTGTTGCAAACGCTCGACGCCGTACGCGGCCCAACGGACATCATCGTCGAAGAAGCGCCGAGCGCGCGGCCCGTCATGCAGGCCTATCTGCCAATGCGGCGCTCCGGCGGGTTCTACACGATGGATAGCGGCGGCTTGGGCTACGGCATGCCCGCTGCAGTCGGTGTTGCCTTGGCGACGCCTGGCACGCGCGTGATCGGCTTGATTGGCGATGGGTCGAGCATGTATTCGATCCAGGCGCTGCGGAGTGCGTCGCTGCTTGAACTTCCCATGACGTTCGTCATTCTCAACAACCGCCGCTACGCGGCGCTGCAGGAATTTGCGCCGGTGTTCGGCTTTGCCGCCACCGATGTGGTGCAGGGGACCGACTTGAACGGTATCGACTTCGTCGGCCTGGCGCGCGCCATGGGCTGCACTGGCGAGCGCGTGAGCGACCCGCATGCGCTGGAGGCCGTGCTGCGCACCGCATTGCAATCCGCAGGACCAACCGTGATTGAAGTGGAGATTGCCTGATGACGAATACGAACATTGCCCCGCTGGACGCGGCGCAGAACATCTCGATGCTGATCAACGGCGAGCGCGTGCAAGCGGCTAATGGTGCGGTGTTCGAACGTCGCAATCCGCTTGACGGTACCGTCGCCACGCGCGCGCCGGCCGCGACTGTGGACGATGCCCGTCGCGCCGTCGACGCCGCAGCTGCAGCCTTCCCCGCCTGGGCCGCAATGGGACCGACGGAGCGCCGCGCGCTGCTGATGCGCGCCGCACAAGCACTTGAAGCCAAGGGCGAGGCATTTGCCGCAGCGATGGCGGCCGAAACAGGCGCCTCCTCACTGTGGGCCGGCTTCAACGTGCATCTGGCCGCAAGCGGCTTGCAGGAAGCCGCCGCCATGGTCACGCAGATTGCAGGCGAGATCATTCCGTCCGACGTGCCCGGCAGCCTCGCCATGGGCGTGCGCCAGCCGGCCGGCGTGGTGCTGGGCATCGCGCCGTGGAATGCGCCGGTCATCCTCGCCGTGCGTGCGATTGCGTTGCCGCTGGCGTGCGGTAACACCGTCGTGCTCAAGGGCTCGGAAGTTTCCCCGGCCACGCATGGGCTCATCATTGAAGCCTTGCAAGAGGCGGGCTTGCCAAACGGCGTGGTCAATTTCGTGACGAATGCCCCGGCCGACGCGGGCGCGGTCGTGGAGGCGATGATCGCCCACCCGGCCGTGCGGCGCGTCAACTTCACGGGCTCCACGCGCGTGGGCCGCATCATCGCGCAGACGTGCGCGACGTATCTGAAGCCCGCAGTGCTGGAGCTTGGCGGCAAGGCGCCGCTGCTCGTGCTGGCGGATGCGGATATCGACGCTGCTGTCGATGGCGCGGCCTTCGGCGCGTTCGCCAATTCCGGCCAGATCTGCATGTCCACCGAGCGCATCATCGTCGACGAATCGATCGCCGATGCATTCGTCGCCAAGCTGGCTGCCAAGGCGCAGCGCTGCCGTTGGGCGATCCGCGCAAGGGGCCGGCGGTGCTCGGTTCGGTGGTCGACATGAGCACGGTCGAACGCTGCAATCACCTCATCGACGACGCACTCGCCAAGGGCGCGAAGCTGCTGTGCGGCGGCAAGGCCACCAGCACGCTGATGCCCGCCACACTGCTCGACCACGTCACGCCCGACATGCTGATCTACGCGGAAGAATCGTTCGGCCCCGTCAAGGGCATCGTGCGCGTGAGCGGCGACGATGCCGCCGTCGTCTGCGCGAATGACAACGCGTACGGCTTGTCGTCCGCCGTGTTCAGCCGCGATGTAGCGCGCGCCATGAACGTCGCGCGCCGCATCGAATCGGGCATCTGCCACATCAACGGGCCGACCGTGCATGACGAAGCGCAGATGCCGTTCGGCGGTGTCAAGGCGAGCGGCTTTGGGCGTTTCGGCGGCCGCGCTGGCGTGGCGGAATTCACGGAGCTGCGCTGGATGACGGTGCAAACCACGCCGCGCCATTACCCGTTCTGAGCCGCGATGCCGATGAAGATCGCAATCCTCGGTGCGGGCGCCATGGGTTCGCTGTTTGGCGGGTTGTTGGCCGAAGCCGGCCAGCACGTCACGCTGCTCGACATCAACGACGCGCATTTGCAGGCCATCGCTGCGCACGGTTTGCGCTTGGAAACCGATCGCGGCGATCGCCACGTGCGCAACCTGCAGGCGCTGCGTCCAGGCGATGCGACAGACGTGCCGGATTTGCTGATCGTCTTCACCAAGGCGATGCACACACGGGCCGCATTGGCGAGCGTGCGTCATCTCATCGGCGCGTCGACGCATGTCCTGACGCTGCAGAACGGGCTCGGCAATGTAGAGGCGCTGGCGTCGGTCGTGCCGGGGGAGCGGATCTTCGTTGGCGTGACGACGTGGCCGGCTGACCTTGCCGGGCCGGGCCACGTGCGCTCCCACGGCGCGGGCGCGATCCGGTTGATGACCGCAGACGGCGCGCCGCGTCCGATGTTGGCACGCGTGGTCGATACGCTCTGCGCCGCCGGTCTGAACTGCCAGGCCGATGCCAATGTGTGGGGCGCGGTGTGGGAGAAAGTCGCCTTCAACGCCGCGCTGAATCCGCTGTGCACCGTGCTGAATCGGCCCGTCGACGCGCTGGGCGCGGTGGAAGACGGCCCGGCGCTGGCGTTGACCATCGTGGGCGAAGTGCTGGCCGTGGCGCGCGCCAGCGGCGTTACGGTTGACGCCGCCAAGGTGAACGACAACGTGCGGCACGCCATCGTTGCGCATCGCGGGCATAAGCCGTCGATGCTGCAGGACGTGCTGGCCGGGCGGCCGACCGAGATCGAATCCATCAACGGCGCCGTGGTGGCGACAGCCCGCCGGCATGGCGTGCCTGTGCCGCACACAGAGACGTTGATGCAGCTTGTGCGGTTGGTGCAGGTGCAGGCGCAGGCCGCACACCAGCAGGAGCATTAGCGGGCCGAGCGACCCAAGCTTTCATTCGATGGCGCGCAGACGCCACCTCAACGGAGACAAACCATGATGAGCAGTTCCCGATTGGTAAGCGCGACGCTGGTATTGCGTTGCGCTTTCGCATGTTCGGCGTCCCAGCGGAGGCCGGCATGAGCCAGTACCCCACCACGGTCGATATCGGCACCGTCCTCGATGACGGGCCGTTTTCTCTCGCGCAGAAGATGGCAGTCCTGCTGGCCGCCTTCGCCATCGTCATGGACGGCTTTGACGGCCAGTTGATCGGCTTCGCCATCCCCGTACTCATCAAGGAGTGGGGCATCACGCGCAACGCCTTTGCGCCGGCGGTAGCCGCGGGCCTGATCGGCATGGGGCTGGGCAGCGCGCTGGCGGGCCTGTTTGCCGATCGCTTCGGGCGACGCTGGGCGCTCATTGGCAGCGTGTTCCTGTTTGGCGTGGCGACGTGCTCGATCGGTTTTGCGCCTAACGTGGCGACGATTGCCGCGCTGCGGTTTATCGCCGGCCTGGGCATTGGTGGCGCGCTGCCCAGCTCCACCACGATGACGGCGGAGTTCACGCCTGCGCGTCGTCGCACGCTGGCCGTGACGGCCACCATCGTCTGCGTGCCGCTGGGCGGGATGCTGGCGGGCCTGTTTGCGGGCCACGTGCTGCCGCTCTACGGCTGGCGCGGGCTGTTCTGGATCGGCGGCGCGCTGCCGCTGGTGCTCGGCTTCGTGCTCGTGGCGGCGCTGCCCGAATCGCCGCGCTTCCTGGCGCGCCGCCAATCGCGCTGGCCGCAACTGGCACAGCTGCTGTTGAAGATGGAGCGCGATGTGCCCGGCAATGCCGTGTTTGCCGATGTGGCTGGCCAGAAGGCGATTCAACACGCGAGTTTCCGCTCGCTCTTCGCACCTGGGCAGGCACGCGACACGATGGCGCTCTGGGCAGCGTTCTTCATGTGCCTGCTGGCCGTGTACGCAGCGTTCAGCTGGCTGCCGACGATGCTGACTTCAGAAGGCTTGAGCGTGAGCGTGGCGGGCTCGGGGCTGACGGCGTACAACCTGGGCGGCGTGATCGGTGCGCTGGTCTGCGCGGTGACGATTGCGCGATGGGGCTCGCGTTGGCCGATGGCGCTGTGTTGCGCGGGCGCGGCTGCGAGCGCCTTTGCGCTGCAGGGTATCGATGCCAAGCTCAACACGAACCTGCTAATCCTCGGCCTTGGGCTGCACGGGCTCTTCGTCAATGCCGTGCAATCGACGATGTATGCGCTGTGCGCCTATGTCTATCCCACCGCAGTGCGCGCCACGGGTACGGCGTTGGGTCTCGCGTTCGGACGTCTGGGCGCGATCCTCAGCGCGTTTGCCGGCGCCATCGTCATCACGGCCGGCGGCGCAGCCGCCTATCTGACCATGCTCGGGATTGCGATGTTGGTGGTGCTTGGCGCGCTTCTGGCCATGCGCGAGCACATCCCCCGGCTGAGCAGACGCGGCACGAAAGCCACGCGGGTGGCGCCCATCCCGCCCAGCACGCCGATCAAACCTTAGCTTCTGCCGCCTTTGGCGCTACCGCACATCTGAACCGTGCGACGGGGCTTTAAGGACGAATAGCGCATCGCTTGCGCTGTGCTGGCAGCAATACGGACAGAAGCAATTGAGGCACGTCGTGTCTTTGCTGGGTAAGACCGGCGAACACGACGGAGCGTGTCAGCGCTGAGCGAGATGCGTTCGGTCCAATGCAGCGGCGCGTGCGCACCCGATCAGCGCCAAGGTGCGCTCCATATCGGCCCGGAACATCGCGAGCACTTCAGCGACACCGGCCTCGCCACGAGCAGCCAGACCGTATAGCAGCGCGCGGCCAAGCATCACTGCATTGGCGCCGGATGCAAGCGCCTTCACCACATCTCGGCCATTGCGGAAGCCACTGTCGACGATGATGGCCGTGGTGCTTCCCACTTCCTTGGCAATGCTGGGCAGCACCTCGATAGGCGCCGGAAAATCCGCCAGTTGCCGGCCACCGTGGTTCGACACGATGACCCCGTCAATGCCGAGCGCACGGCAGCGCGCTGCATCGCTGGCGCTCAAGATGCCCTTTACAAACAGTTTGCGCGGCCAGCTCTCGCGCAGCGCGGCCAGATCGTCCCAAGAGAAACCCGCATCCATGCGCCGCTGCAAAAGTGCAGCCTGAACCTCCAAGTTGGCCGAGCCCTCCGTCTGTACATTCGGCAGCGTTGGGAATCCACCGAAGACCTGCCTGGTCAACCAGGCCGGGTGAGTCAATACATCCAGTGCCATTCGGGGGTTTAGGCGCATCGGCACAGAAAAGCCATTGCGCAGATCGCGTATCCGGTTGCCGTTGACGGTCACATCGGTCGTCAGGACCAGCGCTTCGTAATCAGCCGCCAATGCCCGCGCAGTGAGCGCCCGTGCATGCTCGGGGTGAACGACGTACAGCTGGAACCATCGTCTTCCGGAAGCCTGGCGTGCCAAGTCTTCCAGCGAAACATTGGAGGCAGTCGACAACACGAACGGGATCCCCGCTCGTGCAGCGGCTCGCGCCAGCATGATGTCGCCATCCGGCCGGCACGCACCTGTCAGCCCCATCGGCGCAACGATCAGCGGAAGCTCCATGCGCTGCCCCGCCAGCGTGGTCGAAAGATCCCGAGTACGGACATCGGTCAGCCGAGACGGCGAAAACCGCAGGCTTTCGAACGCGGCACGGTTGTGTTTAAGCCCCGATTCATCGTCCGCACCGCCTTCGATGTAATCGAAAACCATGCGGGGCAGATACCGCTGCGCGGCACGGCGGTAGTCCTCGATGCCCAAAAATGCTGACTTCATTTGCCGCAAACTCCTCACGCTCGAACGCAACGATGCTGCTGTGTGCAACGGCCTTGGTGACTTCGCACCCGGCCTCGCCTTTCAGTCATCACCGCTTCCCGTTTTGCGGTCTCAGGCCGCAGCGTGCGGAGCACAACGCAGGCATGTCGCCGACGTCCACGCTTTCAGCGCACTGGTGACGACCACTTCGCCTTGCGATTGTTACAACGTCACACCGCGATCTCATATTGCCGATTACGCGAGAAGTCATTACCCGCCAGCATGGCTTTTCTGTGACTACGTTGGAACATCTGCCGTCTGAACAGGCGGAAGGTCGCGGGGCCGGTCGCCCGCGCCACCGTTAACCGTCAAAAATCTGCGTGCAGTCTGGTTCGGATCAAGCTGTCACGGGGTTCCTTGTTGGACACTGTCCACCGACAGCCGGGAGCGCGGTGAGCTTCAATTCAGGCAGTAGGCGATCAGGCCATACGAGGCAGGCGTGGCCGAGCTTTGCGGCGTGGTTTAAAACGAAAAGGAGGGTACCGATATGTCACGCGATGCCGATGAAGCAATTGTGTTGTCCCCGCCGACGACGTCAGATAAGGCGGGCGGGAGAATCGACCAGCCACGGCGGTCGTTCATCGTGCAGGCCGGATTGCTCTCGGCCGCCCTGTGGGGAACGTCTGCGGGCGCAGTGGGCACGCGCAGCGCCGCACGCATCGCGCGCAGCGTCATCGACCGCTCCTGTCGCGTCAGCGGTCAGCGGCTCGACGACCTCGTCGCAAAGGCGTATCCGCTGTTCAACAAGCCGGTCATTCTCCCTACGTTCGATGCGAGCCGGGACGGTGCCCGCTTCGACGTGGACCTGCATCGGATCGTTACGCACACCGTGGTGCCGGAAACCGGCGAACGACTGCGCGTGAGTGGCCTGCTGGCGGTGCCGGTGGGCGTCAAGGGCGAGCTGCCCCTGGTGTCGTGGCAGCATGGAACGATCCTGTCATTCGATCAGGTACCGTCGAATTTGACGTTGCTGGCCGACCCGGCTTACGAACTCACAGATGCAGCGGACTCGCTGGAGACGCTCTTCAACGTGCATCGCTTTGCCGCCCGGGGTTATGCCGTGGTGGCAGCCGACTATGTCGGCAAGGGCCCCTTCCGCGATGGCCGCGGGGAGGGTTACGCAGTCAAAGGCGTGAGCACTCGGACCTGCCTTGACATCCTTGCGGCTGGCCAGCAAGCGATGCGCACGCTCGGTCTGCGACCCTCGAAACGCTTCCTGCATGGCTGGTCGCAAGGCGCACTCAATACGCAATGGCTCCATCAGGCGCTGCGCTCGCAATCGTTACCGGTCACGGGCACAGCGGTTGCCAGCCCGTTCAATGACCTCAACGAAGCGTGGAGCTTCTGGGCAGGCGCCCAGACGTTTCCGCTACCCGCGGGCGTCGCCTCATATCCGGCCCTGCCAGGCTGGATATCGCTGTGCATGATCGTTGCCCTGGGCAGCTACGAACTTCAGTACGGCCTTAGCGGGCTGCTGCACGCCGCGGTGCAGCCGCAATACCGCGACATGGCAAAGCAATACTGGCAGGACTACAAGCTGGACACCGCCGCCGCACAGGGAATCCCGACGGGCGCCCAGCTGCTGGTGCCGGGCTTCTTCGATCGCGCTACCGACGAGCGCAACAGCGCCTTCCTGCGGCACCTCGCGGCGAATAGAGCCTCCTACTGGCACTACGATGCACCGATCCGCTTTCACTACGGGCTGGCCGACGAAGCGATCCATCCGGCGATGGTCGGGCGCGCCCTCTCCGCAGGCGGAGCTCTTGCCGGCGGAGTTGCCGTCCCGGGTGGCAGCCATCGCGGCACCTTTCTCGCTGGCCTTTACGGAGGTCCCTCCACCCTCGACGGCGCCCAGAACATCCCGCAATGGTTCGCCTCCCTGGGTTAGGCAGGCGGACTCGGCGCGTCGATGCCGCATTAAGCGGCCACGCGAGTCATGAAGGACCGCACCCGCGGTCCTCGTGAACGCACACACGGAGGCTGTGCTGTGCCATTCACCGAAGGGCCATTGACGCCGAGGGTGGAACAGCAATTCCTGCTTCACGTCCGCCACGCACAGCGTATGCGCTCGCGAATGTCCTGCAAGCGCGAAACAGGTTCATTCGCGAAGACGAAGCGCAGGTAACGCTCTGCCCCGGGGCCCCATCCCCCCATCGGAGTAGCCGCGATTTTGCCGTGATCCAGCAGGAGCCTGGAAGCTTCCGGCGGCTCAATTCCTAGGCTTCGCGTGTCGATCAGCATTGACCAGCCGCCATGAGGACGGATGACCGGCAAGTCGGAAAGCGCATCCATCAGAAAGTTGCGGCGACTTTCCCACTCCGCGACGGCCGCAGCCACGCCGTCATCGGTTGCGGTCAGTGCGGCGGTGGCCCCGGCCATTGCGATGCCCACTTGGCAGACCACGTTGGAAAGGCTGACAAGGCGAACATCGTCCATGATCGATTGCGGACCGACGATCCATCCGACCCGCCATCCGATCATTCGATATTCCTTTGAAACCGCACCGACCGTGATGGTCCGATCTCGCATACCCGGGAAACTGGCTGGGTGAACAACGCTCCGGCCGTCAAACAGGATGCGTTCCATTGCGGCGTCATAGACAAGCCATAAGCCTCGGTCCTCGCAATGTCTTGCGATTGCCTGCCACTCGTCCGGGGACGGGACGTAACCGCTCGGCATCGAGGGCGACATGACCAATAGGGCCTTGGTTCGAGGGCCGATCGCGGCCGTCAGGCTGTCGAGGTCAAGGCGCCAGCCGTCCGGTCCTGGACGCAGCCGGGCAAACTTCGGGACGCCACCGGCCAGATGTACGCGGTTGATCAGGCCAGCGTATGTGGGATCCGTAAGCACGACCTCATCGCCAGGTTCGACGATGGCTAGCAGAACGTTGAGAATTCCGGCGAGGCCACCCGCTGACACGATGCATTCGCTCGCAGCGTCATATTCGACGCCTGCGGAATGTCCGATGCGGGCGGCTGCCGCTTCGCGCAGCGATCGCAGGCCGGTAAACGGCAGATAGCTGTTTGCCGCATCGTCGTCGATCGCCTCGTGCGTACGGGCGAGCGCCGCCGCTGGCGGTCGGAGGTCGGTGTCCAGATTTTCGAGTCTTAGAATGTCTGGGTCGCACAAGGCGTCCGCTGCGTCGCCCACACGGTCCACGCCGATCCCGGGTATTTTTCTCAACCGCGACACCGTCATATCAACCTCCGACATTGTTTTAATATATTAAATTGAAAAAGACGGCAGACTGCAAGCTCTCCTCGACTTCGCTGGCCGATCGCCTGCGCGAACGCATTGCGGACGGAACATGGGCGCCGGGGACGCAACTACGCCAGGAACTGATCGCCAAGGAGTTTGGGACGAGCCATATCCCCGTCCGGGAAGCGTTTGTGCAATTGCAGGCGAGCGGCTTCGTGACGATCGTGCCGAATCGCGGCGCATTCGTTTCGGCGATGACGACGGCCGAGGCCGCAGAACTCACGGAAATGCGGGTTGCGCTCGAACTGCTCGCGCTCAACTCGGCAATTGATTTTTTTGGCCCGAACGATGAGGCCGCGGCACGCGCGATACTTCAGCGCGACGAGAAGGCCAGGGAGATCGAGCACTGGTCCGTGGATAACTGGGCGTTTCACCGGGTGATCTACCAGGCAAGCGGCAAGAGCCATCTGATGGAAACGTTAGAAACGATCTGGCGCAAGACCGATCGCTATCTACGGCTCGTCTGGCAACTGGAACGCTACCAGGACATTTCGTCCGCACAGCATCGCGAAATACTGGATGCAGTGGTTGCGCGCGACCGGCGCGCTGCCAAGCGGCTGACGAAGGCGCATATCGAATCTGCTGGCACGGTAATGCAGGACGCGCTTCGCGAAGCCCGGGCCACCTGAATCACACTCCACAATCAGCGCGAACGCGACGCCATTCACGCGGGCCGCCTCGATTTGTCGGCAATCCAGGCTTCCGTTCTGAAGGTCCCAAACCGACCCAACTTGGACGCTCGCTGTCCATCAAGTTGTCCCCTGCCGGTGACGGCTGAACACAACCACCAGCTGCATCCAGCGCGCACGCTTGCGCGCCGCTATGAGGCAGACCGCTACACCGGCGCGCTCATCGCCCTACCCCGACAGCCATCGCCACGAGCGCGCGCCAACTGATTTTGGGCGCGCGGCGGTGCAGATTTCGGATTTGATTGAGGCCGAGTTTCGGCGGCTGGCCCCTGAGCACTCCACACAAGTACCCCAAGCGCTTACGTTCTTCTTGCCGCTCAATCTTGAAGGGCCGTCAGCACGTCGTTGCCAGCTCCCGAGCGCGCTCGGCGCCGAATCGAAGTGTGCAAGAAGGCACTCGCCACTCGACAACGATCCCCTACCGTGGAGTTGGAGATTAAACCGCAACAGTTGAAAGGCTTAGAAGCAGGCGGCGCCTGATGTAAGACAACAACTTGTTACATATCCGATAGTATAAGAACGGTCCTTCGCGCCCCAGGGGACAGATTGCATTTTCCCCCAGCAGACCCATGCCCCACCGCAAACGCATTCCATATTCCATCATCGGTATCGGTATTGTCGTCGCCTGTGCATTGATGGGCGTTTGCGTGTTGCAGCTTATCCAGAGCCGTGCCGACGCGCTGGACCGTGCCCGCGAAACCTCACGCAACGTTGGTTTGCTGGCAGAGCGCGACATCGAACGCAACATCGAGTTATACGACCTGTCCCTCCAGGCAGCGATCCACAACCTGCAGCTGCCGAACGTCATGTCAGCCCCGCCCGCCGTACGGCGAGCGATTCTGTTCGACCATGCCATGACAGCGGATTATCTGGGCGCGATGCTGATCTTCGACGAGCACGGCAACATCGTTCTAGATTCGTCGAACGACGTGTCCCGGAAGGGCAATTTCGCAGACCGGCGGTACTTCACGATCCACAGGGAAAACCCGAACGTCGGCCTGTACATCAGTGATCCTTATGTGTCTCGCTTGCGAGGCGGCGCGCTGAGCATTGCCCTGTCGCGACGCATTTCCAAGCCGGACGGATCGTTTGGCGGGATTGCCGTCGTTGCGCTGAATCTCGACTATTTTCACAAGCTGTTCGGCGGCATCGATCTTGGCCAGCGTGGCGCCATTTCGCTCATCGGTTCCAATGGCGTGATGGTCATGCGCCAGCCGTACGACCCGAAGATTATCGGGCGCAACATCAGCAAGGCCGCCACATTCCAGAGGTTCCAAACAGCGCGGGAAGGGACGTTTTCAGAGACGGCATCCATCGACGGGGTGCGACGGATTTACTACTTCAAGCACTTCACCAAGCTGCCCCTCATCATCATGGTGGCCGAAGCCGAGGACGAGATTTATGCGGCGTGGCGAGACCGCGCCTTGATCATCGGCGGCCTTGTATTCGCGTTCGGCATCGCGTTCATCGTGCTGACGCTGATGCTCGCTGCGCAGCTGCGCCGCAGAATCCGCGCTGAGTACGAGCTCGAGTTGCTGGCCCGCACCGACGGGCTCACGGGCCTGAGCAATCGCCGTCGATTCGCTGAGCTGCTGGAGAGCGAGTGGCGACGCGCGCGCCGTGCCCGGTCCTCACTGTCTCTGCTCTTCATCGATATCGACCGGTTCAAGTCCTACAACGACACCTACGGACACCAAGCCGGAGATGACGCACTCGCCGCAGTCGCGCGTTGCATTGCCGACAACGTCCGCCGCCCCGGCGATACGGCAGCCCGTTATGGTGGCGAGGAGTTCATTGTGTTGCTTCCCGATACCCCGGAAGCAGGCGCGCGCCAGATCGCCGAGAAAATTCGAACCGCAATCATCCGGCTGTTGATCGAACACGTCGGCAGCGAACTCGGACACGTCACCGTCAGCATCGGCCTGGCTTCCTGGACACCAGACAAAGCGGGAGACACGGAAGCCATCATCAAGGAGGCGGACGAAGCGTTGTATTACGCCAAGGCGACTGGGCGAAACAAGACCGTCTCCTTCCACGACATAGCCGCCGCATCGACGCCTTCGGAACCCGTCGCGGTCACCTAGGGATCAGAGCCGCGCGGCCTATCGAACGGTTGCGTGGCACTGCAGGGTACGCCAGGGCGAGTACGTCGCTGCTTGACCAATCGCGCGTTGAAGGCCGTCTGGGTACGGACTTTTTGTCTCCGCTCACCGGTTAACGGCAGACAAAAAAGGCTGTACCAAAATCGCGTGTAAGGCATTGATTCTGCTGGCCTGCTTCCACCTTGGCGAAAAGAAAAGTCTGTACCAAGCAGACTCGTCGACAGACAAGCAAGAGACACAAAATCTGGCCAACCGCATGGCGCCTAGTTGGCCAGACTTTTTATCGTCGACCACGGGCTCGACGTCTGGACAGCCCGTTTTCCGCTGTGGCTATGCGCCGAGGCAGCTGCACTTCACTGCCGGGGGCATCCCAAGTACGGCCGGCCCGCTCGCCTAGGCGGGGACACGCGCTTCGGCGATCGTTTCCGCAGCTGCCGACAAACCAGCCGCTGTCTCGACGCCTTGCCACATCGCAGCTGCCTTCGCGGCCATCATCATGATCGGCACATTAGGGTTAGCCGGAACGAGAGTCGGCATGACAGACGCATCCACAACACTCAGCCCTTCTAGCCCGCGTACGTTCAAATCTGGATCGACCACTGCATCGTCGTCGCTTCCCATTGGGCAAGTGCTGGCAGGGTGAAACTGTTGGCTCGCATTGGCGCGGATGAATGCGTCAATTTCAGCGTCAGTACTGAGCGCGCCAACCGGCATGACCGGCTCGCCGCGAAACGCGTCCAACTCCGGTGCGTTGACGATTGCCCAGGTTTGCTTGAAACCTTCCCGCAGGGCCTGGATGTCTTGAGGAGCCGACAAGGAGTTGTAGAACACACGAGGCCGATCAGCCGGATCCGCAGATTTGAGCAGGATCTCGCCCCTGCTCCGTTGGCCCACCAGCTGCGTGCGGGTCACGAGGCAATCCTGGTAACGCCGCTTGATGCCCGGAAACCATGTGTCGGCATAGGGCGGCGGCATCTGCAAGTACAGCTGCAGGTCTGGCATCGACAGGTTCTGCTGCGATTTGATGAAGCCGATGATGACGCCCGGAAGCCTCGACGACGGCCCGCTACGTAGCAGCAGCGCTCGCAGCATGTTCACCGCGGCCTTGTCGAACCGGAGGGATTTCTGAAATGGACTGGGCTGTTTCCGTTTCCACATCATCGGGAACGCCAAATGGTCCTGCAGGTTCTTCCCCACCGGCAGATCGATGATTGGACTGATTCCCATCGATTGCAGATGATCCGCTGGTCCCACACCCGACAGCATCAGCAAATGCGGTGTATTGATGGCCCCGAGGCAAAGGACGGTCCGCTGAGAGTAGACCTGCTCTCGCGCGCCGCTCCGCACATATTCGACACCTATGGCGCGTCTTCCTCCGAACAACACCTTGGTCGCCATCGCTCCGGTCAGAACGGTGAGATTGGGGCGCCCCAGAACCGGATGCAGAAAGGCTTTTGCTGAAGACGAGCGTCGGCCCCCTTTGATGGTGTATTGCAGAACCCCGAATCCCTCAGGTTGGTCGCCGTTGTGATCTTGCGAGATGGGATAGCCCAGTGAGCGAATGGCGTCGAACCACGCCGGTGCGATGGGATCGTCGATCGGTGGGGTCAGCGCCCCGAGTTCGCCTGCTCCACCTCGCCATGCATTCTCGCCGCCGTCCCAGGCTTCACACTGCTTGAAGTAGGGCAGGACGTCCTTGTAGCACCAACCCGGCGCACCTTCATCCGCCCACGCATCATAGGTAGCGGGATGTCCACGCGTGTGTGCCATGTAGTTGATCGACGAACCGCCACCGATCACCCTGCCGTGCGGAATATCGTTTCTTCGACCCCCGAGCCCGGGATCTGGCTCTGACACATCCGACCACCGATATAGGTTGTTGGCTGTCATGTGAACGATGCCTACGGGCAATCCGATCATAGGATCGCGATCCCATTCGCCCGCCTCCAAGAGCAATACACGCAGATTTGGATCTGCCGTCAGCCGGTTGGCCAATACGCACCCCGCCGATCCGGCGCCGACGATGACAATGTCGAAAGACTTGTCCATGTGGTCTTTGTGGCCCACTACGAATCCTCCTGCAAACCGCTCACTGGCTCGTGTATTCGAGAGATGGATCGAAGCTGCCACCGCAGACCGGCAGTCGTTGCCTCCCTTTGCATCCCGCGACGTCGCGCAACAGCGCCTCCCCGGTTGACAGGAGTTTGCGCATAAATCCGATCTTAGTCAATTATTTAAGTGAGCTGGGCAACAGATACCTCAACACGTCCACGCACCGTCCGCCGGTTCTGCCAGCGTTGCCTACCGTTAAATTTGCGCATCTTGCGACCTAACTGAAGCGCCATGTCTGATATTTGTACGGTACTACGCAGCGCCTAGGGGCTATCCCGGAGCCCTCCCGAGTCTAGTTGCCTCTTGTGCGAAGTGCTGATATAACTCGACTAACGCCGGCTTTTTGAGGGCGTGCAGCACATTGGAGTACCTCACACAGGAGTCCGCAATGTTGATCGGCAAGTTGGGCCCCGTCATGCAAGTCGCCTATGTAGTCGACGACGTTGATGCGGCCATCGCGCTCTGGAACAAACTCGGCATCGGGCCATTCTTTGTCTCCCGACACATTCAGTACGCGGAGCAGACATATCGAGGCCAGCACACCGAATGCGACATCACGGCCGCGTTTGCGTACTCGGGCGACCTGCAGATCGAGTTGGTCCAACAGCACAACGCGGCACCCTCCACCTTCGCGGATTTTCAAAATCGGTACGGTGCCGGCGTACAGCACGTTGGGTTGTTGTCCAACGACATAGCGGCTGACACCGCCACCCTTGCAGATCTAGGGTTCTCACCGCTGCATCGCACGCTTTCTTCCATTGGCGTTGAAACCGTCTTCTTCGAGCCCCCATTGCTTGGCGGCACAGTCTTGGAATTGATCCAGGCGAGCCCCCTGATCACGGAAGGATTCGCCCAGATGAAAGCGGCAGCCCAAGCATGGGACGGCACGGGTCCCTCTGTCATTGAGCTCTAAGCACACCTCCCCACCCATCGTCATGACGACCGACGGGCCCTTGTGCGACTTTTGGAGAATTTGAACGATGCTAAAAATCGGCGATACCGCGTACCCCTCCTTGAAGGGCAAGGTCTCGGATGACGAATGGAACATTCGGGTACAAACAGCTGCGCTGTTCCGCCTCATTCCTTTCATGGGGTGGGATGACCTTTCCATGCAGTTGGTCTCGGCACGCGTAGGGGACGACTTTCTCGTCGCCCCATCGGGATTGCTGTTCGAAGAAGTCACTGCGTCCAGTCTCGTCAAAATCAATCTGGAAGGCGATGTCGTCTCGGAAAGCCCATTCGGCCCTGTTCAAAACGCGTGGTACCCCATGCGGGCCGTACATGAGGCTAGGCCGGACGCAAACTTCGTGATCCACTCCCACGACGACATCATTGCTGCGGTGGCCTGCAATGCTGAAGGCCTATTGCCGATCTCTCAGTCCGCAGCCTTCGCGATTGCAGACGGCTTGGCCTATCACGACTACGAAGGCGTCGAAACATACGAAGGACGCATACCTTCTTTGCAGCGGTCCCTCGGCGCCAACAATAACGCTGCGATCCTGCGTAACCACGGACTTCTGACGCTGGGGTACGAAGCAAAACATGCCTTCATGCGGCACTACAACATCCGCAAGGCTTGCCGCATTCAGTTGCTGGCGAACAGTGCGAAACATGGGGAATTGATCCGCTTTCCGCAGTCTCTTCTCGATGAGTTCCGCCATGAACTCATGCGTGTTGGTCAAGCTGACGGCACGATGGATCCATGGCCTGGAATGCTGCGTAAGCTCACCAAGCTGGATCCGAGCTTCATGGACTAGAGGCGCCGCAGAATGCAAAAGATTCAGATCAATGGCGCTCAGTCGCTGATTCAGACGCTCGTCAACTGTGATGTCGATGTGTGTTTTGGCAACCCAGGTACGTCGGAGATGCACTTCGTGGCCGCGTTGGATTCTGCGCCGACCATGCGAAGCGTCCTCTGCTTGTTCGAGGGCGTGGCCACCGGTGCAGCCGACGGCTATGGCCGTGTTGCCGGCAAGCCTGCGGCAACCTTGTTGCACCTCGGCCCGGGGCTGGCGAACGGCCTGGCCAATCTGCATAACGCGCGCCGGGCGAACACGCCCATCGTCAATATCGTCGGCGATCATGCGACGTACCATCTTCAGTACGATGCGCTGCTGACGTCGGATATCGTCGGTTTTGCTCGACCGGTGTCCTCCTGGATTCACGAGTCGAAATCGGCGAAGACAGTGGCGGCCGATACCGCCCGCGCCGTGCAGGCTGCACGATCGGCTCCAGGATGCATTTCGACACTGATTCTTCCTGCTGATACCGCGTGGGACGAGGCTGAGCGGCCTGCGGATCCGCTGCCTCACCGCGGGCCTGAACCTGTATCAGCCGCCGCCGTCGAGGCTGCCGCCGCGCTTCTGCGCAATGGCAAGAAGACGGCACTCATTTTGCGCGCGAATGCACTGTATGGGGCAGGTCTTGAAGCCGCAGGACGCGTCCAGGCGGCCAGCGGCGCACGCCTTCTCTGCGATACCTTCGCGCCGCATACGGAACTCGGCGCCGGACGCGTACCAGTCGAACGTATTCCCTATTTCGCGGAGCAGATCGTCAGCTTCCTCGAAGGGACGGAACAGATCATTCTCGTCGGTAGCAAGCCGCCGGTCTCGTTCTTCGCCTACCCGGGAAAATCAAGCTGGTGCACACCCAAGGGATGCCACCTGAGTTACCTGGCACACCCGCATGAAGATGCTTGGGGCGCCCTCGCAGCTTTGGCCGACACATTGGGCGCACCACCGCAGGCAGCGAAGCGCGTACCGCTCCAACTGCCTGATATGCCTAGCGGGAACCTGACACCTTTGGCAATCGCGCAGGTCATGGCGAACCTGACGCCCGAACAAGCGATCTTCGCTGACGAATCAGCGACGAGCGGCCTTGCCCTGCTGAGTACGATGGCCACCGGCCGACCGCACACCCATCTTCCCTTGACTGGCGGCTCCATCGGCGACGGCCTGCCCGTTGCCGTTGGCGCAGCGATCGCAGCGCCGGATCGCAAGGTGGTTTGTCCGCACGGAGATGGCGGCGCCGCCTACACCATGCAAGCGCTATGGACGATGGCTCGTGAGAACCTGGATATCACCGTTGTCATTTATGCCAACCGCTCCTACGGAATTCTGAACATCGAACTGCAGCGCGTCGGCGTACAGGAGACTGGGCAAAAGGCGCTATCGATGCTGGATCTTCACAACCCCGAGATGAACTGGACCAAGATCGCTCAAGGCATGGGAGTGGAGGCGTCCCGGGCGACCACCGCAGAGGCGTTTGCGGACCTCTATCGCTCAGCAATGCAGCAACGAGGTCCTCGGCTTATCGAAGCGATGATCTAAAGGCCGCGGTGACGGGACGCGTTCCTTAGCGAATTTGAGGCCCACCAGAAGATGCGGCCGCTAGCGCGGCGCATCGATCTGTTGCGGTTCCCGCCAATCTTGCTGGCGCTCCGGCACATGCCAGCACCACGTCGTCAGATCCCGGTCATCGGTCTCCTCTGGGGTCTTTCTATGCCGTGTTAGCACGGCATTTTTTTCGCCTCGTAGGCTCCGTGGCGAGATGGGCTTGAACGTGCTAGACGACCTTTGGCCGCAAGACCCCATTTTCTCTCGCGTTACGAAGCCAAGGCCGAATCTACTGGTGTCATTGCGCGCTTGCCGGCACGTGCTGTTTGCTGATCGCGCCGCGCTCAAAGAAGGCTTGGTATTCCTGATCGGGTACGAATAAGCCCCCCGTCGTCCAAATGACGTGGGTGGAGTTCGCTACGTATTGATGGAGACCGTGGCGCTCCAGGTACCCGGCCCCCTCACCTGGTGACGTAAGCCAGCGGGGCCCATCAAAGCCAGCCGCCGCAGACGGCTCGATCCGAAGAGCCTCTGCCACTGCCGCGGTGTGGACATGCTGGAAGAGCCGCTCATCGTCTACAGTGAAAACGCCCCCCAACGCAGTCCGCATGGTAGAGACTGCGCGCGCGGACGCACGTGGAACCGCTAATCCATCCGCCTCGGTCTGGTTGTCCAGACCGATGTCGTACACCGCGGGATTGCTCCCGCTTGGGTCGAGCATCGAAAGAAAAAAGCATGGCGACGCCACGGGTTCGGCAAAGAAGCAATGCACATGCGGTCCAAAAACATGAGCAAGGCCAAACGCGATGCCAGATGGTGCGCCACCAACGCCGCAAGGCAGATACACAAACAACGGATGCCGTTCATCGACGACAACCCCTGAGGCATGCAGTTGACTCTTCAGACCTAACGCAGCTGCGCTGTAACCCAGGAACAGCGACAGGGAATCCTCATCGTCAACAAAGTACGACTTCGCATCGCACTCCGCTTGACGTCGGCCCGCTGCCACCGCAGCCGCATAGTCCCCCTCGTGTTCAACCACCGCGACGTTCCGCTTGCGCAATCGGTCCTTTTTCCATTGTTTGGCGTCAGCAGACATGTGCACCGTTGCCTTGAACCCCAGCGCGGACGCAATCACACCGATGCTCAATCCCAGATTGCCGGTCGAACCAACCGACACCTGATATTGGCCAAGGAATGCTCGCGCTTCGGGATCCAGGAGGCCGGCAAGGTCACCTTCGGAAGCAAAACCATGAGCGACAGCGAGATGCTCTGCTAACTCCAGGACTTCGTGGATGCCGCCTCGCGCCTTGATCGATCCGGCAACAGGTAACCCATGATCTGCCTTCACAAATACATGACCTGCAAAAGGCGGCAAGCCGAGTGCCTCTTGCAGAAAGCTGGCTCGAATCAATGGTGATTCGATGACTCCACCGGTGGCCTCCAGTTCGGGAAACAACTGAAGCAGCACGTGCCTGAAATTTGCAAAGCGGTTTGCGGCTTCAGTGACATCGGCCATGCCGATCATTCGCTCTCCCCATGAGCATACGGGCATCCCGTCATGGGAACGATTCGGGTTCGTCCACAACTGCGGTCTACGCGCCTCCAGCGCAGCGATCGCGTCAGCGGAGGCGAGTGTCAGATGCATCCTGTCCATGGAAAACAAACTCTTAGAGGGAAGGAAAACCAGATGGGAGCGTTCTCGTCCGCAAGAACGCTAAGAAACAGAAGGTTGCTCGCTATGCAGCTCCACGGGAGCAGGCGCGACGATGCGAGAGTCAAAAGCCCTGTAGAACCAGATTACGACCAGAGCTAGAGCATTCACGACCAAGGGAATCACCGAGACGGCTAGACGTATTGACCAGATTGCCGAGTGCGGTTGTTCGACGAAACCCTCTTGTGTCTCCACCAAGCCGGACAGAGCGAACAAGCCTCCGGCAACCAACGCGCCCAATGCAAATCCCAGTTTTTCGCCGGCGACGAACACCCCGCTCAGCACCGCCTCCGACTGCGGCGCGTCACTCCGGCTGTCTCCATGCTTGATGCAGTCCGCCAACATCGAATAGGCAAACACCTGAATTCCGCCTTCACTCATCCCCAAGATGGTTGCAATGGCCAACACAAATGGCACGGGGGTCGTTGGATGGACCATCAGGTACCCAAGGGCTGCGGTGCCAGCGACAACAAGTGCCACCGCGAACGATCCGAATTTGCCGACAAGCTTGCCGAGATACACAAACAGCGGAATCGCCGCGACAGACGCCCCGAAGGTCAGAAAGAAGAGAAGGGACAGGAAATCGGCGTCTCGATGCAGCACGTAAGTGACGAAGTACGCCAAGGTTGCCCCAAGCACTCCGCTCCCAATGACGTGGAGAACATAGGAAAAAAGTAGCAACAATAATGGACGGTTGTTGACCAGGGCACCCCAAATCTCGGCTTTCGTCAGGTGCGGAGCGTCCACATGTCGGGCTGGCTCCTTGGAAGTGAAGAACGTCGTCATCACGCTCACCGCCATGACGCTCCCCATCACGATACCCATCGCCAGATATCCGGACCGACCTCCCCCAAATTTCTCAACGATCAATGGAGCCCCAGCGCCCGCTAGCACGCAGCCCAGCATGGAGTACACGGCGCGATAGGAGTTGAGCGTTGTACCGTCGTGGTAGCCCGTCGCGATCTCGCTGTTCAACGCGCAATAGGGCACCAGGAAGGATGAATAGCAGAACGTGCAGATACTGAAGACCCCCGCCACAAAGCAAGCCGAGGCCAGCGGCGAACTGAACGGCGCTCCCCAGATGAAGGAGAATGCCGGCAGGATCGTCAACCCGGCGAACAGAATGAAGGGACGCCGACGGCCAAGCGACGTTGACGTTCTGTCGGACATGCCGCCCACCACCGGACTCGAAATCAGATCTACGATTTTCGGCAGAACTGCAGCCAGCGTGGCGACACCCACGGAGATGCCCAGGATGTTCGTCATGTAGAACATCAGCAAGATGCTCGGCGTGACGGAGTAGATTCCGCTGGACAGATCTCCGATGGTGTAGATCGGATACCTGACCAGACGCGATGCTTTCGGCTTGTCCATGGTGCACAACGCTATGCCGTGGTTAGGGTGCCGCGGGGTGACCGGCTGTCTCCGCCCGAAGCTGTGTCAAGCGGCTCCATAAGAGCCGACGCTTCTACATCCGTTCCTCTGCCAGAGAGGTATTTCACGGCGGCTGGCCGGCCGAGGCAACAATCGCCTCGAGTCGACGCATCGACCGTAGCAACACTTTCAGCGTTGTGAAGCGCGCTGTAGCAATGCCTCAATTGCTGCCAACGATTCGGGCTCGTCCAGAAGGGGAGGATGCCCGCGGCCTTCGACCGTTGTCAGCACGGTGTCGGCGTGAGCCTCCACCATGCGCTCAGCGCAGTCAGCCGTAAAGAAGTCCGAGGTCGCTCCGCGAAGAAGCGCCACTGGCACGCCGCGCGTCGCGAGAAACTGCGGCCATAGATCTGGCCTTTCGGCCTTCATCCGTTGCGCATCGGCAAGCGAGCGAAGGTCGAAGTCCCGGGCATATCTGCCAGGAGCCACCTCTCGATAGGCTCGCAGCATCAAATCCACCCAGCGCTCTTCGGCAAGATCCGGGTACGTCTTGCTGAAGTGCAGCTTCACGCGATCCACTGCCTCATCAAAGCCGAAGTCCGATGCGTCGACGTTGTCCGCCATTCTTTTGGCAGACTGCTCCACGACTTCGGCGCCGAGGTCGTTCAGAACGATACCTGACACGCGCGTCCCGCTCTCTCCCGCCATATCCATCGCGATGATGCCCCCAAGAGCAACGCCCAATACCGCAACCGGGCCAATGTCGAGATGGTCCAGCAGATCTTTGACGTCCCGCATGACCAGATCGTAGTGATAGTCCTTGGGGTCGCTGTACCGCGTAGAGAAACCCCGCCCGCGGAGATCCGGGGCCACCACACGGACACCCTTGGCCGCGAACGTCTTTCCCAATTCGCAGAAGTCGCGGGAGTTCCGCATGAACCCGTGCAAACACAATAGCGGCACAGAAGACGCGGGGCGCGCCGGGACGAAATCTCTATAGAAAAGCTTCGCTCCCGTAGACGTTACAAACCACGCCTCTTTGCCGTTCTCGACACTTCCGTCCATGGCAGTTCCCCTAGCATGCGTCCCGCCCACCTCGGGCGATCGTTGGTGTCAAACATTGATCCAAAAGCTGACGTTAGTCAAGTTTTATCGTACACTGGGATCCACAAGGGGTCATCGCGCCCCGTTCTCACGACGACGTCATCTCACGTACATGAAAGACACCACCATCGTTATCGGCGCAGGCATCACCGGCCTCACAGCGGCGCACACATTGAAGGAAGCAGGTCGAGATGTTGTCGTCTTGGAGGCGTCAAACCGCCCCGGCGGGCGAATCGTCCGCCTGACAAGAAAAGGGGATGCAGCAGAAGGCGGAGCGCAAGGCATTCATTCCAACTACAGAGAAATGCTCAAGCTGGTGAACTCCTATGGGTTGTCCCAAGACCTGATGCCCCAATCGAACGTCCAAGCCGGTTATTTGGATCGCCGGGGCAATATCCAATTTCCGCAAGGGAACTTGGGGCTTGCCAAGCTGCTGGGCCTGCGGGGAACATTGGATCTCACGTGGTTTACGATCCGGTATCTTGCCATGTCGAAACGATTTTCGTTCTTTGAAACAGAGAAAGACATTCCGGAATACGACAATGTTTCGGCTGCGGACGCGTTTTCTTGGGCCGGCAGCAACTTTAAGGATTTTGTGCTCCGCCCCGCAGCCCATGGAATGGCAAATACAACGGCCGAGCATACGAATCTATATCACACGCTCAATCTCATAAAGATGTTTGGCACATCCAAAGTCATGACGCTGCGCACAGGCAATGTCACACTTGCCGAACGGATGGCCAAACGGGTCAATGTGCAATATGAAACGGCGGTATCAAAGATCCTCACGAATCGAGGCAAGGTCGAAGGCGTCCTTCTTGAAAACGGAACCACACTAAGTGCAAAGCACGTTATCGTCGCATGCTCCATCGATCGGGCTGCCGAGCTCGTCCCCGATGGTATGCAGACAGCAAAAGAGTTTCTGTCTTCATTCCCAAATGCCCCTTTCTCGCTGGTGTACTTTTTCCTTGATCGCCCTCTCCAAACAGAGGCGTTCGTGTACATGGGGCACGCCTACCGGGATACCGTCTTTAACATGGCTTTGAATCACACGGTCAAGACTCCGCACCTGGTGCCAAGTGGCAAGGGGATCATTTCCGCATGGCCTTGCTATCCCGATGCAGCGCGTCTCGCCCAGCAAAGTGAGTCAGACCTGATCATCCAAGCGTTACGCGACGTGGAGGCCTTCTTCCCAGGGATTTCTCAATGGGTTGATGAGGCACGCGTGCAGCGGCATACGTGGGGTGTTGGCCGCTTCGCTCCGGGCCAGCATGCTAAGATTCTCGCGTTCAAGAAGGAGGCTGAATCGTTTGACGGGATTTCATTCGCCGGCAACGATTACGATGGTGTCCACATGGAATCCGGCGTCCGTGGTGGCCTACGTGCAGCAGAACGAGCGCTGAAAGGCAATAAATAAAACGCTGACCCGTCGCTGAGCGCCTTTAATCTACAGAGGATTCACCCAGAGTGTCAGGATCAAAAATCACGCCTCCCGACGATGAACCGGTGCGCCAAAAGGCTTCGCACCGAAAAGGACGCACCGCAGAGGTGCGGCGATCCCCTCGCGTGCCAACTCAAGAGCGAAGCAGGCGCAGATATCAAGCGATTATCGAGGCAACCGAACATTTGCTGCAAACCGCAAATATCGAAGATATTAGTCTCTACGATATTGGAAAGCAGTCCAAGATAGCGCCCGCCTCTGTGCATTACCTGTTCAATACGGTCACCGCAATCCATATTGAGTTAAACAAGATATACAACGAGCGGCTAACTGCCATCGTTCTGGAGCAGAGCAAGCGCCAGGCTGCCAAAAAGAACCCAAGCTGGCAAGATTGGGTTAAAGCTGTGATGGCGGATGCCCGTGATGTGCTCAACAACAATCGAGCCATGAGTGAAATCATGTTGGGGCCAACATTGCATCGCCAAAGTCGGATTAACAACCTGATGCACAATAAAACATTCGGGCAGGCTTCGCTCGAGGTAATGCGGGAAGCCTATGTCATGCCGGAAATCCCAAATCTGGAACGCTACTTCATGTTCTCTACAGAACTCGGGGAGGCGTTGTGGTCGGGCTCTTATTCCGCCCGGGGCGAGATAGACGACGAAACGTTCGCGGAGTCTGTTCGGGCCACGCTCGCGTATCTGAGATGCTTCCTGCCGGAAACCCTGGTTCTAAAAGAGCGTCAAGCAGAAAGCGCAGCGTAGGCCGCAATCTGGAGCCTCGACGAGCAACAACTCTCGGCTCGTAAGCTGACGATTAATCGATTTACATCAGATTTTTCGCTCCCTATCCATTGACTTGAGCCATGCTGGGAAGCGCGGGCGCCCCGGACCGTGCTTCCCTCGCCGCAGTCAGTTGCCGGTTGCACCCATGATCGACTTTGTTTCTAGAAACTCGTCGATCCCAGCCGCACCCCACTCTCGGCCGTTTCCGGATTGTTTGTATCCGCCAAACGGCGCAATGGGATCCACCCCAGCCCCGTTGAGGTGCACCATGCCAGTACGCATCCGCCGCGCCACGCGCTGCGCCTCGTCAACATCCGGACCGTAAACGTAGCCCGATAAGCCGTAGATCGAGTCGTTGGCGATAGCAACCGCCTCTTCCTCATCGCGATATGGAATGACGACGAGGACGGGTCCGAAGATTTCTTCCTGTGCGATACGGAACATGTTGTGCGGGACTGTGAAGACCGTGGGCGCAACGTAGAAGCCTCGGTCAGTGCCTTCCACCGTGCTCAAACCACCGCTCACCAGCGTGGCGCCTTCATCCAGTCCCACTTGAATCATTTCGCGGACCTTAAGAAACTGCCGGCGGTTGGCGATGGGGCCCATGGTCGTGCTCGGGTCCATGGGGTCACCCACCACAATGCGTTTGCACGCCTCCACCGCTATCGCTTGCACTTCTGCAAGGCGGTGCGCAGGTACCAGCATGCGTGAAGGCGCCGTGCATGTCTGACCGGAGTTGCTCATCATGCTGAGCACCCCGTGTGTGACAGCGGTCGGGAAATCGGCTCCATCAAGAAGGATGTTGGCCGACTTCCCACCAAGCTCGAGAGACACACGTTTGACGGTATCTGCTGCGGCCTTGGTCACCTGTGCACCGGCGCTTGTCGAACCGGTCAACGAGACCATATCGACCAGTGGATGCGAGGCAAGTACCTGGCCGAGGCGACCGCCTTCTCCCTGGACCATATTGAAGACGCCGGGAGGAACGCCAGCCTCCTCCAGGATTTCCGCAAACAGCACTGAGGAGTAAGGAGCGTTCTGGCTGGGCTTCAGAACGATGGTGCAACCTGCTACCAAGGCTGGGGCGACTTTGCAGGCGACCTGGTTCATCGGCCAGTTCCACGGCGTGATCATGGCGCACACACCGACCGGCTCTTTGACCACGCGCGTGGACGGCAACTGAACCTCAAAGGCATGCGCCTTCGCGACGGCTGCCGTCGCACGGAAATGCATCATGCCTGCGGGGGCTTGTGCAGGCATCGACAGCGCATGGAGGGGCGCTCCCATTTCCAACGTGATGGCACGCGCCATGTCGTCCATCCGCCGTTCATATATGTCGGCAATGCGCTCCAGGAGCGCGATGCGTTCAGCAAGCGGCGTCTGAGAATAGGCGGGAAATGCATCGTACGCAGCCTGAATCGCGAATACAGCGTCAGCTTCGTCTCCGAAGACAACACTGCCCGATACCTCTTCTGTCGCGGGATTGATCACATCGTGATGGCGGCCGCCACCGCTCGGCGGTACCCAACGGCCGTTGATGAAGGCGCATTGAAGATGCGCTGAGTCTTTTCCAATGGTCACGCGTTGTCTCCTTGCCGAATGCGTCGGCTTAGTTCTGGTTTTGGGGCTTTGCGGCGGGGTCCTGTACGACGCCTCGTTGCGAGAACATCAGCCATTTCCCCGGCCCCGTGGGCAATGCCGCCGTCAGCGGTGCGCCGCCGGCACGGATCGATTCGGTGAAAGTCCGACCACCGTCATGGCTTTGGGCCGCGAAGCCATCGAGGCCGACGACCATCACGTCGCCGTTTCTGGCCGCGATGGATGTGATGGAGCTGGCGGCTTTCAAAGGTATTCGCGTCCAGCTCCGGCCGCCGTCTTCGCTGCGCATCAACGTTCCGCGCTGGCCGCCGACTAGCAGCACGCCGCCGTCCAGCATCGCCCCGCACCACAGAGAGCCGTTGTAGCCGGTGTCGAGGTATTCCCATGTCCTGCCATAGTCGACCGAGTGCAGAACCTGGCCCTTCTCTGCAGTCGCATATATGCCCCCCTTTCCGTCGGGAAAGAGGCCAAGCAAGTTGAAGTCAGACTTGGTGCCCGCTTTGGGATTCACGCGCTGCTCTGTCCAGGTGGCACCGCCGTCCTGCGTCACCAGCACGAGCGACCACAACCCCACTGCAACGCCACGCTGTGGATCGAAGAAATGCACCGCAAAGAGGGGGCGATCCTCCTCGGTGCTCAACCGTTGAATTCGCCATGTTTCACCACCATCGGTGGTGGCAAGGATCACCCCCCAGTGGCCCACGGCCCATCCTGTTCTCGGACCGGCAAAGCTGACGCTCGTCAGAACTGAACTTACCGGCACCTGCTGTGCCTGGTGGAAAGAGGCACCTCCATCATCGGACAGCAACACGACGCCGTTGGCGCCCACGCTGACCAGACGGTCGCCCGCCCACGCCGCACCTAGCACCGGAGACTGTGTCGCGATGGGAGATTTCGCTGCGGGAATCGGAACCAATTTTTCGGATTGGGATGCAGCATTGGCAACCACGGCCAGTACAGGCGCCGCAGCAATGACGAAGGCTCGAAGGATGCGCGAATGAAGGATCTTCATGGTTCGTCTCCCCACATCAATGCGCCAGGAGGCCCGGCGCACGCGCGGGGCCGCGGCGTGGGAATAGCCGTTCCAGCCAAACCGCAAAAGCAGGAAGAACGGTCATCGCCATCACCATATTGACCAGGAACATGAACGCGAGCAGCTTGCCCATGTCGGCTTGGAACTTCAGTGCGGAGAACGACCACGTTGCCACCCCAACAGCCAGCGTCAGTGCCGTAAAGATCGTGGCTGTGCCGACCTCCAGAATCGAGTGCTCCAGCGCCTTGACGATACCCACTCCATTGGCCAGATGGAGTTGCAGGCGGTTATAGATGTAGAACGCGTAGTCGACGCCGATACCCACCGCAAGCACCATCACAGGAAGCGTGCCCACGGTCAGGCCGATCTCAAGCTCTTTCATGAACCAGTAGCCGATAAACGTGCCGATCGTGAGCGGGAGACAACAGGCCAGTACGGCGCGAACGTCCCGATAAGCGAGGAAAACCAGCAGGACGATCGTGGCATACACGTACAGCATCATGGGGAGTTCGCTGTGCTCGATCACTTCGTTCGTTGCCGCCAAGACGCCCGCGTTGCCTGAGGCAAGCCGGATCGTGACGCCGGGGAGTTTCTCCGTGTCGCGGAATGTCTTCACCGCGGCGATCACGCGATTGATCGTGGTGGCTTTGTGATCGGAGAGATAGATATGCACCGCACTCATGCTGCAATCCTTGCGCATGATTCCGGGAAGCCGCCCCACTTCTACGGCCATCGCCGCGTAATTCGCGGGATCAATGGGCGTCGCGGACATCTTCGGATTTCCTTCGTTGTAGCCTTCGTTGTATTGGCGAAGCAGCGACGAAAAGGACGTAATGGACAACACTCCATTTACGGGCTGCATTGCCCAGACGAACCGGTCCTGGTATGTGGCAATCTGGACGTTCTCGCACGAGTTGGACGGCGCCTGAAAGACGACCGTGAGCCAGTCCAGCCCGATGTCGTAGTTGGTGGCGATCGAAACAGCGTCTCGGTTGAATCGGGCGTCTGCACGCAACTCCGGCGCGCCCGCCTGCAACGTACCGACCACGCGATCCCGGCTCTGCCAGGCCGCCGTGGCAAACACGCCGGCCGCGATGACAAGAACGAGTGCTGCATTTCGGGGAACCGCAACGCGTGCCAGGACATGCAGCCAACGTGCCCGTTGTACCGCCCTCGCTTCCATGCTTTTGGCATACGCAGCGTCCACCTGAAGCATCGATGCCGCAAGGGGAAGCATGACCAGGTTCGTGATGATCTTGTACGCAACGCCAAGCGATGCCGTGATGGCCAATTCGCGCACCATCGGAATCGGGACAAGAACCAGCGTGGCGAAGGAAACGAACGCGGTGATGAGCGCAAGCGTTCCGGGCACCAGAAGACCACTGAAACTCGAGCGCGCAGCGCGGTCCACAGACTTGCCGTGAGAGATCTCTCGAACGATGAAGTTGATCTGCTGAACACCATGCGAGACGCCGATGGCGAACACGAGGAAGGGCACCAGCACACCCAACGGATCAAGCCCGTACCCCAGCAAATACAACGTCCCGAATTGCCAGATCAGCGAAAAGAGCGAGCAACTCAGTGGCAATATCGTCAAGCGAATCGATCGACAGTACCAATACACAGCCAAGGCGGTTAGCAACAGCGCCATCAGGCAGAACTGCAGGACGGCGGCAGCGCCCTCAGCGATGTCACCAATCTGTTTGGCGAAGCCGATGATCTGGATCTCGTACTTGTCGTCCTCGAACTTCTTGCGCAGCTCAGACTCCAGCATCCTGTCGAACGACACATAGTCGATACGCTTACCGCTGGCGTTCACCTCGTTCAGGTCGGCGGTCACCATGGCACTCGTCTGGTCTCGCGAGACCAGGCTGCCGACAAAGCCCCCCTGCGCCGTCGACCGAGAGATATTGCCGATGGCTGTCGCATCCAAGCGGTCCGGGGTGACCGTTCCGGGGATGAGTGGGTCTGCCCGGAAGCCTTCCTCCGTGATTTCATTGACGAAGGAATTCGGCGTCCACAAAGACTGGACGCTGCTGCGCGACACATAAGGCAGAAACGTGACGGCCTGCGTGACGTCGTAAAGACGCTTCAAGCCCTCCGTCGTCCAAATGGTTCCCTTCCTGGCTTTTACGACGATCGTCAGGCGGTTTGCGCCCAACAGATCATCTCGGTATTCGTTGAATGTGGCGATATATTCGTGCCCCACGGGAAGCTGCTTCTCGAAGCCAGCATCCATTCGCAGCTTGACCGCAAACCATCCCATCGCAACGGTGAAAGCGATGAGTAATCCAAGCACAAGCCGCCTGTGGCCGAATAGCGCGTGCTCGAGCATGTTTAAGATCCGGACGAGCGCGCTCGAACGCGCCGACTCGGCAACAGGCGACGACTTCATGATGACCTCAGAAATTGCGGGATGCGACGATGCCGAAGAAGTCTCGGTCACGTAGCGGGTTCTTGAGCGGGTTGGTCGATCCCATGAACCTTGTGTAGTTCAGGCCGATCTGCCAGTTGGCCGGGTTCTGTACAAAGTTGACGTACAGGTTCATCGAGCTCACACCTCGCACGAACTGCGCATTGATGTTGGGGGTCTGGCCAAAGAGTCCGTATCGGAAGTACACGCCTGGATTGACCTGCCAGCCCTGCACCAGTGTCCCGTCATACACCCAGTTGAAGTCGACATTGATGCCGCCGGAGTACTTTGTTCCGGCCGAACTGCCGGGGCTGTTGAGCGCACCCGTGGCAAAGAGATCGTTGAATTCGTTACCCCACAACAAACCACCAGCCGCAATAGGTGACCCTCCGTAGCTCTTATGGAGCCCCGGGTAGGCGATCACGACCGTTTCGGTGGTGAGCGTGGCCGTTTGCGCTCCCAAGAGATTCAAGAGCGCGCCTGCGTTTCCGGGCTGAAGTGCATAGAGCGAAGTCAGGTGCCACTGAAAGCGTTTTTCGTCGACCCAGCAATTACCCCCCTGGGCCACGCAACCACTCGCCGGGTTGAGCGGCACGGCATCCCGGGGCCGGAAGGAGAGCTCCGTTCCAATGGCCATGTCGCCCACCGGAAAATTGGCGCTGACACCAAACATGTGGCGGTTTTCCGGATACTTGAAAACGGTAGCGCCGTCAGCAGCGAGAGACGTCTGGGGTAGCTTGTCGTGATACGCGATCGCGTAGACCCCAAGATTGATGTCCGTTCCGTCCGGTTGATAGCGTGCGGCAAAGCCAAACTGACCGCCGTTCTTGGGACGCGCTTCTCGCACACCGTAAGCACTCTCGCCCGCTCCGATGATGGACGAGGACCAGTAGCTACCTACCGGAGGCAAGTAGCTCTTGTTCCAGTTGCTCTGGACGTACCCCTCCACATTGACCCCATGCCCGAGGCCTGAGGCAACACTAAGGATTGGGGCAGGCAGAACAAATTCCTTGACCTGTGCACCTGGCTGAGACGCCCGGTTGATATCGATGGCGTTCGTCGCATTGATGCCGCCGATCTCGAAAATACTCTCGCCCCAACTGATGACCTGGTTCCCGACCCGGACTCGCGCCTGCTGGTCACCGACACTGAACTGCTTGCTGACCCAAAGATCGAGCAACCGAGCCTTGAAGCGAATATTGCTGCGGGCATCCGATGCAAGCCCGCCACTGATATCGGGGGGAGAAGCGGCAAGCGCGTCCTGTCCGCTGGTTGCTCCAGTAGTGCGCGTGCCCGCGTAGTCGTACACCCAGGAGCCGCGGGCCATGAACGCGAGCCCCTCTGTCGGCATTTTCAACAGCAACTCGTGGCTACCCTTGAGGTACGTCGTAAAGGCATTGCCTTTGTTGTAGTTGATGTTGCCTTGGTCGCTAAGGCCGCTGATCTGCCCGAGACTCCCACCGCCCGTGCGGGCCCCGGTGGCTGGGTCATAAGTCGGCGACACGAGGTTTTCGCTTTGCGATGCCGTGCGAACACCAACCCCCGCAGAGACTGTCGAATCGAGGCTCCCCTGGATCGTGTCGTTAGAGAACGTAAAGGCGTTCGCCCCCGTGCAACCCAGCGCGATGAGCGCTGAAACGGCCCCACGCACGGCAGCACCACGCTCTTGAGAGCGAGTGAAAGAGAGGTTTTTCATTGTCGATGTCCTCTCTTTCAACGCTCGCTCAACGCGCGAAGGTTTTCAGCGTTGTAGAAGCTCGCCTTGAAGTGCGGATCGTCGGCGCCATCCACAATCCATTTCGCATCTTTTCCTGCCGCGAGCATCGATCCGTCGACAACGTAGCGGCCATCATTCAGGTTGTATTGCGCGAAGACGAGAGACATACAGGCTCCCGTCTCATACACGGGAATCGAATATCCTTCCCGCACCTTGGAGATCTTGCCCTGGGCGTCATAGTCCACCGCACCAGCAAGACCCCAGCTATCTTCGTCGATGTAGAAGAGACGCTTAGGCGCGGAATGCCGAACACCTTGTTTGACCGTCGCCTCTACCAACCACACGCGGTGGAGCTCATAGCGCCGGTACGCAGGGTTAATGAAGTCCGGCTGATAGGCGTCTTCGTACTTGGCCGTGAAGTCGTACATCCCGAGCGCGTTGTACGGAATGAGCATCTCCTTCTTGCCAATCAGCTTCCAGTCGAACCGATCCAGAAGACCAGAGAAGACGTACGCCTCGTCGATGTTGTACTGGTTGTCGAAGCCGATCTGCGGTGCATCGTAGGCATAGGTCGGCATCCGGCGCGTCCGACGTTGCCCCGGGAAGTAGTAGAAGACTTCCGCCGGTTTGGCGGCATACGCAGTAAACATTGCGCCCTGGCCGGCCAGGGCCACAGGCGACTTGTACGTGAAGTAGTTCATCGCCTCGACCTGGCCCGCGGCAGAAAACGTCGTGCCGCCCTTCACGCCCCAGGGGAAGTAGAGCCACGTGTCGGATACAAATTTCAGGCCATCGCCAGAGCTTCCCTTTCGCGGCGACGTCATCGTAATCTGGTCTCGGAACTCGATGCCAACGCCGCGGTAGCCCAGCTTGGCGTTCCACATCGCTTCGGCGCCCGTCTTAGGATGCGGAAACGGGAACCCAGGAAGATACGCATCGGCCAATGCAGTGCCGTCTGGACTCATCTTGGCGAAGCCGATGTTCTTCTTGGTGTTCTCCGCCACAAAGTCGGGCATACCGCAGGTTCGACGCGTCGGATACACCGGCATGGTGTATCCCTTGGTTTGCTTGATCAGCGCGACCTGGCCAGGATTCAGCTTGTCGGCATACTGGTCGACGTTGCTCGCATCGATGACGTACAGCGGCTTGTCAGATTTGTACTTGAAGAAATCCAGTCGGCGCTTGCCAGGACTCCATCCATTCTCCAGCGCCCCCGGCGCGGTCCATGCAGGAATGCCGCTGGACGTCCCGGCCTTTTCCGCGCCAGCAGGCGTCAGATCAGCCGTCTGTGCTATTGCCGGGTACGCCGCCGCCGAGAAGAGCGCAGCAAGCAGGGAAGGCATGGTGACCTTTTTGATAGCAGCAAACGGCTGCAGCGGCTGGGTAGTCCTGGCAATCACAACACTCTCCTCGAGAATTTGCGCCCCCCTCAACGACTCAGTCAGAGCCGTATCGAAAGCGATCGTCAGATGGATGGCAAGAAATTCGGATGCACCGCAAAGCTGATGTAAAGCGAATTTAGCAGCGGCACGGGCGCCTATCAAGCAGGGTTTATGCCAGTGTTGCGCGGTAAATGTTGAGCTTCCTCGACATGGCCGGAGAATGGTTCGCCACCAACATCTGACTTATATTGACTTAACAAGACGATCCGGAAGCAAACGCACGTACTCTCCCCTTGTTGGTGCAGCGGCCCGCTTCTGCCCTGCCGGAGGGCAAATTAAGACGCCATCTTGTGCGCACTGTCTTAGTCAGGGATGCGACGGGTGCTTGCCGTGACGCTCAAAGAGCCTCTCGCATAGCGGATACGTCCACCGTTGTATTTCCCGGCAAGCACGTGCTCGCCGAATGCGGTGGCAAGGTCGCGTAGCACCGTTGTTAGCGCACGCCGACAGGCCCGTGAACTTAATGCCGCTACCGAAAGGGAGGAATAGAACTTTCGGGGGCGAACCGGTTGTCAGTCTTATGTTTGCCGACTGCACTGCCACGGTTCGCGTGGTACCCAGACACTGCCGCATATGTCGATAGTCATCGACCGTCGCATTCAACGGCAGCGATGCCTCTTCATCCAACAAGGGAAAGCGGCGGCTAGAAATGGGGGTGTGAATCGCAAGCCAATGCCGGGCCGATGGAGGAGAGCCGATGGACGCCAGAGGATGTTGGAAATGCGTCTGGACACTCTGCGTTGACGCCCTTTTCCAGCCTCAACCTGCCGACCCAAAGAGCTGAGATGCCCGGAGGATGGCGCGACAACTCTGACCCGCAATGTTGGCCGCGTCTAAATAGCGTCGACAGTCATCCTGGAGGCAAGTCACGCGGCCTGCCTCCACATGACAGGCAACCGCGACTACTGCTTGGTTGGCTCTGCGTACACGCGCTTCGCAAACGCGGCGATCGCGTCCGCCATCGCCTTGGGCTGTTCCGGCGCAAAGGCGTGACCTGCGTTGGGCACCACAACCACCGTGACACGATCACCCAGCATCGATTTCAGCACCTGCGAGAACCGGCGCGGCGCCACTGCGTCGTGTTCTGCCTGCAAGTCCAGGATCGGCGCGTTCCCGGCCGCAAAGTACGCATCGACCGGCGTCACGTTGCGGGCATGGGACTCCGCCTCATGCGTCTCTTCGTGCCAACCATCGAGCCAGACGCGGGGGTCGTTGCCCGGCGCAAAGAAGGCTTTCCGCAGGTATTCCAGCCGCTGCTCTTCCGACAGATGCATGTCACCTGCGCCATCGATAGCCTTGCGCATCTCCGCGTTGATGGGTTTCTCGTTCGAGCCAGGCGGTACCTTGCCGGCGGAAGCTGCCACCAGAACCACGCCACGCACCAGCTCGGGGCGATCCACCGCCACCATGCGCGCCGGGAAGTTACCCCAGGCGTGGCCCACCACCACAGCCGGCCCCTGCTTCTCGTGCTCGATCACTGCAGCCACATCGGCGGCGAAGGCATGCATGTCCAGATTCGCCATCGGCCCCTTGCTCCGGCCAATGCCACGCGGCTCCGGGCGCAACACGCGGAAGCCGTCGGCGACCAACCGGTCTGCGACCTGGTCGTAATCGCGCCCCGAACGGCCCAGCGACGGCAGGATGACGATCAGCGGCCCCTTGCCCTGCCGCATCACCTCGATCTGCACGTTGCTGTACTTGACCAGTTCGCGATCAATCTGCCCGGCATCCGCGGCTGCCAGCGCAGAGAAGGAAAGCATGACCGCTGCCAATGCGGTACAGCCGTACTTGATCAGTTTCATGATGTTCTCCTTGGTGTGGATGGGCATGCCGCGCGGATGCGTCGGCCTGCAAGTTGTAGTGTTGACGGAATCAGGACGCGCCCGGATAGACACGTCGGGCGAAGCGCGCGATGGCGCGGCTCATCGCTGCAGGTTGCTCGGGCGCCATGGCGTGCCCGGCATCGCGGATCACCTCCACCGTCACGCGATTGCCAAGCATGGGCTTGAACACGTTGGGCACGACCACGGCGTCGTACTGCGCCTGCAGATCAAGCATGGGTACCGTGCCGCCAGCGAAGTACGCATCCACCGGCGTGACATTGCGGGCGTGGGCCTGCGCGTGATGCGCGTCCGGATACCACCCGCTCAACCATGGTTTCGGGTCGTGGCCCGGAGCGAAGAATGCCTGGCGCAGATATTCCAGACGCTTCGCCTCGGGCAGCGCGAGGTTGCCGGAGCCATCAATCGCTTCGCGCAGCCGGCCGTAAGGCTTCTCGTTGGAACCCGGCGGCAGCTTGCCGGCGGAGGCTGCCGCCATGACGAGACCGCGCACCAGGTCTGGCCGATCCACCGCCAGCATGCGCGCCGGCTGGCTGCCCCAGGCATGCCCCACCACGACAACGGGCCCTGTCTTTTCCTGATCGAGCACGGCGGCAACGTCGGCCGCAAACGCATGCATGTCGAGATTGGCCATCGGCCCCTTGCTTTGACCAATGCCGCGCGGTTGCGGCCGCAGGACACGCAGCCCATCCGCGGCAAGCAGGCGGGCCACCTCGTCGTAATCTTCAGCGCCGCGCCCCAGCGACGGCAGGATGACAACGGTCGGCCCACTTCCTTGGCTCAGGGTTTCGATCTGCACTTCGCCATGGCGCACGAGCGTCCGCTGCACGTCTGCACTGGTTGGCGTTGACGTGGCGCAGGCGGACATCATCAGAGTCAATGCGGCGCCAAGAAGGCATTTCTGCAACGTCATGGAGTCTCCTTTTTCCGGGACATGGCCCGGTTGTTATTGTTTCGGGTAACAGTGTCCCCTCGCGGCTGGAAACCAACCGCGATGCATCAGACAACGGCAACGAATCAGGCTATTTGGCGGAAATCGGGTCGAGCCCCGTCTGGACCAGCTTGGCAGCAACTTCCGGCGAGCGCAGATACGTGATCAACCCTTCGGCGGCCTTGCGTTCCTTGGCATCCTTTGCGACTGCAGCCGCAATCACGCTCGTCTTCTGCACTTCGGCGGGCAGCGGGCCGACATACTGGATGCCGCTGAACGCGCGCAGCTCGCTGATCTGCTGCAAGCCCAGATCGGCCTCGCCGCGCTCCAGGGCCGAGCCGACCAGCTCCTTGCCACGGATCAGCACGCTCTTGGCTTTCATCTGCTCGGCAATCCCGAGACGCTCGAACAGCGTGCCGGTGATGTAGGTGCCGCTCGCCCCTTCGGAAAATGCCACCGACTTGGCCGCCAGCAACGTTTGGCGCAGATCGTCGACGGTCTGAATATTCGGCTTGGGCAAGCCCTTGCGCACTGCAACGCCAACGCCTGACGCCACGAGATCAACGCGCGACTCCGGAATGAAGCGCCCTTGCTTTACTTGGTCCGTCAAGGCGGCGCCGATCATGAAGCAGACGTCCATCGGCTCGCCGTTCTTGATGCGCATCGGCAAGGCATCTGGCGAGCTGCCATAGGACGGGCCCCACGCAATGATCAGATGGTTGCCCGACTGCCGCTCGTACGCCGGTATGACTTTCTCGAACGCTGCGTGCAACGCACCGGTGGCCAGCACGTGGATATCGGCGGCCCAGACCGCACCCGTTGCGGCGATCAACGGCACTGCGCACAGCGTACGCGCCGCAAACCGGCGCACTCTGGATTGGAACGGCATGTCTTGTCTCCTAAGTCGTTCTCGTTTGATTTTTGGTGTTGCAGAACTAAACCGCCCCGCGTGTGTTCACGTACAGGGCATAGAGCGATGTGGTGGACGCCATGAAAAGGCGGTTGAGGTGCCGCCCGCCAAAGCACAGGTTCGCGCAGCGCTCCGGCAGTGCGATGTGGCCGATCGCGGTGCCGTCGGGGGCAAACACCCGCACGCCATCAAGCTCTGCGGTGCCGGTGCCCCAGCCGCACCACAGGTTCCCATGCACGTCGACGCGAAAACCGTCCGGAGCCCCGTCCGCGGCATCGATCAGCACACGGCGGTCGCCCAGCGTTTTGCCGTCGACCACATCGAATGCGAGAATCTCGCGCGGCCGTGCGCGCGATGCCACCACGTAAAGCGTCCGCTCATCCGGTGAGAACGCCAGCCCGTTGGGTCCGAGCACATCGTCCGCAACGCAATCCAATCGTCCATCGCGCGGGTCGATCCGATAGATGCTTGCTGGCAACTGCGGCTTGGCAATCTGGCCCATGTAGTCGCTCACCAGGCCGAACGGCGGATCGGTAAACCACACCGCGCCGTCACTTGCGACGACCACGTCGTTCGGAGAATTGAGCGGCTTGCCATCGAACTCGCTGGCCAGCACGATGATGCTGCCGTCGTATTCGGTGCGCGTAACGCGGCGTTGCCCATGCTCGCAGGCAATCAGCCTGCCCTGCCGGTCGCGTGTCAGGCCGTTGGCCTTGTCGGAGGGCGTGCGGTATGCCGCCACCGCGCCGGACGCATCGTCCCAGCGCAGGATGCGATCGTTGGGCAGATCGGTCCAATAGAGCGCCCCGGCGTCGCCAAACCAGACGGGGCCTTCCGCCCAGCGGCAGCCGGTCCACAGGCGCTCGACCTTGGCGTGCGGCAAGCGGTAGTGCTCGAAGCGCGGGTCGAGAATGCGCACGGCAGGGTCAGGCGTGCGCAGGCTGGGTTGCCACCAGTCGTTGCTCATCGCTGGCCCTCCTTGACGCGGCTCAGCAGCACCAGAGAAAGCAGCGTTGCCAGCACCAGCATCGCGCCCATGCCGATCAGCCCGGCCTTGAACGAGCCCGTGGCGTCTTTCAGCCAGCCCACCATGTACGGGCCAAACAACCCGCCAAGGCTACCCACGGAGTTGATGAAAGCGAGGCCGCCCGCTGCAGCCTGCTTGTCCAGGAACGTTGCCGGAATGCTGTAGAAGCACGTGCGCACGGATGACAACCCCACCACGGCCACCGTCAAGCCGAGCATGGCGGGCACCAGCGCATCAGACGCCACCGATGCAAAGAAGCCCAGCGCCGCCACCGCACAGGTGATCACCAGGTGCAAAACGTAGCGCTGCGTGCGCGCCACCACGCGTGCCCAGACCAGCATGACCAGGGCGCCGACGACGTAAGGCAGCGCCGTGGCAAAGCCCACCTGCGTGTTCGACAGGTGATGCGTCTTCAGGATGGTCGGCATCCACACGCCAATGCCCAGAATGCCGATGATGTAGCTGAACAGAATGGCCGTGAGCAGCCAGACGCGTGCGTCTTTGAGCGCCGGTCCGAGACGATGCTCAACCGCTGCGCTGCGCTCCCGTTCGATGGCCGACGCCAGTGCGGCGCGCTCCTCTGCCGTAAGCCAGGCGGCGTTATCGGGGCGATCGGTCAGCATGCGCAGGCAAAGCAGGCCGAGCACACAGGCCGGCAGCCCCTGCAGGATGAACAGCCACTGCCAGCCATGCAGCCCCAGCCAACCGTCCAGCTCCAGCATCGATACCGACAGCGGCCCACTGAATACCGACGAAAGCGGGATCGCAGCGAGAAACCAGCCCATCATGCGCGTGCGATAGCGCGACGGAAACCACAGGGTGAGATAGAAGATGACGCCAGGAAAGAACCCGGCCTCGCCAATGCCGGCGAGCAGGCGGATCGCCGCATAGCTGTTGGGCCCAACGGCCAAGCTTGTGCCTGCAGCAAACAGGCCCCACGTGATCATGATCCGCGCCAGCCAGCGACGTGCGCCATAGCGATACAGCGCCAGGTTGCTCGGCACCTCGAACAGGCAATAGCCCACGTAGAAGATGCCGGCAGCCAGACCAAACTGCGCGGCGCTCAAGCCCAGGTCGCGGTTCATGGTCAGCGCCGCGAAGCCGACGTTGGTCCGATCGAGGTAGTTGACGAAGTACGCGATTGCCAACAGCGGCACGAGGCGCCAGGCAGCCTTGCGACAGGCGCTTTGTTCAGCAGACTGCCCTGCCTGGGCGGCATCGATAAACGTGGCTTGCATGGCGATGCCTCAGAAATAGAGTCGTTGCGGGTTATGAACGAGCACAGCTTCGGCAGCGTCGGCGCCGCAGGCTTCCTGCACGAACGCGAGCAGACTGCTGTCGTCGGGCACGTCGCCCTTGATGTTGGGATGCGGCCAGTCCGTGCCCCAGATGGATCGCTCGGGTGCCGCTTGCACCAAGCGCCTCATCAGCGGCAATGCTGCCTCCCACGGCGGTGCCGCGCCTTGCATGACGCGGTCGACCCCAGACAACTTGATCCACCGCTTGTCATTGCGCAGATGACGCTCCAGCTCGCGCATGGCAGCTTCGTCCAGCGGGCGCGTCGCATCCTGACGGGCCATGTGGTCGATCACCAGCGGCACATTCAGGTCTTCCCACGCGTGGAGCACCGGCAGAAGCTGATCCAGTTGTCCATGCAGCAGCACGTGCCAACCCATGGGCCCGACGCGCTCGGCAAGTTCGCGCAAGCGGCCCAGATCACGGTCGCCCGGCAGGTGACCCATGAAGTTGAAGCGGATGCCGCGCACGCCGCCTTCGTGCAACTCGCGCAGGGCGTCATCACTCGTGGTGTGGTCGACCAGCGCGACGCCTCGGTAGCGCCCTTGCGTCATGGCCAGCGCGGCCAGTAGCGCACGGTGATCGGACTGGTAGCACGCCGCCTGCACCAGCACGCCGTGCGTGACACCCAGTTGCTCATGCAGCGCAAGCAGTTGCGTCATCGGGGCTTCCGCCGGGCGATACGACGCATCGGCCGGCAGCGGAAAGGCATCCCAGGGCCCATAGATGTGCGTATGGCAGTCCCACACGCCGCCGTTCAGTTCGCCTTGCATGATCAGTCGCACCGCGCCGTCATGCCGCCGTCGACCACGACTTCGGTACCTGTAATAAAGCGCGCCTCGTCCGAAGCGAGGAACAGCGCGGCATGCGCGGTATCACGCCCGTCGCCCATGAAGCCGAGCGGAATGCGGGCAAGGCGGCTTTCCAGCAGCTTGTCGACATCGCCGCCCGAGCGCTGGCCGGCGAGGCGCACTTCCACCATAGGCGTATGCAATTGCCCCGGCACCACGGTGTTCACGCGAATGCCCTTCTTGGCGTATTCAACGGCCACGACCTTGGAAAGCTGGATCACACCGGCCTTGCAAGCCGCGTAGGCCACCTGCGCCGAGCCCGTCCAGCGGATGCCGGAAGTCGATGCCGTATTGACGATGGCGCCACTGCCCTGCGCTTCCATCACGGGCAGCACGTGCTTGCAGGTCAGATAGACGCTCTTGAGGTTGAAAGCGACCTGCGCATCCCACTTGTCTTCCGACAACGCCACAGGGCCGCCAGCAGCAGAGCCACCAACGTTGTTCACCAGGATATCGACGCGGCCGTATTGCTCCACGCAGGCATCGACCATGCCTTTGACGGCTGTGGTGTCGGTCACGTCGCAGGTGTACGGCGTGACCTCACCACCGGCCTCGCGCACGCGGCGCAGCGTTTCCTCCATGGCCTCAAGGCTCTTGTCGACGGCGAATACGCGCGCCCCCGCCATCGCAAACAGCACCGCTACGGCGCGGCCGTTACCCCAGCCCGGGCCGACGCAGCCTGCGCCGGTCACGATGGCCACCTTACCTGCCAGACGGCCCGCGGCCGTGGCTTGTTCAAAGTCGGTCGTTGCTTGCACAGTGAATTCCTTGTTGCTTGTTGCTTGTTGCTGTTACATCGACAGTTGCGTCGGCAGTTCCGGCGTCGCACCGGCCGGCGCGGGCACGTTGAATGCCTTGATGGTCATCGAGATGAGCGTGTAGTAGCCGGCAATGCCGACCAGATCGACCACGCCGTTCTGGCCGATGGCGTCCACCAGTTCGGCGTACAGGCCGTCGTCTACTTCGCGCGTGGCATGCAGTTGGGTGAGGAACGCGAAGACGAGCGCCTCGTCGCGCTGCTCGAACGCCGGGTTCATGCCGTCGCGAATGGCGTCGATCACCGCCGGCGATACGCCGGCTTCCAATGCGAACGGCTTGTGCGCGGCCCATTCGTATTCGGCCAACCAGTAGCGGCCCATGAACAGGATGGCCAGTTCGGACAGGCGCGGCGGCAGGCTGCTGTCGTAGCGGCAATAGCGTCCGAGCGCCTGTGCGCGGTCGGCCAGCAGGGGGCGATGCAGCCAGACGGCCAGCGGGCCGCGCACACCCTTGCGGGGGCCATTGGCAATGGCGTCGTAGACGGCGCGCTGGTCTGCGTCCAGCGCATCGGGATCGAGGGCGGGAATGCGTTGCATGTTGGTGTTGCTCAGTGACTTAGTGGGTCAGCGCGTCGTGCGCCACCGCAGCTTGTGTGGCGGGCTTCTGCAGCTTGAGGAGAGAAGAACGGGCCTGCCCGCCGGTTTCGCGATGGAAGGCCTCGGCATCGAATGCGCCTTCCCAGCGGGCGATGGCGAAGACCGCAATGGTGTTCCCGACCACGTTGACGAGCGCAGTGGCGATCGCCATGACGCGGTCGATGCCGAACAGCAGGCCCAGACCCGCCACCGGCAGCGAACGCACCGATTGCAGCGTGGCCGCCAGCTTGACGAATGCGCCGCCGGCAACGGTGGTGCCACCCTTGGAGGTCAGGCTCAGGATGGCAAGCAAACCCAGTTGCTGCCACAGCGAGAACGGTGTGTCCGTCGCCTGCGCAATGAAGCCCACTGCGATGGCCATGTAGATCGACGTGCCGTCGAGGTTGAAGCTGTAGCCGGCGGGCAGAACGAAACCGACCACGGCCTCATCACAACCTGCGCGTTGCAGCTTCTCCACCAGGCGCGGGAAAGCCACCTCGCTCGATGCGGTGCCGAAGATCAACAGCATCTCGTCGCGAATCAGCTTGAGCACGCTGAAGTACGGCAGGCCGATCATCCAGCTGATCGAGCTGAGCACGCCAAACACGAACAGCAGCGACGCAGCGTAATAGAGCACGATCACCTTGAGCAGATAGAGCAGCGTCACGCCGCCGTAGCTGCCCACCGCTGCGGCCATGGCCCCAAACGCGCCGAGCGGTGCCAGCTTCATGATGAAGCCGAGCATGCGGAACAGCACCTTCTGCGCTTCGTCCATGCCGCGCAGCAGGACCGAGTCCGGTCCCACCGAGAGGTTCAGCGCCAGACCCGCCAGGATCGAGATGATCAGCACCTGCACGATGTCGCCCTTGGCAAAGGCATCGACCAGCGTGTGCGGAATCAGGCTGAGCAGGTAATTGACGGCCGAGATGCCGCCGGCGCCGCTTGTGGCCTTCACCGCCTCAGCGCTTTCTGCGAGGTTGGTGGCGTGCAGCCCCACCCCGGGTTGGAACACGTTGACGAGCACAAAGCCCAGCACCATGGCGACTGTGCTGACCACCTCGAAGTACACCAGCGACTTCACGCCCATACGGCCCAGCATGCGCAGGTCGCGCACATGCGCCAGACCCTGCACCAGCGTGCAGAAGATGATCGGGGCCAGCATCATCTTCAGCAGCGCGATGAACGCCTGCCCGATGGGTTTCATGGCAACGGCCCACTGCGGCGCAGCGATACCGAGGACGACCGCACACGCCAGGCCGATCAAGACCTGCACATGCAGCTTCTTCAGATGTTTCATGGTGTCTCCTGCGTCCAGTCGTTCAGTGCTCTGCCGCGAGAAGACGACGCAAGCTTGCTGGACTTGTATTGCTAGAAAGGCGGTCGTTACGGGGACGTGAACGCCGCTGGCCGTATGGCCTGAGGGCGAGCGTCTCCTGTACGCGTTGGTAACTTGTTATTTATAGGAAGCATAGATTGACGGTCTTTTCTTGACAAAGACCATATGAACATACAAAGCTATGCCAGCACGGCATATCTGAAAGCAAGCATGGACATCCGAGAACTCAAGAGCTTCATCCGCGTGGCGCGTGCCGGCAGTTTCAGCCGCGCGGCGGCCGAGCTGTACATCGCGCAACCTGCGCTCAGTCGACAGATCGCAAAGCTGGAGGCAGAGATTGGCGTGCCGCTGCTGGTTCGGCATGGCCGCGGCGTCCGGCTTACCTCGGCGGGGTCGCGTCTGCTGGAGCGGGCGGAAATGATCACGCACCTGCTCAGCGAAACCAGCGAAGACGTTCGCGCCAGCGCCGATGAGGAGCGCGGGCATCTGGCCGTTGGCCTGCCGCCGACCATGGGTGCACTGATCGGCGCCGATCTCGTCCAGGCCTTCCGGGCGCAGTGGCCCCGGGTTTCGCTGCATGTGCGTGAAGGCCTGAGCAGCTCGCTGCAGGAGTGGGTGCTGGATCGGCGCGTTGACCTTGCCGTCGTCTACAACCAGCCGCCGCTGGATGCGTTCCACGTGCGCCCGTTGTTCAGCGAACCCATGATCCTGGTGGGGCCGCCCGGCTCAGAGGCAGATCAGCGCGAATACCAGATCCGCGACTTGGCCAGCATTCCGTTGATCTTGCCCGGCCTGCCGCACAGCAATCGGCGCCTGGTCGAACAGGCGGCCATCCAGCACGGTGTGCGGCTACGCGTCGCGCTGGAAGTCGACAGCGTGTCGCTGACCAAGCAACTGGTAAAGGCCGGCGCTGGCTATTCGATCCTGACCTACATCGCGATCAAGGAGGAGATCGCACGCGGTGAACTCGTTGCGCATCGCATCGGCCGCCCCGGCATCCGTTCGAGCGTGGCGATCACGACCTTGCGCGAGAATCCCCCTTCCCGCTTTGCCGCTGCCTGGACAGCCCTGCTGCAAGACAGGCTCAAGCAGTTCATTGCGTCGGAATCGTGGAAGGCAGATGTGGTCTGGCCTGACGATCGGGCTCGTTAGCCGCTGGCCGCTCTGAAACGACAATGGCAAGAGTTCATTGACCAATCTGCGCGGCTCTTTCTTGAGGATCATGAAAGATATCGCCAGGGGATCGCCCAAGGGGGCCGATACCTCATCTCGTCGGGGCAGCGAGCGGCCGTACCGCACTCGTCCTGAATGCTGCCGCCGGCACCGTATCCGACTGGTAAGGACGCGGAACTGCAGAGCGCAGACTGACATATGCACGTCACTGCTCCCAAACCTTGCCCGGATCGGACTGCGCCAATCGCGGACTGGCGCCAATAGTTGCCAACCCCGCAGTTGGACCAGACTACTTTGTTCAGGTACGGACTTTTGTCTCCCCTCACCGGTTCGAAAAAAACTAATCCGGCACCACCGCCGTCACCTCAATCTCCACCTTGGCCCGGTCTTCGACCAGCGCCGTCACCTCCACCGCCGTCATCGCAATACTGAAGCTGCCGATCAGCTCGCGGAACGCCTTGCCGATCTCGGGGTAGGCCGCCACGTAGGCCTTCTTGTCGGTCACGTACCACGTCATGCGCACGATGTGCTCGGGCTTGGCGTCGCCGGCGGCCAGCACCTCGACGATGTTCTGCAGCGCCTGGCGGACCTGACCGGCCAGGTCATCCGTGTGGAACACGCCCTGCGCATCCCAGCCGATCATGCCGGCCACGAACACCATGCGTCCGCGTGCGGACACACCGTTGGCATAGCCCTTCGGACGCGGCCAGTTGGGAGGGAGGAGTACTTCCATGATGCAATTCCTTCTAGTTCTATTACGACTGCAGTTGAACGCTCGCCTCGATCGCCTGCCGCACATCGGGCGGCATCGGCATCGCGCGATGCGTATTGAGATCGGTAAATACCAGCACCTGCTGCGAGCGCACGCGCTGTTCGTCGCGGGCCCAGCAATCCAGGCCCAGCGTAAGCGACGCATTGCCCAGCCGCTCCAGCTTCAGCTTGAACTGCACGTCGTCGCCCATGCGGCTGATGGCGCTGAACTCGCAATGTAGCTTGACGATGGGCAGGCCGATGCGGCGCGGGCCCAGCATCTGCGCATATGAAACGCCCAGGCCGTCAGTAAACCAGTCTTCGACCAGGCCGTTGAACAGCACGAGGTACTGGGGAAAGTAGACGATGCCGGCCGGGTCGCAGTGTGCAAAGCGGATGCGCGCGGCACGCTCGAAGTGGTAGTCACTCATGATTTTTCGTGTTCGCGCAGGCGGTAGCGCAGCAGCTTGCCGACTTCACTGCGCGGCAGGCTCGCGCGAAACTCGATGGCGCGCGGATACTTGTACGGGGCCACGGTCTGCTTCACGAAGTCCTGCAGCGTCTTGACCATGTCCGGCCCCGGCGTCTGGCCCGGGTGCAATACAACGAACGCCTTGACGATCTGCCCGCGCTCTTCGTCGGGCTCGCCGATCACGCCGCACTCGGCCACGGCCGGATGCTGCATCAGTGCGTCTTCCACCTCGGGCGCGGCAATGTTGTAGCCGGACGAGATGATCATGTCATCGGTGCGCGAGTGGTAGTGGAAGTACCCTTCCTCGTCCATCACGTAGGCATCGCCCGTCAGGTTCCAGCCGTTGCGCACGTAGGCGCGCTGGCGGTCGTCGGCCAGGTAGCGGCAGCCGGTCGGGCCTTGCACCGCCAGGCGGCCCACGGTGCCCGGCGGCACGGGGTTGCCGGCGTCATCCACAACGCGCGCGACATAGCCCGGGACGGCCTTGCCGGTGGCGCCGGGGCGCACGTCGGCATCGGCGGCGGAGATGAAGATATGCAGCATCTCGGTTGCGCCAATGCCGTCGATCAATTCGATGCCGGTGGCGTTCTTCCACAGCGTGCGCGTGGCCACCGGCAGCGCTTCGCCCGCCGACACACAGCGACGCAGCGGCGTGGCGCGCAACTCGTCTCCTCGCGCCGCGATGTTGCGGTACGTGGTGGGCGCGGTGAACAGCACCGTCGCGCCAAACGTGCGGATGCCATCGACCAGATCGTTCGGCGATGCCTTCTCCAGCAGCACGGTCGATGCCCCCACGCTCATCGGAAACAGCAGCAGGCCGCCGAGGCCAAACGTAAACGCCATCGGCGGGCTGCCGATAAAGATGTCGTCCGCGCGCGGCTGCAGCACATGCGGCGGCCAGCACGCGCAAATGGCCAGGATGTCACGATGAAAATGCATCGTCGCTTTCGGCACGCCCGTCGTGCCCGACGTGAAGGCGAGCAGGCACGTGTCATCTGCCGCCGTATCCACGTTGGTGAAGGTGGCCGGCTGGCGCGCCATGGCGGCCTCCAGCCCTTCCGGCGTGTCATCGTGAAAGCACAGCAGTTGCACGGGCTTGGCCGCTTGCGCCACGGCATCGCGCAACTCATCGACGAGCCGCGCATCGCACAGTGCGAAGCCGATCTCACCCTTGCCCAGGATTTGGCCCAGCTCTTTGGCGCGCAGCAGCGGCATGGTCGTCACCGCAATCGCGCCCACTTTCATCACCGCAAACCAGCACGCGGCGAGCATCGGGCTGTTGGGCGAGCGCAGCAGCACGCGGTTGCCCGGCACAACGCCCATCTCATTGACCAGCACGTTCGCGATGCGGTTGGCGTGCGCCTGTAGATCCGCATACGTCCAGCGGATGCCGGGCGCCTGGATGCAGAGGCGACCGCCCTCGCCTGCGGCAACGCGGCGGTCGAGCAGTTCGGTGGCGCAGTTGAGCTGCGGCGGAAACTGCAGCGCCGGCAGGTCGAAGCGATACACCGGTTGCAGCTCCGCTGGCGGCAGCCGGTCGCGGGCGAAGGTGTCGATATGGGCGCTGGGCATGGAGGACTCTCCGTCTCTGGCGTGGGCGTGTTCAGGACTTGGCGGGCGCCGCCGCACGCAGCAGTTCGCGCGCGATGATGAGTTGCTGCACTTCCGTCGCACCTTCGTAGATCCGCAGCGAGCGGATCTCGCGGTACAGGCGCTCGACCGGCTGCTCGCTCACCACGCCCAGGCCGCCCCACATCTGCACGGCGGCGTCGATCACCTGCTGCGCATTCTCGGTGGCGGTCAACTTCGCCATGGCGGCTTCGCGCGTCACGGTGCGGCCCTGGTCACGCTGCCACGCGGCGCGGTAGGTCAGCAGCGCGGCGCTGTCGATGGCGGTGGCCATCTGCGCGAGCTTGGCCCGCGTGAGCTGGAAATCGGCAAGCACGCCGCTGAACATCTTGCGGGTGGTGGCGCGCGTCAGTGCTTCGTCCAGCGCGCGGCGCGCAAAACCCAGCGCGGCTGCCGCTACCGACGTGCGGAACACATCGAGCGTTCGCATCGCCACCTTGAAGCCCTCGCCTGCCGCGCCCACGCGCTGGCTGGCAGGAATACGGCAGTTGGTAAAGCGCAGGCGCGCCAGCGGGTGCGGCGCAATCACGTCGATGCGCTCCGCAATCTCAAAGCCGGGCGTACCGGCCTCGACGATGAACGCGCTGATGCCGCGCGAGCCCGGCGCCTCACCGGTGCGGGCAAACACGACGTAGAAGTCTGCGATGCCACCGTTGGAAATCCACGTCTTCTCGCCGTCGAGCACATAGTCGGTGCCGTCTTCACGCGCGGCGCAGGCCATGGCGGCCACATCGGTGCCGGCATCCGGTTCGGACAGCGCAAATGCAGCGATGGCCTCGCCGCGCGCGACCTTCGTCAGATAGCGTTCGCGCTGCTCCGGCGTGCCGTGCAACGAAATGGCGCCCGACCCCAGCCCCTGCATCGCAAAGGCAAAGTCGCCAGGCCGGAGTGGCGCGCCAGCGTCTCGCGGATCAGGCAGATGGCGCGCGAGTCGATGGTCTCGGCCGCGCCGCCGTGTGCCGTGCCGCCCACCGCATGACGCAACCAGCCACCCTGGCCGAGCAGCTTCACCAACGCGCGGCACTCGGCATCCACATCGGGGCCGTGGTCGTGCGGAATGTGTGTCGTGGCCCAGGCGTCGAGTTCGGCTTCGAGCTGCCGGTGCTTGTCGTCAAAGAAAGGCCATTGCAGATAGTCTTTGTCGCTCATCTCAGTTCCCCTCGAACACCGGTTTCTGCTTGGCGACAAACGCGTGATACGCGCGCGAGAAGTCTTCGGTCAGCATGCAGATGGCCTGTGCCTGGGCCTCGGCCTCGATGGCCTGCTCGATCGTCATCGTCCATTCCTGGTGCAGCATCGTCTTGGTGATGCCGTTGGCAAAGGTCGGGCCTGCGGCCAGGTCGGCGGCCAGGGCTTGCGCTTGCGTCAACACCTCGGCCGGTTCGCACAGGCGGTTGAAGAAACCCCAGCGCTCGCCCTCTTCGCCGCTCATCGAGCGGCCGGTGTAGAGCAGTTCGCTCGCGCGGCCCTGACCGATGATGCGCGGCAGGATCGCGCAGGCGCCCATGTCGCAGCCGGCCAGGCCAACGCGGTTGAAGAGGAACGCCGTCTTGCTGCGCGCCGTGCCCAGGCGCAGGTCGGAAGACATCGCCAGGATGGCGCCCGCGCCCGCGCACACGCCGTCAACTGCAGCGACGATCGGCTGCGGACACGCGCGCATCGTCTTCACCAGCTCGCCCGTCATGCGCGTGAACATCAGCAACTCGGGCGCCTTCAGTTGCACCAGCGGGCCGATGATCTCGTGCACATCGCCGCCGGAGCAGAAGTTGTCGCCCGCGCCGGCCAGCACGATCGCCTTGACGTCATCCGCCCACTTGAGCTGATGAAACAGGTCGCGCAGCTCGGCATACGAATCGAACGTGAGCGGGTTCTTGCGCTCGGGCCGGTTGAGCGTGATGGTGGCAACGCCGCCTTCCACGCTCCACAGGAAATGCTTGGCTTGATAGCCCGCCAGCGGTCGGCGGTTGCGGCCAGCAGGGCCGGGTCCACATGGTGATTCGGGTCCGTCATGGTTGGGTCGGGTTCGTTCAAGGTTGATCTTCGCGGGCGTCCAGCTCTTGCTCGCGCTGCGCGAGGTGGACGCGCAGGTGGCCGAGCTGCGCATACAGCGCGTCTTTGTTGGCCGTGCCCAGGCCGTCGAACATCTCGATCAGCCAGCGTTCGTGCTCGGCGGCCATCTCGGCAAAGTGGCGGCGACCGGCATCCGTCAGCAGCACGCGAAAGGACCGGCGATCATCCGGATCCGGCTCGCGTTTGACAAGCCCTTCCTTCTCCAGCTGGTCGGTCAAGCCGGTGACGTTGCCGCCGGTCACCATCAGGTAGCGCGACAGCACGTTCATGCGCAGGCCATCCGGGTGGCGATCGAGTTGTGCCAGATAGTCGAAGCGCGGCAGCGTGGTGTTGAAGCGCGTGCGCAAGCGCTGGCGGATTTGCTGTTCGATCTGCGTGCTGCACGCCAGGAGGCGCAGCCAGATCTTGACGTCCATGTGGGCGTCCGCATGCGCGCGGGCTTCCAGGCCGATACGTTCGTCGCCCAGCGCATGCACGACGGCGTGGTGGCCTGAGGCGCGCGTGGCGAGTGCGGTTTTGCGCCGCGTGCGTTCGTTGCTCACATCACCTCCCCGCCGGATACCGAGATGGCCTGCCCCGTGATTGACGACGCGCCTTCGGAGCACAGCCACACCACGGCGTTCGCCACTTCGTCGGGCGCGATCAGCCGACCCTGCGGGTTGCCCTTCACCAGCTCGGCGCGGGCCTCTTCCGCGCTGCGTCCGGTACGGGCAACGATACGATCGATGCTCTCGCGCACGATGTCGGTTTCCGTATAGCCGGGGCAGACTGCGTTGACAGTGACGCCGCGCGCCGCAAGCTCCAGCGCCAGCGAGCGCGTGAGCCCGATCACCCCATGCTTGGCCGCCACATACGCCGACACATACGCATAACCGCGCTGCCCCGCCGTGCTGGCAATGTTCACGATGCGGCCGCGGCCCGACGCCTGCACATCGGCCAGCGCCGCCTGCGTGCACAGGAACGTGCCCGTCAGGTTCACGGCCAGCATGCGCTGCCATTGGTCGAGCGTCGTCTTGGCAAACGGTGCGCTCTCGGCCTGGCCCGCGTTGTTGACGAGGATGGAGATGGGGCCAAGCCCCGCGCGTGCAGATTCGAATGCCGCCGACACACTCGCCTCGTCGGTCACGTCGCACGTCACGACTTGCGCGCGGGCACTGTCGGGCAACGTCTTGGCGGTGGCTTGCAGCACATCGGCGTTGCGGCCCATCAGCGTGAGCGTGGCGCCATGCGCCGCGAGTTGCGCGGCAATCGCAGCGCCAATCCCGCGCCCTGCGCCGGTAACAACGGCATGGTGCCCGGTGAGCGTCGCAGGTGCCGCCATCTCAAACCCCCTGCATGCGGTTGGCCTGCTCCAGCGGAGACAAACCCGCCGCCTGCGCCGCCATCGCGCGCTCGCGCTCCAGGTTGCGCTCCAGCTGCAGCTTGCCCGCGCGGTACTGCTTGGGCCACGGCATGTCGAGATAGCCGATGCGCGCGGCTTCGTTCAGCGTCCAGGCCGGATTGGCCAGGTGCGGGCGCGCCACGGCGCACAGGTCGGCACGGCCCGCCGCGATGATGCTGTTGACGTGGTCCGCCTCGGAGATGGCGCCCACCGCGATGGTGGCGATGCCGGCCTCGTTGCGAACGCGGTCGGCAAACGGCGTCTGGAACATGCGGCCGTACACGGGCTGCTCTTTCTTGCTGACCTGGCCCGACGAGCAATCGATCATGTCCGCGCCTGCGGCCTTGAAGACGCGCGCAATTTCCACCGCATCGTCCGGCGTGATGCCGCCCTCCACCCAGTCGTGCGCGGAAATCCGCACCGACATCGGCTTGTTGCTGGGCCACACCTCGCGCACCGCGTGAAAGACTTCGAGCGGAAAGCGCAACCGGTTTTCCAGCGAGCCGCCATATTCGTCATTGCGCTGATTCGTCAGCGGCGAGATGAACGACGACAGCAGATAGCCGTGCGCGCAGTGCAGTTCCAGCCAGTCGAATCCGGCCTCCGCCGCGAGCCTCGCGGCGTGGACAAAGTCGTCACGCACGCGGTCCATGTCGTCGCGCGTCATTGCGCGCGACCATTGGCTGACGCCATCCAGATACTGCTGGGGCGATGCGGAGATCAGCGGCCAGTTCTGCCCGTCTTCCAGCGGCAGATCGATGCCCTCCCACGCCACGCGCGTCGAACCCTTGGCGCCGGCATGGCCAAGCTGGATGCCCAGCTTCGCATCGCTGTTGGCATGCACGAACTGCACGATGCGCGCCCAGCCGTCGCGCTGGTCGGTGTTCCACAAACCCGGGCAGCCCGGGGTGATGCGCGCATCCGGCGACACGCACGTCATCTCGGCCATCACCAGGCCGGCACCGCCCATGGCGCGCGCGCCCAGGTGCACGAGGTGGTAATCCGCCGGCTGCCCGTCTTCGCACGAGTACTGCGCCATGGGCGACACCACCACGCGGTTCTTGAGCGTGACGCCACGCACCGTGAACGGCGTGAACATCGGCGGCACCGGGCCGTGCTGCGGGCCCCGCGATGCGCCGGCCTGCTCGGCAATCCAGTCTTCAAACTGTTCGAGATAGCGCTTGTCGCGCTGGCGCAGGTTTTCGTGGCTGATGCGCTGGCTGCGCGTGAGCAGCGAATAGGCAAATTGCTCGGTCGGCAGGTTGGCGTAACGCGCGACGTTTTCAAACCACTCCGTCGAATTGCGCGCCGCGTTCTGGATGCGCAGCACTTCCACGCTGCGCACCGCCTCGTAGTGCTCAAGCGCGGCACGCAAATCGCCCGGGTGCTGGCCGATGCTGCGTGCCAGTTCAATCGAATCTTCCAGCGCCAGCTTGGTGCCGGAGCCGATCGAGAAGTGCGCCGTATGCGCGGCGTCGCCCATCAGCACCACCGGCGTGCCGTGCGTGTTGGTATGCACCCAACGCCGGCAAACCACGCGCGGAAAGCGAATCCACTGCGCCGAGCCCCGCAGATGCGTGGCGTTGGAAATCAGCTTGTTGCCGTCGAGGTACTTGGCAAAGAGCCGCTCGCAGTACGCGATGGCCTCTTCCTTCTCCATGGTCTCCAGCCCGGCGGCGCGCCACACCTCCTCGGGCGTCTCGACAATGAAGGTCGAGGTTTCGTCGTCAAAGCGGTACGCATGCGCCTGGAACCAGCCGTGCTCGGTCTCTTCAAACGCAAACGTGAAGGCCTCGAACAGCTTGTGCGTGCCCAGCCAGACAAAGCGGCAGCGGCGCGTGTCGATATCGGGTTGATACGTGGCGGCGTACTTGGTGCGGATGCGGCTGTTCAAGCCGTCGCTGGCGATGATGAGTTCGGCATCGGCGTAGGCGCCATCGCTTTCCAAATCCTTGTCTTGCACGTCGGTCTCAAAGACGAGCTTGACGCCCTCTTCCTCGCAGCGCGCCTGCAGGATGTTCAGCAGGCGCTTGCGCCCGATGCCGCAGAAGCCGTGGCCGCCCGAACGCACCACCTGGCCGCGGATGTGGACTTCAATGTCGTCCCAGTGGTTGAAGGCGTCGAGGATCTGCGCGGCGCTCTTGGCGTCGGCGCGCTGCAGGTTGCCCAGCGTCTGGTCAGAGAACACCACGCCCCAGCCGAACGTGTCATACGGGCGGTTGCGCTCCACCACGGTGATGTCGTGCGACGCGTCCTGCAGCTTCATCAGCAGGGCAAAGTACAGGCCGGCCGGCCCACCACCAATACAGACAATCTTCATGACAACGGCTCCGCATTTGATGCGGTATTACCTTAGTCATGAATAGTTTAGTTGTAAAGCAATTTGCTAAGACGGTGCCCCGGGGTTTACACCGAACCGCGCGCGCCAAGCTCACACTCGCATGTGAGTCCCCACTCAGGCCAGACGCTGCCGGAAGAACGCGAGGATCTCGTCGCGGGCCGCCAACGTGGGCTCGCCGGCCGCGTCGATCAGGTGGGCGGTCACCACGCTGTGCGGACAAGGCACATGCTGGGCAAAGAACGGCGGCGGATTCGGGTGCGCAGCGCTGTCGGGCAGCACGCGCGCCACAAAGCGCGGGCCCAGCGCCTGCGCATACGCGGCAAAGCGCTCGGCACGGCAGAAGCGGTCACCCTCAAAGCGGTAGGCCAGCACAGTCAGGTCTTCCTGCTCCAGCCGCTGGCGCACGGCGGCCGCTTCCTCCGGCGCGATCTCAATCCCGTCCGGCGCGCTCAGCGGCAAGGACGGCTGACACAGCACCGGCGCCAGCATGGCCGGCTCCAGCATCATCGTCAGCGCGAAATTGCCGGTGAAGCACATGCCGATGGCGCCCACGCCCGGGCCGCCGCACTCCGCATGGGCCAGCCGCGCCAGCGCGCGCAGCCATTGCGTGACGGGGCTCGACTGGTTGGCGGCAAAGGCACGGAACTCCGCGCTCACGCACGCGTGGCGGAACACCTCGGCCCCCGCCTCCGCTTCGGGCACCGCGCCATCGCGCCCGAACAACGACGGCATGTAGACGGTCAGCCCCGCATCGCGCACCCAACGTGCAAACCGCGCCACGTGCGGGCTGATGCCCGGCATCTCGGCCATGACGATCACGCCCGGCCCCGTGCCGGCCACATACGCGGTCTTGGTGATGCCGTCCAAGGTGATCTGGCGGCGCGTGAAGTCTTCCAGGCGGTCGTCTTGCGACGGATGGTGGTGTGTCATGCGCGGGCTCCGTTGGGGCAATCAGGCTCAGGCAACAAGATGCCGAAGATGCGCATAACCGGCCGCCCTGGCGAAATCGGGCAGCGCCCACAGCGCGCCGTTCACACCCCAGCTGCCGTCGGCCACGTCATGCAGCATCACGGAGGTCACCACGCGCCGCGCATCATCGGCCGGCAACGCGTGCGCAAACGCCTCATGCATCTGCTGAACGAAGCGCGCACGCGCAGCACCATCCAGCACACCGGCCGGCACATGGGCGATAGCCAGGCACGGCACCATTTGCGTTGTCACGTCCGCCCCGCCGCACCACCAGGAGGCGGCTGGCACCTCTTCCACCATCACCCAGATCGTGGCGCGGCGGCGCGGATCATCGGGAATCTGCTCGGCCTGCGCGGCCGCCTCGGTGATGCGGCGTGCAAGCGTCGCGCGCGCGTGGCCGTCAAAGGTGTTGGCAGGAATCTTGACGAGGATGTTCGGCATGTGGGCACTCGCGGGCGTCGTTGACATGCCCGCATTGAACCCGCGCAGCCGCTAGACTGGCAGTGTCGATTTCGACATCTTTCAGGCAACTTTGGTCATGGCGGATTTCACCATCCTCGTACTCTCCGGCGCGTACGCCACCAGCGTGGCGGCCACACTGGACATCCTGCAGGCCGCGTCGACACTCGCTCCGCGTGTGAAGGCGCCGCGCCCGACCTGGCGCGTCCTGTCAGCCGACGCGCCCAGCGTGCAGCTCAGCAACGGCATGCAGGTGGAGGCTGCCGCCCTGCCAAAACGCCCGCGCCCCGATGGCAGCACCTGGATCGTGCCGGGCGTAGGTCTCGACCATGCCGGCGTGATCGCCACGCGCCTCGCGCAGGACGATGCGCGGCGAGCAGCGCGCGCCCTGGCCGCGCAGGTGGCGGCGGGCGGGCAGGTGGCGGCGTCGTGCTCGGCGGTGTTTCTGCTGCAGGCGGCCGGCGTGCTGCCGGGGCGCTGCGTCACCAC
>NZ_VOSS01000279.1 GCF_007997035.1 Ralstonia sp. TCR112 | reverse complement strand
GTGAAGACGGCTCGGTGCGCATCACCAAAGTCGCCACGGCCGGCGGACTCGTCACCGAAGCCACGTGCAAGGAGCAGTTGCTGTACGAAATCCATGACCCGGCGCGCTACCTCACGCCCGATGTGGTGGCGGACTTCTCCAACGTGCGCATGCACGCCGACGGCAAAGACAGCGTCGTCATCGAAGGCGCCACCGGCACACGCGCACGGAGCAGTTGAAGGTCTCCATCGGCTATCTCGACAGCTATATCGGCGAAGGCCAGATCAGCTATGCCGGCCCGAACGCGGTGGCGCGCGGCAAGCTGGCGCTCGACATCGTGCGCGAGCGATTGGCACTCACCGGCGTGCAGATGACGGAAACGCGCTTCGAGCTGATTGGCGTGGATGCGCTGCATGGCGCAGCCCTCTCCCGCATCGATGCCGAACCGTACGAAGTGCGCGTGCGCGTGGCCGCGCGCACTGAATCGATGGCCGAAGCCGTCCGCATCGGGAACGAAGTCGAAACACTGCTGACCTGCGGCCCGTCCGGCGGCGGCGGCGCAACGAAGAGCGCGCGCGAAATCATCGCCGTGGCATCGACGTTGATTCCCGCAGAACTGGCCCCGCACGCCGTGCACATCCTGGAGAGCTGACATGCCCCGCACCCTCCGCGACCTCGCCCACACCCGCGCCGGCGACAAGGGCGACATCTCGTGCATCTCCGTGATCGCCCTTCGTCCGGACCGCGCCGAAGACTTTGCCCTGCTCGAACAACACGTCACGGCCGAGCGCGTGCGCGCGCATTTCGCTGAACTCGTCCACGGCGAGGTCGAGCGCTACGTGCTGCCACAGCTGGGCGCACTGAACTTCGTGCTGCACGGTGCGCTGGC
>NZ_VOSS01000278.1 GCF_007997035.1 Ralstonia sp. TCR112 | reverse complement strand
CCGACGGCGCCGGCATCCCGGCGCAGTATCCGCGTATCGCAGGTCAGTTCTCTGAATACACCGAGGCTCAACTGGTTGCATTCCAGAGCGGCGCTCGCAAGAACAGCGTACAGATGCACGACTTGGCCGGTCGCATGACGGCCCAGCAGATCAAGGCGGTGGCCGATTACATTGCCGGCCTGCGCTAATCTGCCGCACCCGGCCGTCTACTGACGGTCGCACAATCAACAAGAAGAACAGGGTGGCAATGCGCCTGGCATCGCCACCCTGTTTTCGTTTTTGAACAGGTTGTTTCCCCGCATGTCTTCGGTCTCCACTTCCGGCGTCCAGATCCGCTCTCGCCGTCGCGCGCTGCGTGAAACGGTTGAGCTGCTGTCGTCGATGCGCTTCGCGATCAGCCTGCTGACGGTGATTGCCATTGCCAGCGTGATCGGCACGGTGCTCAAGCAGAACGATCCGTACCCGAACTACGTCAACCAGTTCGGGCCGTTCTGGGCCGATGTGTTCCGCTCTCTGACGCTGCCCACCGTTTACAGCGCGTGGTGGTTTCTTCTGATCCTGGCGTTCCTGGTGGTGTCGACGTCGCTGTGCATCGTGCGCAATGCCCCC
>NZ_VOSS01000277.1 GCF_007997035.1 Ralstonia sp. TCR112 | reverse complement strand
CGTCGATGCCGCCACGCGCGATGCCCTCGCCGAGCGTTTCCCGAATCTGGTCGGATATGTGCAGCCCGACGGCACCTACAAGCTCGCCGCCGGCTGGTTGATCGATCAGTGCGGCTTCAAGGGCCGGCAGAGCGGCGCGGTTGGGGTGTATGAAAAACAGGCGCTGGTGCTGGTACATCGTGGCGGCGGCAGCGCGATCCAGTTGATGACGCTGGCGCGCGAAATCCAGGACGCGGTTCATGCGCGCTTTGGCGTGCGCATCGAACCTGAGCCGGTCGTGGTGTAAAGAGGCGGGCGGATGGGCGCGCTGGGCATCTTGCGCCACATCGCACGCCTCAAGATCCGGGCAGCACTCGCCTGACGTACCCGCGGTCGATCCAATGGCCTAAAATGGCTGGTTTGACCCCACGACCTCCCTTTTCGCATTCCATTTCATGACCACCGAAACCTTTGACGGCGTCCGCCTGACCACCAAGGCCAATGTGTACTTTGACGGAAAGTGCGTCAGCCACAGCTTTACCCTGCCCGACGGCACCAAGAAGTCCGTGGGCGTGGTGCTGCCGGCCACGCTGACCTTCGGCACGGCCGCCGCGGAATCATGGAATGCGTGGGCG
>NZ_VOSS01000276.1 GCF_007997035.1 Ralstonia sp. TCR112 | reverse complement strand
GGCCGAGCGACAGCGTCCATGTCTCCATGCCCAGGTCGCGGATTGGCGTGAAGAAGCCGACGAAGGTGAAACCGGTCCACAGCGCGATCAAAACCCAGGCCGAATGCTTGGCTGCCTTGAGGCGCAGCTTGCGCAGGCTCCAACGCTCGCCGTCGAGCCGGATGCGGGCAAAGCGGTCGCCTTCGATATGCCGCTCGATCCACATGAAGATTTCGGTGTAGACCGTCTGCGGACAGGCATAGCCGCAGAAGAGCCGCCCTGCCACCGCCGTGAACAGGAACAGCGCCAGCGCCGACAGCACCAGCAGCACCGTCAGATAGATGACGTCCTGGGGCCACAGCACGAGGCCAAAGAGGTAGAACTTGCGCGCCCCCAGGTCGAACAGCACGGCTTGGCGACCATTCCACTGGAACCACGGCAAGCCATAGAAGATGGCTTGCGTGGCCAGCACCAGCCAGACACGCCAACGCGCAAAGGCGCCGGTGACGGCGCGCGGATAAATCTTGCGCCGCACCTCATAGAGCATCTGCTCGGTCGGTGCATCCTCGGCGCCCGCCGCCGCAGTGGCGGGCGTCATGGGGCGCCAGGCTGGTTCTTTGTCGCTCATTGCGTGTGACTCGTGTTGCTATTCGACAGACCCCAGACATAGGCCGCCAGCATGCGGATCTTCTCCGGCGAGAGCAGGTTCTCGTGTGCCGGCATCGTGTTGTCACGGCCCTTGAGGATGGTCTCGACGATGGTCGCTTCCGAACTGCCGTACAGCCAGACGCGGTCGGTCAGGTTCGGGAAGCCCTTCGAGCCGCCAGCGTCCGAGCCATGGCACTGCGCACAGTTGTTCAGGAACAGGCGCTGGCCGATCTCATGGGCTTGCGGATCAGCGGCGATCTGCTTGATGTCCATGCCGGCGTACCGCTCATAGAGCGGGCGGACCTGCGCTTCGGCCGCCGCACGCTGCGAGGCCAGCTCGCCACGCGTGGAGAAACCGAGCACACCGCCGTATGCACCCAAACCGGGGTAAAGGATCAGATACCCCAACGCAAAGATGCACGACAGCAGGAACATCCACATCCACCAGCGCGGCAGCGGATTGTTCAGTTCGCGCAAATCGCCGTCCCAGACGTGGCCGGTATCTTCACCGGCGCTGTGCCCCGGTGCCACTTGAATACGCCGCTGGGAGAACAGCAGCCAGACACACCACACGATGCCGACCAGGGCGATCGCTGCGATGTAATACCCC
>NZ_VOSS01000275.1 GCF_007997035.1 Ralstonia sp. TCR112 | reverse complement strand
GCGCGCGCGGCCTGATGGTCGACGTGATGACGACCTACGGCGTCGATTCCTTCCAGGGAAAGCTGGCCGCCATCATCCAGGGCTCGACCGAGACCACGTTCTACGTGCTGGCCGTGTACTTCGGCAGCGTCGGCATCAAGGACACGCGGTACGCGCTGGCTTGCGGGCTGTGGGCCGACCTGATCGGGCTCGTCGGCGCCGTGCTTGTCGCCTACCTGTTCTTCGCCTGACCGGCTAGGGCGGCCCCCAAGCGACGCCGCGGCCGCCCGCCCTCTACAATCGATCGCATGGAACAGTGGATCGACACGCTTTTTGCCACGCTCGCCCTGCCCAAGGTCGGGCTGCCTGCCATCTTCGTCGTCAGTTTCATTTCGGCGACGCTGCTGCCGCTGGGCTCCGAGCCGGCGGTCTTTGCGTACATCAAGCTCAATCCGGACATGTTCTGGCCCGCCATCGTGGTGGCCACACTCGGCAACACGCTGGGCGGCATGGTCGACTGGTGGATGGGCTATGCGGCCAAGCTGGCGCTGGTGCGCTACCACCTGGCGCGCCGCCGCCGCCAGCACAACGCCGAGCACGCCCCAGCACGTGCCGCACCCC
>NZ_VOSS01000274.1 GCF_007997035.1 Ralstonia sp. TCR112 | reverse complement strand
GTGCAGCCGAGCACGAGTGTGTCCGCGCCCGCGTCGAGCATTGGTTGCAGATACGCTTGCAGCAATTCCAGCACCGCGGGCGAGTGGGTATCGCCGCGTTCGATCAGGGGGACGAGGCCGTAGCCCGGCTGGCTCAGCACCTTGCAATCGCCGGAGGCAGCCGCCAGCAGGCGTGCGAATTTCTCGCTGCGCAGCGTGCTTTCGGTTGCGAGCACGCCGACCACACGGCTCTTCGACGTCGCAACCGCCGGCTTCAAGCCCGGCTCGACGCCAATCACCGGCACCGCGAGTCTTTCGCGCAGCACGTGCACGGCCTGCGCCGTGGCGGTATTGCATGCGATCACCAATCAAGATCCAGCAGCGCAAGAAGCTTGTCGTGGGCGTGGTGCTGTCGGGCGGGCCATTCGGCTCCATCGACCCCGTCACACAGCGCGGTACGGGCTTCAACGTCGACCTTGCCCAGGCACTCGGGCGCGGGCTTGGCGTGGAAGTGGAGACGGTGCAGGTGCAACCTTCCAACCGCGTGCAATTTCTGCAGCAGGGGCGTGTTGACGTCCTGGTTGCGGCGATGGAGCTGAACCCCGAGCGCGCAGACCTGCTCGCCCACGTGCCGACGCCGTACTACCGCGTGGGCGGCGTGGCGTTGGTCCCGAAAGACAGCCCGGTGCACCAGTGGAGCGACCTGAAGGGCAAGGACGTTTGCCTGTCGCAAGGCAGCAGCTATGCCAAGCCGTTGGCAGCCGACATTGGTGCCACGCCCAAGGGGTTCAAGAGCCCGGCCGAGTCCTTGCTGGCCCTGCGCGGCAACAACTGCGCTGCCGCCGTGCACGACGCCACGCTGCTGCAGCCGCTGCCCCGCAGCAACCCCGAATGGAAGGACTACCGCATCGTCGGCCCGGACCTCATCCCTTCGCCCACGGTCATCTGGGCGCGCAAGGGCGAGAACGACACCGTGGCCGCCCTCGACCGCATCGTCCAGGGCTGGCACCGCACCGGCTGGCTGATCGAAACGGAGAAGAAGAACGGCATCCTGCCGCCTTCGCCCGCGCTGGTCGAATGGCATGACAAGCTGAAGGCCACGCGCGGCTGATCGAGAGGCTGCAGTTGACTGACGATCTGCTCGCGCGGGCGATTGCGCTGGTCCGCCACACCGGCCTCGACTACGGCTTTCTGGCCGAGGCGTACGAGCGCAATGCGCTGCTGCAAGGCGCGAA
>NZ_VOSS01000273.1 GCF_007997035.1 Ralstonia sp. TCR112 | reverse complement strand
ATGGTGGCAATGCCCTCGGCCAGCTTGTCGACGTAGAACGCCCGCGGGCTGGCATGGCCACGGGCCACGCTTTCCACGGCCTTCTTCAGATCGCTGTCGACCTGCGGGTAGTCGAGGATCGCCTTCGGGTGAACGCCGATGTTGTTGTTGATGATGAATTCCAGACGGGCGAGGCCCACGCCGCCGTTCGGAGGAAGAGGCCAGAGCGCCCGCGCCGACGTGGCACGGTATCTGCAGCAAATCGAAACCGCGCTGGACTGGCAGCGCCAAGGCATTCTGTCGAGCGCGCATCGCACCGCCAAGACGCGACTGAACGCCTGATGCACCGGAAGACAACATCATGACTGCAATTGATCTGAACGCCGACCTCGGCGAAGGCTGCGATACCGACGAGGCGCTCCTCACCCTGGTGAGTTCCGCCAACATCGCCTGCGGCTGGCACGCCGGCGACGTCAACACGATGCGCCAGACCGTCGGCTGGGCGCTGCGCCAGGGCGTGTCGATCGGCGCGCATCCGAGCTTTCCCGATCGCGAGAACTTTGGCCGCACTGAAATGCACCTCCCGCCGGATGAAATCTACGCGGGCGTGCTATTCCAGATCGGTGGGCTTTCGGCGATCGTGCGTGCGCAGGGCGGCAAGCTGGCGCACGTGAAGGCGCACGGCGCGCTGTACAACCAGGCTTCGCGCGACCGGCCGCTGGCCGTCGCCATCGTGCGCGCGATCCGCGATTTCGATCCGTCGCTGGTGGTGTTTGGCCTGGCGGGCGGCGAGCTGGTCAAGGCCGCGCGTGAACTTGGCCTGCAGGCCAAGGAAGAGGTGTTTGCCGATCGCGGTTACAACCCGGACGGCTCGCTCGTCAAACGCGGCACGCCCGGCGCCCTCATCGACAGCGAAGATGCCGCGCTGGACCAGACGCTGACGATGGTGCGCGAGCAGCGCGTGAAGGCCATCGACGGCACGTGGGTTCCGATC
>NZ_VOSS01000272.1 GCF_007997035.1 Ralstonia sp. TCR112 | reverse complement strand
GGCTTTTTGTTGCCGTGTAAAAGCCGAGTGGCGTGTCAGCTTGCCCGCTTGTTGCGGCGAATCCGATCAAACCACACCGCCAGCAGCAGAATGCCGCCGCGGATCAGGTACTGATAGAACGTCGGCACGTTCATCAGGCTCATTGCGTTCTGCACCGACCCCATGATCAGAACGCCGACCAGCACGCCGGACACGGTTGCGACCCCGCCCGTGAGCGACACTCCGCCCAGCACGCAGGCCGAGATCACGCCCAGCTCAAGCCCGACGGACGTTTTCGGATCGCCCAGACTCATGCGCGAGGCCAGCATCACGCCGGCAAAGCCCGTCACCAGGCCCTGCAGGACGAACACGGCGATCTTGATGCGTGTGACAGGCAGGCCGGCAAGCAGCGCGGCTTCTTCATTGCCGCCGACGGCAAGGACGTTCTTACCGAACACCGTCTTCTTGAGCAGGAAGCCGAACAGTGCGAAACCAACGATGTTGCTCCAGATCGGGTATGAAATACCGAGGAAGGATCCGCCGCCCAGGTCGAAGAAGCTCTCTTCGGAAATCATGACCGCGTCGCCGTTGGAGGTGATGAAGGCGAGGCCGCGCACGACTTCCATCATGGCCAGCGTGACGATCAGCGAGTTGATCTGGTAGCGCGCCACCAGCACGCCGTTGACGAGCCCGACCAGGCCGCCTGCCAGCACGCCGGCTCCGACACCAAGCGCCACGCTGTGCGTTGCGGTGATGAGCGTCGATGCCACCACGCCCGCGAAGGCGACGATGGAGGCGACGGACAAGTCCACCTCGCCGAGTGCGAGGACGAACATCATCGTGACGGAAATGGAGCCGATCAGG
>NZ_VOSS01000271.1 GCF_007997035.1 Ralstonia sp. TCR112 | reverse complement strand
AGCCGGGGTGACCGGCTGTGCGGCGTCGCGCAAGGCGCCGATGCGCTCACGCGAGAGATCGGCCTCGCATGCGGCTTCTGCCAGGTCGGCATCGGGCGCATTGCGGGCCAGGCGGCGTTGCAGGTCGCATTCGGCCTGCCGGTAGAGTTGGTGTGCGCGCACGGTGCGGTCGAATGCCATGGCGGCGCCAGGGTCCGTGCCTTTGTTGGCAGCCATGCGGGCGCGCAGCGCGGTGCGGCGTGTCGATTCGGCCGACGCCAGTTCCGTTTGTGCCGCCTTGCGTGCGGTCTGCACGCATTGGGCGACGTTGCCGGCCTCGGGCTGGGCCGCGCGGCAGGCGTCCAGCGTACCGGCCATCGCCGGCAGGCTCGCCATCATCGCCAGCGCGACCGTGCATGAGCGGCGCATCAGACGCGTTCCTTCAGGAAATTGCCGAGCAGCGCGTGGCCGTGTTCCGACAGGATCGATTCCGGGTGGAACTGCACGCCTTCCACCGGCAGCGTCTTGTGGCGCACGCCCATGATTTCGCCGTCTTCGGTCCAGGCCGTTACTTCTAGGCAGTCCGGCAGCGTTTCACGCTCGATCGCGAGCGAGTGATAGCGCGTCACCTTGAAATGCCGCGGCAGGTTGGCGAATACGCCCACGCCGGTGTTTTCGATGGTGCTGACCTTGCCGTGCATCACCTTCTGCGCGCGGATCACGCGGCCGCCAAACGCATCGGCAATCGCCTGGTGCCCGAGGCACACGCCCAGGATGGGCACGCGCCCCGCAAAGTGCTTGAGCAACAGGCGCTCGCGCCACAT
>NZ_VOSS01000270.1 GCF_007997035.1 Ralstonia sp. TCR112 | reverse complement strand
ATTTCTGGGGCTACGTGTGGGCGCAGGCCCCGAGCCATGATCCCACGCAGATGGCCGCGGTGGTGAACAGCCAGCCGGAATGCAGCAGCCTGCCCAACACCGCCGCCGGCATCGGGCAGTGCCTGGTGCAGATGGCCCGCCAGATCGCGCCCAAGGCGCTGATCGGATTCCCGCCCGCGTTCTGGTCGGGATCGCCGACCGCGGTTGCGGGGGAAATGCGCGCTGCGGCTGCGCACCAGGCCGACTTCATCGTCGCCCAGACCAGCGACCGCGACGCCGGCTGCCTGGAAGCTGCCGCCGTGTCGGAGTGCACAGGCCGCAGCGGCATTTTCTACTGGGACGAGAGCAACATCGCCACGCCGAATTTCCATCAGTCGCAAAGCAGTTACCTGGACTATCGGACTGCGTTGGGGAATGGGCTGCCCATTCTGTGGTGGCAGACGCCGCTGGGCGTGCCGTCCAGCACGGCGGGTGGCACAACCAGCACTACCGGGATAACCGCGTCGATTACATGCTGCGCAACACACAGGAATACGGCGACGGCCATACCTTCGCCATCGTCTTCGGCTCGGGCGGTACGTACCAGACGACGATCAACACCGACGGCGGCCAGTTTGCGCGCCTGCTCGGTCTGTACCTCGGCGGGGGCGGAGCCACCCTGCAATAACCGGGCGGGCGGCGCTCATGCGAGGCTAGATAGCCGTCGCGTAGTCAACGCGGTTGCGGCCCTTGCGCTTGGCTTCGTAGAGCGCATCGTCCGCAGCCTTGGTCAATGCGGTGAGCGACGCGAAGCTCGCGCGCCGTGCGGTCGCGCAACCGATGCTCACCGTGAAAGGGGCCAAGGCTGTGTCGCCGGGGCCGGCGCGGGTTCCTTCCACTTCGGCACGGATGGCTTCGGCGATGCGTGTTGCGCCGGTCTCGCCTGTATCGGGCAACAGCACCACGAATTCCTCTCCGCCGTATCGAGCCGCGAGATCGCCGCGTCGTCGCGCATGCTTGGAAATGCAGTGGGCGAGATACTGCAGCGCGATGTCGCCCTGAGCATGGCCGTGCTCGTCGTTATAGCGTTTGAAATGATCGGCATCGACGAAGAGCACGGATAGGCGACTGTCGTTCCGTTGCAGGCGATCCCACTCATTTTCCAGCGCGACATCCAGGGCGCGCCGGTTCTTCAGCCCGGTGAGCGGATCGGTTTGCGTAAGCTCCCGCAGGTGGGTTTCGGCCATGACGCGCCCACGCAGCGCAAATGCCAGGAGCCAGACGCCGGCGCAAAAGGCCAAGCTCACCGACAGCGACGACAGTCCCACGATCCATGACAGCCGCCGCCACGCTTCAAGCGCATCGGTCATGGCCGGGGCGACCACAGCGATGAAGGGTGTGCCGGGCACGCGTTGGAACGTATAGAGGCGCAGCACGCCATCGCTCGCAGATGGCGCCACATAGAAGCCGGACTCCTGGTTCACCATGCGCGGGAACGTCAGCGATTTGCTGAAATTGACCGTGCGGACTGCGCCATGCGGCGGACTTCTTGCCACCAGTGTTCCGTCGGTGCGGACAATGGCCGTGACGCCGTGCGGCCCGATATCGAGCTTCTCAAGCAGCTGCTTGAAGTAATCGAGGTCGATGGCGACCAGCGCGGTGCCGGCAAAGGTCCCGTC
>NZ_VOSS01000027.1 GCF_007997035.1 Ralstonia sp. TCR112 | reverse complement strand
GTCGATGCGCAGGCCGCCAACACCAGCGTGCCCACATAACCGCGAAGGATGGCGGCGTCAGTCATGTTGCTCCTCACGTTTTCCTGCGCGGATGATTTCTACGCCGCCGGTGGCAGCTGTACTGGTACGTGCGGTCGCGTGCGTTGATGCCACCACCGGCAGCGGCGGCACCTGGAGCACCGGTGAGCGGCGCGCCGCGCCGGTCAGGCTGGCCATCGACACGCCGGCCTGCGCGACGTCCATCGGGTTGCGGTTGCCGGCGGCCAGCAGCGCCCCGTCTTGCGGCTTCACGGTCGGCTCGGCATCGTCGCCCGGATTGCGCAGCGCCAGCAGTAGACGGCCGCTCTGATGCGCCATGGCCAGTTGGCTGACCGCCTCCACCGGCACGGCCAGCACTGCCGTCTTGGCCTGATCAACCTTGCGCGTGACCCCGTTGTTCTCGGGCTGTTTCTGCGTCCCTTCATTGACCGCCAGCGGGCCAAACGCCAGCACGCGCAGGTGCGGCAACAGCAGGCGTGCCTGGCTGTCTTGAACCTCCTGGCCGTCCTTTCGCATCACAAGAAACACGTCCACGTAATCGCCGGGCATGACGCGGTTGCCCACGCCGATCACCTCGTCCACGTTGATGGCGACCGCGCGTTGCCCAGCCTCCACCTGTTGCGCGAGGCCCGATGACAACTGCGATGCAATCAACGGCACACCCACTCCGACCGGCAGAATGGGCTCGCGCCCCACCACCTTCGTCACGTCCGAAAACCCCTCCGCCGGATTAATGGGCAACTGCTCGATGGCTACCTGGTCCGCGGTGATCGGCTTGCCGGCCTCCAGCGGTTTCGTGGTCACGACAACGGGATAGACGGTCTTGCCGTCTTTCTGCGCGGCCACGGGCGCTGGCGGGCGATGCGCCGTCTTCCATGCCACGGCGCCAAGAATGGCAGCGAGCAGCAAGAGCGCGGCGGCAAAGATCTGGAGGTGTTTGCTGGTCATCTGGGCGGCGTGTCCGGGCGGTCGATCGAGAAGGTCAGCGAACTGATTTAGGTCAGGAGCCAGGCACCAGCTGCACGACGGCAGAGCCCGTCAGAGTGTCCGGTGCGGGCAATAGCGGTATCGAAGGCAGCAGCGGGTTGTTGCCGGAGGTCACGGGCATCGTCAGGACCACGCTCAGGCATTGCATGCCCGCCACGTTCTGGCAATTCACCAGCGGGGTGCTGTTCTGATTGGTCTGGACCCGCCCGCTAAGGAAGGTGGGCAGCACGGACGTCACCGCCGCATAGGCGGCTGCCACGCGCTGCGTGTTGGAAGGCTGATAGCGGAGCGCCGCGCGTGCCCCCTCTTCCGCAGCCAGGGTCAGCGCCTGCTGCATGGCGAGGATCACGCCGTAGTACACGATGCCCAGCATGAGCACCAGCAGCACCGGCACGACGACGGCAAATTCGACTGAAGCTGCGCCGCGGTTGCCGCACCGCCAAGGGCGGCGGACAGCACGCGTGCGGACTTCCGGGTGCATGCGAGCACCCTCCCGTTCCCGTTGCAATGTCGGCATGGCCGACTCCTTTCTTATAGGCAGGCCGCTTGGCGGCTCTTCTTCAACGCTTCAACTGTCTGAACTACATGCCCGGCAGCCATGGCATGCGCATCACTGAAGGCACCCATGGCAGGCTCAGCAACCCAATCGCCATGTAGGCGGCGTACGGAATACCCCGACGCCCTGCCCCAGCGGTATCCCAGCGGGCGATAGCCGGGCACACGCGCATCACGATCCAGGCCGATGGAGAAGACGCATCAAGCTGGCGCAACGCCATGATGCCGAGCGCGTGCAGGCCGGAAAGCATGCTGGAGACAAGCCATACGGCCACGAGGCCATGCCAGCCTGCCAGCAGGCCGACGACAGTGAAGAACTTCACGTCGCCGGCGCCCATCCAGCCGAGGGCGTACAGCGGCAGAAAGCAGGCAAACGCGATCACTCCGCCGAGCCAGAAGTCGCGCCAGTCATAGGCAAGATCCTGGACTCCGCCGAACTTGACCAGGATGACGGACAGCACGACCCCCGCCGCAACGAGCCAGTTCGGCACCCGTCTTGAACGGAAATCCTGCGCAATTGCAACTAATGAAAGGACGACAACCGCTGCCCAGCCTGGCGTATCGACGTGGCCGTACCAGGTTGCTAGCAAGCCACGTTCTTGTTGACGGCCTGGCAGATGGACGCAAACACGCCCTCAAGCTTGGTACCGAGCGTGGTCACGATCGTCACGATGGCGGCGGCGATGAGACCAGCGATCATGCCGTACTCGACGGCAGTGGCACCTTGTTCGTCACGGATGAACTTCAGAATGGCGTTCTTCATGATTCTCTCTCCTGTTTGCACTCGCCCGCGGATGTGTTGATCCCGACCAGCTTCCGGCGCTCCAACCTTAGCCAGTTCATATTTGGTAATAACGGATAAAACGCATGGGGATTTACTGCGATGACACAAACAGCAAAAAATTTCGCTGCCGGTGTCGTTCCACTAATGGAACGAAATTCAGACATCACCGGACGCGCGTGTCCCGAACACGTCCGATGATCACCGCACGCCCCCCATGGGCCACCATTTTGTTCGACGTGTCACGTATGTCACGTAACACGTCGTAACATCTTTATAGGCGTGCGCGCCGCAAACAAAATAACTCAATTGAGGTACTTGCCTCAAATTAGAATGAAGTCTCTATTTAATTTTACTAAAAACGCGCCAACCCTCTGAAAAATAATGGAAATCCCCTAATGATCCTAAGATTAATCCTATTAATAGGACGGGTTTCCCATTAATCCTCGGGGTCGGTCTGAACGCTCCCCATTTCTGTCCAGGCAAAAAAAGGATGCGCGAGCGACGGGAACACGCCCGCGCACCTTCAAGAGCACAGACAGGTACTGCTCAGTGCGCCAGGCTGCCAACGCCGCCCAGCAAGTTGGTGACAGGGGCCAGCGGATTGCCGCCCGATGTGCCGCCGGCCGCGCTGGTCGCGCCGCTCAGCAGGTTGGTGACGGGCGCCAGCGGGTTGCTGCCACCGGCTGCGCCGCCCAGCAGGCCCGTGACAGGGGCCAGGGGGTTGGAGCCGCCCGATGCGCCACCCAGCAGGCCGGTCAACGGCGCCAGCGGGTTGGTGCCGCCGGTGCCGCCGCCCACACCGCCGAGCAGACCACCCAGCGGATTGCTGCCCGCCGAGCCGCCCGCCGTGGCAACGCCACCGATTGCGGCGACCGTCGTGCCCACCGAAGTCACCACCGGGCCGAGGTTCGAGACTACCGGCACGCCCGTTCCGGTGATGGTGTTGCCAACGCCGGCAACGCCGCCGCCTACCGTCCCCAGCAGGTTGTTCAAGGCGCCGCCGAGGCCCGTCGAATCGCCAATCATCTGGGTGGCGCCGCTGACCTGTGTGGTGACCGGCACGATGGCCGTGCTCAGTTGCTGCGTCACCTGCTGGACCGCGCCGGAAGACAACGCGCTGCCCAGAAGCGTGCCGCCGCCGATCAGCGCCTGGCCAATCTGCTGAACGCCGCCGCCCACCGGTTGGGTGATCGGCGCCAACGGGGCGCCAGAGCCTTGACCGAGGCCTTGCACGAGCGAGCCGGCGCTCACGGTTGCCTGGCCGAGGTCCGTCACGACATTGCCGGTGCTGGCCACGGTCGTACCGATCGGGTTGGGGTTCTGGCCCATCTTGCCGAGCCCGGTCTGGATGCCCAGGCCGAGATCGCTGACCGCCTTGCCGGTGTTGTCGACAGTACCGCCCAGCCCGGCCTTGGCCTGATCCGACAGGCCCGGAATGTTTGCGTTCTGAAGTGTCGAGCCGAGGCTGCTGATTGCCTGGCCGGTCGCGACAACGGTGTTGCCGGTGCCGTTTGCGACCTTGCCGATGGGCGTCACGCCCGTCGTGTCGCTCGGGCTCGGATTCGGCGAACTGCCCGAGCCGGAGCCTCCCGAAGAGCAAGCCGCCAACATGAGAGCGGCAACAGCGCAGGCCAACGGCGCAACGCGAATGGAGTATCGAATGTGAGTCATGGTCCGTCCCCTTCTTGGAATGATGTGTCTTGATGTCTGAGCTCGGTATTGCGGACTGCGGGCCACATTCTGCAAATGGCATGCCAGGCGCAGCAGAAAACCGGTTCAGTTTTCAGGAGACGGCGTGGTTATTGGATTTGCGGCTAGCACGTCAGGTGTTACCCCACCCTGAATTCGCCGCGTTACCCCTCCCAAATCCGTGTTCCGCACGTTACGACGTAACGTGACACGGAACACATTCGCTCCCGACATAACCGACAAAGCAAACGTTTAGCCCCTACTTTGGTGGGGTATGTAAATCCCATATTCTGGTTAGTTTTCACATTCGCTCCATTTTTATTGGGTCAAACGCCGCAAATTCCGATACCACGTTACGCATTGCGTAATAATGTCGACATGGCACACCGTTTGCAGAGTCCGGCCACCTCACATCAACAGTGAGACCCTTTCCAGCTGATTAAAGCGGACTTTTTAAAACGGGAGATCCATCATGAATAAGAACATCAAGTGCCTGGCCGCCACCATGGCAAGCCTGTTGGTTTTGGGTGGTTGCGCCAGCTCCGGCTCGGGGGACATGGGCAGCTCGCTGGGAGGTTCGAACGGCGGCGGCTCCAATAACAATGGCGGCGGTTCAACGCCGACGCCTTCGCCGTCCCCCTCGCCCTCCCCGTCGCCGTCTCCTTCGCCTTCGCCGTCCCCCAGCCCGACGCCAGCACCTGCTCCGCTGACACCGACGGGTGCCGTCCTCAACAATACGGGCGGCATTGTCACGGCGGCTGGCTCGACTGTGAGCGGCCTCGGCAAGACCATCGCCACCGCACCGCTGCCCTCGCAACTGAGCGGTGTGCAAAGCGGCCTGGGCGGTGTGGTTGAAAACGCCGGCGCGACGGTTTCGGCGCTAGGCACGGGCGTGCAGAACGGGCTGGGCAGCATCGGCCGCAACGCCAATCCGGTTGGCACCACGGTCTCCAGCCTCGGTAACGTGGTAACCGGTGCGGGCAACACGGTCACGAGCGCCGGCACGCTGGTCAACAACCTGGGCACTGGCCCGCTGGCCCCGCTGGCGCCGGTGACGACACCGCTGGCAGGCGTGGTCACGCAGGTCGGCCAGGCCGTTGCCAACGGAGGCGGCACGCTGGGCACGGCCCTGTCGACCGGCCCTGTGGAGCAGCTCACGCAGCAACTGAGCACGGCGATCGTGCCGCTGACCTCGCAGGTCACCAGCGGTACGCAGACGCTGGGCGCGGCCACGGGCCTGGGCTCGCCGGTCAACTCGCTGCTCGGCACGATTGGCGGTGCAGTCGCCAATGGCGGCACGACCCTCACCGCGGCCAATGTTCCGGTGGTAAGCGGTCTTGGCGGCGTGGTGACGGCCACGGGCAACACGGTTGCCGCACTGGGCGGCGTGGTGTATTCGCCGACGGCATCGGGCGGCAATCCGCTGGCGCCGATCACGGGCCTGCTGGGCGGTCTGGGTGGCGCAACGGGCGGCAGCAGTCCGCTGGCCCCCATTACGGGCGCCCTCGGTGGTCTTGGCGGTGCAGGTGGCTCCAGCCCGCTCGCTCCCATCACCGGCGCACTCGGTGGCCTTGGCGGCGCAGGTGGCGCCAACCCGCTAGCTCCGATTACCGGCGCGCTAGGTAGCCTGGGCGGTGCGGCCGGTGGTACCAGCAACCCGTTGGGCCCAATCAGCGCAATCACGGCTCCGGTTGGCGGTGTGGTCACCACGGTGGGCTCGGGTCTGACCTCGGCGGGTTCAGCGACGCCGCTGGCGCCGGTCACCGGCGCGGTGGGCGGTCTGCTTGGCACGGTGGGCACCGTACTGGGCGGCACGCCGCGCTAAGCCACGATCCACCTTCGGCGGACCGGCTATCACGCCAGTCCGCCGCTGTCGCGTTTCAAACGACCCGGTGCCGCGCAATGCGGCATCGTCATTGGGCTGGCTACCACGCACCTACGCACCCCGCTATCTACCTGGGCCGTTGCGCCGCGTGAACGCTCCCTGTATGTGTCTTGTTGTAAAGCACCATGTCTCGCGGTTATCGTTTGATGCAACGCGCGGCTGCACGGCTTCGCGACACCACAAACGAAAATCACGGAGGAGACAGGCGTGCGGACCACCACCATGCGGTTGGCCCTGGCCACAGGCGTAGCACTGACCGGCCCGGCACTGAGCTGGGCCCAGAGCAGCCCCAACCAAGGCAACCCGATCGACACGCTTCCGAAGGTCGATACCTCCCGTCCGCCCCAGCAGAAGATTCAGGTGGAAGTGCAACGGCCGAATCCGGCGCTGGAAAACCTGCTCGCCTCGCATCTCACTCCGACCAAGTTCCAGATCGAAGGCGTCAAGACGCTGCCGTTTCCCGAAGTCGCAGCGCATTTCGCGCCGCTGGCCGGGCATGACGTCACGGTCGCGCAACTGCTCCAGGCTGCGAACGATGTCACCAAGCTGTACGCCGACCGCGGTTTCCCGCTCTCGTTTGCTTTTGTGCCGGCACAGACCTTTGAAGGCGGCGTCGTGCGCGTCACGGTGGTCGAAGGCTATGTGGCACGCATGCGCATCGAGGGAACGCCCGGGCCATTGGAAGGCCGCCTGCGAGACATCTCGCAGCGCCTGATGAATGAGAAGCCCCTGCGCCGCGAAACGTTCGAGCGCGTGACCGGCGTGCTGGCGCTGCAGCCCGGCGTGCAGATCACCGCGACCGTGCAGCCGCCTACCACCACCGATGGCGCGAGCGAACTCGTGTTGAACGTAAAGCGCCAGCCATACACCATCGGTACGGGCGTTGAATACCGATCGCCCGGGGTGCGGGCCATCATCACCGGCACGCTCAACAGCGTGACGCCGCTGGGCGAACAGATCACCGTGTCGACACTGCAACCGCGCGGGTCGGACCATGAGACGTTCTACTCCGCCACGTGGGCACAGCCGATCGGCACCGACGGGCTGCTGGCCAAGCTGACGTGGTCGCACTATCGCGGCATGCCCGAGAATCTGCCGCTGGAGCAACTGGGCTATCAATCGCGCTACCTGACCGACACGCAGCGGCTCGGGTTGTCATTGACGTATCCGGTACTGCTGTCGAACACGCGCAACCTGACGGTGACGGGCACCTTCTACGGCAACGACGACAAGCAGCGCTATACGCCGCAGAACCCCGGTTTTGCGCAGACCGAACTGGATGCCAAGGTGCGCGTGGCGGGCGCCGAAGCGCTTTACACCGAGGTGAACCCCGGGGAAACGCGCCGCGCGTCGCTGGGCCTGTATCAAGGCATCAACAGCCTGGGCGCCGGCAAGTCGCCCAACAACAACGTCGACCTCAGTTTCTTGCGCACGCGCATCACGGCCAGCGAAGCGCACGACCTCCCGCTGGGCTTCGGCGTGGTGGTGTCGGGTGCGGCGCAGTACAGCGGTGCGGTGCTGCCGTCATCGGAACAGATCAGCTTTGGCGGCCGCTTCTTCGGTCTCGCCTACCCGGCCGGTGAAGTAGCAGGCGATCGCGGCTGGGGCGCCTCGGTTGAGCTCAACCGCGCATTCCAGGTATCGATGGCTTACCTGAAGACCGTGCAACCCTACGTGCTGTATGACACCGCCAAGGTCTATTCGAACGCGGGCACACTCGTGCACGACCAACTCGGTTCCATCGCGCTGGGCGTGCGCTTCTCCGACCGGAAGTACTACACGCTGGACCTCGCCATCGCGCGCCCGGTCGGCGACAAACCGATCAATTCCAGCTCCCGCAGTCTGCGCTTCAACGCGGCCTACACCTACCAGTTCAACTGACACGCGCGGCATCGTGAACATGTGAACGAACTTTTTATATTTTTTATATTTTCAGCGCTGAAAGTCGACCATACTCCCCTCTCAAGGGGGGGATACATCGCCGCCGGAATTTGGGAGCATCGAAAGCGGAATGTTAAGTTTTTCCAAAGAGTTGCCGATTACCACAGAAGTCGCGCAGAACAACAATAATCATTACAGCGACGGCGGCATCACGCCGCACCACGCCGACAGCAAGGGATTGCACCCTGAGCTGTCGCAATACGCACCGGGGGCCATCATGCTGCAACGTCTATCGGATGACGCAGAATTCCATCGACTCGTCGATACCATCTACGAGGCGGTACTCGAGCCTGCGCAGATGCCGATCGCCCTGGCCCTGCTTTCTGTCTACGCCGGCGCCGAAAGCGCACACTATTTCGTCTGGGACAAGCACACCGACACGCCCCGCCATGGCGTTTCGTCGGGCTGGTGCCAAGACTGTCCGCAACAGGGACACTGCAACACCTTCTGCCAAGACCTCCAACTGTCCGACACCGCGCAACCCGAAGAAACGCGTCGGCCGCGATGACCCTGATCGATACGCCCGACATGCGCGTCATGATGCGCCTGCGCACGCGCGACGACGATCTCTCCGAGGTCAGCGCCATCGAGCGCGAAAGCCGCCTGCAGCGCGTGCTGCCGCACCTGCAGCGGGCGGCCCGCATGCAGCAGCGCAACCTCGAACTGAACGAACTCGCCGCGCTTGGCATGGCCGGGCTGGATACGCTGGACTTTGGCGTGATGGTCATCGAGCGCAGCATGCGCGTGAAATACGCCAATGCCTGGGCGCGCACGATGACGACGGAAGACGACCGTTTGTCGCTTGATGGCAGCCTGTTGCATTCGGCAGACCACACGCACGACGCAGCGCTGCGGAACCTCATCGAACACGCCGCCGGGTCGCTCGGCGTACAAGGCGCGGCCGGTTCGTGGATGTACCTGGCGCGCGACGGCCGGCCGGTGCCGTTCATTGCCACGCCGCTCACGCCTTCCGATGCGATGCGTTCGTCCTGGGCTTCGCCGCTGGCGCTGGTGCTCGTGGGCAATTCCGAGGCGCGCTCCGTCATGGACGCCGGCGTGCTCGCTTCGCTCTTCGGCCTCACTAACAAGGAATGCATCGTCGCTGCGCGGCTGGCCGCAGGTGAAACCCTGCAGGAAATTGCCGAACGCGAATTCCTCTCGCTGCACACGGTACGCGTGCACATCCGCGACATCCTGCGCAAGACGGGGACGCATCGCCAGTCCGAACTGGTACGCCTGCTGCACCTGCTGCCCAGCGTCGACCTCGAACGTGCCGGTGCCGCCACGCCGACGGCGCGCCGGCGCGGCCGCCTCAACGCCTGAGTTCACGCTCGGCGGCCGCTCCGACTTCGCATCACTTCCGACGCCCATTCACGGGCGTCGATCCATCCGCGTATACCCGGCTCACGTTTCGCCGGTTTCTGCCGATCCTTCAAGACAGGCGTCGCGCCGTCAGGCTTGCTTGATGCAAAGCGGTAGCGGCGAATGATCCCGACGCATTCTGTGAATAGCGCGCAACAAACGCACCTTTTCGCGGCCTGAAACGACAGGTTTTTGCGCTATCCTCGCCGCAAAACACAGACTAGGCGCTGGTCGTAGATCGGGGGGCCGCGCCGGATGCGCTTGCATGCATAACGATTTCCATATTGCGCTGCTGCTGTTTGCGTGGGTCAGCACTGGGCTGACCACGTTTGCCGCACTGGACGCTGCGACACGTCTGCCGGGGGGCTCGACGATCGCAAAACGCCGCAACTGGCGCATCGCCTGCGCGGCCATTCTTGGCATTGGGTTGTGGTCGGGGCTTTGGCTCGGCCAGCTCGGCCTGCATCGGCAGGTCGGCGCGCCCATATCCGCGCCCATTGCGGCGACGCTCATGACAACGCTGGCCGCAGCGCTGGCGGCGTTTTCCATCTTGCTGCCAGACCCATCGGCTTCCAATGGCGCACAGGCTTCGCAGCGACGTAGCATTGCCATGGGTGCCGTGGCGCTTGGCATCGGGCTGTTGGCGACGGAGCTGTATCTGACGCGCCCGTGGGTGCATGACGAGGGCTTGTCGCTGCGCCGTGCCTTGCTTGGCTGGGGCGGCGGTACGACGGTGCTCGGCGCAGGCGTGTGCCTGGCGATGTGCATGGCATTTCATATGCCGCCCGCGCAGCGTCGCGCCGCTGTGGGTCTGCGTGCACGTGCCGCCGCCGTGCTGGCCACTTCTGCTGTGCTATCGCTCGTGCTGTGGCCAAGCGCCGCGGCATGGCCGGCCGACGAGTCGACGACGCATATCGTGCCCGTCATCATGCTCAGTGCCGGCGGCGTGCTGATCGCACTGGGCTTGCATGCCGTGCTGATGATGCTTGAAACCCGGGTCGACTCGGCGCAGGCACATCTGGAAGCATCGCTGGCGCGGGTGGCGAACCAGGCGCCGCGCCCGCAACTGCACGACGCGCTGACCGGACTGCCGAACCGCCTGCATCTGCGCGAAGCGCTGGAGGCGGCCATCCTGTCGTCTACACGGCGCGGGCGTCCGTTTGCCCTCTTCTATCTAGATCTCGACAACTTCGGACAGATCAACGACCAATACGGCCGCAATGCCGGCGACCGCGTGCTGCAGATCATTGCCGAGCGCCTGCGCCAGGCCATTCGCGGCGAAGACACCGTGGCGCGCCTGGGTGGCGACGAATTCGGCATCCTGGTGGAAGGTCTGGCGCTGCCCGAGGCTGCCGCCACCATCGGCGACAAGCTGCTGTTCCGCCTGCGCGAATCGGTGGAAGTGGAAGGCCGGCGCCTGCGCGCCACCGCCAGCATCGGCGTCGTCGTTCATCCGCACAACGGCGCGACGGCAGACACGCTGCTCGAACATGCCGACACAGCCATGTTCGATTGCAAGCAGTCCACCGGCAACGCCTATCGCTTCTTCGAGCCGCGCCTGAACACCACGGCGCACCGCGTGCTGCAGATCCAACGTGCGCTTTCGCATGCGGCCCTCAACGGGCAGCTGTCGGTGTACTACCAGCCGAAGTTCGATGCGCGCACGCAAGCCATGACCGGCGCTGAGGCGCTCCTGCGCTGGAACCATCCGGAGCTGGGCCCGGTGTCGCCGGCGGAGTTCATCCCGCTGGCCGAACGCACCGGCACCATCGTTGAACTGGGCGACTGGGTGGTCGAAGAAGTCTGCCGCCAGATCATGCATTGGGATGCCATCGGCATGTCGCCGCAGCGCATTGCCGTCAACCTTTCGCCACGGCAATTCCAGCAGCCTGATCTCGTGCAGCGCCTGTCGCAGATCCTGCATCGCTATCAGGTTGCCGCGCATCGTCTGATGTTCGAGATTACCGAGACGGCCGCCATGCGCGATGCCGGTCAGAGCATCGCGGTCATCCGCCAGATCCAATCACTCGGCTTTGAGGTGGCCATCGACGACTTCGGCACCGGTTATTCCAGCCTCAGTTATCTGCAGCGATTTCGCGCCCAGCAGATCAAGATCGATCGCGCGTTCGTCTCTGCGCTCGACGACAACCCGCCCGAGGCAGCCGCCATCATTCGCGCCATCTGCGCCATGGCGCACTCATTGGACATGACCGTGGTGGCGGAAGGTGTGGAAACCGAAGCGCAAATGCAGGCCCTCGTGAATCTGCAATGCGATCAGGTCCAGGGCTATCTGCTGGCGCGTCCAATGCCGGCCAAGGATTTTCAGGGGTTACTTGGAATCGAGTACGCCTGAACCGATCGCCTCAAATAGGCGGCACAGAAAATGCGCCATTTCGATGCATTCACGCCTGACCTTTCATAAACCTTTCATCTTCATATTCGGAAATATTTGGCCACGTCGGCCGGCGATTGCCGAAGCAATGAAGCAGTCACATAAAAACATTGTGTAGAAATTGCGTAGTGGCTGCACTGGACCGATTGCAATACAGGCCAATGGTTTTGCAATGATTCATGTGTTTACGATTTCGACACATCGCGCAAAACCCCGCCCCGCGCAGGTTTGCGCAAAATGCAGTGCGGCAGAAAATCCACGTCGTTGACATGAGGTCTTAACGAAATTCAATTCTCTCCTGCAAAGTCGTTATAATGCCCTGGGCTACGGGGAGCGTGCCCACGTTTCAATTGCAAAGCTGAGGAATCCATAATGCCGACTTACAAGGAAATCGTTCAGAAGATCTCTGAACTGCAGCGCCAAGCCGATGAACTCCGGGCAAATGAACAAGCGACGGTGATCGCTGAAATCAAGCACAAGATCGTGGAATACGGCCTGACCGCCGAAGACCTCGGTTTTGGCACCAAGGGCGCCGTGGCCTCGAAGAAGGCTGGCCGCAAGGTGCCGGTGCGCTACCGCGACAACAACGGCAACACCTGGACGGGTCGCGGCAAGCGCCCGGGCTGGCTGGTCAAAGAGCTGTCGTCGGGCCGGAAGATGGAGGATTTTCTGGTCGCCTGAGCAGCGCTTTCAGCGCAGCATTCCGAGCCCGCACAAAGAGGCGCGCCGGAAACCACACAAGAGAAAGGCCGGCGAATTTGCCGGCCTTTTGCCTTTCTGCGCGACAGAAGCCGGGCAGTTATACCTGGAAGCGCCCCACTGCCGTGCGCAGCAATTGCGCCTGCTCTTCCAGTGACAGGGCAGCGGCGGCTGCCTGTTCCACGAGCGCGGCATTCTGCTGCGTCACTTCGTCCATCTGGTTCACGGCCTGGTTGACCTGCTCGATACCGGAACTCTGCTCTTCAGACGCCGCAGAAATCTCGCCCATGATGTCCGTGACGCGCTTCACTGCAGTCACCACGTCCTGGATCACCACACCGGCCTCTTCCACCAGCGCCGAGCCGTTCTGCACACGGCCCACCGAATCGCCGATCAACTCCTTGATCTCCTTGGCCGCGCTCGCAGAGCGCTGCGCCAGGCTGCGCACCTCTCCGGCAACGACGGCAAAACCGCGGCCCTGCTCACCCGCGCGCGCCGCCTCCACGGCTGCATTCAGCGCCAGGATGTTGGTTTGGAAAGCGATACCTTCGATCACACCGATGATGTCGGCAATCTTTTTGCTGCTCTCGTTGATGCCGGACATGGTCTCGACCACCCGGCCGACCACCTCCCCGCCCTTGACCGCAATATCCGACGCGTTGACGGCGAGCGTGCTTGCCTGACGGGCGTTGTCGGCGTTCTGCTTCACGATGCTGGTCAGTTCTTCCATGCTCGATGCCGTTTCTTCCAGCGAAGACGCCTGCTGCTCCGTACGCTGCGAGAGGTCGGCATTGCCGGCGGCAATCTGCTTGGTGGCGCTGGCGATGGAATCGGCCGAGTTCTTGATGTCGCTAATCGTGCCGGTCAGTTGCTGCTGCATCTGCGACATGGCGAACAGCATGCTGTCCCGATCCCCCGGGCGCGTGTGCACCTGCAACGCCAGATCGCCGCTGGCGATGCGCGCGGCGATGTCCGCCGCGTAAGCCGGTTCACCGCCCAACTGGCGTTGCAAGCCGCGCGTCACGGCCACCACAACCACCGTCATCACCAAGCCAATACCAAACAGCAGGCTCAGCGATTGGATCAGGGATGTGCGGAACGCTGCATCCACATCATCGATATACAGCCCCGTCGTCATCGACCAGTCCCAAGGCTGGTAGTACGAGACGTAGGTCAGCTTGGGCTCAGCCTTGTCGCTGCCGGGCTTGGGCCAGAGATAGCGCACGAACCCGCCGCCCGCCTTGGCCGTTTGCGCGATGTCCACGAACAGGTGTTTGCCTTCCGGATCCGTTGCGGCGGACATGTTCTTGCCGACCATCTCGGGCTTGATCGGGTGCATGACCGATACGGTGTCGGTTCTCGACAGCGAGAAATAACCGTCGGTGCCATAGCGCATGTCTTTGAGGCGCGCGATGGCCTGGGCCTTGGCCTCGTCCACCGTCATCTTGCCGTCCTGCGCCAGCTGGGCGTATTCCTTGATGACGCTGAACGCCGTTGCGCTGACGTTCTGGAGATCGCGTTGCCGCTCTTCCATTCGCACGGTGCGCGCGCCCCATGCACTCCACAATGTGATGACAAGCAGGCACAGCCAACTCAGGACGAGCGGCAGCCACAGCTTCTGACGAAGCGTGAGTCGATTCATCTTCCTTCCCTCCAAGCGTTTTCTTTTGTCCGCAAGGCACAGATGCATCGCGGCGCTCCCCTGGCGCGATTACACGCGCTCTGCTTGAGCTATCGAACGCGCGCAGGGAAAACTTGAGTAGGGCATGTACCCAGGAAGACGCTGCCGATTGTAAAAGGCGGGAAAAAGAGACTTCAACGCAACGCGTTGGGGTTGATGCTTGGAAGCGCGCCGCTGCCGGCTGACGCAGGAGCGGCTGTCGGTGCGGGTTGAGCGGGGACCGCCTCTACAGCAGAAGAATCGATCGGCGACCACGATTCCCACAACCCATGGCTACGCAGCGTTTCGGGTGCTTCGGCAACGGTCGAAGCGGCTGCCACGGCAATTTCTGCCAGGGCTGCCTTTTGGACCACCTCAATATGCGAGCCCGCCATGCGAACCGCATGGCCACCGGCGTCTCGCACCGCAACGCCGTGCGCGGCCATCTGGCGATAGCCGCCATCCTTGTGCCGCATGCGGAATTCCGCCACGTACGCCGGCGTGTTGCCGTCAACATGTGCCTGGATGCGATTGAGCACCATGGGCAGATCATCCGGATGCACCAGTCGGAGATATTCGCTGGTGCTCGGGCCGATTTCCTTGAGCGTGTAGCCAAGCATGGCCGCAAAGCGCGTGGAAAACTGCGCCGCGCGCGTGACCAGATCGAACTCCCACAGGCCGACATCTGCACCGTCGAGCAACAATTGGTGGCGGGCAACGAGTTCGGCTTCGCGGCGGCGGTAGCTCTGCTCCAGATCGTTGAGCGCCTGTACGGTTTCCTTGCGCAGCCGGATTTCGCGCGCGGCGACGGCAGCCGCGGTGTCGCCCGTGGCGCGATCCCGATAGCCCAGCAGCAGAGCAGCGAGCACCGTGGCAACCGCCCCCATCACGAGCAGCAGCCCCAGCCCCGCCGGCGCATTGGCGGGCACGGCGGAGAGCGTCGAAAACGAACCCGCGAGCGACGCCGTGTACACCGCATCCGCCGTCAGCGCCGTGCCGAACAGCACGCTCACAAACAGGCTCACGCCCGGGCGGCGCACCGCCACACCGGTCGCGCCTGACCGCGCCGAGAGTGCCAGCTGCAGCGCCGCCGCGCACGCCACCGCCGACAAAACAATCACGATACCCAGCAGCCCAGCGTCTTCCCACGCAGTGGCGCTGAAGCTCGTTACACCCGCCAACAACAACACCGCCACCGGGCCGCTCACGCTCAGGAACACGCCCAGCAACATGGCGCGTATCAGGCCCGCCCGCCCGCCGAGTACGCACCACAGCGCGGCAACAGCCAGGCTCCAGCAGAACGAAGCCAGCGTCATCACGAGCACAGCGGTGTCTTCGTGCAGCGGCCAACGTGCAAGCAGCGGCAGCAGCGGCACGGCCCACAGCCCGATCGCGGCAAACAGCGCTGTCATGACCAGCGGCACGCGCGTGCGCGACGCGGTAGCGCTGCGCAAGTCATCGAGCAGGCGCAGCAGCAAACTGCCTGCGCCACAGGCCACGACAAAAGGCAGCAGCGCAGGCAACAACGCGTGCGCCAGCGTATTGACCAGGTGAACGATCAACGCCTCATCCACGACGGGGCATCTCCTGCGGGTTCGAAGCCTTCAAGGATTCAGCCACGGCTTTGGAAACCGTCCGGATTCATGCTCTGCCAACGCCACGAGTCTTCACACATGCGCTCGATGCCGTATTGCGCGCGCCACCCGAGCAGTGACGCCGCCAGGGCCGGATCGGCATAGCACGCTGCAATGTCGCCAGGGCGGCGGTCCACGATCTGATAGGGCACCGGCTTGCCGCTGGCGCGCTTGTAGGCCTCCACGACTTCCAGCACCGAATACCCGCGGCCCGTGCCGAGGTTGACGGTAAAGCCGCGGTTGTCACGGCGCAGCGTGTCGAGCGCCGACAGGTGCCCGCGCGCCAGATCCACCACGTGGATGTAGTCGCGCACACCGGTACCGTCGGGCGTCGGCCAGTCGCCACCGTAAATCGAAAGCTTCTCGCGCTTGCCCACCGCCACCTGCGCCACATACGGCATCAGGTTGTTGGGAATGCCGCGCGGGTCCTCGCCGATCAGGCCGCTGTGGTGCGCGCCCACCGGATTGAAATAACGCAGATAGGCGATTTGCCAGGCCGCATTGGAAATCTCCAGATCGCGCAGCACCTGCTCGCCCATCACCTTGGTCTGGCCGTACGGGTTGGTGGCCGAGAGCGGAAACGATTCGGTGATCGGCACGGTATGCGGGTTGCCATACACCGTCGCCGAGGAGCTGAACACCAGCTGGCGCACATTCGCATGCGCCATGGCCGCGCACAGCGTCACCAGCCCGCCCATGTTGTTGTCGTAGTAGGCCAGCGGCTTCTGCACCGATTCGCCGACCGACTTGAGCGCCGCGAAGTGGATGACCGCAGAGATGCGCGAGCTGGCAAAGAGGTCGTCGAGCAGGCGGCGGTCACGTACGTCGCCTTGCACGAACTTGGGCGTCTTGGCGGTGATCTGCTCGATGCGCGACAGCACGGTCGAGCTGCTGTTGCAGAAGTTGTCGAGACCGATCACCTGGTAACCCGCATCCAGCAGTTCAACCCAGGTGTGCGAGGCGATGTAGCCGGTGGCGCCGGTCAGCAGAATCGTTTCTGTCATGGGGGTGCGAGGTATCGAGGAAGGAGAGAGCTAGCGTGCCGGTTTGAGCCCGGCATCGTCGTTCTACGCTGCGTCAACCTGCTCGGCAGCGCGCAAAACAGCGCGATCATAGCAAAGGCTGCCACCGGTTCGCGGGCTGTTTGGAGCCCAACCGCCCACAAAACGGCCTACGGCGGACCGTCGGGATGGGCGGCGGCCTGCCACTCAGCATAGGCCGCGCGCAGACGCCATGCCGAAGTCGCATCGCGCAGGCCCAGTGCGTATCCAACCTCAGCAGGGTTTGCGCCTGCGTCGAACAGCGCGGCCGTGTAGCCGTTACGCAGCGTCTGCGGCGAAAGCCGCTCGCTGCGGTGCAGCAACGCCGGCAGCGCGGCCAGCCAGGCCTCCACGCGCCGGTAGACCGACGCCGCATGCATGACGCGCCCGCCCGCATCGGCAACGAATACGCGCTCCCCCGGCACCTCGGCGTGTGCGCGCACCGCCAGCCAGGCAGCCAGCGCCGGACGCGCAGCTTCAAGCATGGGCGCCTTGTACGCCGGGCCGCGCGTGCGCTCTACGGTGATCGTCTCCAGCGCCTCATCCACTTGGCGGAGCAGCAGCGCTTGCACCTGCGCGACCTTCAGGCCCGCGCCATGGCAGACCGCGACGAGCGCCCGGTCGCGCGCCAGCTTGAAGGCGCTGCGTTGGCGGCGGCCTCGCTGGCCTGCGCGCCCACTTGCAGTGAGGCCTCGATCGCCGCACGCTCGGCGGCTGACAGGAACGTGGTCGGATCGTTCTCGCCCTCGGCCAGCTTCTGCTGGACAGCGGAGCTTGCCGGGTTGTGCGTGCCCGTGCGTTGTTGCTCGATCTGATGGAAGACGCGCTCGATCAAACGCGCGTAGCGGTAGCGATGCAGCTTGGTCAGGCCCGACTCGTCGAGAAAAGCGGCGATGTCGCCCGCGCTCCAGTCGGACAATGCGCGCTGGTGCGATTCGGCCCAGCGCAGCCATTTGCGCCACATCGCGCGATACACCGTCGCCGATGATTCACGATAGCCGCGCGCGGCCAGCCAATGTTCGAAGGCTTGCGCGGGCCGCTCGGCCCAGTCTTGCAGGCTGGGCTGAAACAGATCCGGAACGGGCGTGGCGGGCGGCGTGAATGCGGTCAATGCGGTAGCGGAAATGCTGAAAAACGAGCGTGGGCGGACCGGGAGTCTGGCAATTTCGCGTATCCTGCCGAGCGTAACACGCAGCTCCTGTATCCCATTGCGGACCCCATCGTGAAGAAAACCGACCTCGAAAAACTCAAGGGCCTGAAGATCGCCAACAACCTCAAGCGCGACAGCCAGCGCACCGGCAAGCCCGGCCAGGGCTCCGGCAAGGCGATTCCGCAGAACAAACTGCTGAAAGCGCTGCTGGGCAAGCCCGCAGAAGACGACACGAAAAAGTCGGGAAAATCCTGACGCGCAGTCCACACATCTAGAGCCCCGCCCTGTTGTTCCAACGGGCGCTTGGGTGCTACCGTCCGGCGCGTTTCCACATCATCGCAGCGCCTGCCCTGCGCCGGACATGCCCGCCTCCACGCCCTCCTCGTCCTACTCCTCCTCGCCGTACCCCCACCTGCTCCAGCCGCTCGACCTTGGCTTCACCACGCTCAAGAACCGCGTGCTGATGGGGTCGATGCACACCGGGCTGGAAGACGGCAACCACTTCGACCGGCTGGCCGCCTACTTTGCCGAGCGCGCACGCGGCGATGTCGGGTTGATGGTCACGGGCGGATTCGCGCCCAACATTGCCGGCTGGACCAAGCCTTTTGCCGGGCGCCTGGCCACACATGGCGCAGCGCGCCGCCACCGCACGGTCACCAACGCCGTGCATGAGGAAGGCGGCAAGATCGCTCTGCAGATCCTGCATACCGGCCGCTATGGCTATCACCCACTTGCGGTGGCACCCTCGGCGTTGCGCTCACCCATCAGCCCGTTCACACCGCGCGAGTTGTCCGCACGCGGTATCGAGCGGCAGATTCGCGCCTTCGTGCGCTGCGCGCAACTGGCCCGCGAAGCCGGCTACGACGGCGTCGAGATCATGGGTTCCGAGGGCTACTTCATCAACCAGTTTCTCGTCACGCACACCAACAAGCGCACGGACGACTGGGGCGGCAGCTATGTCAACCGCATGCGCCTGCCCGTGGAAATCGTCCAGCGCACGCGCGAGGCGGTCGGCAAGGATTTCATCATCATCTATCGCCTGTCGATGATTGACCTGATCCCGGACGGCAGCTCCTGGGAAGAAGTCGTGCAGCTCGCCAAGGCCGTGGAGCGCGCGGGGGCCACCATCATCAACACGGGCATCGGCTGGCACGAGGCACGCATCCCGACCATTGCGACGAGCGTGCCGCGTGCGGCGTTTGCGTGGGTGACGAAGAAGATGAAGGGCGAGGTCGGCATTCCGCTCGTGACGTCCAACCGCATCAACACGCCGGAGGTGGCCGAGGCCGTGCTGGCCGACGGATGCGCCGACATGGTTTCGATGGCGCGGCCGCTGCTGGCCGATGCCGACTTCGTACGCAAGGCCGCCACGAATCTCGCGCAGAACATCAACACCTGCATCGCCTGCAACCAGGCCTGCCTGGACCACGCGTTCAAGGCCAAGATTGCGAGTTGCCTCGTCAACCCACGCGCGTGTCACGAGACCGAACTCGTCATCCGCCCGACACCCGCCAAGCGCCGCTTTGCGGTGGTCGCGCCGGGCCTGCGGGGCTGTCGGCGGCGATCACGCTGGCCGAGCGTGGGCACGCCGTGGACTTGTTCGACGCAGCACCGGAACTCGGCGGCCAGTTGAACATGGCCAAGACGATCCCGGGCAAGGAAGAATTTCACGAGATGCTGCGCTACTTCACGCGCCGCGTCGAAGCCACGGGCGTGACGCTGCGCCTTGGTACGCGCGTGGATGCACAGCAACTGCTCGCGGCCAAATACGACGAGATCATCATCGCGACGGGTGTGTCGCCGCGCAACCCGAAGATCCCGGGGCAGGACCATCCGAGCGTGCTGTCGTACATCGATGTGCTGCGCCACCGCAAGCCGGTCGGCAAGCGCGTGGCGATTGTCGGTGCGGGCGGCATCGGCTTCGACGTGGCGGAATTCCTCGCGCTCGACGGCCATTCGCCCACGCTCGATCTGCAGACGTGGCGCGCTGAATGGGGCGTTGGAGACCCGACCGAAGTGCGCGGCGGCGTGGATGGCATCCGCCCCGAACCGCAAACACCCGCGCGCGAGATCATCCTGCTGCAGCGGCGCGCCGGCAAACTCGGCGGTGGCCTGGGCAAGACCACCGGCTGGATCCATCGCACAAGCCTGAAGAACCTGGGCGTGCGCATGGTCGGTGGCGTCAACTACGAAGGCATCGGCGACGAAGGCCTGCTGGTGAGCTACGGCGAAAAACGCGAAGCCGCCGAATGGTTGCCGGTCGATTCCATCGTGCTGTGTGCAGGGCAAGAACCGTTGCGCGAACTGGTGGAGCCGCTGCAGGCCGGTGGCGCAAAGGTGCACGTCATCGGCGGCGCTGACGAGGCGCTCGAACTGGACGCCAAACGCGCCATCGACCAGGGCACACGGCTGGCGGCATCACTGTGATGTCTTGGGCACGTGCGATATGAAGGTTTTGCATCACGTGCCCGTTTTTACAATCCTGCAGCCCCCTCTGACCCGCCGCGAATGCCGAAATGACAACGGCTGGCGCGGTCGGCCCGGTTCTTGCGTGAACAGGCGCATCAAGCACATTCACAAGAACCGGTTTGTCCAAGAACGTCTCTCCTCAGTCTTCTGCCAACGCGGCGCCGCTGCCCCCGCTCGACCTGGGGCAAACGGCCTTCCTGCTCGACTTTGACGGCACGCTGGTCGATATCGCGCCGCAACCCGATGCCGTGCATGTCTCCGCGCCGCTGCGTGAATCGCTGGCCGCGCTGCATGCCGCCAGCGGGGGCGCATTGGCGATCATCAGCGGCCGCACGGTGCACGACGTGGAGTCACGCCTGTCGCTGCCCGGCCTCGTTATCGCGGGTGTGCACGGCGCCGAACGCCGCTATGCAGACGGCGGCTTCGTCCGTCTGAGCACCGATGCCGACGCGCTCGCCCGGCTGGAGCGCGAGTTGCGCGCTGAACTCACGCAGTTGTCGACGCAGTTTTCCGGCGTGGTGCTGGAGAGCAAAGGCATTGCATTTGCCCTGCACTACCGCCACGCGCCCGAAGCTGAGAACGCTGTGCTGACGCTGGCTGATCGGCTGGCGCACCGCTATGCCGATCACGTGCGCCTGCAGGCCGGCAAGATGGTCGTCGAACTCAAGCCGCGCGGCGCCAGCAAGGGCGACGTGGTGCACACGCTGATGACCGAGCCGCCGTTCATGGGCCGCACGGTGCTGTTTGCCGGCGACGACCTGACCGATGAAAGCGCCTTCGATGCCGTCAACGCGCTGGATGGCTGGTCGATCAAAGTGGGCGCAGGCCCGAGCCAGGCGCGTTGGCGCGTGCAGGACGCGGCGGCATTGCGGGCCTGGCTGGCAACGCTCACGGCCCCGGCCAAGCGAGGTGCCGCATGAGCCGACTCATTGTGGTTTCCAACCGCGTTGCGCCCGTTGCCGAAGGCCAGGGAACGGCTGGCGGCCTGGCCGTCGGCGTGTTCGATGCGCTGCGCGAAACCGGCGGCATCTGGTTTGGCTGGAGTGGCGAAACCGCGACGACCGTTTCGCACGAACCCAACATCGTCACCAAGGGCAACATCACCTACGCCACCGTCGGCCTGAACCGCAAAGACTACGACCAGTACTACCGCGGCTTTGCCAACGCGACGCTGTGGCCGATCTTCCATTACCGCGTGGATCTGTCGCGCTACGAGCGCCAGGAGTACCACGGCTACCGGCGCGTCAACGCGCAGTTCGCGCATCAGCTCAAGGCGCTGGTGCAGCCCGACGACATTCTTTGGGTACACGACTATCACCTGATCCCGTTTGCTGCCGAGTGCCGCGCGCTGGGGCTCACCAACCGCATCGGGTTCTTCCTGCACATTCCGTTTCCGTCGCCCGAAATCCTGACGACGATTCCGCCGCATGAAGACCTCATGCGTGCGCTCTGTGCGTACGACCTCGTCGGCTTCCAGACCGAGACCGATCGCGTCGCCTTCTACGACTACATCGAGCGCGAGGCGCGCGGCTACATCGAACAGAAGGAACAGAACGGCCCCGTGCACGCCTATGGCCACACGCTGCGCGCCGAGGTGTACCCGATCGGCGTGCATCCGGACGAGATCGCCCAGCAGGCGAAGGCGTCGCTGGCGCGGCGCAATCCGTTCATGCGGCATGCGAGTGTGCGCGGCGAGCGCATCGCGCCCCAGGGGCAAGGCCAAGGCCAGCCACCCACGAAACTCATCATGAGCGTGGACCGGCTCGATTATTCGAAGGGCCTGCCGGAACGCTTCCGCGCATTCGAGCAATTGCTGGACGATTTTCCGGACCATCGCCGGCACGTGACCTTCATCCAGATCGCGCCCACGTCGCGCCAGGACGTGCAGAGCTATCAGCAGATCCGGCAACGGCTCGAAGCGGAGTCGGGCCGCATCAACGGCAAGCACTCGGAGCTGGACTGGACGCCCATCCGCTACATCAACAAGCAGTACGAACGGCGCGTGTTGATGGCGCTCTTCCGCAGCGCGCAGATCGGTTATGTCACGCCCCTGCGTGACGGCATGAACCTCGTCGCCAAGGAATACGTGGCCGCGCAAGACCCCGAAGACCCGGGCGTGCTGGTGCTGTCGCGCTTTGCCGGCGCGGCGCGCGAGCTGGATGCCGCGCTCATCGTCAACCCATATGACACGCGCGGCATGGCCGAAGCGCTGAACCGCGCATTGACGATGCCGCTGGAAGAACGCAAGGCGCGCTATGCCCACATGATGGATCGGCTGCGCGCGGCCAATCTCACCATCTGGCGCGAGCGTTTCGTGGCCGATCTGCGCAACGCGCCGTCGCAATAAGTCAGGCACCCGCGCTGCCGGTGCGCGGCATCCGCTCGGCGGCCTCCGCTGCATCGGGGGATGTGTCGGCCTCAGGCCATAGCATGTCGCTCAGCACGGCATTCATGCGCGCCCAGTGCGAACCAGGCCAATAGATCCGCCGGCACACATCGCATGTGCTGAAGAGCCGCTGGCGCTCGCGCACGCGGGGCGGCACGCTGGCGGACGCCTCTTCGGCGCTCAGCATGCGCAGCGGCACATTGCATTCGAGACAGCGTGAAAACGGCCTGGCCACGTCCGCCAGCCGGAGGCGCGTGACGATTTCGCGCATCTGCGCCTGCGGCTCGCGCGCACGGATGAATGCGCCACGGCGGATGCCACGTCGCTTGAGAAGCTCGCGGTCACGCGACAGCACGATCCAGTCTTCCTCGTGGGCGAGCGCTTCGATGGCCGCGTCGGCGTAATTGTTGTCGTAGGCGGTATCAAAGCCGGCCATGCGCAGCAGGCGCGCGGTGGCGCCCAGGTGCGCGTCGCACAGAAAGTGCAGCGGCGCCGCCGGCAACGAGGGCGCCACCGCGGCCACCGCAACATGGCCCTGGGCCGGGAGCATGGCCTCCAGCGCTATAGGCCGGCCATCTACCAGCACGCGCCCCACCTCGGTATGCGGCACGCCAAGCGCCTCGATGGCGTGCTTGAGCGTGGCGCCCTCTGCCCACGCGCGCGCCACGGGCTGCCCGCGCAATGCCAGGGGAAGAAGCGGCGTCAGGTTGGAATCGAACGTGAGGACGACGGTCTGCATGCCTGCCACGATACTCCCAACCCAACATGGGTGCCTTGGCACGTTGGCGCTACAAGGGTCTTGTCGGACGCCTGAACAATAAAAATGCGGCGTGACCGGTGAAGTCACGCCGCCAACGGGGAGGAGGAGAAATTCAGTCGCTGCGCGGTTTATGCGCGCGATGCAGTACCGCCGTTCGGATAACTTGCATCGCCATTCCACGACAGGTAGCCATACGTATCTGCCTGGCGATCTGCGCCTTGGCTGTACGGATCAAAGCGATCGTTCTTCCACGACAGGTAACCGTAGGTATCGGCCTGGCGATCGGCGCCCTGCGTGTACGGGTCGAAGCGGCCAGCCTGCGTTGCGGCCGGCGCATCGAAGTTGGGCTGGATGGAAGCCGTTGCGGGCTGCGACAGCAGCGCGGCGGAAGCCGACACGGTGGCCACCATGGCCAGGACAGCGCGGCGGGAGAAGGCGGAGAAGAGACGGGCGTTCATGATCTGTTCCTTGTTCGTTTGCGCTCGTTGTTGCGCTTGGAAGGCAGAATAGATCGTTGCTCCCGTCTGATAAATGCGACTTTGCAGAAATAACTGTTCAGGCGGCGCTAACAATCTGCAGCCGCGGATTTTCCTTGAGCTGCAGGCACGGATGGTCGGAAAACAGCGTCGCCACCCAGTCCACGAACACCCGCACCTTGGGCGACAGGTGCCGGTTGTGCGGATACACCACCGAGATGGGCAACGGCTCGGAGATATAGTCCGGCAGCACCTCCACCAGGGCGCCCGACACCAGGTGCTCGTACACCAGGAAGCGCGAGGTCTGCAGCAGCCCCAGGCCATGCAGCGCGCACGCCACTGCCGATTCGGCATCGTTGACCGACACCATGCTGCGCACCTTGTGGATCTGCTTCTGCCCGTCGATCACGAAATCCCAGTCCATGCGGCGGCCGTTGCGCGCAGAGAAGTAATTCACCGCCGTGTGGTCCTGCAGGTCTTCCAGCGTCTTGGGCGTGCCGCAGCGGGCCAGGTATTCCGGCGACGCGCAATTGACCATCGACAGCTGGCCGATGCGGCGCGCAACCAGGCTGGAATCCTGCAACTCGCCACCGCGCACGGCGCAATCCACGCCCTCCTGCACAAGGTCGACGGTGCGATCGCTCATGCCGATCTCCAGCTGAAGATCGGGGTACGCCGCATGAAAATCGCGAATGCGCGGCACGAGCAACCGTTTGCCAATCGACGCTGGAACATCGATGCGCAACGTGCCGCGCGCGCCCGACGCGCTCTGGGAGAAGGCAGCCTCGGTTTCTTCCAGATCGCCCAGCAGACGCACGCAGCGCTCGTAATACGCAGCGCCGTCGGCCGTGACATTCACACGGCGCGTGGTCCGGTGCAGCAGGCGCACGCCGAGATGCGCCTCAAGGCTTTGCACCAGGTTCGTCACCGTGGCGCGGGGTAACTGAAGGCTGTCGGCAGCCTTGGTGAAGCTGCTGGCTTCCACGACACGCGTGAAAACCTGCATGGCCTGCAAGCGATCCATCTGCGGCTCCTTAGGGACGGACTCCACGGGGCGGGCGCACTGCCCGATCAAAACGGGCAATGCGCCGGACCTGTGGAATCAAGGGGTCTGCTCATGCTCGAGAACACCCACGCATTCTGAGCATGGGGCGCGATCAGGAAGGCGGCGACTACGGGTTTTCGCAGTGCAACAAGATCGGCCTTGAGCTAGGACACTTTGTAGCACAACCGTAAATTTTGATTGTTCGGCTGCAACTAATAGTGATGTCTGATTATAGGCATTTATCCGCGTTCGTCTAATCACCATCATTCAGCCCATCGATATCCGGGTTATCCGCAAAGGTAAGCCCCGCCTGACATCATGGGTTCTTCTCCACCGCGCCTCGTTGTTTCGGATCGCTCGCTGACCAGCGATGCGGCATCGACCGCTGTTCGTCCAGCGCGACCGTACGCAACGCCCGCCCCCAAAAATGTTGCACTGAATAACAATTTGCGCGGCGCAGCATCGACGCTGCCTGAGCAAGCTTCTGCGTGCGAGGAAACGGCCCGCGCCGTGCCGCTGCCCCGCGCGGTCACGGCCGAAGATTATTGGACCCAGGGCTACGCCAGCCGCATCCGCCTGCGCGTGTTCCGCCCTGAAATGCACGCCGACGATGCCGCCGCACCGTTGCGCCGCCCCGGTGTGCTGTACCTGCATGGCGGTGGCTTCGTACGCGGCTCGATCGACGATGCTGACGCGCCGGCGCGCCACCTGGCCGCCACATTGCCGGCGGTGGTGGTCACGGTCGGCTATTCGCTGGCGCCGGCCGCGCCCTTTCCGGCCGCACCCGAAGATGTGTACGCCGCGCTGTGCTGCATGGCCGACCATGCCGACGCATGGGGTATTGACCGCCGCCGCATCGCGGTGGCCGGGCATGACGCCGGCGGCAACCTGTCTGCCGCACTGACGATGATTGCGCGCGACCGTGGCGGCCCGAACCTGCGTGCGCAAGTCCTGATCGCGCCGATGCTCGATCCGACCATGGCCCGCATGCGCCCCGACCACCTGGCCGACGCCGACAACTCGGCCGAAGTCTGCGCCGACTGCTATCGCCAGTACCTGCCCCGCCCGACCGAGCGCGTGCACCCCTATGCCGCCCCGGTGGAATCGCGCCGCCTGCAGGGCCTGCCCCCCGCCCTGCTGCTCACCGCGCCCCAAGACCTGCTGCGCACCGAAGCCGAGCGCTATGCCGCATGTCTCATTGAAGCGGGCGTGGCCACGCAGGTCGTGCGCGTGAACGAAGCCTGCCATGACTCGATTGCCATGAGCGCCGTGGCGCAAGACGAGATGACGTGCTTCCTGCGCTGGCACCTCGGCATGACGCGGCAGGCAGCAGCCCCCCGCAAACGCCGCCCACGTGCGGACCGGAAGGACCGCACCTCCATAGACCCGACCGGGGAGACGCCTGGCTGAACCCATACAACAAGAAACGGAGTGCGAGGCCGCCCGCGTATTTCTACGCTGCGGCCAACGCGCTTTTATCCAGTCTTTTTCTCTTTGCCTACCCAACAAAATCGAGAGAGTCATCATGAGCCTGTCCAAACGCACACTCGCCATTTCGGTTGCCGCCGTGCTCGGCGTTGCAGCTGTGGGCACCTACGGTCTGGTCTCCAGTGCCGGCGCTTCGCAGCAGCCGGCCGCCGCGCCTGCCGCCACGCCGGTGGATGTGGCGCCGGTGCTGGCCAAGAACGTTTCCGAATGGGATGAGTTTTCCGGCCGCATCGAAGCCGTTCAACGCGTTGAAGTCCGCCCGCTGGTGAGCGGCACCGTCACCGCCGTTCACTTCAAGGACGGCAGCATCGTCAAGAAGGGCGACGCGCTATTCACCATCGACCCGCGCCCCTACGCGGCTGAAGTGGCCCGCACACAAGCCGCGCTGACAGCCGCCAAATCGCGCGTGGCCTACACCACGTCGGAGCTGGACCGTGCGCAGAAGCTGGTGGCCGACAACGCCATCGCACGCCGCGAGTTCGAAGAGAAGGAAAACGCCGCACGCGAGGCCCAAGCCAACCTGCAAGGCGCCGCCGCCGCGCTGGAAGCCGCCAAGCTGAACCTGGAGTACACGCACATCGTGGCGCCGGTCTCGGGCCGCGTGTCGCGCGCGGAAATCACCGTCGGCAACGTCGTCTCTGCCGGTGGCGCTGCGCCGGTGCTGACCACGCTGGTGTCGGTCTCGCCGATGTACGTGGCGTTCGATGCGGATGAACAGAGCTACCTGCGTTACTCCGAAAAGGCCGCCCAGGGCGCCAAGACGCCGGTCTACATCGGGCTGGCCAATGAAGACGGCTACACGCGCGAAGGCGTGATCCAGTCCGTCGACAACCGGCTGGACGTGCGCTCGGGCACCATCCGCGTGCGCGCCACGCTCGACAACGCCGACGGCCGCCTCACGCCGGGCCTGTACGCCCGCGTGCGCATGAGCACCGGCGCGCCGCACGACGCCATTCTCATCACCGACAAGGCCATCGGCACGGACCAGGATAAGAAATTCGTCCTGGTGGTGGATGCGGCCAACAAGACGAGCTATCGCCCGGTGGTGCTTGGCGCCTCCATCGACGGCCTGCGCGTGGTCAAGTCGGGCCTGAAGGCCGGTGAGCGCATCGTCGTGAACGGCATCCAGCGCGTGCGCCCGGGCGACGCCGTGGCACCCAACACGGTGACCATGGATAGCCTCGTCACCAAGCGCGTGGTGTTGCCGGGTGCACAGCCGGACGCCCCTGCCGCACCCGCCGAAGCCAAAGCCGACACATCCGCTGCACCCGCCGCCAAGGCCGAAACCAAGCCCGCGAACGCCAAGACCGCAGCCAACGCACAACGCCTTCCGGCCGACCGCGCCTGATGGCCCCGATTGCGCTCAATCGCGACTGAACCTCATCGCTCACAGCCATGAACTTCTCTAAATTTTTCGTGGACCGCCCGATCTTTGCGGGCGTGCTTTCCACGCTGATCCTGCTGATCGGGATCATCTCGATCTGGCGATTGCCGATCTCGGAGTATCCCGAGGTCGTGCCGCCTTCGGTGGTGGTGCGCGCGCAGTTCCCGGGCGCCAACCCGAAGGTGATTGCCGAGACCGTCGCCTCGCCGCTCGAAGAACAGATCAACGGCGTCGAAAACATGCTGTACATGCAGTCGCAAGCCAACAGCGACGGCAACATGACCACGACGGTCACCTTCAAGCTGGGCACCGACCCTGACAAGGCACAGCAGCTCGTGCAGAACCGCGTGTCGCAGGCGCTGCCGCGTCTGCCCGACGTGGTGCAGCGCCTGGGCGTGACGACCATCAAGAGCAGCCCCGACCTGACGATGGTGGTGCACTTGCTGTCGCCCAACGACCGCTACGACATGACGTACCTGCGCAACTACGCGGTGCTGAACGTCAAGGACCGCCTTGCACGGATCAGCGGCGTGGGCCAGGTGCAGCTGTTCGGCTCGGGCGACTACTCGATGCGCGTGTGGCTCGACCCGAACAAGGTCGCCGAGCGCGGCCTGACGGCCAACGAAGTGGTCAAGGCCATCCGCGACCAGAACGTGCAGGTGGCGGCAGGCGTGATCGGCGGCTCGCCGTCGCTGCCGGGTACGGATCTGCAACTGTCCGTCAATGCACAGGGCCGCTTGAAGACCGAGCAGGAGTTCGGCGACATCATCCTGAAAAGCTCGCCCGATGGCGCCGTCACGTACCTGCGTGACGTGGCCCGCATCGAGCTGGCCGCGTCGGAGTACGGTCTGCGCTCGCTGCTGGACAACAAGCAGGCGGTGGCCATTCCGATCTTCCAGGCGCCGGGCTCCAACGCGCTGCAGATTTCGGATGACGTGCGCAAGACGATGGCCGAACTGAAGGAAGACTTTCCCGAAGGCGTCGACTACCGCATCGTCTATGACCCGACGCAGTTCGTCCGCTCCAGTATCGAAGCCGTCACGCACACGCTGCTGGAAGCGGTGGCGCTTGTGGTGCTCGTGGTGATCCTGTTCCTGCAGACGTGGCGTGCGTCGATCATTCCGCTGCTGGCGGTGCCGGTGTCGATCATCGGTACGTTCGGCCTGATGCTGATGTTCGGCTTCTCGATCAATGCGCTGTCGCTGTTCGGGCTGGTGCTGGCGATCGGGATCGTGGTGGACGATGCCATCGTGGTGGTGGAAAACGTCGAGCGGAACATCGCCGAAGGCTTATCGCCACGCGAGGCCACGTACAAGGCCATGCGCGAAGTGAGCGGCCCGATCATCGCCATTGCCCTGACGCTGATTGCCGTGTTCGTGCCGCTGGCCTTCATGACGGGCCTGACCGGTCAGTTCTACAAGCAGTTCGCGCTGACGATCTCCATCTCGACCGTCATCTCGGCCTTCAACTCGCTCACGCTGTCGCCGGCGCTGGCCGCCCTGCTGCTCAAGAGCCACGACGCGCCGAAGGATTGGCTGGCGCGCACGATGGACAAGGGCCTGGGCTGGATCTTCCGTCCGTTCAACCGCGTGTTTGGTGCGGCATCGGAGTCGTATGGCCGCAGCACCTCGCGTGTGATCGGCCGCAAGGCCGTGATGCTGGGCATCTACCTGGCGCTGATCGGTGCGACCGCGCTGCTGTTCAACAAGGTACCGGGCGGCTTCGTGCCGATGCAGGACAAGCAATACCTCGTGAGCTTCGCGCAGCTGCCGGACGGTGCCTCGCTTGACCGCACGGAAGACGTGATCCGCCGCATGTCCGACATCGCCCTCAAGCACCCCGGCGTGGAAAGCGCCGTGGCGTTCCCGGGCCTGTCGATCAACGGCTTCACCAACAGCCCGAGCGCCGGCATCGTGTTCGTCACGCTCAAGCCGTTTGACCAGCGCAAGAGCGCCAACCTGTCGGGCGGCGCCATCGCAGGGCAGCTGAACCAGCAGTACGGTGCGATCAAGGACGCCTTCATCGCGGTGTTCCCGCCGCCGCCGGTGCAGGGCCTCGGCACGGTGGGTGGCTTCAAGATGCAGATCGAAGACCGCGGTTCGGTCGGCTACGAACAGCTCTTTGCCGCCACGCAGGCCTTCATGGCCAAGGCACGCAAGACGCCTGAGCTGGGCCCGTCGTTCTCCAGCTACCAGATCAACGTGCCGCAGTTGAATGCCGACCTGGACCGCGTGAAGGCCAAGCAGCTTGGCGTGCCGGTCACGGACGTGTTCGACACCATGCAGGTGTATCTGGGCTCGCTGTACGTGAACGACTTCAACCGCTTCGGCCGCACGTATCAGGTGAAGGTGCAGGCAGACGCGCCGTTCCGCGCCCATGCAGAAGACATCCTGCAGCTGAAGACGCGCAACACCGCAGGCGAGATGGTGCCGCTGTCATCGCTGCTACGTGTGTCGCAAGGCTTCGGGCCGGACATGGTCGTGCGCTACAACGGCTACACCGCTGCCGACATCAACGGTGGCCCGGCCCCGGGCTTCTCGTCGGGCCAGGCGCAGGCGGCCGTGGAGCGCATCGCGCATGAAACGCTGCCCAAGGGCGTGCGCTTCGAGTGGACGGACCTGACGTATCAGCAGATCCTGGCGGGCAATTCGGCCGTGTGGATTTTCCCGATCTGCGTGCTGCTGGTGTTCCTGGTGCTGGCTGCGCAGTATGAAAGCCTGACGCTGCCGCTGGCCGTGATCCTGATCGTGCCGATGAGCCTGTTCGCCGCCATGCTGGGCGTGTGGGTCTCGCATGGAGACAACAACATCTTCACGCAGATCGGTCTGGTGGTGCTGGTGGGGCTGGCGTGTAAGAACGCCATCCTGATCGTGGAGTTTGCGCGCGAGCTGGAGCTGCAAGGGCGCACCATCGTGGAAGCCGCCATCGAGGCCTGCCGCCTGCGTCTGCGCCCGATCCTGATGACGTCGATCGCTTTCATCATGGGCGTGGTGCCCCTGGTGGTGTCGACCGGCGCCGGCGCGGAAATGCGTCATGCCATGGGCGTGGCCGTGTTCGCGGGGATGCTGGGTGTGACGCTGTTCGGCCTGTTCCTCACGCCGGTGTTCTACGTGCTGCTGCGCACGCTGGCGGCACGCCGCGGCCAGCGCTCGGAAGACGCACCCGATCGTGATCTGGACCTGGACGGCGCGCTGCCCGTGCCATCGACCCAGCACTAAGGTCAACACTCATCAAGACATCGTTATGAACGCGTCGACACAACAACAAACAGGTCCGGCCATGCGCGCGGGCCGCTGGACTCCGCTGGCGCTGGCCGCCGCGCTGTTCCTCGCGGCCTGCTCGCTCGCCCCGACCTACGAGAAGCCGGACGTTGGCACGCCCAACGCCTTCAAGGAAGCAGCGCAGCCAGCGCAGGCGACCGATGCACCGCTGGCGGCAAACGAGCAAGGCAAGTGGAAGACCGCCGAGCCCGCCCTGCCCGCCGACGGCGCGTGGTGGAAGATCTTCAACGACCCGACGCTCGACAAGCTCGAAGCGCAGGCCGCTGAAGCCAGCCCCACGCTGGCCGCCGCCGCCGCCCGCGTGACGCAGGCGCGCGCCTTCGTGCAGGCCAACCGTGCATCGCTGTTCCCGGAACTGGACGTGGGCTTCGGCCCGACGCGCCAGCGGGCGTCGCGGCATCGGCCGGCTTGCCGGTCGCGCGCCCGTGCAGCCGCAGACGTACTGGCGCGCGCAGTCCACCGTGGCGTATGAGGTCGACCTGTTCGGCCGCGTGCGCAACAACATCGATGCCGCCCGGTGCCGACCGCCGAGCGCGTCGAAGCGCTGTACCGTGCCGCACGGCTGACCTTGCAGGCCGACGTGGCGCAGCGTACTTCGAGCCTGCGCACGCTGGATGCGGAAGAGGCGTGCTGTCCCGCACGCTGGTCGGCCGTGA
>NZ_VOSS01000269.1 GCF_007997035.1 Ralstonia sp. TCR112 | reverse complement strand
AAGCCCGGCGTGTACATCGGCTGGAAGCGCGAGGCCTCGGCGGTAAGCGTCTGCCGCGCGGCACCGAAGTCGAGCAGGATCGGCGAAAAGTCTTCGCGCAGGTAAATGTTGCCGGGCTTGATGTCGAGGTGCAGCAGCTTGTGGATGTGGACTTCGCGCAGCCCGCTCATCAGGTCATGGAAGACCTGGCGGATGAAGCGCTCGCGCAGCATCTTCAGCTTGCCTTGCTGGCGCGCGGTGAGGATGTGTTCCTGCAGCGTTTTACCCTGCTCATACGTCATCACCATGTAGACCGTGCCATTTTCCCGGAAGAAATTGAGCACGCGCACGATAGCGGGGTGCGAAATCTTGGCCAGCGACCGGCCTTCTTCGAAGAAGTACTTGAGCCCGAGGCGGAACGCACTCGCGCTTTCTTCGGGCACGACAGGAATCAATTCGCCCGGCGCGCGACGGCAGCGAAGACGGAAGGTATTCCTTTACGGCCACCGGCGTCCCATGCTCGTCGGTCGCAAGATAGACGAAGCTGAACCCCCCGCTGGCCAACTTCTTTACAATACGATAATTGGACAGCAAGGTGCCGACCGGCAACGGGGCACTGCGCGGCTGTCCTGAGCCTTTTGACTCTGTCATGGGTTTGTGTGGCGAAATGGCTGTCGGATTCTCCCTGACCAGTCCACACGTTGTAAAGCGACAAAAGGTGGGGGATTCCCCGCCAATTCCAGGCGTTAAATACCGCCACCGGATTTCCCGATTCGACCAAGAACAACACACCACGATTCCATGATCCACAGCATGACCGGCTACGGCGTTGCCACACGCCAGGCAGCCTTTACCGATGCCCATGGCGCCCCCAGCGGCAGCGTCGCTACCGTCTCGGTCGAATTCCGCACCGTCAACTCCCGCTTCCTCGATCTGCTGTTCCGCGCCCCTGAAGAGTGCCGAGCCTTCGAGCCGGCCCTGCGCGAAATGCTGATGAGCGCACTGTCGCGCGGCAAGCTGGAATGCCGGATCAATCTGCAGCGCCAGGAAGCTGCCAGCGATGTCGCGGCGCTCAATGTTGAGCTGCTGCAACAACTCGCCAAGCTCGAGCAGGCCGTTACGCGGTATCTGCCGGCATCGGGTTCGCTGCGCATGGGTGAAATTCTGCGTTGGCCCGGCGTGCTGGCCGAGCCCCAGCTGACACAAGACGCGCTGCGCGATGC
>NZ_VOSS01000268.1 GCF_007997035.1 Ralstonia sp. TCR112 | reverse complement strand
CTTCGGGCAAGCGCACAAAACAAAAGCGCACCTCGCGGTGCGCTCTCCCGTAAGTACGGCAAACATGCGGTGCGCCAGCCCCCCGGCTCGGACACCCCGCATCGGTCCGTGTGCATCCGCCCGAAGACGGATGTGGCGAAATGATCCCCGTTTGATCCCTTCTTCGCCAGTCGGACTTGACCCCCTTGTTATTCATTTGCAACGCTGCCGCATCCAACATATGCGCGGCGTGCTCGCGTTGTTATTTCCCGTCCTTCTTTCGTTGCCTCGCGGCCGGCCATTTTGCATGGCACTCCTGCGTACTAACGGCAGGCTTGCGTCAAACTTTAGGCACCGCCCGTCATCGTCAGGCAAATGTATCGATCGCGCCTTCGTGGGTCGAAACACGGCGCGGTGCACCGTCTGCGTATCGGCGCGGTCTTGCGAGCCGCCGTTGCCATAACGGCTGCCGTTGCCCCCGTTGCCCGAACCGCTACCCTGGTTCTGCGCCGACGCACCTTGCGATGCGTTCTGCTGCTGGCTGAAGTCGCCCGTGCTGACGGACGTTTGCGCAAGCTGCATCCCGCCTTGCTGCATGGCGTCGCGCAGGCGCGGCATGGCGTCCTGCACGAGTTCGGCCACGGCCTGGTGCTGGCAGACAAAGCTCGCGTTGACGGCGC
>NZ_VOSS01000267.1 GCF_007997035.1 Ralstonia sp. TCR112 | reverse complement strand
GTTCGGACGCATCACGCCGTCGATGATCGGGCGCTCGCTCTGCTGGCGGATGTTGCGCCAGGTAAGCGCGACTTCCGAGCGCGATTCGTCGGTGTAGATCTCGATGTCGTCGTCGTTGACGGTATTGGCCGGCAGCAGCGCGATCACGCCGTTGGCCGTGAGCCAGCGCCCGGCGATCAGGCGCGCGAGCATGCTCTTGCCGTCGGAGAACACCTTACGGGCCGATTCGCCGACGATCTCGTCGTTGAGGATGTCGGGGAATTTTCCGGCCAGGTCCCACGTCTGGAAGAACGGGCCCCAGTCGATGTACTGCGCCAGTTCGTTCAAGTCGTAGTTGCGGAACACGCGGCGGCCGATGAACTTCGGCTTGGGCGGCGTGTAGTTGCTCCAGTCGATCTTCGTCTTGTTGGCGCGCGCGGCGGCCAGCGACACCATCGGCGTGGCCTTCTTGTTGGCGTGCTGCGTGCGATGCGATCGTAGTCGGCGTGCAGTTCTTCGACGTAGCGTGCGGCGCCTTCGTCGGACAGCAGGCTCGATGCCACGCTCACCGAGCGGGAAGCGTCCGGCACGTAGACCACCGGCCCTTCGTAATTCGGGGCGATCTTCACGGCGGTATGCACGCGGCTCGTCGTCGCGCCACCGATCAGCAGCGGGATCTTCTTCACGCGGAAGTATTCGTCGCGCTGCATTTCCGACGCCACGTAGGCCATCTCTTCGAGCGACGGCGTAATCAGGCCCGACAGGCCGATGATGTCCGCGCCTTCCACCTTCGCCTTGGCCAGGATGTCGTTGCACGGGACCATCACGCCCATGTTCACGACTTCGAAGTTGTTGCACTGGAGCACGACGGTGACGATGTTCTTGCCGATGTCGTGCACATCGCCCTTGACCGTGGCGATGACGATCTTGCCGCGCGAGCGCACGTCGCCGCCTGCCGCTGCAATCTGGCGCTTTTCTTCTTCGATTGAACGGAATCGAGGTGCTGCCACCGCCTGCTTCATCACTGCGGGCGGATTTCACCACCTGCGGCAGGAACATCTTGCCGGCGCCGAAGAGGTCGCCCACGATGTTCATGCCGTCCATCAGCGGGCCTTCGATGACCTGGATCGGACGCGCGCGCAAG
>NZ_VOSS01000266.1 GCF_007997035.1 Ralstonia sp. TCR112 | reverse complement strand
CGGCGCCCAGCGGTGGGTTGACGCTGCTCACGCACGTGCCTTCGGTCAGGCCGTAACCTCCAGAATCTTGACGCCGGTGCGCTGCTGGAACGTGCGGAAGACTTCGACGGGCATGGGTGCCGCGCCGCACAGGCCGTACTGCAGCGAGCCGATGTCGTGCTTGCCAACGGGCACATCGAGCAACGCCGCATACAACGTCGGCACCGCGCTGAAAAAGTTGATGCGATGGTGCCCGATCGCTATCACTCGCTCGTCGAAGTGTTTCGCGAATCGGTGGAGAAGTACCGCACGCGCGTCGCCTACGTAAGTGTCGGCACCGAAATGACGTACGGCGAGTGCGAGCGCCAGGCCAAGCAGTTTGCGGCGTGGCTGCAGTCGCGCGGCGTGAAGAAGGGCGATCGCGTGGCGATCATGCTGCCCAACAGCCTGCAGTACCCCGTGTGCCTGTTCGGCACGCTGCTGGCCGGCGCCACGTCGTCAACGTCAACCCGCTGTACACGGTGCCGGAGCTGGCGCACCAGCTGCGCGATTCCGGCGCACAAACGATCGTCGTGCTGGAGAACTTCGCGCGCACGCTGGAGCAGGCTTTGCCCGGCTGCCAGGTGCGCAACATCGTCATCACCGGCATCGGCGACCTGATGGGCGGTGCGCTCAACCTCAAGGGCCGCGCGCTGAACTTCGTGATGCGCCACGTGCAGAAGCAGGTGCCGCCGTACAAGCTGCCCTCGCCGATCTGGCTGCGCGATGCGCTCGCCACCGGAGGATCACGCGCGCTGCAACCGGTGCAGCTGGCGCCGGAAGACATCGCCTTCCTCCAATACACCGGCGTGGGATCAAGCCGGTGCCGTGCTGCGTCTGCATGTCGGCCTGGAAGATGCAGATGACCTCATTGCCGATCTGGAGCAGGCGCTGCAGCACGCGCCGTGGCCGCGCTGCACGCGATTGGCGGTTGAAGCTCAAGGTCACAGGTCAA
>NZ_VOSS01000265.1 GCF_007997035.1 Ralstonia sp. TCR112 | reverse complement strand
TTGCCGCCCGTGCCTATTGCGAAAGCGAAGGCGCGCGGCTGCCGACGTGGCTCGAGTGGGAATCCGCCGCCGCGGCCGATGCCACCCGCGCAGACGCCCGCGACGACCCGCAATGGGCGCAACGCATTCTCGGCTGGTACGAACGGCCCGCGACGCGTGTGTTGCCACCCGTTGGCGGCCCCGCGGATGTCCATGGCGTGCGCGACCTGCATGGCCTGATCTGGGAATGGGTCGACGATTTCAACGCACTGTTCATTGCCGGAGACAGCCGCACCCAGGGCGACCCCGACAAGCAGAAGTTCTGCGGCGCTGGTGCCATCAGCATCGTCCGCCGCGACAGTTACGCCGTGCTGATGCGCGTGGCGTTGCTGTCATCACTTGAAGGCGCCGATGCCACGGGAAGCCTTGGCTTTCGCTGCGCCCGATCCATCAATGGAGAACGTCCATGACGCTTCTTAAGCAACTTTGCCGTGCCTTCGTGGCATGTGTGCTGGCGGGTGCCGCTGCAGGCGCGCTTGCCGCCGGGCCCGTGGCTTCGGGCTCGCTGTATCAATCCGAAGTGGCGCTGACCGACCAGAACGGCCGCGTCTTCCACCTGGCCGACCTGCGCGGCAGCCGGTGCTGGTGAGCATGTTCTATTCGTCGTGCCAAATGGTCTGCCCGATGATCTTCGAGACCATTCGCGCGACGCTGGCCAAGGGCGGCAAGCCCGCGCACGATGGTGTGCGTGTCCTGATGGTGACGGTCGATCCGGAGCGTGATTCCGTTGCGGCGCTCAAGAAGACCGCCGCCGCGCACAACGCAGACGAGCACTGGCAGGTCGCCCGTGCTGATGCGAGCGGCACGCGTGAGGTGGCGGCCTTGCTGGGCGTGCAATACCGCCGTCTGGCCGATGGCGATTTCAACCATTCGAGCACGATCCTGCTGCTGGACGCGGAAGGGCGCATCAATGCGCGCACCAACACGCTGGGCGCGGTCGATCCGAAACTGGTGGATGCCATGCGCAAGCTGGTGGCGGCGCAGCGTTGAGCGGCTAGGCGGCTAGGCGGCTGGCGCAGCGGCTCCCCGTTGGGGAAGCGGCAGGTGGAGAGGTACGATGCACCATCCCGTCCCTCCGGTTCACCTTCGCACCCGCCATGTCCCTCCGCGCCTTGAGAACGCTCGTCGCCATCGCC
>NZ_VOSS01000264.1 GCF_007997035.1 Ralstonia sp. TCR112 | reverse complement strand
GGGCACTTGCGCCCTGGCGATCGCGTGCCCGCGTTGCGCGGCCTTGCCATGCAGTTGAATACCGCGCGAGGCACGGTGGAACTGGCTTACACGATCCTTGTGGGCGAAGGGTATCTGCTCATGCGCGGGGCGGCGGGGACCTTCGTGTCGCCGTCGCTGCCGGAAGCCGCCACGCGCGCGCAAGTGCGAAAGGCGGGCAAGACCGACCAGGCGCGCCGAGGGCGGAGAGCGCCCCGCAGGGCAGCCAGCCGATGCGGCGCGAACTCCCCATTGCCGTCGACATGAGCGGCGAGCCCAGGCCGCTGCAACCGGGGCTGCCCGCGCTCGACATGTTTCCGCGCAAGCTCTGGAACCGGCTGGTGTCACGCCGTGCGCGCAGCGGCGACCGCGCGATGCTTGCCTACCCGAATCCCATGGGCTATCCGGCGCTGCGCGAACACATCGCCACGTATCTCGGCCTGTCGCGCGGCGTCACGTGCTTGCCGGAACAGGTGTTCGTGACCAGCGGCTACCGTGCAACGCTCGAGCTTGTCTTGCGCAGCCTGGCGAGCCCGAACGACCGCATGTGGTTTGAAGACCCCGGCTACCTCCTTGCGCGCGGCTTTCTGTCCGAAACGGGCGTGCAGCTCGTTCCGGTGCCCGTGGATGAAGACGGCATCGATGTCGCGCGCGGCATGGAGCTTGACCCGCAGGCGCGCTTTGCGCTGGTCACACCGTCGCATCAGGCGCCGCTCGGCTACACGCTGTCGCTTGCGCGCCGCATGGCGTTGCTGGATTGGGCCGAGAAGGCATCGCGCTGGATCATCGAAGACGATT
>NZ_VOSS01000263.1 GCF_007997035.1 Ralstonia sp. TCR112 | reverse complement strand
CACAGCAGGGTTTTACGGATGGATTGCATGGATTATTGGTGCGCGTCGCCGCCGGCAGGTTCCGCAGGCGACGTCGGCGCCTCACGTGGAATCACATACCCCACGCCGCGGATGTTCTGGATGAAATGGCTGCCGAGCTTCTTGCGCAGCGCATGGATGTAGACCTCGACCGTGTTGCTGCCGACCTCTTCATCCCAGCCGTAGAGGTTGTCCTGCAGCTGCGCGATCGACCACACCTTGCCCGGCCGCGCGAGCAGCGCATGCAGCACCGCAAACTCGCGGCCCGACAGCTTGACCGGCACACCCGCGCGCAGCACTTCGCGGGTCACGGGGTTGAGCAGCACCTCGCCGTGGCGCATGAGCGGATCGGCACGGCCGCCCTGTCTGCGCAGCAGCGCGTGCATGCGCGCAGCCAGCTCCTGCAGGTCGAACGGCTTGACGAGGTAATCGTCTGCGCCGGCATTGAGCCCGGCTACGCGGTCGGCCACCGCATCGCGCGCGGTCAGGATCAGGATGGGGATGGAGATGCCGCGCTGGCGCAGCTCGCGCACCACGTCGAGCCCGTCGCGCTTGGGCAGGCCGAGGTCGAGCAGCATGAGGTCGAACATGGTGGTGCCCGGTTCCGCACCCGCGGCACCGGGGGCGGTCACGGCGTGCACGGCAGCCTCGCCGTCGCGCACCCAATCGATGGCGAAACCGTCGTGGCGCAAACCCTTGCGCACGCTGTCGCCGATCATGTCGTCGTCTTCCACGAGCAGTACGCGCATGACGAATCAAAAATAAGCCGGGGAAGGCTCATTGTAGAACCGCCGCGCGGGCGGCTCGCGCTTTGTGCGAAACCGCCCGCAAACTCACCTCCGCATCAGAATCCGCCCGATTTGATCAACTGGTTCAACGCGCCGATGTTCAGGCTGCCCCAGCCCGTCGGGTAGTCCCAGCCCTTGGCGGCGCTGTAACCGTAGCCCTGGTAGCCGTTGTTGCCCGACACCACGTCATAGCGCAGCAGCGACGCGTTGGCCGGAATGGCGCTGTACAGGCGCGCCGCCGGAAAGCCCAGGTTGCCGTTGGCCGCCAGCAGCCGCGCCCAGAAGCCGACGAAGATGGGCGACGCCAGGCTCGTGCCGCCAATCTGCTGCAGCTGCCCGTAGTTGTAGATGTAGGCACCGGTGCTTTGCGCCGCGTCGAACGACACATCGGGCAAGAGCCGCGCATTGCCGCCCTGCCAACTCGGTGCCGGCAGGATCTGACTGATGCCGCCGCCGGTGGCCCACAGCTTGCCGTTGCCGTCGAGGCCCTCGTTCCACACGGTCTCGCTGGCGAAGCTCGATCCGCTCGTATAGAGCGTGGTGCCGCCAATGGCCAGCACGTGCGGCGACGATGCCGGCCACGACACGCTGTAGTTGCCGCCGTCCGGATAGCCGCGGTTGTTGCACTCGTAGACGCCCTCGTCGCCGGAAGACACGGAGAACGTCTGCCCCTGCGCGGCGGCCGTGGTGAAGATGGCCTCTTCGGCATCGAGCGTGCCGTCGGCGCTGGCGTCGTTCTCGCACCAGCCGAGCGACACGTTGATGATCTTGGCCGTGTTGTCGGTCACCGCCTTGTTGAACGCCTTGGTCAGGCCCGTGTTGCCCGGCGCGTTGAGATCGGCCATGTAAAAGGCCAGCTTGCCGACCGCGCCGCCGGCCGCGCCCACGATGGACTGGCTGTCGAGGTTCCACTCGCCCTGGCCTTCCTGATCATCGGTGTAGTTGCCGCTGGTGCCGTTCGTCTTGATCGTGGTGGTGGACACCGTGGCGTAACCGTTGTTGCTCGTGAACGTGCGCAAGTCGCGCAGCGTTTGCGATACCCCGCCGATGGTGATGACGCCCACTGTGGTGCCGGCCGCCGTCGGCACACCGGTCGCGCCATACAGCGCCGGGAATTCCTTCGGGTAGTGGCCCGTCGCGGTGCCCGCTGCCAGCGTGCGCGCTTCGGCCACATCGCCCACACGCAGCAGCGGACGCGCGCGCACCACGTTCTGCAGACCCAGCACCGAGCCGACGATGCCGCCCAGCGCGCGCGGCACCTGCGCCTTGCCGCTGTTCGCAAATCCGCTGCGGCCGGCCAACTGGTAATGCACCAGCGGCGTGTTGAACGCCGCCTTGACCGTGCCGGCCGTACCGCGCGCCGACACCAGCAGCCGGTTGGGCGCCACATCGATATCGATAAAGCCGTTCTGCCGCAGATAGCCCACCACGGCGTCCACCTGCGCCTGCGTGGGCGCGTGGTCGGCCATGAACTGCTCGCTGGTCAGGTACTTGCGGTAGCGCGGGCTGCGCGGATCGTTCACATCGTGCGCGAGCGCCTTCAGCGTGGCCTCGTTGCGCAGTTTGAGGCTGACCAGCACATCGGTGGTCTGACCAGGTGCGACCTCGTTGGCGGCGCCGCGGGCCATGAGCTGCGGGCCGGTCACGAACGCCTTGGTGTGGGTATCGACCCAGTCGGTGGCGGCATGCAGCGGCCCAGCCGCGAACACCAGCGGCCAGGCATACGCCAGATGACGGCACAGCGTGGAAAAGCGCTGCAGGGGGAGAGCAGTACGGAGCATCGGATGTCCTTTTGAGGGGTACGACGTTGCAGGACCACGCCGCTTGTGGCGACGTGGGCGTCGTTCACCGTAGCCAACGCGCTCGCCTCGCAACAGTGCAAAAACAGTCAGTTGCAGTCGGAGCGCGCGGCATCTAGCAACCCCTCGCCGGGCGGTTGCGCACGGCTGCGCTTGCCTTTATCGTGATGCGGTCCGCCATTCGAACCCGCGCGCAGATGAGCGCCCAGCAAGCCACTTCCTCCGCCACACCCGATGCACCGACCGACCTGCGCGAGCGCATTCGCGCGGCGCGCCCGTCGCTCTCTCCGGCCGAACGCCAAGTGGCCGACTGGGTGCTGCGCCAGGCCGGAACAGTGCTGAGCCTGCCGGTGGCCGCCATCGCGCGTGAGGCCGGCGTCAGCCAGCCGACCGTCATCCGCTTCTGCCGCTCGATGGGCTGCCATGGCCTGTCGGATTTCAAGCTGCGGCTCGCACAAGGCAACGTCGCCCGAGATGCCGCACCGGCGCGCAGCGCGTCGCCCTCGGGCACGCGCGTCCTGCGGAACGCCATCGATTCGCTCACCACGCTGCAAGAACGATTCGACGCTCGCACGCTCGATGCGGCGGTGGCGCTGGTCGACAGCGCACATCGCATCGACCTGTACGGCTTCGGCAGCTCCGGCGTGGTGGCGCTCGATGCGCAGACGAAGTTCTTCCGCTACGGCATTCCCGCGAATGCGTATAGCGATCCGTATCTGGTGTCGATGTCGCTGAACGTGCTGCAGGCGGGCGACGTGGTGATCGCCATTTCAAAATCGGGCGCGTTGCCCGAACTGCAGACGGCGGTGGAACGCGTGCGCGAACTCGGCGTGCGCGTGATTGCCGTCACCACGCCTGGCAGCCCGCTCGCGGCACTGGCCGATGTGGTGCTGCCCGCCGACGTGGACGATGCCGTGGCGGACCGCTCGATGGTCGCGCGCCTGTTGCACCTGGCGCTGCTCGATGCGCTGGTGCTGGAAGTTGCGCTGCGCAAGGGCAGCGCGCCCCAACACGCCGATCAACCTGAATAACGCCAATGCCGACGCCGACGCGGCGTCAGTGTCCCTGGGCCACCGCGTGGTCCATGGCAGCACAGAGGCCGATCAGCCCCGGGTACGGTGAATGAATCACGTACACCGGCATTGATGCCACATAGGCCGAGAAACGGCCCTTGTCTTCAAAACGCCGCCGGAACGGCGAGTTGGCAAACGCCGGCCCCAGACGCGGGACGATGCCGCCGCCGATGTACACGCCACCGCGCGCGCCCAGCGTGACCGCCAGGTTGGCCGCGATGGTGCCGAGAAACGCGCAGAACGTATCGACGGCGTAGCGGCAGCGTGCGTGGTCGCCCGCAGCATCTTCCATCTCGCCCAATGCGATGGCAGTGATGTCGGCGGCGCGGCGCAACGTGGGGCCTTGCTGCCAGAGATCGAAGCACGCGCCGAGCGCCTCGTAGATCAACTCCAGGCCCATGCCAGAAATCAACCGCTCGGCCGACACATGGCCGAAGCGCTCACGCGCGAAGCGCCAGATCACGACCTCCTCGTCATTCATCGGCGGAAAGGCGACATGGCCGCCCTCGCCGGCCACGGCAATGTAGCGGCCCTCCGCCGTCGGCAGCAGCGACGCGACGCCCAGGCCCGTGCCGGCGCCGAGCAGCGCCCGCGGCGCATCGGCCAGGCTGGCGCCGCCGCCAACCTGTTCCAGCTCATCTGCAGGCAGATACGGCAACGCATGCGCCAGCGCTGCAAAGTCATTGAGCACGACGAAGGTGTCGAAACCCAGCGACTGGCGCATCGCCTCGATCGAGAACGCCCAGTCGCGGTTGGTCATGCGAATCTGGTCCCCCAGCACCGGATTGGCGATGCCGATGGCGGCATGCCGCACGCCAGCCGCCGCGATTTCCGGCGGCAGCGATGCCAGGTACGCGCGCATGGCCGCTTCGAGCGACGGGTAATCATCGCCGGCCAGCACACCGATGTGGGCCAGGCGCATGGGCGCCATCTCGAGCGCAAAGCGCACGTTGGTGCCGCCCACGTCGGCGACCAGCCGCGGGTAGGCCAGCGTGTCGGCCACGGTGCCCGCGTTCACGTCATGCAGTCCAATAGACATCGAGCGGTACCTCCCGCTGATGAATGACATAGCTCACCGGCAGCGCGCGCTGTGCCCCGCCTTGCGCGGCCTCGTCGAACACACCGCGCTTGACCGGCCCCGAGATCGACAGAAACAGCCGCCGCGCCGCACACAGCGCAGACAGGTTCAG
>NZ_VOSS01000262.1 GCF_007997035.1 Ralstonia sp. TCR112 | reverse complement strand
CGTGAGCGCCAAGCCGGCCAAGCGTCAATAAAAAGACGCAGCCGATCCTGCTTTTCCCACCCCAAGTTCTCTCTCGCTGACCATGCTCCGTATCCGCTTCCTCTTTGCCGGGCTCGTGTGTGCACTGGCCGTAACCGCCACCGCCGCCACGGCAGCCACCGCGTCCGCGCCGCGCGTCCAGTTCAAGACGTCGATGGGCAACTTCACCGTTGAGGTGTATCCGGACAAGGCGCCCAAGACGGTCGCCAACTTCCTGCAGTACGTGAAGGACGGCTTCTACAAGGGCACGATCTTCCACCGCGTGATGGACGGCTTCATGATCCAGGGCGGCGCTTCACGGCAGACATGAAGCAGAAGGACACGCGCCCGCCGGTCGAAATCGAATCGAAGAACGGCCTGAAGAACGACAAGTACACGATCGCCATGGCGCGCACCATGGACCCGAACTCCGCCACGGCGCAGTTCTACGTGAACGTGGTCGACAACAACATGCTGAACTACCCTGGTCAGGACGGTTACGGCTATACCGTCTTCGGCAAGGTCGTCGAGGGCACCGACACCATCGACAAGATCAAGGCG
>NZ_VOSS01000261.1 GCF_007997035.1 Ralstonia sp. TCR112 | reverse complement strand
GCGTGCACATCGCCGCCGCCGCCGAAGCCATGGCCCTGGGCCTGCGCGAAGGCGTGGCAGCGGATGCGCTGTACGAAGTCATCACGCATAGCGCGGGCAACAGCTGGATGTTCGAAAACCGCATGGCCCACGTGCTGGCCGGCGATTACACGCCGCTGTCCGCCGTCGACATCTTCGTCAAGGATCTGGGCTTGGTGCTCGATACCGCGCGCGCGACCAAGTTTCCGCTGCCGCTGGCGGCTACCGCGCATCAGATGTTCATGCAGGCATCCACGGCCGGTTATGCGAAGGAAGACGATTCGGCCGTCATCAAGATCTTCCCGGGCATCACGTTGCCGGAGGGCCAACCGAAATGAGCGCAGCGCCCACGTCCCGCCCAGTCCTCGGTTGCATCGCCGACGACTTCACCGGTGCGACCGACCTTGCCAACATGCTCGTGCGCGCGGCATGCGCACGGTGCAGACCATTGGTGTGCCGCAGGCTGGCGGCGAGGCCATCGCGGCGGATGCCGATGCGATCGTCGTTGCGCTCAAGTCGCGCACGATTGCCGCGGCCGATGCCGTGGCGCAGTCGTTGAATGCACTGCACTGGCTGCGCGCGCAAGGCTGCTCGCGCTTCTTTTTCAAATACTGCTCGACCTTCGATTCCACCGATGCCGGCAACATCGGCCCCGTGGCCGAAGCGTTGAT
>NZ_VOSS01000260.1 GCF_007997035.1 Ralstonia sp. TCR112 | reverse complement strand
GGTTGCTCGACCGCTTCGGGCCGGATCGCATCATGGACACGCCGATTTCAGAGACGGCCTTCATCGGCGCGGCACTCGGCGCAGCAGCGGAAGGGTTGCGCCCCATCGCCGAGCTGATGTTCGTGGATTTCTTCGGGGTGTGCTTCGACCAGATCTACAACCACCTGGCGAAGAACACCTACATGTCCGGCGGCCGTGTCGCGCTGCCCGCCGTCATCACGACCGGCATCGGCGGGGGCTACAACGATGCGGCTCAGCACTCGCAATGCCTGTACGCCAGCTTTGCCCACATGCCGGGCATGAAGGTGGTCGTACCGTCCAACGCGTACGACGCCAAGGGCCTGATGACGCAGGCCATCCGCGACGACAACCCGGTCATCTTCTGCTACCACAAGGGCATCATGGGCCTGTCGTGGATGTCCTACTTCGAGGGCAGCACGAACGCGGTCCCCGAAGAGGCCTACACGATCCCGTTCGGGCAGGCGCGCGTGGCGCGCGAAGGCCGCGACGTGACCATCGTCACGCTCTCGCAGATGGTGCAGAAGTCGTTGCTGGCGGCCGAGCAGCTCGCCGCCGAGGGCATCGATGTCGAGGTGATCGACCTGCGCACCATCGTGCCGCTCGACCGCCAGGCGGTACTCCGCTCGGTGGCCAAGACG
>NZ_VOSS01000026.1 GCF_007997035.1 Ralstonia sp. TCR112 | reverse complement strand
GACATAAATTCAAGAATCCCTCGCCATCTCGGCGCGCCTTCTTCTTGCTTACTTTCTTTGGCAAGACAATGAAAGTGAGTCAGCCCCGGCAGGGGATGAAACAAGGGATGCACCAATCACGCAAAGCAAAACAGAGACGACGATGACCACCATCCCCATCCACCCAGTAACGAACGCCGTGCGCACCACCTGCCCCTACTGCGGCGTCGGCTGCGGCGTGCTAGCGACCCCGCAGGCGGATGGCAGCGTCAGCATTCAAGGCGATCCGACGCACCCCGCCAACGCCGGGCGCCTGTGCGTAAAGGGCTCCGCGCTGGGGGAAACCGTCAGCCTTGATGGCCGCCTCCTGTATCCCGCCATCCGCGAACGCTCGCATGACTTGGATGCCCCCATTGCCCCGCTGCAGCGCGTCTCATGGGACGCCGCGCTCGACGCCGTCGCCCAGGGCTTTCGCCGCATCGCCGAAGAACACGGCCCGGATTCAGTCGCGCTCTACGTCTCCGGCCAGTTGCTGACCGAGGATTACTACGTCGCCAACAAGCTGATGAAGGGCTTCATCGGCACGGCCAACATCGATACGAACTCGCGGCTGTGCATGTCGTCGGCCGTGGCCGGCCACAAGCGCGCGTTTGGCGAAGACCTCGTGCCCGTCTGCTATGACGATCTGGAAATGGCGGACCTCATCGTGCTGGTCGGCTCCAACACCGCGTGGTGCCACCCGATCCTGTTCCAGCGCATCGTGCGCGCCAAGGAAGCGCGCCCCGAGATGAAGGTGGTGGTGGTCGACCCGCGCCACACGGCCACGTGCGAACTGGCCGATCTGCATCTGCCCATCAAGCCCGGTACCGATGTGCGGCTCTTCAACGGCCTGCTGTCGTTCCTCTCGCGGCGTGGCGTGGTGGACAGGAATTTCGTCACGCTGCATACCAATGGCCCCGATGCCGCGCTGGAAGCCGCCGGCACCGAGAGCGAGGACGTCGAAGCCGTCGCCAAGGCCTGCAAGCTCAAGCTCGACGATCTGCTGACCTTCTACAGCTGGTTTGCCGACACCGAGCGCACCATCACCGCGTTCTCGATGGGTGTGAATCAGTCGACGGCGGGCACGGACAAGGTCAACAGCATCATCAACTGTCACTTGCTCACCGGTCGCATCGGCCGCGCGGGCATGGGGCCGTTTTCGATTACCGGCCAGCCGAATGCCATGGGCGGCCGCGAGGTGGGCGGGCTGGCCAACATGCTGGCCGCGCACATGGAGCTGAACGAGCCGTCGCATCGTGACCTCGTGCAGACGTTCTGGGACGCGCCCCGCATGGCCGACAAGGTGGGCCTCAAGGCGGTCGACCTGTTCAACGCCATTGAAGACGGGCGCGTGAAGGCCGTGTGGATCATGGGCACCAACCCGGTGGTCAGCCTGCCCGATGCGGACCAGGCGCGCCGTGCGCTCGCCAAGTGCGAACTCGTCGTCGCCTCCGACATCGTTGAAGCCACCGACACGACCGTGCTGGCCGACATCCTGTTGCCCGCGCTGGGGTGGGGCGAGAAGGACGGCACGGTGACGAACTCCGAGCGCCGCATCTCGCGCCAGCGCGCCTTCCTGCCGGCACCCGGCGAGGCGCGCGCCGACTGGGACATCATCGCCGACGTCGCCCGCCGCATGGGTTACGACGGCTTCGACTTCAAGAGTGCGCGCGATGTGTTCGACGAACATGCGCGCCTGTCCGCTTACGCCAACGGTGCGAGCGGCATTCGCCGTGCCTTCCACCTCGGTGGCCTGGCGGGGCTCGATGCTGAGGCATATGACGGCATGTCGCCGGTGCAATGGCCCATCGCAACATCGGGCAACGGCGAAGCGCGCCTCTTCAGCGATGGCCGCTTCGCCCACGCCGATGGCCGCGCGCGCTTCGTACCGACGCCCGCCCGCGCACCCGCGCATGCGGCGGACGGTGAATATCCGCTCATCCTCAACACGGGCCGCGTGCGCGACCAATGGCACACCATGACGCGCACCGGCCGCGCGCCCAAGCTGGCGGACCACATACCCGAACCGTTCGTCGATCTGCACCCGCACGATGCGCTGCTGGCCGGCGTGCGCGAGGGTGGCCTGGCGCGCGTGTCGTCGCGCTGGGGCAGCGTGGTGGCGCGTGTGCGCATGACGGGCGGCATCGCGCGTGGCAGCGTGTTCGTGCCGATCCACTGGAACGGCCAGTTTGCATCCGATGCGCGCGTGGGGGCCGTCGTCAATCCGGTGGTCGACCCCGTGTCCGGCGAGCCCGAGTTCAAGCACACGCCGGTGATGGTCGAGCCGTTCGATGTGGCATGGCACGGTTTCGTGCTCTCGCGCCGCGCGCTCGACACCGACGATGCAACGTGGTGGACGCGCATTCAAGGCAAGCAATTCGTGCGCTATGAGCTGGCCGGTCGCCAGCAGCTTGGTTCCGTGCACGATTGGGCGCGCACGTTGCTCGGCGTGACGGACCCGCACGCCGACTGGCTCGAATACGAAGACACCACCGCGCGTGTCTACCGGGCCGTGCATGTCGTGGATGATCGCATCGAAGCCTGCGTGTTTTTGTCACCGCGTCCGGATCTGCCGTCGCGCAACTGGCTCGCGGGCCTCTTCGCGCAAGAGCGCCTTGAGGACCTCGACCGCGCGGGCGTGCTGCTCGGCCAGCCGATCGAAGCAGGCGTCGACGTCGGTCCCACCGTCTGCTCGTGCTTTGGCGTGGGCCGCAACACCATCTGCGATGCCATCCGCACGCAGGGCCTGCAATCCACCGGCGAGATCACGGCCTGCCTGAAAGCGGGCGGCAATTGCGGCTCGTGCGTGCCGGAGCTGAAGCGGTTGCTGGTGGAGGCGCGCGTGCAGCAGGCCGCGTGACGGTTGTGTCACGTCACGCGCAATAGCGCTTTTATGCCCGGGTAATATTGACATCCAATTAAACCCGGGTAGAATGCGCTCCTGTTGAAACTTCAGCAGGAGCGTTTCTCATGGATGCCGCAGCAACCTACGCGTGCACGGCGTTTGCCGGCACGCAGCGCCTGGCCGCCGGGCCCGTCCGCGACGTCGCCCGGGCCGTCAAGATCCACGTCGATGCACACCCCGAATCGCAGGTGCTGGTGTTCGACAACATCAGCGCACAGCCGGTGGAATTCGACCTGCGCGGCACCGTTGAAGACGTGCTTGCGCGCCTGGATCAAGCCGCCCCATCTGCCGCCGAACCCCCAGAGTCCGAAAGTCGCCCACGTGGCCCGGGCCGCCCTAAGCTCGGCGTAATTGCCCGCGAGGTGACCTTGCTGCCGCGCCACTGGGACTGGCTGGCCGCGCAGCCGGGCGGGGCGTCGGTTACGCTGCGCAAGCTCGTCGAAGATGCGCGCCGCGCTGCCGAAGGCGCCGACCGCCGTCGCGTGGCGCAAGAGGCGGCGTACCGCTTCATGTCCGCCATGGCCGGCAACGCCGCTGGCTTTGAAGAGGCAGCGCGCGCCCTGTTTGCCGCAGATGCCGCGGCGTTCGAATCCCTCACACATTCCTGGCCCGCCGACGTGCGCGACTTTGCACGCGAACTGGCAAGCCGGGCCTTCAATCCTCAACAGGAGGCTGCATGACAGCGCCTGCTGCTCGCCCGTTGTGGCGAACATTCATCGCATTCCTCGGCCCGCTGATCCTTGCCAACATCCTGCAATCGTTGTCGGGCACGCTCAACAACGTTTATGTGGGGCACATGCTGGGCGTGAAGGCACTCGCCGCGGTGTCGGCGTTTTTTCCGATCCTGTTTTTCTTCATCGCTTTCATCATCGGGCTCGGGTCCGGTGCGGCGGTGCTGATCGGGCAGGCGTGGGGCGCCAAGAAGCCCGAGGCAGTCAAGACGGTGGCCGGGACAACGTTGTCGGTGGGCTTCATCGTAGGGCTGGCGGTGGCGCTGCTGGGCGGCCCGTTCGCAAACGCGCTGCTGGGGTGGCTCGGCACGCCGGCCGACATCCTGCAAGACGCTACGCTCTACGCCAGCGTCATGCTCTATGCCATGCCGGGCCTGTTCGTCTACCTGCTGGCTACGGCGATGATGCGCGGCGTCGGCGACACGCGCACGCCGCTGCGCACGCTCGCGCTGTCGACGGCGATTGGGCTGGTGCTGACGCCGACCTTCATTCGCGGCTGGTTCGGCTTGCCGCAACTGGGTGTGGCAAGCGGCGCCGCGGCGACCATCATCTCGTTCACGATCGCGCTGGTGTGGCTCGCCTTCTTCCTGCGCCGCCGCAACCATCCGCTCGCGCCCGATGCCGTGCTGGCGCGGCATCTGTGGGTCGATGTTGGTGTGCTCAAAACCGTGCTGAAGATCGGCGTGCCGACGGGCGTGCAGCTTGTGGTCATCTCGATTGCCGAGCTGGCGCTGCTGTCCTTCGTCAACGGCTTCGGTTCCGACGCGACGGCCGCCTACGGCGCCGGCACGCAGATCATCAGCTACGTGCAATTTCCCGCCATGTCGATTGCGATCACGGCGTCCATCCTCGGGGCGCAGGCCATCGGCTCAGGCAATACGGAGCGGCTCGACGCCATCACGCGCACCGGCTTGTGGCTCAACGTGGTCATTACCGGCGTGCTGGTGCTGATGGCGTTGCTGTTCTCGCGCGCCGTCATCGGCTGGTTCACCACGAACACGGAAGTGATGAGCCTTGCGCAGAGCCTGCTGCACATCTCGCTGTGGAGCTCGGTCATCTTTGGCATGGCGAGCGTCTTCTCGGGCGTGATGCGCTCGAGCGGCACGGTGATGGCCCCAACGGCAATTTCCATCCTCGCCATTGCGGCGGTGGAAGTGCCGGTGGCCTGGGTGCTGAGCCGGCATATCGGCACCGATGGCATCTGGGCTGCATACCCGGCCGCCTTCCTCGCCATGTTCGTGATGCAAGGGCTGTATTACGCGCTCGTGTGGCGCCGCCGCGCGCAGCGGTTCGGCATCCGCCGCATGGTCTGACGACGCCGCCGCCAGCTGCCAAAGGGGCGGCGGGCGGTGGAGCGCGTGCGGGACTTACGCGGCGTTCTCGCGCAAGACTTTCTTGTTGATCTTGCCGACGCTCGTCTTCGGGATCTCCGCCACGAAGGCGATACGGTCCAGTTCCGGCACGGCGTATTTGCTGATGCGTTTGGCGTCGGCGTGTGCCAGAAGGGAGTCGCGAATGGCCTCGGCCTTCAGGCGCGCCCCCGGCTTGCTCACGACAAACGCCATTGGCCGTTCGCCCCACTTGGCGTCCCGCACGCCGATGACGGCGCTCTCCTGCACGCCCGGCACCTGGGCGATCAGGCTTTCCACTTCAATCGACGACACCCATTCGCCGCCGGTCTTGATCACGTCCTTGATGCGATCGACGATCTGCACGAAACCATCAGGCGTCATGACGGCGATGTCCTGCGTGTGCAGGTAGCCGCCGGCCCACAGTTCTTCCGATGCTTCCGGCTTGTTGAAATAGCCCTGCGTGAGGTAGGGCGTGCGCAGCACGATCTCGCCCTGGTGCTTGCCGTCGTGCGGCACATCGCGCAGATGCTCGTCGACGATGCGCAACTCGGCCAGCGGCACGGGCCGCCCCGTGGCGCAGCGCATGCGGATCTCCTCCTGGAGGTCTGCTGGCTTGCGGCCAGGCGGCAGTTGCGCGAGCGCCACCACGGGGCCGGTTTCGGACATGCCATAACCGGCAAACACGTCAATGCCGCGATCAAGCGCTGCCTCGCACAGAGCCGGAGACAACGCCGAGCCGCCAATCAGGACCTTCCATCCTGACAGGTCCTGCATGCCGCCTTCCGCCGCCTGCAGCAACATCTGCAGCAGCGTCGGCACGCAATGCGAGAAGGTCACGCGCTCCGTGTCGTGCAGCTTCAGGAGCAGGTCGGCCGCATAGCGCCCCGGCAGCACGATCTTCAGGCCGAGCATGACGGCGATGTACGGCATGCCCCACGCCAGCACGTGGAACATCGGCGTGATCGGCATGTAGACATCTTCACGGTGCAGGCGCTGGCCATCGCGCGGCGCGCATAGCGTCGTGGCAGTCGCCATGGTGTGCAGCACGATGTCGCGGTGGCTGTAGCTCACACCTTTCGGGTCACCGGTCGTGCCAGTCGTATAGAACGTTGCGGCCCGCGTGCGTTCGTCGAAATCGGCAAATACAAAATCGGGCGAGGCATGGGCGAGCAGCGCTTCGTATTCGCCTGCCACCGGCAGCGTGGTGTGCGGCATGGGGGCGTTGTCGGCCAGCACGACAACGTGGCGCACGCTCGTCAGCTCAGCCCAGATCTCTTCGAGCAGGGGCACGAAGTCCGCGTGCACGAGCACGACCTCGGGCCGCGCATCGTTGAGTGTGTAGAGAATTTGCTGAGCGGAGAGCCGCACATTCACGGTGAACAGCGTTGCGCCCATCATCGGCACGCCGAAGTAACACTCGAGATAGCGGTGGCTGTCCCAATCCATGACAGCCACGGTCGAGCCGTGTTGAACCGTCAGTGTGCTCAGTGCCGAGGCAAGCCGGCCGATGCGTTCGCGAAACGTGCGATAGCTGTAGCGCCCCGCGATACGTGATTTCCTGCTCGCCATGGAGGCATTGCGCGTTGGTCAACAGGTGCTTGACGAGCAGCGGATAGGTGTACGCCGAAGGTGTCGGGGTGATGAGGTTCGCGTGCATGGTCTGGAGCGCGTTGGTCGGTATGGGTTTCGTACGGGCGGGGCAGTTCAGGCGTCGTCATCCACCTCGATGACGATGTGCCCGTCGGTCTCCTGAATGGCGTAGGTCTTCAGGCACAGGCCGCCTGCGCCTAGCATGCAACCGGTAGCGAGGTTGAAGCGCAGGCCGTGCGCCGGGCACTGCAAGACGTTGCCATCCAGACGCCCCGAGGCCAGCGATGCGCCGTTGTGCGGGCAGCTGTTGTCGACGGCATGAAGCCGGCCTTCGACGTTGAGCACGACAATGCTGCGGCCGTTGGCGAAGACGAGCTTGCGCTGGCCGGCGGGCAGTTCGCTGGCCGACGCCACGGTGACATTGCGGCTCATGATGTGCATGGCGGGTGCGACGGTGACAGCGCGTTCTGCATGGCGCGCACGAGCGTGCTTGCCGGATGCGCACCGGAGATCGTCACGTCGGCGTTGAAGACGAAATGCGGCAGCCCGGAAACGGTCACGCCGCGGCCGACTGGCTTGCAGACGCTGGGCGGGCCCGCATCGAGCGCCATCGCCGTGGCGATGTTGTGCTCGAATTCCAGGCGCTGCAGTACGTCTTCGTCACCGATGTCGGCGCCTTCCACAAAATAGGCGATGAAGATGCGTTCGATGAGCCGGGCCGGGTGTCCGCCCGCGTCGATCCGTCGATATTTCCGAACCACGCCGTGCGCACGCTCGGTATTGGGCAGGACGTTGATGCGCGAGAAATCGAAGTCGATGCCGGCGGCTTGCCCGGCGCGCTGCACCTGGGCGCGCCGCATCGAAACGGCAGTGGGGCTGCCGAGGCGGCTGAGGTAGAACGCCTGGTACGGCAGCCCTTCGGCCGGGGTGTCCGGCAGCAGCGGATACGGGCGCCACCGCACCTTGGTTTTCACCTCCGGATGCAGCGTTGCGAACGTGCGTAGCGCGCTCGCAAGATGGCGCGTACCGATCCAGCACCACGGACAGATGAAGTCGAAGAAGACATCGATCGTGAGCGATGTGCGCCGACGGTTCGCGCCGGCCAGCATTCCCCGCACGGGCCGGTCAAACGAGTTCATGGATCAGCGCTTCCGCCATGGGCCAGGGGCCAAATCCCGCGGCGGGATTCAGATGCCCCACCTCTCCAAGATCGACCAGGCGGCTGCCCCAGTCAGCGGCCATGCCGGCCACGCGTTCGAACGACGCCAGCGGATCGTTCCGGCTGGCCGCGACGATGCTCGGAAACGGCAACGGGCGCCGCGGGCAGGGCAGCCAGCCATTTTTCTGCAGCACGTCCTGCGTTGGGTAGCCCGACGGCAACTGCGTCTCGAGATCGGCCGGGGTGGCCAGCAGTGCGCCATGGACCTTGCGCGCGTGCCGTTTCGCCCAGTGCACGGTGATCATCACGCCCGCGCTGTGCGCTACCAGAATCACCGGCCCGTCGATGGCGGTGACGGCCTTGTCCAATGCTGCGACCCGTGCCGCGCAGCTCAACTTGTCGACCTCCAGCGGCGGGACTGACACAGCCTTGTGGCCGGCCGCCCGGAGCTTGGCTTCGAGCAACGTCTGCCAGTGTTCGGCCACGTGGTCGCGCAGGCCGGGCACCATGAGGATGGTGGGAGAAGGGTTGGACAACGTCATGATGAAACGCCATGAAGAAAAAACGAGGAGGTCACCCTCCTCGAATGCCGACCGGGGAGACGGCGGAGTCCGCCTCCCGTGGTGCTTTTGGGGACCGGCCGCTCAGAACTTGTGGCGGATGCCGACAGCCGCACCCAGCATGCTGGTCTTGCCGGCAGCCAGGCCGTAACCGGTAGCGTTAAGGTCCACAGCGGCCTGATCCAGTGCCAGGCCTGCATTGCGCGCATAGGCCGTGGTCAGATACAGGTCGGTGCGCTTGGAAAGCGTGTAGTCGGCAATGAATGCGACCTGCCACGGGTTGGCCTGTGTGGACGGTGCGCTGTTGATGGTCTTGATTTTCTGATACGAGTATTCGAGCGAGAGCATCAGCGCGTTCGTTGCCTGATAGTTCGCGCCGGCCCAGAAGTAATCGTCGCGCAGCGCCACGCTGCCGTTGGCGTTTTTGTTCTGGCCCCAGCGGTAGCCGCCCATGACCTTGAGCACATCGCCAACGAGGTAGCTGCCCGCCAGCGCCGCCTTGCGCACCGTGCCGGAGCTGAATGCGCCGCCGCCCAGCGGGGTGCTCGGGTTGTACTGGTCATACGCCAGTGTGGCGCCCAGGGGCCCCGCCGAATAGGCCACCCCCGCGCCGTAGCCGCTGTCGCGCCGCGCCTGGCCGGGCACTTCGCCGTTGCCGCCGCCGGTCGGGTTGGTGCTCGGCGCGCCGGTGCCGAACGACCAATGGGCCTGTGCCGTCACCGGGCCGAAGTTGCCCGTGTACATCGCCGTGTTGTCGGAGCGGAAATTGACGCCGGTCTGCACGGCCGCCGGTTCGTATTGCGTGGAATACGCCATCGGCTCGAAGTTGGCCAGCAACTGGAACAGCGTCGTGTACTGGCGGCCGAAGGTGAACTGCCCGATCGTGCTGCTCTTGAGCCCAACGTAGGCCTGACGCCCGAACAGCCGCCCGCCTTGCTGCGATTGGCCCGTGTCGCTTGCAAAGCCGCTTTCCAGCACAAACAGCGCGCTCAGTCCGCCGCCAAGATCCTCCACGCCGCGCAGGCCCCAGCGCGAGCCTGACAGCCCGCCGCTTTGCATGGACACGCGATTGCCCGAGCTGCCCGGCGTGGCGCCCGGCAGGTTCGTCGCATATTCGACGTTGGTGTCGATGACGCCGTACAGCGTGACACCGGATTGCGCGCAGGCCGCGCCGGCGCAGGCCAGCAGAGCCGCAGGGGCGATGTGCTTTGTCTTCATGTTGCAGGGTCTCCTCTTGGTGTGATCGCCGACGGGTCCGATGTGTCCCGACGGTCGTTAGAACGGCTTCCCGCCGATGATGCCGGCACGCTCCATCTTGCGATGGCACGGCGCGTAATCCATGACGGCGTAATGCTGCGTGGCGGAGTTGTCCCAGATCGCCACGCTGTTCGGTTTCCAGCGCCAGCGCACCTGGTATTCAGGAATGTAGGCCTGGCTGATGAGGTAGCGCAGCAGCTCCGACGCGCCGCCGGTGGCGTCCTGTCCGAAGCGCACGCGCGCGGGTGTGTGGTAGTTCGTGAAGTGCGTCGTGAAGCCGTTCACGTACAGCACCTTTTCGTCGGTCTCGGGGTGCGTGCGCACCACGGGGTGTTCCGGATCGGGATATTGCGCCTTGAGCGCGAGGCGCTTTTCGATCGGCATGACTGCGCCAAAACTGGCTTCGATGCTGTGGCGGGCGCGCAGGCCGGCAATGTCGCGCTTGACGTCGTCGGGCAGGTTTTCGTACGCCAGCACCATGTTGGCCCACATGGTGTCGCCGCCAACGGGCGGGCATTCCACGCAGCGCAGCACGGCGCCAAACTGCGGTGCCTCGCGCCAGGTAGTGTCGGCGTGCCAGCAGTTTTCGTAGCGGTCGTTCGGGTGATCGGGCGTCTTGTAGATGCGCACGAGCCCGGGGTGTTCGGGGTCGCTGCCGGCGACGGGATGATCTTCCAGATCGCCGAAGCGGCGGGCAAATGCGACGTGCTGCGCGCGGCTCAGGTCCTGGTCGCGCAGGAAGATCACGCGGTGCTTGAGCAGCGCGGCGCGGATCTCGCCGAACAGGCCATCGTCTTCGATGGCGTCGCGCAATTGCACGCCGGTCAGCTCGGCACCCAGGGCGTTGGTCAGTTGTTCAATGCGCATGACGGCCCCTCAGATGACGAAGACGGACGACCCCGTCGTCTTGCGCGATTCCAAATCGCGATGTGCCTGCACGGCGTCTTCCAACGCATAGCGCTGGTGGATTTCGATCTTGATACGGCCGGCGGCTACATGGTCGAACAACTCGCCGGCAAGCTCGGCTTTCTCGGCCGGATCGGCGATGTAGTCCGCCAGGGCGGGACGCGTCAGGTAAAGCGATCCCTTCATCGCCAGCAGCTGGGGGTTGAACGGCGGGATCGGGCCAGACGCCGTGCCGACGCACACCATCAGGCCGCGTCGCTTGAGCGAATCGAGCGAGGCCTCGAAGGTGGCCTTGCCCACGCTGTCGAACACCACGTTCACGCCCACGCCATCGGTGAGTTCGCGCACGCGCTTTGCAACGTCTTCGTGCGCGTAGTTGATGACGTGGTCGCAGCCGTGCGCGCGGGCGATGTCCGCCTTGGCTTCGCTCGATACCGTGCCGATCACCGTCAGCCCGAGCAGCTTGGCCCACTGCGAGACGATGAGCCCCACGCCGCCGGCGGCCGCATGCAGCAGGATCGTGTTGCCCTTCGCAAACGGATAGATGCGGCGCAGCAGGTAGGCCGACGTCAGGCCGCGCATGGTCATGGCGGCGGCGGTTTCGCAGGCAATGGCGGCAGGCAGCTTGATGAGCGGAGCGGCCGGAATCAGGCGTTCGGTGCTGTACGCGCCCAACGTGTTGATGAAGCCCGTGTAGGTCACGCGATCGCCCACGGCGACATTGGCAACGCCATCGCCGACAGCCTCAACAATGCCTGCCGCCTCAACGCCCATGCCGGCGGGGCGGGGTACGGGATAGAGCCCCGAGCGGAAGTAGGTGTCGGCAAAGTTCAGGCCGACGGCTTCGTGGCGCAGACGGACCTGCCCCGGGCCGGGTTGGCCGACCTCCACGGTCTCGCAGCGCAAGACCTCGGGGCCGCCGGTTTCATGAAAGCGGATTGCGGTTGCCATGGGTATCTCCTGGATGCTTTTTTCGGATGTTCGGGGTGCGCGCCGCCCGCGCGGCTCGCTCAGGAGACGCGGTCAAAGCGGAGAGGGGTGGGTGCCTTGAAGGCGGCGCGCGGTTAGCGGAGCAAGGCCGTCATGCGGAAACCACGGTGGCGGGTGCGGCGGAAGGTGCCGCGTCGATCGACACGTTGGCCACGCGCTGGAGTTCAGGTTCGTAGCTGCGTGCGGCCAGCAGGAAGCAGCCCGCAGCCACCACGCCAAAGACCGGCATCACCGCCAAGGCGGTCTGCAGGCCCCATGCATCGGACATGGCGCCGCCCACAAACGGCCCGATCGCCAGGCCGAACAGGTTCTGGAACAGCGACAGCACCGCGGCGCCAGTCGAGCGTACGCCGGGGTGCACCACGTCGAACACGACGCTCGATGCCGGCGCCACCGTGCACGTCATCAAGAAGCCGCCAAAGGCGATCATGAGGAACTGCTGGTTGGCCGGCATGGTGGTGCCGAACGCCGTCATGAAGACGAGCAGCGTCACCACGGCCAGTACGGCCACCGCAATCAGCCGGTTGCGCTGGCGGCGTGCTGCCACCACATCGGCCACCACGCCCCACACGAAGGCGCCCAGCGCGCCGCACAGCACCACCAGCGCAGCTTGCATGGCGGCGCGGTCCGGCGGCGTGCCGTGGTAGCGGTTCAGGTAGCTCGGCAGCCACGACCAGATGGTCGAAACGACGATCAACTGGAAGGCAGCGCCCAGGCACGTCCACCACAGCGTGCGCGAACTGGTCAACGCGCCTGCCACGCGCTGCAGGAGCTTGCCCGCAGGCTGCCGCGCTTGCGTGCTGCCAGGCGCCATCGCCACCGTTTTGTAATCCGGTACGAAGACATAAAGCAGCGCCAGCACCAGGCCCGGTACGCCCACCACGCCAAACGCCGCCTGCCAGCCCCAGCGCGCTGCGATTACGCCGCCGAGCAACACGCCCAGCACCGAACCGACGGATGCCGCGGCAAAGAAGGCGCCCATCAACGTGGCGCGCAGGCGCTTGGGGAAGAGGCTGGCAATGAGCGCTGCGCCCACCGAGCCGTAGCCGGTTTCACCCACGCCCACAATGGCGCGCGCGGTGAAGAGCTGCGCGTAGTTGCGCGTGAACATGCACGAGATCGTTGCGAGGCTCCATACAGTGGCCATCACGACGATGCTCTTGACGCGGCTGAAGCGGTCGGCCAGCAGCGCCACCGGCAAGCCACCCACCGCTACCACGATGGAGATGACCGAGACGAGCGCGCCAAGCTGCTTGTCGGACAGCGCCCAGGCGGTTTTCAGATGCGGGAACAGCGACACGATGACTTGCCGGTCGATGTAATCGAACAGCATCAGTGCAAAGGTCATCGCAAACGCAAACCACGCCTGGGGGCGGCTGACGAGGTACTCGTCGTGGTCTGCGCGCGGGTCGGCAGCATGCAGATTCATGGTTGTCTCCGAGTGGCGGCGCTTGCGTTGAGCGCCGCCTGTGTTGGCCCGGTGATACTGCGGCTTCTAGTTTAGGCCGCGCGCAGCGGCAGGTTCTTCACGTTCGGCGCACGGTTGGGGGACATGCCGTTCTTCGCCAGTGTTTCTTCCGCGCTGTCATATTGCACGCCAATGCGGTAGATGGCGCGGGCCTCCTTGCCGCTGGCAACCTCGCGGCCCAGTTCACGGGCCACGCGCACGCACTGCTCAATCTGCTGTACGGACGTCATGCGATTGCCATGCTGATCGATGATCGTGTCTTCAATGCCGCAGCGCGGATGCAGGCCCATTGCCATGGCCATCATGTTGAAGGGCAGCACGTTCTTGAGCAGCGACTCGGCCGTCAGCGTGCAGCCATCCGGCGCGCGGTGGATGAAGTTGAAGAAGTTGAACGGGTTGGGGCCGTCGAAGCCGCCGCCAATGCCGATCCACGTCAGGTTGAGCGGGCCCTTGTACACACCCTTGCGGACGACGCGCTCCAGCGTTTCCAACGCGTGGATGCCGGTCAGCTGAAAGTGCGGCTGCACGCCGGCGGCCTGCAGGCGGCGCAGGTGTTCCTCCAGCCAGGCGGGGCCGGCGGGCACGGTCATCTCCGCATAGGCGGCGGCCAGCGCGGGGTTGGCCAGCGACGTGCCTTCCAGGTAGGCCGGATACAGCAGCTCCATGATGTTCATCTGCGTGGTGTTGACGGCCACGGTCACCTGGTCGGGCGCGGGCGTCAGGTCGGCCAGCATGTGGCGCGTGTCGTCGGACAGCCACTTGGCGGCTTGCCCTTCGTCTTCCGGCGCAAACGAAATCGAGCCGCCGACCTGGATGATCATGTCGGGCACCGCCGCGCGCACGCCGGCAATCAGCTCGTTGAATTTCGACAGCCGCTTGGAGCCCTTGCCGTCCAGCTCGCGCACGTGCAGGTGCAGGACCGTCGCGCCGGCGTTGTAGCAATCGACGGCCTTCTGCACCTGTTCTTCCATCGTCACCGGAATGTCTTCGGGAAAATCTTCCGGCATCCATTCCGGGCCGTACGGCGCCACGGTAATGACAACCTTGTCCTGGTTTTCGGGGTGCAGCGAATCATCGAGGAATTGCATGTGGGGGCTCCTGTAAGGGATGTCTCGGCTGGACTTCACTATAGGGAAGCGGTAGCTTTGAATTTCTCATTTGGCGCCAAGTTTTTCTCTTTACGCGCCATTCCGCGTAAACACCAACACGGCTCGGAGCGCCCTGAAATCGATGGAAACGATGGTGCGTGCCCGCTCGCTCAACGGCTACTTCCAGGTCGTGCGGCGGCTCGGTTTCAACCCGCAGGAAGCGCTGCGCCAGGTGGGGCTTGACCCGGCCAAGCTGGCCGATCCCGAGCAGCCGGTGCCGGTCGTGGCGACGTGCCAGTTGATGGAGATCACTGCCGCGAATGCCCCGTGTCCGACGCTTGGCCTGCAGATGGCCGAGGCGCGCCAGGAACTGGACTTCGGTGTGCTCGGGTTATTGCTGGCGCATAAGCGCACGCTGCGCGAGGCGCTGCAGGCCATCATCCAGTACCGCCACCTGCTGAACGAGGCGCTGGCGATCTACCTGGAATCGGATGGCGACATGGTGGTCATTCGCGAAGAGGTCATCACCGAGACGCCGGTGCCGCTGCGGCAAGCCAACGAACTGGCCGTCGGCGTGCTCGCCCGGACGTGCAGCGCGCTGCTGGGCGTGCATTGGAAGCCGCGCAGCATTCATTTCACCCACGCCGCCCCCGGTGACGTGAGCTTGCACAGGCGCGTGTTCGGTTGCCCCATCGTGTTCGGCAGCGACTTCAATGGCATCGTCTGCGCGGCTGCCGATCTCGAGACGCCCAACCCTGCCGCTGACCCGGCGCTCGTGCGCTATGCCGAGAGTCTTGCCGAGCCGCTCAATGTCTCGGCGCAGGAGGCGGTGGTGCAGGACGTGCGTCGTGCGATCTACCTGCTGCTGCCGTTGGAGCGTGCGTCGGTGGAGCAGGTGGCGGATCATCTCCACCTGAGCGTGCGCACGTTGCAACGGCAGTTGGAATCGGCCGGCATGACGTTCTCCGATCTGGTGGAGGAGGTGCGGCACAACCTTGCCGTCCGTTACATGGCAAACCCCAGCTACCGGATCGGGCGGGTGGCCGCGTTGCTTGGCTATACGCGGCAGGCATCATTCACGCGCTGGTTCATCGCCCACTTCGGCATGACGCCGCGCGCGTGGCGCGATGCGCAGCGCGGCGAGCGTGGTGCCAACGCGGCTCAGGCAGGTTCGAGCCCGGCCGCTGCATCGTCGACACGTGGCTGACGCACCAGCCGCACCGCAGGCGATTGCAGGATGCACAGCAGCTGCAGCGCAAAGCCCGCCATCGCCACCAGCAGGCACGCCCCCACACCGGCATGTGCGGCAAGCCACGCGGCCATGGCTGCACCGACCGGCCGAGCGCCATACGACATCACGTTGACTGCGGATACGCGCGCCAGCAGGGCGGGCGGCGTCACCGTCTGCCGCAGTGTGGTCGTGCTCACCACCCAAAGAATCGGCCCGCAACCCAGCAGGAAGAAGCCGGCTTGTGCCAGCGCCGGCCACGGCTGCCACAGCGTGGCCGCAAGCAGCGCACCGCCCGCCAATCCGCACACGGGGCCAGTCGCCACCACGTGGCCGAAGCGCCAGCGCGCGAGAATCCGCGCGGCCAGCAGGGCGCCGACCACCATGCCAGCGCCGTACATGCCGAGCGTCAGCCCGATTGCCTGCGCAGAGAGGTTCAACCGATGCGCCGCATACGGAACGAAGATGGCCGACACCATGAAGAACGCCATGGTGAAGAGGCATTGCGTGATGAACACCGGCCGCAGCAGCGGGTGGTGAAACACGAAGCGCGCGCCTTCGACAACGTCCCGCAGCGGATGCGCCGCGCGCCGTGCCACGGGCTCCTGCGCAGTCACGCCGGCCAACATTGCCGAAGCCATGGCCGACAACGCCGCCGCCAGCACGAACGCCGCCATCGCGCCCGTCCAGCCGATCAAAGCACCGCCGATGGCGGGGCCGCACGCAAATGCAACGGTGCGCGCCAATTCGATGCGGCCGTTTGCGCGCGCGAGCATCGCTGCCGGCACAAGCGACGGCACCAGCGCGGGCGCCGCCACACTGAACACCACCGTGCCGCATACCGCCACAAAGCCGAGCACGCCCAGCGCCGTCAGGTTCAACCGCCCGGCGATCAGCAGCCCCGCCACAACAAACAACGCCAGTGCGCGCACCGCCTCCGCGCCGGCCATCAATGCGCGCTTGGGCCAACGGTCCGCCAGCATGCCGATGGGAATGGCAAACAGCACGAAGGGCAGCGTGAGCGCCACTTGCAGCCAGCTCGCCGTGCTCGCGTCGGCATGCAGTGTGAGCACAGCAACCATCGGCATGGCCGCCAGCGCAATCTGCTCGGCAGACTGGGCGGCCAGGTTGGAACCAGCCAGCCGGTTGAAGCCCGGCGGCAGGCGGTCGACAGCAGGGACATGGGGATCGGACATCGCACACTCCTGAAAACGTACGCTCAGGGTAGGGATGACGATGTCTGCGTGCGCTCCGCTTCTTGCGGGCGAATTCCGGGCGTGACGCTGACTACAGGATGGGCGCGAATAGCTTGGCCACGTGCATGATCACGCGGCGCAGCGGGTGGGCGTGTTCGTATTCGTCGCGGCCGACGCGGGCGGCTTCGGCAAAATCGACTTCCAGCATCTGCGCGACGTCGTTGGCGAAGCGCGGGTCGGCGGTCATGATCATCAGCTCGAAGTTCAGGCGGAACGAGCGGTTGTCAAGGTTGGCGCTGCCCACGGCGGCAGCCTCATCGTCGATCAGTACGACCTTCTGGTGCAGGAAGCCGGGCAGATAACGGTAGATCTTCACGCCCGCGCGGATCGCCTGATACGCATACAGCGACGACGCCAGGAACACCATGTGATGGTCCGGCCGCGACGGGATCAGGATGCGCACGTCCACCCCCCGCAGCACGGCGAGGCGCAGCGCAGCAAACACCGCTTCGTCCGGAATGAAGTACGGCGACGTGATCCACAGCCGCTTGCGCGCCGATTGAATGGCTTCCATGAAGAACAGCGAGCAGGTTTCCTGTTTGTCGGCCGGGCCGCTGGCGACCACCTGGCAGACCATGTCTTCTTCCGGCCGCAGTTCGGGCACGATCAGTTGCGGCACTTCGTGGGCAGCCCAATACCAGTCTTCGGCAAAGGTCAGCTGCAAGTCCATGACCGCGGCACCGACGATCTCGATATGCGTATCGCGCCACGGTGCAAGCGGCGGCTTTTCGCCCATGTATTCGTTGCCGACGTTGTGGCCGCCAACGTAAGCGCGCTCGCCGTCCACCACGACGAGCTTGCGGTGGTTGCGGAAGTTGAGCTGGAAGCGGTTGACGAACCCGGCGTGGGTAGAGAAGGGCTTGGCCAGCACGCCGCCTTCGACGAGCCGATGCACATAGTGGCGGGGCAGTGCGTGGCAGCCGATGCTGTCGAAGAGAAAGTACACGCGCACCCCGGCACGCGCGCGGTCGAGCAGCAGTTCGGCCAGGCGGCGCCCGAGCGTGTCGTCATGCACGATGAAGAACTGCACGATCAGCACCCGGCGCGCCTGCTCAATGGCCGCAAAGATCGCATCGAAGGTTTCTGCGCCGTTGACAAGCAATCGCACGCGGTTGCGCGCCAGGCACGGTGTGCCGGTCAGGCGAGGCAACGCCTGCATGCAGGTGTGTTGCGGCGCGACCACGCTCGATTCATGGTCGCGCAGGCGGCGCCAGTCGTCGGAGAGGGTGATTTCTCGCAGGCGGGCGTTGTGAAAGCGGCGTGCATCCACATAGCCGGCAAAGGTGCTGCGCCCGAAGATCAGATAGGGGATCAGCGTGAATTCCGGCAGCGTGACCAGCGAGATGGCCCACGCGATGGCGCCCTGCGACGTACGCACGGTCAGCACGGCATGCATGGCAGCGAGCACGCCCACGCAGTGCACAAGAAAGAGGAAGGCGGCAAATGCCGTGGTGTTGGTCAGCATTGAGAGCGTCGGGGGAAACGGCACACCGTTGGCCATTTTGACACGGTCCAGGTGGCGTCGGACAAACACGGATATTGCCCTGGCGGATATCTCGCGTAGTCTGGCTGCGGCGTCCACGTCAGGCACGCCGTATGCTGGTGTGAAGTCAACGTCCTCTCGACCCGCCGTACCCAACCGACATTCGAACATGCAAGGGCACCCGAGGAACCTCCCGACCGCGCTTCTACGCGCCTGGCTTGCCTGGCTGGCCATCGCGCTGCTGACCGGCTGCGCGAGCCTGCCCGAGCATGTCGATCGGCCCGTGACGACGGCGCTGGCCAATGCCCAATCGGCCACCTCGCTGGGGCGCCTCGCGCAGACGAATGCGCCGTCGGCCGATGTGTCCGGCTTCCGGCTGATCCCCTCGGGCGAAGAAGCCTATGCCACGCTGCTTACACTGGCCGACCGGGCCGAGCGTACGTTGGACCTGCAGTACTTCATCATCGCCAGCGACAACAGCGTGCGCGAACTCATGCGCCATGTGCGGGCCGCTGCCGACCGGGGCGTGCGCGTACGCATGCTGGTCGACGATCTGCACAGCGACGGGCGCGACCTGGCGTTCCTGAAGTTTTCGTCGCACAAGAACATCGACGTACGGCTGTTCAACCCGTTTCCTGGCGGCCGCATGTCGAACGTCACGCGGTACCTGAGCGGTGCGGCTGAGTTCCGCCGCGTCAATCGCCGCATGCACAACAAGGCCTTCATTGCCGACAACGCGCTGGCCGTGACGGGCGGGCGCAATCTGGGCGCCGAGTATTTCACCCAGAACGAGACCACCAACTTTGTCGACCTGGACGTGCTGGCCGCGGGGCCGGCGGTGCGCCAGTTGTCGTCGGCGTTCGATGCGTACTGGAACAGCGAATTTGCCTATCCGGTGCAGGCGTTGGCGCCCGAACCGAGCACGGCGCATCCGCCCGCGCAGAAAGACGGCAACTATCCCGCACCCGTGACGATGCCGAACCGGCCGGAAGGGCCGCCCCAGCATATCGACGTGCCGACCCGGCCGATCGACATGGGTTCAGGCTCCGGTTCCGGCAAGGCCTCGCCTGACAAGACGATCTCGCAGCTCGAGCAGCGCCGCAACCGGACTGACCTCGCCAGCCCGGCGCCGGAGCAGCCCTTGCCGCTCAAACCTGCCCCGCGTGACTGGTTCCTCGCCGATCAGATTGCCCGTGGCCGGCTGCGCCTGGAGTGGGCGCCTGCGCAGGTCATCGTCGATCGTCCGGCCAAGGTGTCGGGGGATGAGGTGGAACCTGGCGGTGAGCGTCTCGCCCAGACGCTTCTGCGCCTGATTGACGAGGCCAAGCGCGAGGTGGTGCTCATCTCACCGTACTTCGTGCCGGGCAAGCGCGGCATCGAGGTGGCCAAGCGCCTGCAGGATCGCGGCGTGCGCCTGCGCGTGCTGACCAATTCGCTGGCGGCGACCGACGCGCCCATCGTGCATGTCGGCTATGCGAAATATCGCAGCGCGCTGATCGACGACGGTGTCGAGCTGTACGAACTGCGCCCGACGCTGGGGGATCGCCCCAGGATGATCGGCACGTTCCGTTCGTCGCAGGCCAGCCTGCACGTGAAATCGATCGTGGTCGACCGCAGCACCCTGTTTGTCGGCTCAATGAACATCGACCCGCGCTCGATCGGCCTGAATACGGAAACGGGGCTGATCATCCGCAGCCCGGTGCTGGCGGAGGCGGTGGCCAAGCTGTTCGACGACTCGGTGCGTGACAGCGCCTACCGGGTGACCAAGGACGACGGCCACCTGCGCTGGACCACGCATGACAACGGCAAGGAGGTCGTCGTCGATCACGAGCCGGAAGTGGGCCTGGGCCGCCGGACGTGGATCCAGATGCTGGCGCCGTTTACGCCGGAAGAGCTTCTGTAGCGGCTCCAAAAGAAAAACGCCGCGAAGTGCGGCGTTTTGCAGCGTAGGCCAGGGCTCGCCCGGCCGTTGCTTCATTACATCTTCTGCTTGGTGTTGTCAGCAGCGTTTTCCAGCTTCTGGCCACCGGTCTGGATGTCCTTGCCCATGCCTGCCATCGTGTTGCAGCCAGCCAGAACGGCGCAGCCCAGGGCCAGCAGTGCGATCAGTTTCTTCATCTCGATCCCCTTGTGAGCCGTGCGGTATCCCGCACGATGTTCGCGTGATTGCCACCCCAACCGGTGGCGCAACCCGCATTTTAGTGCCACCCCGCGCACGTGGGGTGCGTCTGCCGCATCTTTTTTACCTTCTTGCATATCACTTGCGGCGCATCCCCGGCATTCGGGTGCTGGCCCTCTATTTCCGCCGCCGCCTGCCGTTAGCACCTTTGGGAGTGAACAGGGTGCCTGAAGAGGGGCGCGGGGAAACGATCTCCGCGCCACACGGGCCAACCATGCAGGGGAAAACACATGTGGAAGTGGATGGATACGAGCATTCGCACGCGGCTGACGTTCCTGGTCGCGGTATTTGCCGTGATGATTGCGGTGGTGGGTTTCGCCGGCATCACCACCGGCCGGGCCACCAATGAAGATCTGCGCGCGGTGTATCTGGAAGATGCCAAAGGCCTTGACCTGCTGGCCAAAGACACCATCAACCTGCTGTGGGCGCGCATCCACCTGACCAATTTCGATGCGGTCTCGTCGCCGGAAGAGCTCAAGAAGCTGCTGGCCGACGCGCACACCATGGTCAATTCGGCCAACGAGGCGTGGGCGCAGTTCATGAAGCTGCCGATTCCGGATGCGGACCGCGCCCAGCTGCAAGCCGCCGATGCCGCCCGCACCAAGTTCGTCAAGACCGCGCTGGAGCCGGCCATTGCCGCGCTGGAGCGCAGCGACCTCACCACGTATCGCGAGCTGAACACCAACCTGGTGCCGAAGCTGTTTGTCGACTACGACGCGGCGCTCGGGCCGCTGGTCGGGGCGCGCTTCAAGTACGGCCAGCAGCGCTTCGACCATTCCCAATCGCGCTATGCGATGAGCATCTGGATCTCGGGCGGCTTGCTGGCCGCTGCGCTGGTGCTGTCGGTGGTGGCGCGCGGCGTGCTCGGCCGCACGGTGGTGCGTCCGCTGGAACGCGCCATCCAGGTGTTCGAGCGCATGGCGTCGGGCGACCTCGCCACGCGCATGGAAGGCCAGACCGCCGCCGGCCGCCGCGACGAAACCGCACGGCTCATGCATGCGGTGTCGTCCATGCAAACGAGCCTGCAGCAGATCATCGGGCAGGTGCGTACGGGCTCGGATTCGATCGCCAGTGCCACCAAGCAGATTGCAGCCGGCAATGCCGACCTCTCGCAGCGCACGGAGCAACAGGCTTCGTCGCTGGAAGAAACCGCGTCGAGCATGGAGGAACTGACCAGCATCGTGAAGCAGAACGCCGACAACGCACGCCAGGCGAGCGCGCTCGCCGTCAACGCGTCGGACATCGCCGTCAAGGGCGGGGAAGTCGTGGGGCGCGTGGTGGACACCATGGCCGGCATCAACGAAAGCAGCCGCAAGATCGCCGACATCATCGGCGTGATCGAGGGCATTGCGTTTCAGACCAACATCCTGGCGCTGAATGCCGCGGTGGAAGCCGCACGCGCTGGCGAGCAGGGCCGCGGTTTTGCCGTCGTTGCCGGCGAGGTGCGCAGCCTCGCGCAGCGCAGCGCCACGGCCGCCAAGGAGATCAAGGAGTTGATCGGGGATTCGGTGGGCCGCGTGCAGAACGGCTCGACCCTGGTGGCCGAAGCCGGCACGGTGATCGACGAGGTGGTGGTAGCAGTGCGCCGCGTGACCGACATCATGGGCGAGATCAGCGCTGCGTCGGAGGAACAGAGCAGCGGCATCGAGCAGGTCAACCAGGCCGTCACGCAGATGGATCAGGTGACGCAGCAGAATGCGGCGCTGGTTGAGCAAGCAGCCGCTGCGGCGGAATCGCTGGAAGAACAGGCTGAGGCGCTGCGCAGCGCGGTGGCGGTCTTCCGCGTCGAGCACGCATAAGCAGCACACGCGCAAGCACGTAAGCCCTTCCGCTTCGCAGCGGGAGGGCTTTTTTTTCACGGCAGCAGATCGCGCGCGCGCTCGGCGATCACGTCTTGCGTGTCGTCGATCCAGCGGGCCGGGAAGGGCTGCGAGAGCAGGTAACCCTGGATGACGTCGCACCGGCAGGCACGCAGCGCATGGAGCTGCGCGGCCGTTTCCACGCGCGTGGCCGTGACGGGCACGCCCGCACCGTGCGCGGCAGTCACCAGACGTTGCAGTGCCGCGTGGTCGCTCGCGTTGGTCACCGCGTTGACGATGGCCTGGTCGAGTTTGACCTGGTCTGGCCGGAACGTTGCCAGGCAATCAAGGCTGTGCGCGGTGGCCCCAAAATCTTCCACAGCCACGCGTGCGCCACTGGCGTGCAGAGCGTCCACGGCCTTCTGCGCTGAGCCGTTGGCGCGGTGCAGCGTGTGTTCCGATATCTCGAAGACCAGCCGTGCGGTCGGCACCGCGTGGCGTGCGGCAATGTCGCGCACGACATCGCTCAATTGCGGATCAAGCAGCTGCGCCACCGACAAGTTGACGGCGGCATGCACGCCCGGCTGATGCCGGCTGTTGCGCCCTGCACGCTGCGATTCTTCGCGCACCAGCCCGGCCAGCATCTGCGCGGCGTTGTCGAGCACCCAGTGGCCCACCTCGCGAATGTCGCCGGTCTGCTCCAGGATCGGCAGAAAATCGACTGGTGCCACGCCCCCCAGCTCGGGTGAGATCCAGCGCAGCAAGAATTCGTAGCCGACGATCCGTCCGTCGGTCAGGCTCAGCTGGGGTTGGAGGTTCAGGCTGAACTGGCGGCGGGCAAGCGCGTGGCGGAGTTGCGCGGCCAGGCGCGGGTGCTCGGCGACGGCGTCGTATCCGTCGGCATGGGCGACGTTGGGGCCCGTGCGTGGAGGCATGGCCGCCGGGGCGTACAGCGCTGGGCTGGGTTCGGCACCGTGCTGTACGCCATACAGCGCCCGGTCGGCCTGTTCAATCAGCCGTGCCGCATCGGCGGGCATGCCTTCGAAAAGCGTCATGCCGATGCTGCAAGAGCAGACCAGCTCGTAACCGTGTGTGATGAAAGGCCGCGTGAGCGCCGCGGAAATCCGCCGCGCGAGATCGTGCACGTCCTGTGCCGAGACGAAGTCTGCGCAGGCAACGGCAAAGGTCTCGGGGCCGATGCGCCCGACGATAGGGGCTGGGCCATCCGCAGGTGGCACGCTCAGCGCCTGAAGCCGCGATGCACATTCGACGATGACCTCTCGCGCAGCCAGCGGCCCGAGCGTGTTGGTCGCCTCGGCAAAATGGTCGAAGCTGATGAGCAGCAGCGCGCCGATTGCGTCCTGGCGAGCCGGTTGCGGCATGGCCGCCAGCAACTGGACGAATCGTTCGCGGTCCGGCAATCCGGAGATGGGATCCAGACTCGATGGCGCGGCAGACCTTGCGCGGCTCATAAATGGGGATCGTCCTGCAAATGCCTTTAAAACGGAAATGCGTACGCTTGATGCACTGTCAATTGTAGAGCTTTGTCACAAGCCAGCCTGCGGCATCATAAGCCGAAAACCGGCCAGGGTGGCCGATCGCCGGCATGTTTTCGGGCGCTTCCGGTCTGTGTTTTTAACGTTTAGCGGTAATTAATTCTGATCAAAGTAGCGCGAATATCAGTCCTTCTGCCCGTTACACCATGCGCTGGCCGCCCCACAGCAACTGCTCATAAATAAAGCACTGCAGCAGCATCTTCTGGGCGGCGACCAGTTCGATGAACTCCACGCCGTATTGATAGACATTGGGCAGGTCGGCCGGCTTTTCACTGCGCACGAGCGCGGCGGCCACCAGCTCGGAGTGGTAGTCGCGCGTTTTTACGCGGAAGCGCAGGCGGGCCGGCGCGCCACTCACTTCAAGCCGATGCGCAGAGCGGAACGACGCGCCCGTCGTGCTGATGTCGGAAATATGGATCATGCGCGGCGGGTCGCCGCTCACCAGCATCTTGCCCACCACGTTGGCGCGCACGCGCAGCGATTTGCGCAGCGTGCGGCTCTTGATCCGCCGCGGCGGCGACAACACGACGTATTCGAACGGGATGCGGCACACCGCCATCACCGTGCACTCGAAGCTGGCAATGCCCTCGCCCGAGAAGGCGTGGACTTCCACGAGTTCGTCCTTGACCGGCATGACGGTGCGGCCGCTGTCGGTGGGCATGGTGATCAGCAGATGGCGTTGCGGGCTATAGCCCATCACGCGCGCGGCGCCCTTGGTCTGGCCGGCACCCGCCGTCAGGCGCACGGTCAGCATGCCGCCGGGGCGCAGGCCCAGCAGCTCCATGGCGATCGTGCGTTCGCCGTCAGGGTCGTCGCCCATGTCGGGGAACATCGTGTTCGGGAACTGCGTGTTTGCAAACGCGGGCGCAGGCGCGGGCGTGCCGTCCGCCAGACGGTGCGGGCGGTGCAGCGTGCACAGCAGATCGATCTCTTCCGGCGAGTGGATGACGTCGCCTTTCGGGACGAGCAGCTGCCCGTCGGCGTCAAGCATCGGCCACGGCAGGGGGATCGCAAGCGGAATGTCGAGAGGTTGAAGTTCGAGCATGGCAATGGGGGCCCCACAGCCGCGCGGGGCCCCACGTTTCTATACGGCCAAATGTTGCACAACTTTAAGCGCACTTATTGATTGTGCAGGGACGGTGGCACGGGAGTTGCGGCCAGCCCGTCATGATCGAGCACAATGGCGGTTCCAACGTGGATGGGGTGAGCGCGCGCATGGCGTCTCGGCAGCATTTCTGGGCGGTGGTGGAGCAGTTTGCGCGCTATGTCGTCATCGGCGGCGGCGCAACGCTGGCGCACTATGTGGGGCTGTTCGGACTCGTGCAGGTGGGGGTGTCGCCGTGGCGGGCATCGGTGGCGGGCAGCGTGATCGGTGCCACGCTCAACTACTTCATCAGCCGGCAGGCCGTCTTCAACAGCACACGCGGGCACATCGGCGCGATGGTGCGCTTCGGTCTGGTGGCCTTCCTCGCCCTGGGATGCAATGCGACCATCATGGCCATCGGCCTCGGGATCGGCCTGTATTACCTGATCGCGCAGGTATTCGCCTCGGCCATCACGGCAGTCTTCAACTTTCTGGTGCACCGGTATTGGACGTTCCGTGACGCCGATGCCGTCGGCGCGCCGACGGAGCCGCAACCAGTCATCGTGCAGGAACGGCCCCCGCATAAGGGCCCGTGAGGGGCCCTCCTGCGTCAATGCCGGCTTCCCACGCTCTGCAGGCCGGCAGCGGTTTCCGTGACGAACGCCACATCGCCGATACCATCGGCGGGCGGGACCGGGGCATCGTCACGCAGGCGTTCCACCACCAGGTGAACGTCGATGACGTCGGCCACGCCCGACGCCTCCAACGAGACGAGTGCTGCCAGCTGCGCAATCGCAAACGTATCCGCGAGCAGCGGTGTGTCGTCGTGGAGGTCGCCGACAACGCGGGCGGATGAGGTCTTTCCAGCGGCGCGCGTAGAGTGCTGCGCGGTCTCACGTGCGCGGTAGGCGAAGTAGGCGTCGGCAAAGTGCACGCGATGCGCATCGAATACCCGCACGGCGGCGGTGAGGGCATCGTCCACCCAGGCCGGGTCGACTGGCGCCGTGCCGGGCTCGGTGCCTTCGGGCAGGCCCGCAAGCTTGAGCGCATACCGATGTGTCTGCGTGCCGGGGGCGACAAAACTCAATTCCATACGACCTCCTACAACCGCGTGCGCTGGTGCCGCGGCTCGCCGTGTTTGAATTCGCCCCCCGAAGCGATATTGAAGAATAGTAACGGAGCTGTCCGATTGCGCGTTTCGTCCTTCCGGATGAGTTCAAGGGGCCTTGTCTTCACCTTAAGACATTCACAATGTGGAGATTGCCGCCCGGCCATGTGGCAAACGGTTGCGTTCGGGCAGTGCCTGTGCGACCTAACCGAACGGCTAGCTGCTTCGCAACGGGCGCCCGTGTACAGTTTTGTCCGATGTCCGGCGACGTCGGGCAGATGTCGACAATCGACGTCGACAAACGCAGACGGGAATGACGCGGGGCGCGTTTCCTTCGCGTCATTTCGCGCACGAGGGGACCGAAAGCGCGCTCGCGGTCCATGTCCCCTCGCGGGAAGGGATTGCCCCGTTAACTCGCGGCTTCTATAGTCCGCCTCGATTCGTGCGCTTGCAACGCACCAAGTCTGTCATTGCCGGCCGTCAACTGGGCCGCACAGACCACGAGACCGGTTACGGGGATCACGCCAACCGCCACCGCGCGCGCCTGACGCAGCCATTGCGTCATGGACCCCGCGGCGCGATGGCCACCACATCAGCCACCCCCGGGACTGCCGCATTCGCGAAACAGCATCGCCATGCTTGAGGACCACCACTTGTACAAGGCTGCGATCGAACATTCGCCGATAGGAATCGGCCTGTGCGCGCCAGAGGGTCGCTTCCTCGACGTGAACCGTGCGCTGTGCGCGCTGACCGGTCACGAAGCACAGGCGCTGCGCACGCGCGATCTGTTCGACCTGTGCCACCCCGATCACACTGAACGCACCCGACATGGTGTCGAGTCGCTGCTCGCCGGCCAGCGCGATGCGCTGTCGATGGAGACGCGCCTGGTCCGCCAGGACGGCACAACCGTGTGGGTGCAGGCCGACGTGGCCGTTGCGCGCGACGACGGCAGCCAGCACCTTGTCGTGCAGATGCAGGATGTGACCGCGCGGCGCCTGGCGCTGGAATCGCTGCGCGCGTCGGAGCAACGGCTGGCCTATGTGCTGGACGGCGCGGGGCTGGGCACGTTCGACTGGTCGACGCGCGCGCGGCATGTGTCGTTCAACCGCCGGACGGCCGACATGCTCGGCTACGAGCCGGCGGATCTGCCCAACGATCCGGATGCATGGTTCGCCATGGTGCATCCGCAAGACGCAGCATTGAGCGCGCGGCGTATCTATCGCCATATGCGCGGCGATGCCGACAGCTTTGAAATCGAGCAGCGCATGCGCGCGCGCCATGGCCAATGGATCTGGGTGGCTGCGCGCGGGCGCGTGACGGAGCGCGATGCCCGCGGCATGGCCACGCGCGTAAGCGGCACGCTGCTCGACGTGACGCAGCGGCGCACGGCGCTGGATCAGGCGCACCACCTCGCGCTGCATGATCCGCTGACGGACTTGCCGAATGCACGTTTGCTTCGCGATCGCCTGTTCGTCGCCATTCAGGCGGCGCGCCGCGCGCGCGGGCAGGTCGCCGTCGTGTTCATCGATCTCGATCGCTTCAAGCCGGTCAACGACGAGTATGGCCACGCGGTTGGCGATCTCGTCCTGAAGGCAACGGCCATGCGGTTGCGCAGCGGCCTGCGCGCCTCCGACACGGTGGCCCGCCTGGGCGGCGATGAATTTGTCGCCGTCCTCACGCACTGCGCCACGCGCGACGATGTGACGCAAACCGTGGAACGCCTGATCGAGCAATTGCAGACGCCGTTCCGTGTGGAGGGCCATGTGCTGTCGATGGGTGTGAGCGCCGGCGTGGCGCTGTATCCGACTGACGGGCGTGACGCGCAGACGCTCATCCGCAACGCCGACGCGGCGATGTATGAAGTCAAACGTGCCGGCGGCAACGGCGTGGGTTTCCATGCCTCGCTCAACTATGAGCGGCTGATGGGCATGCGATCGCGCAATCGCGATCTCGACGGCGAAGCCGACGCGCGCTGATCCGCTACCGCGCACCCAAACAAAACGCCCGCCGCAAGGCAGGCCGTTTTTTTTTCTCAAGCGTTGCAAACGCTCGAAACTCAGAACGTGTAACGCAAGTAGAGCTCGTTCAGATCCGTGCCCGGGTTCGGGCGCTTGATCGACGCGTTCGACAGGTGTTCGAAGCGGTAGCCCATCTGGAATTGCTGCTTGCTGCCGAAGGACACGCCCACGCCGATCATGTCGGAGAACTGGAAGGCCGTGCTGAAGTTGTGCTCATCCGACGTGCGGGTGTGCGAGAGCAGGCGCGGGCCGATGCCGGCTTCAATGAACGGCACCCATGAGCCGCCGCGCTTTTCGATGCGGAACAGCGGCGTCACGCCGAATTCGGTCAGGTTCTGGCGGTTGGTGCCCTTGGTCGAGCGCCATTGGCCCAGCGCCACTTCCCAATCCAGGTTCACGAACCAGCCTTGCGGGTTGCCCCAGTGGAAGCCCGAATCGAAATCCAGATCGACGCCGTACTTCTCGATGCCGTGGCTGTTGTCACGGCCGTAGATGACGCGCACGGAAGGGTCAGCCTGCGCAGGCAGGGCGGCGAACAGCGTGGCGGCGCCCAGGGCGGTGGCCAGCAACTTGGCGGAGCGGGGAAGCGCGGATCGGATCATCAGAGAGAGCGGAATCAGTTGAACGGCGCGCGTGAATCGGGGCAACTGCGTCGGCAACCACGCGCGCGGCGGACATGGTGGCAGGCAAACGGACGGTCGGGATCGCACCGGGGCGAGCTTGCAAGGCATCGGGCGACGCAATTTGCGCGCCTGCTGCTGCACCCGCCCGCCCACATGATCGGGACGGTCCGGAACAAATTCCGACGATTATAGGGGGAACTATCCGACTGCGTGCGTGCTTACGCACAAGGGGACATTGCCGGCGGCGAAACGTCGTCGGCCACCGGCAATGCCAGAAGGGTTATTGGGCGGCCGGGGCGGAAGCCGGCTGCAGCGCCGCCTGGCCGACCACCGGCACTTCGCCGTGCCAGCCGCCGCCCAGCGCCTTCACCAGCAGCACGGCTGCCGAATACTGCTTGCCTTGCAGCGTGAGCAGCGTGCGCTCGGCACTGTAGGCCGTGGCTTGTGCCGTGATGACTTCCAGGAAGCTCACCGTGCCGGCGCGATACCGGTTCAGGTTGAGCTGCGCGGCTTCCTGTGCGGCCTTGACGGCGTCCGCCTGTACCGCAAATTCCTGCGTCTGCCAGCGCAGCGCGGCAAGGTTGTCTTCAACATCCTGGAACGCGCCGAGCACGGTCTGCCGGTACGTTGCGACCGACGCATCGTAAGCAGCGCCGGCCTTGTCGACGGCAGCGGCACGCGCGCCGCCATCGAACAGCGTGGCCGCCAGCGTCGGGGCCGACGACCAGACGCGGCTGGGCAGCGTCGCCAGGCGCGAAAGCGTGTTGGCCGCCAAACCGGCCGATGCCCCGAGCGTGAGCGTGGGGAAGTACGCGGCCTTGGCCACGCCGATCTGCGCGTTGGCAGCGGCCATGCGGCGCTCGGCGGCGGCAATGTCGGGGCGCCGCTCCAGCACGGCCGATGGCACTTCCAGCGGAATGGCGGGCAGTGCCGGCAAGTCGGCCACGCTGGCAGCGGTGGCCGGCGCCAGCGAAAACTCCGCCGGCGGTTTGCCGATCAGCACCGCAATGGCGTGCTCGAGTTGTGCGCGGGTGACTTCCGTATCCAGCAGCAGCGCCTGCGACTGCTTGAGCTGCGTCTGCGCGGTCAGCACATCGGAGCGCTGCGCCACGCCCACGGCGTACTGGTTTTGCGTGAGCTTCAGGAAGCGCTCGTAGTCCGCAACGGTGCGCTGCAAGACGGCCTTCTGGGTATCCGTGACACGCAATTGAAAATAGTTCTGCGCAAGCGTCGCCTGGGCGGACAGCAAAGCGGACGATAAATCGCCTGCGCCGGCTTGCGCGCTGGCCTTGTTCGACTCCACCGATCGGCGGATGCGGCCCCACAAGTCCAGCTCCCAGCTGGCGTTCAGCGACAGACTCTGCGAATTGAGCAGGCTCGGGTTGCCGGTCGACAGGCTGCCGTCCGGGTTGACCGACGTGCGCACGGAACGGCTGCGCGTGGCCGACGCACTGGCCCCCAGCGTCGGGAAGAACGAAGCCTGCGCGGATTGCACCAGCGCCTGGGCCTGGCGGTACTGCGCCTCGGCCACCAGGATGTTCTGGTTGGCGGCCGCGACCTGTTCTTCCAGCGCGTTCAGCTGCGGGTCGTTGAAGATTTCCCACCACTTGCCGCGGGCGATGGCGTCGCTCGGGTCAGCGATTTTCCAGTCGCCGGCTTCCTTGTATTGCTGCGGCACTTCGGCGTCGGGCCGCTTGTAGTCGGGCCGACGCGCAGGCCGAGACGAGCGCGCACGCGGCCAGCGCGAGCAACGAGGTGCGAAGGGCTTGGGTGCCTCTTGTCATGTTCAGCTTCCTTGCGAATCCAATGCGGGCAGCGGTGCGTCTTTGCTGCGGCCGGCGCGACGCAGGCGCAGCCGGTCGAGCGCCAGGTAGACCACCGGCGTGGTGTAGAGCGTGAGGATCTGGCTGACCAGCAGGCCGCCGACGATGGAGATGCCCAGCGGCGTGCGCAGCTCCGCGCCGTCCCCGTGGCCGAGCGCCAGGGGCAGGGCGCCCAGCAGCGCGGCCATCGTCGTCATCAGGATCGGCCGGAAGCGCAGCACGCAGGCGTGGAAGATCGCATCTGCGGGGCTCATGCCCTGGCTGCGCTCAGCCTCGAGCGCGAAGTCGATCATCATGATCGCGTTCTTCTTGACGATGCCAATGAGCAGAATCACGCCGATCAGCGCGATGATCGAAAAGTCCGTGTCCGTGATGATCAGCGCCAGCAGCGCCCCCACACCGGCCGAAGGCAGCGTCGAGAGAATCGTGATGGGGTGGACGTAGCTCTCGTACAGCACGCCCAGCACGATGTAGATGGTGATGAGCGCAAACAGGATCAGCACGGGCTGGCTGGAGAGCGAATCCTGGAACGCCTTGGCGGTGCCCTGGAAACTGCCGTGCACGGAGGACGGCACGCCGATGCGGTTCATCGCGTCCTGGATGTCCTGCGTGGCGCCCGACAGCGATGCCCCCGGCGCGAGGTTGAACGAGATCGTGCTGGCCGCAAACTGCCCCTGGTGATTGACGGCCAGCGCCGTGTTGGTGGGCTCGTAATGCGAGAAGGTCGACAGCGGCACCTGCGCACCCGTCGACGTGATGATGTAGATGTCGCGCAGGCCGTCGGGGTTTTGCCAGTACTGCGGTGCGGCTTCCATCACAACACGGTATTGGTTGAGCGGGTTGTAGATGGTCGATACCTGGCGCTGCCCGAACGCGTTGTTCAGGGCGTTGTCGACATCGCTCGGGTTGATGCCGAGCGATTTGGCCTTGTCGCGGTCAATGACAAGCGATGTCTGCAGGCCTTTGTCCTGCGTATCGGTGTTGACGTCCGTCAGCGACTTCACCTGCGTGAGCGCCTGCTTGATCTTCGGATCCCACGCGCGCAGCTCGTTCAGATCGTCGGCCTGCAGGGTGTATTGGTACTGCGCGTTGCTGGCCCGACCGCCCACCCGGATGTCCTGTACCGATTGCAGGAACAGGCTCGCGCCCGGCTCACGCGCGAGCTTGCCGCGCAATCGTTGATGATCTGGTCGGCAGACATCTTCCGCTCGGCCAGCGGCTTGAGCTGAATGAACATCTGCCCGGTATTGCGCTGACTGCCGCCCGTAAAGCCCACCACGTTCTCCACCGCGGGGTCTTGCCGCACGATGGTGATGAAGTCGGTCAGCTTGGTGCGCATCGCCTGGAACGAGATCGACTGGTCCGCCTGGATGAAGCCGATCACCCGGCCGGTGTCCTGCTGCGGGAAGAACCCCTTGGGCACGATGATGTACAGGTAGACGTTCAGGCACACCGTAGCCAGCAGGATCAGCAGCGTGAGCCAGCTGTGCCGCAGCGCCCACGCCAGCGAGTTGCGGTAGAGATCAAGCAGGAAGGTGAAGAAGCCTTCGGTCTTGCGATGGAACCAGCCGTGTTCTTCCTCGGCGGCGGGCTTGAGCAAGCGTGCGCACATCATCGGCGTGGTGGTCAGCGATACCACCAGCGACACCAGGATGGCGACCGACAGCGTCACCGCAAACTCACGGAACAGCCGGCCGACGATGCCGCCCATCATCAGCAGCGGGATGAAGACGGCAATCAGCGACAGACTCATCGACACCACGGTGAAGCCGACTTCGCGCGCGCCCTTGAGCGCAGCCTGCATGGGCCGCATGCCGTTTTCGATGTGGCGCGAGACGTTTTCCAGCACGACGATGGCATCGTCCACGACAAAGCCGGTCGCGACGGTCAGCGCCATCAGCGAGAGGTTGTCGAGGCTGTAACCGCACAGGTACATCACCCCGAATGTGCCGATGAGCGAGACCGGTACGGCCACGCTGGGAATGAGCGTCGCCCGCACGTTGCGCAGAAACAGGAACACCACCATGATCACCAGCGCGATCGACAGCACCAGCGTGCGCTCCACATCCTTGAGCGAGGCGCGGATGGTGGGCGTGCGGTCCATCATCACATCGAGGTTGATCTGCGCGGGGATGGTATTGCGCAGGTACGGCAGGATGTCGTTGATGCGGTCGACCGTGTCGATGATGTTGGCGCCCGGCTGCCGGCTGATGATGAGCAGCACCGAAGGTTTGCCGTTGGCCGAGCCGTAGTTGCGGATGTCCTGCACGCTGTCAGTCACCTCGGCCACGTCGGCCAGCCGCACCGGCGAGCCATTGCGCCAGGCGATGATGAGCGATTGGTATTCGACGGCCTTCTTGGCCTGGTCGTTGGCGTAGATGGTCCAGACGCGGTCGCCGGATTCCATCATGCCCTTGGGCTTGTTCGCGTTCGTGCTGGTGATGACGGTGCGCACGGTCTCCATCGAGATGCCGTACTTGTTCAGCGCCATCGGGTTCAGCTCGACCCGCACCGCAGGCAGCGACGCACCGCCGATGGTGACCTGACCCACGCCGTTGATCTGCGACAGCTTCTGCGCAAGGATGGTCGAGGCCGCGTCGTACAGCTCGCCGCGCGACTTGGTGTCGGACGTCAGCCCGACGATCATGATCGGCGCGTCGGCCGGATTGACCTTGCGATACGTCGGGTTGCTCGGCAGGCCAGAGGGCAGCAGGCTGCGTGAAGCATTGATGGCCGCCTGCACATCGCGCGCCGCGCCGTCGATGTCGCGCGACAGATCGAACTGCAGCGTGATCCGCGACGAACCGAGCGAACTGGACGACGTCATCTCGGTAATGCCCGCGATACGGCCGAGCGAGCGTTCCAGCGGCGTCGCCACGGTGGCCGCCATGGTTTCGGGGCTGGCGCCCGGCAGCGATGCGCTGACCGAGATGGTCGGAAAATCCACCTGCGGCAGCGGCGACACGGGCAGCAGGCGGAACGCTGCGATACCGGCCAGCGCCACACCGATGGTCAGCAGCGCCGTGGCAACCGGCCGCGCGATGAAGGTGGCGGACAGGTTCATTGCGGTCCGCCGGATTGGTTGGCACCAGCCGCACCGTGGCGTCGGGCGGCACGGCGCGCGCGCCAGTCACGCATGCGTGCGCCAAGGTTGTCGAAGGCCAGATAGATGACCGGCGTGGTGAACAGCGTCAGCACCTGGCTGACCAGCAGGCCGCCCACCATCGTGATGCCGAGCGGCTGGCGCAGCTCGGAGCCCACGCCTGTGCCCAGCATCAGCGGGAGGGCGCCCAACAGGGCGGCCATGGTCGTCATCAGAATCGGGCGGAAGCGCAGCAGACACGCCTGGTAGATGGCGTCGCGCGGGGCCATGCCCTGCTCGCGCTCGGCCTCCAGCGCGAAGTCGATCATCATGATCGCGTTCTTCTTGACGATGCCGATCAGCAGGATGATCCCGATGATGGCAATGATGCCCATGTCCTTGCCCGACACCAGCAGCGACAGCAGGGCGCCCACGCCGGCCGACGGCAGCGTCGACAGGATCGTCACGGGGTGAATCGTGCTTTCGTACAACACGCCCAGCACGATGTACATCGTGATGATGGCCGCAAGAATCAGCCACAGCTGGTTCGACAGCGACGCGCGGAACGCCAGCGCCGCGCCCTGGAAACTCGTCTGCATGCTGGCCGGCAAGCCGATTTCCTCTTCGACCGCATTGATGGTGTCGACCGCTGCGCCCAGCGATGCACGCGGCGCCAGGTTGAACGAAATGGTCGCCGCCGGGAACTGGCCCTGATGGTTCACCACGAGCGAGCCGGGCTGCTCCACCACTGTGGCAAACGCGCCCAATGGAATCTGCTGGCCGCTGCTGGATGCCACGTGCAGGTCATACAGCGATTGCGGCCCCAGTTGCATCTTCGGGTCGGTTTCGAGCACCACGCGGTATTGGTTCGATTGCGTGAAGATGGTCGACACCAGACGTTGGCCATAGGCGCTGTACAGCGCGCTGTCGACGGCCGCCATCGTGATGCCGTACACCGCCGCCTTATCGCGGTCGACCTGCACGTAGGCGCGCAAGCCGTTGTCTTGCAAGTCGCTTGCCACATCGCGCAGCTCGTGGGTCTGCTGCAGGCGTTCGACCAGTTTCGGCACCCACTTCGAAAGGTTGTTCGGGTCCGGGTCTTCGACGGTGAACTGGTACTGCGTGCGGCTGACGCGGTCTTCAATCGTCAGATCCTGCACCGGCTGCATGTACAGCGAGATGCCCGCCACCTTGGCCAGTTCGGGTTGCAGGCGCTGGATGATCTCGGTGGCGTCGGCGTCGCGCTCGTCCTTCGGCTTGAGGTTGATGAGCATGCGGCCGCTGTTGAGCGTGGTGTTCACCCCATCCACGCCGATGAACGACGACAGGCTCTGGACCGCCGGGTCCTTGAGCACGACTTCGGCCAGCTTCTGCTGCCGCTCGGCCATGGCCGAAAACGAGATCGACTGCGACGCATCCGAAATGCCCTGGATGACGCCCGTGTCCTGCACCGGGAAGAAGCCTTTGGGTACCACGACATACAGCAGCCCCGTCAGCACCAGCGTGCCGATGGCCACCAGCAGCGTCGTCTTCTGCCGGTCAAGCACCCATTGCAGCATGCGGCCGTACCGCGCGATGACGTTGTCGAAAAACGCGCCCGCAGCGTGATAGAAGCGCGATTGCTCGGCTTCGGGAATGTGCTTGAGCAGGCGTGCGCACATCATCGGCGTAAGCGTGAGCGACACCACCGCCGAGATCAGGATCGATACCGCCAGCGTGATGGCGAACTCGCGGAACAGCCGCCCCACCACATCGCCCATGAACAGCAGCGGAATCAGCACTGCGATGAGCGAGAAGGTGAGCGAGATGATGGTGAAGCCGATCTGCTTTGAGCCCTTGAGCGCGGCTTCCATCGGCGGGTCGCCGTCTTCAATGTAGCGGGCGATGTTTTCGATCATGACGATGGCATCGTCCACCACGAAACCCGTGGCGATGGTGAGCGCCATCAGCGTGAGGTTGTTGATCGAAAAACCTGCCAGGTACATCACGCCAAACGTACCGACCAGCGACAACGGCACCGCCACCGCCGGAATGACCGTGGCCGGCACGTTGCGCAAGAACAGGAAGATCACCATCACGACCAGCGCCACGGCGAGCATCAGCTCGAACTGCACATCCGATACCGAGGCGCGGATGGTCGTGGTGCGGTCGGTCAGCAGCGACACCTCCACGTTGCCGGGCAGCGTCTCCTTGAGTTGCGGCAGCAGGGCCTTGGCGCGGTTGACCACTTCGATCACGTTGGCGCCCGGCTGGCGCTGCACGTTCAGGATGATCGCGGGGGTGGTGTTGGACCACGCGGCCAGCTTGCTGTTTTCGGCGCCGTCAACGATCTGCGCCACATCGGTCAGGCGGATGGGCGCGCCGTTCTTGTAGGCGACGATCATCTTGCCGTACTCGGCAGCCGACTTGAGCTGATCGTTGGCGTCGATGGTGGAGGCACGCGCCGGGCCGTCGAAGCTACCCTTCGCCCCATTGACGTTGGCCGTGCCGATGGCGGTGCGGATGTCGTCGATCGACAAGCCCAGTGCCGCCAGCGCCGACGTGTTTGCCTGAATGCGCACAGCCGGCCGCTGCCCGCCGCTGATGCTGACCAGACCGATGCCCGGCAACTGCGACAGCTTCTGCGCGATGCGCGTGTCGACCAGATCTTCCAGCTTGGGCAGCGGCATCGTGCTGGACGTGATCGCCAGCGTGAGGATCGGCGCGTCGGCGGGATTCACCTTGCTGTAGATCGGCGGCATCGGCAGATCGTTCGGCAGCAGGTTGCCGGCCGCGTTGATGGCCGCCTGCACTTCCTGCTCGGCAATGTCGAGCGAGAGCGACAGATCGAACTGCAGCGTGATGACCGAAGCGCCGCCCGAGCTGGACGACGTCATTTGCTTGAGGCCCGGCATCTGCCCGAACTGCCGCTCCAGCGGCGCGGTGATGGACGATGTCATCACGTCGGGGCTGGCGCCCGGGTACAGCGTCGTCACCTGGATGGTCGGGTAATCGACTTCCGGCAGCGCAGAGAGCGGCAGCATCCGGTACGCCACCAGGCCCGAGAGCAGGATGGCGACCATCAACAGCGTGGTCGCCACGGGCCGGAGGATGAAGATTCGGGAGGGATTCATGCCAGCTCGGAACAGAAGACTTCGTCAGGCGCGTGCACGCAATGCACGACTCAGGGCTTACGGTTTGGCAGCCGGGGCGCTCGCCGCGGGTGCCGAAGCGCCTCCCTGGCCCCGGCGATGACGCCCGCCCTGATGGGCCTGGCCGGCGGCGGGGGCACTTGCGGCGGCACCCGGCTGGATCACCTCAACCGGCGAGCCGTCGCGCAGCTTGTCGGCACCATCAATCACCACGCGCTCGCCGGGCTGCAGGCCTTGCGCCACCGACACGCGCTCACCTTCGGTCACGCCCAGCTTGACCACGCGCAGCGCCACCTTGTTGTCGTCGCCGACCACGTAGACGAAGGTGCCCTGCGTGCCGCGCTGGATGGCGGCGCCTGGCACGATCACCACGTCGCGCAGCGTATCCACTCGCATGCGAACGTTCACGAACTGGTTGGGGAACAGCATCGCGTTCTGGTTCGGGAACTGCGCACGTAGTTTGACGGTGCCCGTGGTGTTGTCGATGGTGTTGTCCACTGTCATGAGCACGCCGCGCGCGAGCTGCGTGGTCTGGCTGCGGTCCCATGCTTCCACCGGCAGCTTGTCGCCGGACTGCAGGCGCGGCATGACTTTGGGCAGGCTGTCTTCGGGAATCGAATAGATGACCGTGATCGGGTCGATCTGCGTGATGACGACGATGCCGTTGGTGTCGGACGCATGCACGATGTTGCCCGGATCGACCTGGCGCAGGCCGACCCGGCCCGACACCGGCGCCGTGATGCGCGTATAGGAAAGCTGCACGCGCGCGTTGTCGACGTTGCCCTGGTCCAGCTTGACCGTGCCGTCGTATTGGCGCACGAGTGCGGCCTGCGTATCCACCTGCTGCTTGGAGATCGAATCCTGCGAAAGCAGCGTCTGATAGCGCTGCAGGTCGAGCTTCGCGTTCTGCAGCAGCGCCTGATCGCGCGCCAGCTGACCTTCCGCCTGCGCGAGCTGCGCCTGATAGGTGCGCGGGTCGATCTCGGCGAGCAGGTCGCCGGCCTTGACGGTCTGGCCCTCGGTAAACGCCAGGCGCACGAGCTGGCCGTCCACGCGCGTCTTGACCGTCACGTTGTTGACCGGCGTGACATTGCCCAGCGCCGACAGCACCACGTTGATGTCGCCCTTGACGGCTGTGCCGACCATTACCGGCATCGGCTTGTTGGCCATGGCGGCGCCGCGTCCGCCTGGCCCGCCCCGCCCACCTGGCCCACCCGGCCCGCCCGCGTTGCGATACTTGGCGTGATAGACCGCATAACCGATCAGCACCAGGAGAATGATCACCACCAAGATGCCCCAGCGGCGGCGCTTGCCACCCTCGCGCGGGGGCGGCAGCAGCGCCGGAGACACCTCGTGGGGCGTCTCTGTCCCGTCGTGCGTACGGCGACCGGCGTCATCAAACTGACCGGGCTTCTGGTCCTTGGGGTCGGACATGTTGGCGTTCCTGTTCTTGGCAATATGGGGACGAGCGCACATGATAGCGGGCGCCCGTGCCAGTCAGACCGCAGCTTAAAGGCAACGTCTTTGCGCAGAATTAGTCGCGCTGCGGGTTCTATTACGGCAGATTACAAACCCATTGCGGTGTTACCGGGCGAAACAATATGGTGAAAGTGCGCGCGATTCATGGTGGCCACAGTCGCTATCATGAGCACACCTTCCTGCGTCTACCAGACACTCCACCAGACAGATGAGCGGCACAAAGATCCTGGTCGTCGATGACGATGTCGAACTGCGCGACCTCCTGCGCGAATACCTGACCCAGCAGGGCTTTGCCGTTTCCGTGCTGCACGACGGCGACGGGCTGGCTGCCCGGCTCGAGCGCGAGCGCCCCGCGCTGGTCGTCCTCGACCTGATGATGCCCAAGGTGGACGGGCTGTCCGCCCTGCGCGACCTGCGCGCCCGCAACGACGACGTGCCCGTCATCCTGCTCACGGCCCGCAGCGACGAGATCGATCGCATCATCGGCCTGGAAATCGGCGCCGACGACTATCTCGGCAAGCCGTTCTCACCGCGGGAGCTGCTCGCCCGTATCAACGCCGTGCTGCGCCGGCGCCTGGCCGTGCCGGCCTCGGCGCCGGAAGACCGCGACAGCTTCAGCTTCGGCCCGTTCAAGCTCAATTTCCGCATGCGTACGCTGTTTCGCGGCGACAGCGCGCTTTCCATCAGCGATACCGAATTCGCGCTGCTCAAGCTGCTGATCGGGCATGCCATGCAGGTGCTCACGCGTGAGCACATCGTCGAGTTGATGTACGGGCCGGGCAGCGGCGTGTCGGACCGCGGCATCGACGTGCAGATCTGGCGCCTGCGTCGCGTGCTGGAAGAAGACGCGCAGCGCCCGCGCTATATCCAGACCGTACGCGGCCGCGGCTACACCTTCGTGCCGGACGAGCGGGAAGAAGTCAATGAAGTTCAAGGCTAGATTCGACACGCTGTTCGGCCGGCTGGCGGTGCTGATCGTGGTGGTGCTCGTGCTCAGCCATTTCTCGTGGCTGGGCGTGCTGCGCGCGGAGCGGCGCGAGCGGCAGTTCCAGGCGTCGGTAGACCAGATGGCGTTCCAGCTGCAGGCGTTTCAGGCAGCGATGGATGGGCATCTGCGCGTGAAGCTGCCAGATCTCGTGACCGAAACCGATGAACCGCCTGCAGGCGACGCTTCGTCGGCATCCGATAAGTCTGCGGAACTGGTGCGTCAGCTTGCGCGCCGCTTGCCTTCCGACACGCAGCTGCGGCTGGAAGCGGGCCCTACGCCGCGCGTGTTCGTGCGCTTTCCGCAGCGCAACAAGTGGATCGCCATGCCGCTGGTGTGGGTGCATGCGCCGCCCACCATTTCCGCCGTGGTGCCGGGCGTGATGGTGGTGCTGGCGATTGCGATTGCGTTTTCGCTCTTCGCGGCGTGGCAGATCCAACGCCCCGTGCGCGAGCTGGCCGATGCAGCCGGTGCGCTGGCCCGCCGTCGATACGTGCCCCCGCTCAAGGAGCGCGGCCCCTACGAGCTTCGCCAGTTGACCGAGCAGTTCAACCATATGGCGGCTGACCTGTCCGCCACTGACGAAGAGCGCAACACCATGCTGGCCGGCATTGCGCATGACCTGAAGACGCCGCTGTCGCGTCTGCGCCTGCGCGCCGAAATGCTGGTCGACCAGAAAGCCGGCGCGGGTATCGAGCGCGATGTCGAGTCCATGTCGGCCATCGTCGAGCAGTTTCTTGCCTATGCCCAAAGCGGCGACAGCGAGGCGCGCGAGGTGTCGGTCGACCGCCATCTGCGCGGCCTGGTGCAGCCGTTTGCCGAGCAGGGCAAGCATGTCGCGCTCGATCTGCATGCGGGGGACCGCTTCCGCCTCAAGCCGACGCATCTGGAGCGCATCGTCGTCAATCTGCTCGACAACGCGTTCGCGTATGGCGCGGAGCCCGTCAACGTGCGCACCGCCGTGGACGATGCCGGCTACACGCTGACGGTGGAAGATCATGGCGCCGGCATCCCCGCGGCCGACTTTGACCGCGTCATGCGGCCCTTTGTGCGCCTGGACCCGGCGCGGGGCGGCAACGCGCACTGCGGGCTGGGCCTGGCGATCGTCGATCGGCTGGTGCGTCATCTTGGCGGCGACCTCGCGGTCGGACCGACGGCGGCGGATGCGTCCGCGCCCGGTTTTCGCATCACCATGCGGTTTCCGGTGTCGACTGCGGCGGCTTGATCGCCCGATCGTCCATTCGTCCAATCGCCCGACTGACATATGGGCACGCGGTTGCGTAAGCTATCCTAGGCGAGGCAAGCACGCTTGTTGCGTGCGCTCACCAGAACTCCGGGAGGAAACGCATGAATCGCGCTGTCTGTCTCGTCAAGGATGCTGGCCAGGCCCGCATGACCGCTGCCGTTGCCGCATGTGTGCTGGCGATGGGCTTAGCGGGTTGCTCGTCGCCGATGCCTCCGTGGGAGCCGCCGCGCACGATCATCCAGCCCGCGCCGCCGCCCTCGCCGGCCCCCGCACCTGCACCTGCACCTGCACCTGCACCTGTCACGACGCTGCCGCCTTCACCTGCCATGCAGCCGGTGCCGACTCCGCCGCCGACCTACACCGCACCGCCTGCTGCTGACACCGAACCGCCGCGCGCAACGCCCGGCATGGCGAATCCGGCATCCACGTATTGCCTGCAGCGCGGCGGTCAGCTTGAATTTTCCACGCGTGCGAATGGCGCCGAGGTGGGCACCTGCGTGAGCCCCGGCGGGGATGAATGCGAGGAATGGGCATTCCTGCGCGGCAGTTGCACGTGGTAAGCGCCGGCAGTCGCTGCAGGTAACAAAAAGGGCCGCAACGTCTGCGGCCCTTTTGTTTTGGAAGAAGCGATCGGTTTGGTGACGCTTACCGCCGCGCCACCACCACCTTGTCGGCGGACTCCGCCACCAGCCGCATCGGCACGCCGGCGGCTTGCAGGTTCTGCCATGTCGTGCGGCGCATAAAGGCGTAGGCCGGCGGCCCGTCGGTCCAGCGGCGGATCCACTCGTCGGTGGTGGCAACGACCTTGCTCGGTTCAAGCCCGGCGCCCATTTCCAGTTCGTCAAAGCCTGACACCAGCGTCATCGGCCGCCCGAGATAATAGATGGCCGTCTGGTCCAGCCATTCGACCGAGTAGAACGGCGTTTCGGGCGGAATCGGGCCCGTCGCATTCAACGTCTTTTCGATGAGATCGCGGGCAGACAATGCATCGCGGAAGATTTCGCTGGCGTTGAGCACGCGGTCCCAGCAGAACAGGGCGGAGATCGACAGCACGATCACGGCGACGGTGCGCCGCTGCCAGCGCAAGGCTGCGAGCGCGGCCAACGTGCCGACGGCCAGCATGGCCATCACTTCGCGAAGTGCCGGCATGGCCAGCGCCACCTGTTCGGCGGGCATCTTTGCGCCGGCCTTGGCGCCGATCGTCGGCACGGCAAACCACAGCCCAATGGCGATCAGCAGATTGACACCCAGCGACCACGCCACGGCGCGCGTCGGCATTTTTTCCAGCGCCAGCGCCAGCACAATGGCCAGCGCGGGGAAGGCGGGCACGATGTAGCCGGGCAGCTTCGAGCTGGAGGCTGAGAAGAACAGGAAGATCATCCCCGCCCAGGCAATCGACCAGCGCATCAGGTCAAACTGCCGCGTGCCGACAAAGAGATCAGCCACGCGGCCCAGGCGCCGGCCGATGGCCGCAAACAGCAGCGGCGTCCACGGCAGCAACCCGGCCGCGCCTACCGCGATGAAGTACCACCACTTGCCGCTGCGATGGTGCTCGTTGGTGAGGAAGCGCTGAAAATGCTCGTGGATGAAGAAGAAGTTGAAGAACTCGGGATTGCGCTGCTGCACGATCACGAACCACGGCGCCGTGGCGATCAGGTACAGCGCCAGGCCCGGCAGCCAATGCATGCGGCGGATCAGCGCCCAGTCGCGCGTCATCAGCAGATAGGCCACGCCGATCAAGCCCGGGACGACCAGCCCGATCAACCCCTTGGTAAGCGTCGCGCCGGCCAGCGCCAGCCAGACCACCAGCATCCAGCCGAGCCGTCCGCCACGCGATGCGCCCGACCGCTGCGCCAGCGCAAAGCCGCACGCACCGACGGTCAGGAAAAAGCCCACGCCCATGTCGAGCGTGATGACTTGCCCGAACAGCAGATACAGCAGCGACGAGGCCAAAATCGCTGCGCCCGTCGCCGCCGTGCGCCCGCCGCGATAGACGGCCAGCGTCCATGCCGTCATCAGGATTCCGCCCAGGCCGAACAGCACCGGCCACAGGCGTGCACCCCAGGCGTTGACCCCGAATGCCTCGAACGTGGCGGCGGTCGTCCAGTACTGCAGGGGCGGCTTTTCGAAATATTTGAGATCGTTCAGACGCGGTGTCACCCAGTCGCCGGAGGCCACCATCTCGCGGGGGATTTCCGCATAGCGGCCTTCATCGGGCCGGAACAGGGTGGAGCGCTGGAAGAGGTCGTCCGTCCACAGCGCGAGGAACACGCCGATGAGCGCGACAACGATCAACGCCATCCACGGCGAACGGCGGGAAGAAACAAGGCGGGATTCCATGCTGGGATGAACTTCGCGGGCACGGTCGGAAAGGGTAGGATTCTAGTCGATGCCGGATTAGCGGATGGTTAGCCTGGCCAAATGTCTATGATCCTTCCCGGTACTGCGCATGAGCAAGGCCAAGCTCGACACCTACCTCAACGACCGTCTCGACTGGAATTTGCTGCGCACGTTCCTTGCTATCGCGCGGGAACGCAGCATCAGCCGTGCCGCCACGCGCCTTCACCTGACGCAGCCGGCGGTAAGCCAGGCGCTCAAGCGGCTTGAAGATCAGCTCGGCCTGCAATTGATCGACCGCCAGGCCAATCCCATTGAAGTCACGCGGGCGGGTGAGGAGGTCCGGCTGATTGCCGAGGAGGTCTACGGCACCATTTCGCGCCTGTCGCAAGCCAGTGGCGAAGGCGGGCACGAGATTGCCGGCATGGTGCGCGTGGCCATCGTCAGCGGCCTTGACTTTCCGGAGTACGACGCGTTTCTCGGCCGCTTCCACCGCGATTACCCGCGCATTGAACTCGAATGCCAGGAGATGCGCAGCGCCGACGTGGTCCGCAGCCTGGAATTGCGCACGGCCACGCTGGGTCTATCGCCCAAGCGCGCGCTGCCGAAGAAGATCGAACACCGGTTGTTCCTCCGTCAGCGCTATGCCCTGTTCTGCGGGCAATATCACCCGCTGTTCGGTCGCGCCGATGTGCAGATCGCCGATTTGGCCGGCGAGAAGTTTGTCTCGTTCACGGGCGACAAGATCGGCGATCCGCTCTCGATGCTCACGTTCTTTCGCGACGAGATGGGCCTGACCGGCCCGGTGGTCGGCTCGTCTTCGAGCATGTGGGAAGTGCGGCGGCTGATCGTGGCCGGATTCGGCATCGGTTGCCTGCCCGAGCACGTAGCGCAGGACGACGTCGAACAGGGCCGCTTGCAGCGCTTGCCGCCCGAAGCCGGCGTGGCCGACGTCGACATGCACCTGCTATGGATGGCCGACCGCAAGTTCAGCGCGGCCGAAGCGGCGTTTCTGGAAGCGCTGCATCGCTTTATCGATGCGCGCTATCCGGAGACTGCGTCGGGGACGATGGGCGGTCAATAACCGCGCGTGACGTCGACCACGTTGACGAGCGCCTCGCCCCTGAGCAGGCGCCGCACGTTTTGTGCGACCTGCAAGCCAATGGTGTCGGCGCTTGCGACGGACGCCATGTGCGGCGTGACGATCAGGTTGGGTGCGCGCCAGAGCGGATTGCTCGCGGGCAGCGGCTCGTTCGGAAACACATCGACGATGGCGCCGCCAAGGTGGCCGGTTTGCAATGCGTCGAGCAGATCCGCTGCGACCAAATGCTCGCCGCGCCCGACATGAATGAGCTTGGCACCGGGCTTGAGCCGCGCGAATGTGGCGGCGTTCAGCAAGCCGCGTGTGGCGTCGGTGAGCGGCAAGAGGCAGATAAGGATATCGGTGCCGTCCAGGAACATCGGCAGGCCGGCCTGCCCGCAGTACACGCCGATACCGGGCACATCACGCGACTGACGCGCCCAGCCCCGCACGCTGAAGCCGAGGCGATGCAGTTCTCCGGCGACATGCGAACCGATTTCTCCCAGGCCCATCACGCCCACGGTGCAGGTCGACGGAGGCTGCTGTTCGGGCCGGAACCATGTAGCGCTGCGCTGGTTGGCCAGCACGCGGTCCAACTGCCGGTGGAAATGCAGCACGCCCCAGGTGACGAACTGCGCCATGCCGCGTGCGTGCTGTGGGTCGACCACGCGGCAGAGCGGCACCGCCGGCAATGTCGGATCGATGAGGATGTTGTCGACACCCGCGGCGATGCTGTGCACGAGTCGCACGCGCGGCATGGCGGCGATGGCGCCTTCGGGCGGGTTCCAGCAGACGGCGATCTCGGCGTCCCGCGCGGCCGGCTCGCCGTACATGCGCACGTCGAACTCGGGCGCGGCGCGCAGGATGGACGGCACCAGGTGCGACATGTCGTAGTCGCGGCTGATGAGGGCGAGGGTCGTCATGCGCATCAGCTCCGGTAATCGGAGCGGGACGTGTCGATCAGCCGCAGCGCCGCCAGCCATGCGCGGCGTGCAATGACGGGCGACTCTTCCCGATTGAACTGCGCGGCGGTGCGCTGGCGCACGTCTTCGGGCGGCATGCGCAGCGGCGTGCCGCCGGCCAGTGCCTGAATCTGTGCCTGGCAGGCGCGCTCGAGAAAGTAGATTTCGTGAAACGCATCTGCTGCTGTGTGGCCACCGGCGAGCAGGCCATGGTTGCGCAGGATCATCGCCTTGTGCTGGCCGAAGTCGTGCACGAGGCGTTCGCGCTCGCCCAGGTCCAGCGCGATGCCTTCATAGTCGTGATACGCAAGGTTGCCGTAGAACTTCAGCGCATGCTGGCTGATCGGCAGCAAGCCATGCTCTTGTGCCGACACCGCAATGCCCGCGGCCGTATGCGTATGCACGACGAAGTGCAGATCGTCGCGCGCTGCATGGATGGCCGAGTGGATCGTGAAGCCGGCCGCATTGACGGCGTAGTGCTCGGGGTCCGCATCGGCACGTTCGTCGATGACGTTGCCCTCGAGATCGATCTTGACGAGATCCGATGCGCGCATCTCGCCGAACAGCACGCCGTAGCGGTTGATGAGGAAGGTCGGGCGGCCGTCTTCATCGGGCAGCCGTGCGGTGATGTGCGTGTCGATCATGTCCGTCATGCGGAAATGATCGACGAGCCGATACAGCGCAGCTAGATCGGTACGAACCTGCCATTCGGTTTCAGAGAAGGCCGCGGGGCGGCGCGTGTGCAGCGAAACGGGTTGGGCTTCCATGGGAATACGGAGGGAGGTAGACATCAATTTGTGGCGAGCGCCGTGGATTCTTCAGGCTGCTTGCCGTCGCGATACCGCCCCAGGCCGATGATGCCGATCAGCGAGATCGCGGAGAGCACCGTAAAGAACAGCGCCAGCGGCAGCCATTCGCCCTTGTAGCGTTCGGCCAGCATCGTGCCGATCAGCGGGGTGGTGCCGCCGGCAATCATGGTGCAGACCTGATAGGCGATCGAGATACCCGAGTAGCGCACGCGCGTCGGGAAGGCGGGCGTCATGAAGCCTGCGATGACGGCATACACGGCCGACAGCGTGACAACCGCCAGCGTGATGCCAGCCACCATCGCCACCGGATTCTGCGTGCTCACCAGCAGGAACATCGGATACGGCGTGAGCATCGAAATGAATGCGGCCCACGTCAGAAAGCGCGTGTCTCCGTAGCGTTGCGCCAGCAGCGCCGATACCGGCTGCGACAGCAGCTGCAGGATCGTCACGACGAACAGGCAATCGAGAATCAGTGCCTTCGACATGCCCAGGTACGTTGTCACGTACGAAATCATGAACGTGTTGGTGAAGAAGAACCCTGCGGAGCCGATGGTGGTGGCCATGGCCGCCAGCACGATCGGGCGCCACGCGGTGCGCAGCACTTCGCCCACGGGGTTCTTGAGCACCTCGTTGTTCTTTTTCATGCGCTCGAACTCGGGCGATTCCTTCACGCCCATGCGGATCGCCACTCCCACGAGCAGCAACACGAAGCTGGCCAGGAACGGCAGGCGCCAACCCCACGTGATGAAGCTCTCATGGTCGAGCGACGACACCAGCCGGAACGACAGCAGCGACAGGATCAACCCGACCGGGCTGCCCATCTGCGGGAACGACGCGAAAAACACGCGCTTGGCCTTCGGCGCATGCTCGCTTGCCATGAGCACCGCGCCGCCCCATTCGCCGCCCACCGCAATGCCCTGCAGCACGCGCAGCAACACCAGCAGAATCGGCGCCCAGATGCCGATGGTCGCGTAGCCCGGAAGCAGGCCGATGCCGGTCGTGGCGATGCCCATCAGGAACATCGTCACCAGCAGCATCTTTTTTCGGCCGATGCGGTCGCCCAGATGCCCGAACACTGCGCCGGACAACGGCCGTGCGGTGAAGCCGACAAAGAACGTGGCAAACGACGCCATCGTGCTCAGGAAATGGTTGCTGCTGGGAAAGAACACCTCGCCCAGCACGAGCGCGGCGGCCGTGGCGTAGGTGTAGTAGTCGTAGAACTCGACGGCGGTGCCGATGAAGGCGGCGGTGGCCGCGCGCACGGGCTGGTGCGTCGCGGTGGATGGTTGCGGCGTTGACATGGGGCGTCCTCCTCTTTTGGGCGTGGCCCGCCAGCGCGCCGCCGATGTTCAGGCATCGGTCTGTGTCGCGGAAGCGGGGTGTCGGTCGTCAGCCGACGCCGCCATTTATGCGCATCGACGCGGGCGGCGGCAAATTCGCATTTTTGATTCCCCGTATTAGCCGGGCTTATGCCCTGGGATTGGGAGCTGCACGCCTTGACCGCGCCATTGCGGTGCGTATGACCGACGCCGGCAATGGGTGGATGCACGCTTCGGGCCAGCAGTATTTGCCTGATTTATAGGCCGAATAAACATTCGCAATTTGACGCGCATTTTGCGATTGCCAGATAAAGGCGGCTGGATGCGCCGAGCCGGTCGGCGCGCATGCAAAAGGAATGGAGACATGTTGAAGGTCAACGGGGCGCGGCTGTGGTCGAGCCTGATGGAAATGGCGGCGGTCGGTGCCACGCCAAAAGGCGGCGTGCGGCGCCTTGCGCTGACGGAAGAAGACGCGGCCGGCCGCGCGCTGTTCGCGCGCTGGTGCAAAGACGCGGGCATGACGCTCAGCTTTGACCGCGTCGGCAATCTGTTTGCGCGTCGCGCCGGCAAATCGGCGCAAGCCCGCCCCGTGGCGAGCGGCAGTCATCTCGACACGCAACCCGAAGGCGGGCGCTTCGACGGCGTCTACGGTGTGCTGGCCGCGCTGGAAGTCGTGCGCACGCTCAACGACGCGGGCATTGAAACCGACAAGCCCATCGAGATTGTCGTGTGGACCAACGAAGAGGGCGCGCGCTTTACACCCGCCATGTTGGGTTCAGCCGCATTTGCAGGCGTCATGCCGCTGGAACAGGCCTTGGCCTCGCGTGATGCGCAGGGCATCTCCGTGGCCGAAGCGCTGGCGGCAACGGGCTACGCGGGCGAACGCGCCATCCCCGGTGCACCGTTCGACGCCTACTTCGAGGCGCATATCGAGCAAGGGCCGATCCTGGAAGAGAACGGCGTGCCGATTGGCGTGGTGACGGGCGGGCAGGCGATCCGCTGGCTCGATGTGCATGTGCAGGGCCAGGCCGCCCATGCGGGCACCACGCCCATGCGTTTCCGCCGCGACGCGATGTTTGCGGCAGCGGAGATGGCGACCTCGCTGGAAGTGCTGGTCGACAGTTTTGCGCCGCATGGCCTCGTGACGATCGGCGAATTCGGCATCCGCAATGCCTCGCGCAACACCATCGCCGCAGATCTCACGTTCACGGTGGATTTGCGCCATCACGAAGACGCGCGCATTGCCGAGATGGAAGCGGCGCTGCGTGAACGCTTTGCCGACATTGCAGAGCGCCGCGGCCTGACCGTGCAGATCGACCAGCATTGGGTCAGCCCGGCCACGCCGTTCGACCCCGCTTGCGTGAAGGCGGTGGCCGATGCGGTGGAGGCCCTCGACTACCCCCATCAGCGCATCGTGAGCGGCGCGGGGCACGACGCCATCCACATTGCCAAGTATTGCCCGACGGCGATGATCTTCATCCCGTGCGTCAACGGTCTGAGCCACAACGAAGCCGAAGATGCGCTGCCCGAAGATGTGACGCGCGGCGCCGATGTGCTGCTGCATGCCATGCTGGCCCGGGCGCGCTGAGCGAAATGGCGTGATAACGATATGACGGCATAGCGCTTTGCCCGACCCGTCAGTAGGGTCGAATCGTTGCAACTTGTTGCGGTAGCATTGCGTTTGCCGGCGATCCTGCCGGTTCAGTACGTCTTCAGGGCGGGGTGGAATTCCCCACCGGCGGTATGCGGACCGTGTGTCCGTGAGCCCGCGAGCGCCTTGCATGCGCCTGCATGCAGGGGTCAGCAGATCCGGTGAGATGCCGGGGCCGACGGTCAGAGTCCGGATGGAAGAAGATGTGCGGAACAACATGCCCGCGCCAAAGGAGCGCGCCTGGCTTGGTGCCGGGCTGCGCCGCTGCATGGCTCGTGCGTGTTTGTCTGCTTGCCCTGGAACGTCTTGTCGCCAATCTTGCGAGGAGCGTTTCCATGTTGTCCACTCAGCAATCCCCTGCAGTTCACCCGCCCGCATTGCCTTCCGCGAATGTGGCGTTTGACGCCATCGAAGCCAGCTTCGATCCGGCCGACATGCCCGCGCGCATGGCCGCCGCCCTCGACGCGGTGCGGCTTGGCGTGCCCGTTGTCGTGCTCGACGATGCCGACCGCGAAAACGAGGCCGACCTCATCGTCGCCGCCGACAAGCTCACGCAGGCCAGCATGGCCATGCTGATTCGCGAATGCAGCGGCATCGTCTGCCTGTGCCTGACGGCGGAGAAGAGCGCGTCGCTCGGCTTGCGCCCGATGGTAGAAGACAACCGCAGCCAGTACGGCACGGCGTTCACGGTGTCGATTGAAGCCCGCACTGGCGTGAGCACCGGCGTATCGGCGGCGGATCGCATCACGACCATCCGCGCGGCCATCGCGCCGGATGCCAATACGCAATCGGTCGTCAGCCCGGGGCACGTATTCCCGCTGGTGGCAAAGGAGGGTGGGGTGCTCACGCGGCGCGGTCATACCGAGGGCTCGGTCGACCTGGCACGTCTGGCAGGCTTGCCGCCGGCCGCCGTGCTATGCGAACTGATGCTGCCCGACGGCACCATGGCGCGCCGTGACGACGCGGTGCGCTTCGCCGATCAGCACAACCTGCCGGTGCTGACCATTGAAGACATCGTTCAATATCGGGAGCAGATGGAGCGCGCGGTCAGCTTTGTCTGACGACCAGCCGGCCGCGCGAGAGAGGTGACGCAGGTTACCGCTTGAGCGCGGCCGCTTCCTTGGCGAGCGCCGTGATGCCTGCCCAGTCGCCGGCCGCGACCTTGTCCTTGGGCACCATCCACGAGCCGCCCACGCACACCACGTTGGGCAACGCGAGATAGTCTGGCGCGCTTTGCGGCGTGATCCCGCCGGTCGGGCAGAAACGCACATCGCCAAACGGCCCGTAGATCGACTTGAGCATCGGGATGCCGCCAGCCGCTTCGGCCGGGAAGAACTTCAGCGTGGTCAGGCCGAACTCCAGTGCCAGGATCAGCTCGGAGGGCGTGGCGATGCCCGGCAGCCAGTCCAGTTCAGCTTTCGCCTGTGCCACGGCCAGCATGGGCGTAATGCCCGGCGACACCGCGAACACTGCACCCGCATCCTTCGCCTGCTGGAAATGCTCCGGGCGCGTGAGCGTGCCGGCGCCGACGATGGCGTCGCTGCCCAGGTCCTTCACCACCGCACGGATCACGTCGAGCGCCACGTGCGTGCGCATCGTGATCTCGAACGTGCGGATACCGCCTTCGTACAGCGCGCGGCACACCTTGACGCCCTCATCGACAGATTGGAACTGCAGCACCGGGATGACCGGGCCGGCCTTGACGACGGAATCGATACCCACAACGTTCTCCTAGATCAACTTCAACGGAACAAGCTTAAATGACGGTCGCCAGCGCCAGCGTGAGCAGCAGCGCGACGATCGAGATGATGGTCTCCAGCACCGTCCACGTCTTGAAGGTTTGCGGCACGGTCAGGTTGAAGTACTCCTTCACCAGCCAGAAGCCGCCGTCGTTCACGTGCGACAGGATCAGCGAGCCTGCGCCGGTGGCCAGCACCATCAGCTCCGGCTTCACGGCGGCGCCCGAGGCTGCGGCGATCGGGGCGACGATACCGCAGGCAGTTGTCATGGCGACGGTGGCCGAACCCGTGGCGATACGGATCAGCACGGCCACCACCCAGCCCAGCAGCAGCGGCGAGAGGTGTGCATCGGTGGCGACGGCCACGATGGCTTTCGACACACCCGAATCACGCAGGATCTGGCCGAAGCCGCCGCCTGCGCCCACTACCAGCGTGATCGTGGCGATCGGTGCCAGACACTCGTTGGTGAACTTGAGGATGGTGTCGCGATTGAAGCCGCGTGCCTTGCCGAACGTGTAGAAGCTCACGATGGCGGCAATCAGCAGGGCCATCACGGAGTTGCCGGCCAGCTTCAGGATGTCGTTTGCCAGTGTCTTGGGGGGGACGATCAAGTCGGCCCAGCTACCGATCAGCATCAGTACCACTGGCAGCAGGATCGTGAACAGCGTCACGCCAAAGCCCGGCAGCTCGCGCTTCTGGTCGGCTTCAACAAACTGCGCGGCCAACGGGTTGTTCTCGTCCGGCTTGACGTAGCGCGAGACCAGCATCGCCCAGAGCGGGCCGGCCAGGATGGCGGTCGGCAGGCCGACGATCAGCGCATACATGATGGTTTTGCCGATGTCGGCCTGGTACGCCGTCACGGCCAGCAGCGCGGCCGGGTGCGGCGGGATCAGGCCATGCACGACCGACAGACCGGCCACCATCGGCAGGCCCACCAGCAGGATCGGCGTGCCCGTGCGCTTGGCCACGTTGAAGGCAATCGGGATCAGCAGCACGAAGCCGACTTCGAAGAACACCGGCAAGCCGATGATGAACGCCACGACCATCATGGCCCAGTGCGCGTTCTTCTCGCCAAAGGCACTGATGAGCGTTTTGGCGATGCGCTCGGCCCCGCCTGATTCCGCCATCATCTTGCCGAGCATCGTCCCGAGGCCCACCACCAGGGCGATGTGGCCGAGCGTGTTGCCCACCCCGGTTTCGAACGCCTTGACGATATTGCCCATCGGCATGCCAACCACCACGCCCAGCACAAGCGAGACGACGATCAGCGTAACGAACGGGTTCAGTTTCTGGACAGCGATCAGGTAGATCAGTGCCACCACCGCCAGCGCGGCGGTCAGCAATAGCGAGTTGCCTTGCATCGGGACCATCGGGTTTCCTCCTCAGGGATATTCACGGCTCTTGTTGTCTGGGCGCCCCGTCGTGCAGGGCGACCTTATGAAAATGCGGATTACGGCTTCTTGTAGGCCACGCAATCGACTTCGACCTTGCAGTCGATGACCATGCTCGACACCACGCAGGCGCGCGCGGGCGGGTTGGCACCGAAGTACTCCTTGAACACCTTGTTGAACGACTGGAAGTCGCGCGGATCATCCAGCCACACGCCGCAGCGCACGACGTGCTCCGGCCCGTAGCCCGCTTCGGCGAGGATGGCCAGCACGTTCTTGATGGTCTGGTGCGATTGCTCGACGATGCCGTTGCCGACCACTTCGCCGTTCACCATGGGCGTCTGGCCCGACACAAATAGCCAGCCGTCTGCGCCCGCCGCACGGGCAAAGGGGAGGTGCTGGCCACCGGTGCCGGTGCCGCCTTCAACGCCAATTCGGGTAATCGTCATCGCTACGTTCCTTCTTTCAAACTTGCAAACAAAACTTGGATTCAGTGGACCTCGGCGGCCGCTGTTGCCGGCGCATGCGGGCCGCGCTTGAGGAAGCGCCCCGCCCGATGCGGCTGCACGACGCCGTCCTGATACGACAGATGTCCGTTGACCCACACCGCCGCAATGCCCGCCGCTGGTTGCTGCGGGTCGGTAAAGGTGGCGACGTCGCGCACGGTTTCGGGGTCGAACAGCACGAGATCGGCCCAGTAGCCTTCGCGCACCAAACCGCGCTCGGTCAGGCCGAAGCGCTCGGCGGACTGGCCTGTCATCTTGCGGATGGCGGCCGAAAGCGAAAGCAGCTTGCGCTCGCGGCTGTAGTAACCGAGCACGCGCGGGAAAGCACCCCACAAGCGCGGATGCGGCTTCGGATCGTTCGGCAGGCCGTCGGAGCCGATGACGGTGGCGGGGTGCGTGATGATGCGGTCCAGATCCTGCGCCGACATGTTGTGGTACACGGCGCCCGCCGGCTGCAGGCGGCGCGCGGCGTCCATCAGGTCGGTGCCCCACGCGGCGGCAATCTCCTTGAGTGTCTGCCCGGCCATGCCCGGTTCCGGCTCCGACCACGTGATGAAGATGTCGAATTCGTCCGTCACCTGCTTCAAGTCGAGCGTGGACGAACTGGCGGTGTACGGATAGCAGTCGCAGCCCACCGGCTGATAGCGCTGCGCGCCTTCGATCGATTCCAGCACCTCGCCCGCGCGGCCCCAATTGGCAGCGCCCGCGCACTTCAGGTGGGAAATCACGATGGGCACGCGCGCATGTTTGCCGACGCGATACGCCTCGTCCATCGCATCGAGAATCGCCGCAAATTCGGTACGCAGATGCGTCGTGTAGATGGCGCCGGCCTCGGCCAGCGGCTCCGCCAGGCCCATCACTTCTTCGGTGGTCGACGCAAAGGCGTTGGCGTAGGCGAGGCCGGTCGACAGGCCGAGCGCGCCGTGGTCGAGCGCCTCGCGCAGTTGCGCGCGCATGCCTTCGACTTCGTCGGCGGTGGCGGGGCGGTCGAGGCGGTCCAGATGGTTGTTGCGCAGTGCCGTGTGCCCGACCAGCGCGGCGACGTTCACAGCCGGTTGCGCGCGCTCGACGGCGTCCACGTACGAGGCGAAGGTCGGATACGCAAACGCGCTGGCAGGCCCCAGCAGGTTCATCGGGTCGGGCGGGTCGCCCCTGAGCGTGGCCGGCGACGCGCTGATGCCGCAGTTGCCCACGATGACGGTCGTGATGCCTTGCGACACCTTGCACAGCATGTCGGGCGTGCGGATCACGTTGGTGTCGTCGTGCGTATGCACGTCGATGAAGCCAGGAGCAAGGACGCGGCCCTCCCCGGCGATTTCCTCGTCCCCCAGCCACGCGGTGGAGTCGGATGTGGCGATGGCGGCGATGCGGCCGTCGGTGATGGCCACGTCGAACAGCGTGGCCTCGGGTTCGTGGCCGCTGCCGTCCACAATGCGGACCTGACGGATGACGGTGTCGTACTGCTGCATGTCAATCTCCGAGCGGCTGGCGGTTGCCGCCGCCGCGATGCGCATCGAGCACGTACTTGATGCGCCGTAAGAGCTCCTTGCTGCGATCGGCCTGCTGCAATGCGACCTCGGTCGCCAGCAGGTCGATCATCATCATCATGGCGTAGCGCGATGACGACGGCTTGAAGATGAAATCGGTTTCCATGGCCTGGATCGGCAGCAAGACATCGGCCAGCGCCGCCAGCGGTGAGCCGATGGCCGTGATGGCGACGATCCGGGCGCCGTACTCGCGCGCGATCGTCACGCTGTCGATCACCTCCGGCACGTGGCCGGTCACGGAAAACACGACCACCACGTCGTCCGGGCTGAGCGTGGCCGCGACCATCCGCTGCAGCATCGAATCATGATAGGTGGTGACCGGCCGTCCCAGGCGGGCGAGGCGGTAGCGCATTTCGTCGGCCATGGTGGTCGAGCCGCCGCCCATGCCGAACACGGCAATCATGCGCGCCGCCACCAGTGCGACAGCGGCAGTGCGGAAGGCCTCGGGCTGCACCAGCGCGCGGTTGGCCTCCAGCACATTGCTGATGTCGGCCAGGATGCCGTCTGCGCTGGAGGGCGGGCGGTCCGCGCCGCCATCCAGAAAGCGCTGGCCGACTGCGGCTGCCTGCGCTAGCTTGAGCTTGAGTTCGCGCACGTCGCGGCAACCCATCGCCTTGGCAAAACGGGTGACGCTGGCCTCACTCACCCCGGCGCGTTCGGCGAGCGTCTGGATGCTGCCGGCGGCGGCTTCTGCAATGTCGCTCAGGACGGTCTGCGCGACCTTCTGCTCGGCGGGGCGCAGTTCAGCGGCACGCTGGGAGAGTCGGGTCACGATGTCCATCGGTTCACGCATGGGGTCGGGCTTAGGGTCGCGCATTCTGGCCCCCGGTAGTCGTCCGGATAGCGGCTTTGAGAGTGCTTTGGTACTTTGTAACAGGCTGGCCCGGAGAATAATTTCGCCGCTATCATTGTGTCAACCCGATGTTTACCCCCAAAGGAACACGAGTCCATTCCCATGAGTGATACAAAGTACCAAGGAGACGCCAACGCCGTTGTCAACCCGCTCGACAAGGGCTTGGGTGCGTTGGAAACCGCATGCGCGCCGGAGCAGATTGCTGCTCGGCGCTGGAATGTATTGAACGAAGACCTGAACCTGCCCGCGGCGGTGCTCTCGCAGTCGCGCGTGGAGCACAACCTGGCGTGGATGCAACGTTTCGTGAGCGAATACGGTGCCAAGCTCGCGCCGCATGGCAAGACGACGATGGCGCCGCGCCTGTTTCAACGTCAGCTGGCCGGCGGTGCGTGGGGCATCACGCTGGCAACGGCGCACCAGACACGCATCGCGTATGCCCACGGCGTGCGTCGCGTGCTGATGGCTAATCAGCTGGTCGGCAAGCGCAACATGGCGATCCTGGCCGAGTTGCTGGCCGATCCGACGTTCGAGTTCTTCTGCCTGGTGGATGCGGCGGATCAGGTCGATCAGCTTGCCGCCTTCTTCGGCAAGGCGGGGCGCCCGATCCAGGTGCTGATCGAACTGGGCGTGCAGGGCGGCCGCACGGGCGTGCGTGACGACGCGCAACTGCAATCGGTGCTCGACGCGCTTACGCGGGCCGATGGCGCCGTCAAGCTCGCGGGCGTGGAAGTTTACGAAGGCGTGATCAAGGAGGAGGCGGATATCCGCACGTTCCTGCAGCGCGCCGTGAAGGTGATGGGTGACCTTGCAAAGGACGGGCGCCTGCAGCGCACGCCCGCCGTGCTGACGGGCGCCGGTTCAGCCTGGTACGACGTCGTGGCCGAAGAGTTCGCCAAAGCCGATATCGGCCAGCCGCTGGATGTAGTGCTGCGCCCCGGCTGCTATCTGACGCACGACGTGGGCATCTACCGCGCCGCGCAGGCCCGTATCGATGCCAACAACCCGATCGCGCACAAGATGCGGTCGAGCCTGCTGCCTGCGCTGCAACTGTGGGCCTATGTGCAATCCGTGCCCGAGGCTGAGCGCGCCATCATTGCGCTGGGCAAGCGCGATGCTGCATTCGACGCCGGTCTGCCGCTGCCGGTGCTGCATTTCCGGCCGGGCGACAAGACGCCGTCGGCCACGCCGGCGCATTGGGAAGTCACCGGCATGATGGACCAGCATGCCTACCTGAAGATCGCCCCAGGCGACGACATCAAGGTCGGCGACATGATCGCCTTCGACATCTCGCACCCGTGCCTCACGTTCGACAAGTGGCGCCAGATTTCTGTCGTTGACGACGCCTACAACGTGGTCGACGTTGTGCAGACCTACTTCTGAGCGGGGCGCCCATGGCAGACATCCTCGCCTATGGCGAAGCGCTGATCGAGTTCAACCAGGCGGATCCCGGCAGTACGTCGTGGAATTTCGGCTTCGGCGGCGATACGTCCAACTTCTGCATCGCTGCGGCGCGGCAGGGCGCGCGCACGGGCTACATCAGCGCGGTGGGCGCCGACCGCTTCGGCCAGGCGCTGCGCGCGCTATGGCAGGACGAAGGCGTCGACCACACCTACGTGCATACCGATGCGCAGGCGCCCACAGGCCTGTACTTCGTTTCGCACGATGCGCGAGGTCACCATTTCGACTACCTGCGTGCAGGCTCTGCGGCGAGCCGCTTCCAGACCGCGCAACTGCCGCTGCAGGCGATCGCGTCTGCCAAGGCGTTTCACCTGTCAGGGATCAGCCTGGCGATCAGCGACACGGCGTGCGACGCGGGTTTGGCAGCGATGGCACATGCGCGGGCGTCGGGTGTGCTCGTCTCGTTCGACACCAACCTGCGCTTGCGTCTGTGGCCGCTCGCGCGTGCCCGTGCCGTGATGCAGGAAGCGATGCGCACGTGCGATCTGTGCCTGCCGAGTTGGGATGACGTGACGGTGCTGCTCGATTGTCATGATCGGGACGGCATTGTCGATACGCTGCTCGGCTGGGGCGTGAAGCTGGTGGCGCTGAAGATGGGCGCGGAAGGCTGCTACGTGGCCACACCGGAATCCCGAACGCTGGTGCCGCGTCATACCGTCAATGCGATTGATGCAACCGGCGCGGGCGATTGTTTTGGTGGGTCGTTTGTGGCGCGGATTGTTGCCGGGGATTTGCCTGCAGAGGCGGCGCGGTATGCCAATGTGGCGGCTGCGATTTCTACGACGGGGTATAGCGCTGTGGCGCCGATTCCGCGGGTGGAGGTTGTGCGGGCGGTGTTGGCGTCCACGTAGACTGCCTGAATGGATGTTGTTGGTGCGCTGGTGTTTCATCCCCTGCCGGGGCTGACTTACTTTCTTTTGGTCTTGGCCAAAGAAAGGTAGGCAAAAGAAAGGCGCGCCCGAGATGGCGAAAGATTCCTTGAATTTCCGTAACCGGGCGGAGACGGGAAAAACTCGCTTCGCTCAGACAGTTTCCCCCTCTTTTTCCTCCCTGCAACAGAAATTCAAGGCGCCATCTAGGGCAGGAAAGTCAAAGGACAAAAGCCACACCATCTGGACACAAGCCCAAAAGACAAGGCCAACCTCGCGACGGGTTGGCCTTTTTCTTTTGACGTTGAGCCCTTGATGGCGCCTTGAATTTTCGTAAGCGGGCGGAAAAAAGGTGGGGAACTGTCTGAGCGCAGCGAGTTTTCCCCACCTCCGCCCGGTTACGCAAATTCAAGGAATCTTTTCGCCATCTCGGGCGCGCCTTCTGTTTGCTTACTTTTCTTTGGCAAGACAAAGAAAAGTGAGTCGGTCCCGGCAGGGAACGAAAGGGAGGTGGACCACCAACGCTCAAATCCTCAAAGGATCAATCTCCAACTGCCACCGCACCCCCTTCACAGTCTTGCCAATCCCCGCAAACCCCTCAGTCCAGGCAGTCAACAGCTTCTGCAAAGCCGCGCGAGAACCCGATTCCACCAGCAACTGCGCCCGCTCGCGGTTGGCCAGGCGCACCATCGTCATCGGCACCGGATCATGCAAAAACACCGGCGCGCCCAATTCAGCGGCCAAGGCTTCACCAGCCGAACGCGCGGCGCCCAAAAACTCCAGCGCGCGTGCGACTTCCTTGTGCTCTGCGGTCAACAACGCCTGATAGGCAAACGGCGGCAGCCCGGCCTGTTTGCGCTCCCGCAGCAGCTGGCGCGCAAAACCGTCGTAGTCGTGCCGAACCAGCGCCTGCAGCGCCGGTGCGTCGGGATACCGCGTCTGAATCAGCACCTCGCCGGCCAAGCCGGCCCGGCCCGCGCGGCCCGCCACCTGCATCAGCGAGGCAAAGAGATGCTCTCCCGCGCGGAAGTCGTGCGAGAACAGCGAGGAATCGGGCGCGACCACGCCCACCAGCGTCACGCGCTGGAAGTCGTGCCCCTTGGCGACCATCTGCGTGCCGATCAGGATGTCGACGCCGCCTTCGTGCACGGTGTCGAACAGCGCTTCGGCGCTGCCCTTGCGGCGGGTGGAATCGGCGTCGATGCGGGCGACGCGGGCCTGCGGAAACAGCTCGCCGAGCGTTTCTTCAATGCGCTGGGTGCCGCGCCCGAGCGGGGCGATGTCGACGTTGCCGCAGTCGGGGCAGTGATGCGGAATGCGCGATTCGTACCCGCAGTGGTGACAGCGCAGGCGCCGCTCCGGCTTGTGCAGCACCAGGTACGCCGAGCAGCGCGGACAGCCCGACAGCCAGCCGCAGGCGTCGCAGGACAGCACAGGCGCGTAGCCGCGGCGGTTGAGGAACAGCAGGCTTTGTTCGCCGCGCGCCAGGCGATCGGCAATCGCATCGACGAGCGGTTTGGACAGCCCATCACGAATCGCACGCCCGGCGCGGCGCTCCAGGTTCAGGTCGATGAGCGACACGCGCGGCAGCACCGCTTCTGCCTGCGCGCGTTGCGAGAGCGTCAGGCGCGTCGTAGCCGTCTGCTCGGCGCGCCACCAGGTTTCCAGCGACGGCGTGGCAGAGCCCAGTACCACGGGGATGTTGCGCTGCTTGGCACGCCATAGCGCCAGGTCGCGTGCGGAATAACGCAGACCCTCCTGCTGCTTGTACGACGTGTCGTGCTCCTCATCGACAAGGATGAGCGCGAGGTTGGGCAGCGACGCCAGCATCGCCAGCCGCGTGCCGAGCACGATGCGCGCTTCACCGCGATGCGCGGCCAGCCAGTTCAGCGCGCGCGGCTGTTCGGCCAGACCGCTGTGCAGCGCGGCCATGGGCACGCCGGGAAAACGCGCCGCAATGCGCGCCTCCAGCTGCGGCGTCAGGTTGATCTCGGGCACCAGCATCAGGACCTGCGCGGCGGGGTCGCGCGCCAAGGCGTCGGCGATGGCGTGCAGGTAGACCTCGGTCTTGCCGCTTCCGGTCACGCCAAACAATAGGAAGGGGCTGAAGGTACCCGCCGCCCCGGCCTGGGCGATGGCCGCCACGGCGGCGGCCTGTTCGTCGTTCAGGGCGGGCGCGACGGAAGGCGCCGGCAGCTCGAGCGGTTGCGGCAGCAGCGCCTTCGGCCGCAGTTCTGCGCGCAGCCAGCCGACGGTCGTCCAGTCCCGCAGCTTGGCGACGGCTTGCCCGTGCAATTCAACGGCGGCGCTGGTGGACAGCTCGCCATCGCCGGTCAGTGCTTCGGCCAGGCGCATGGCGCCGGACGCACGTTTCGGAACGCTGTCGAGCAACGCGGCCCGCGCCGGTTCAAACATCACGTAGACGGTTTCGTTGGCCTGCCGGGCGAGGTTGTCCCAGCTGCCCGGCGTGCGCCACAACGGCGGCAACGCGGGCAACGTCACCTCGCCGAGCGCACGGTGGTAGTAACCGGCAGCAAATTCGGCGAGCGCCCGCCATTCGGCGTCGAGCGGCGGCACCCAGGCCAGCACCCGCTCCACATCGCGCAGCTTTTCTTGCGGAACATCGGTGGTTGCGGCAGTTTCGACCACCAACGCCACCACCCGCCTGTTGCCGAACGGCACCACCACGAGCTGCCCAACCAGCACAGGTTGCCCGCACCGGTAATCGAACACGGCATCGAGCGGTGTATCGATCACCACACGCGCAATGGCAGCCGACACCTGGGCATCAGAAAACGCGGCGTCGACGTGGGCGGTGGTCATGCTTGGCGCAAACGGTTGAATTGCAAAGAGTTTGTTGCGATGCAGCGGCGCATCCTGCACCTGGGAAATGCGTCTTGCCCATCTCACCTTGCCTTCACAGCCATTGCCATGGTCGGTTCAATGTTCAAGTACTACTTGAGGTTTATGCCTTGGCGCCCTGATCGGCGACCGTTTTCCGGCCTATCCACACGGCCTGTGGATAACTTTGTTGAAAAGTCGGCCGCTGCGCCCGCGAAGGCCGGTAGACGCGCTGTTTTTCTAGCTTGCACGATTTACGCGCACGCGGCTTTCTTTCAGAAAAATCAAACACTTATGCGGTGCGTGCACAGAGCCGCCCCTGTTGCGCCGCGGAAAGAACCAGCCGCGACAGCTTTGTGCATAAGTCAAGTCTTGACAGCCGGCTTACGCACCAGAAAGCGCGAAATAAATCGCTTGACACCCCGTTGGGGCCAGATGGGGCCACCGGCACGCGAGTAGTCACTCACCCCTACTGCACCAAAGCGGCGAAGATTCCACCCGTGCCCCCGACTTCACGCACTATTGCGGCACGATTCAAACGCTATCGCACTGCAGCATTGATCTTGATCGTGTTACTTCGCTTTCGACCGCAGCGCGCGGCTGAAGCTGTGCACCTCCTCCACCAGCACCGATACGGCTTCGGGCGGGGTGAACTGCGAGATGCCGTGGCCGAGGTTGAAGATGTGGCCATCGCTGCCACCGCCGGCTGCGTAGTCTTCCAGCACGCGGCGCGCTTGCGCGCGAATCGCCTCCGGCTCGGCAAACAGCACGGTGGGGTCCAGGTTGCCTTGCAAGGCGACGCGGCCCGCCGTTCGCTGGCGAGCGCGCTGCAGGTTGACGGTCCAGTCCACGCCCAGCGCGTCAGCACCGGTCTCGGCCATGCCTTCGAGCCACAGGCCGCCGCCCTTGGTGAACAGGATGACCGGCACGCGCTGGCCGTCGGCCCCGGGGCGAATACCCTTCACCACGCGGGCCATGTAGGCCAGCGAAAACTCCTGGTAGATGCCATCGGCCAGCGCTCCGCCCCAGGTATCGAACACCTGCACAGCCTGTGCGCCTGCATCGATCTGTGCATTCAGATAGTCGATCACGGCCTGCGCGTTGATCTCCAGGATGCGGTGCATCAGGTCCGGGCGCGCGTAGAGCATCGACTTGACGGTGCGGAAGTCGTCCGAACCGCCGCCTTCGACCATGTAGCAGGCGAGCGTCCACGGGCTGCCCGAGAAGCCGATGAGCGGCACCCGCTGGCGGCCGTCCTGGACGAGCGCACGGCGGATTTCCGCCACGGCGTCAAACACGTATTGCAGCGACGACATGTCCGGCACGGACAGCGCCGCCACATCGGCTTCCGTGCGCACCGGCTTGGCAAAGCGCGGCCCCTCGCCTTGCGCGAACGACAGCCCCAGGCCCATGGCGTCGGGCACGGTCAGGATGTCGGAGAACAGGATTGCCGCGTCCAAGGGGTAGCGGTCCAGCGGCTGCAGCGTCACTTCCGTCGCGTACGCAGGCGACTTGGCCAAGCCGAGGAAGCTGCCGGCCCGCGCACGCGTGGCGTTGTACTCAGGCAGATAGCGGCCCGCCTGGCGCATCAGCCACAGCGGGGTGTAGTCGGTCGGCTGGCGGCGCAGGGCGCGCAGGAAGGTGTCGTTGGCGAGCGGGGCGGACATGGCGATGGACTCTTGAGGAGGGCGCCATTGTAAGGGATGGTGTTTTTATCCTTCCCTGACCCAGGCCAACCCGTCGCCAATCACGACGCAGATATCACGGCACCTTGTGCGTATCGCCCGCACGCTGCGGCGGCAGCTTGATCGCCATCGACTTGAAATCCGGGCTGGTGGTCAGTGTTCCGTGCACCACGCCGCGCGGAATCACGACCAGATCGCCCGCCCGGACTTCCCGCGGCGCGCTGTCGAGCCAGACGGTGGCCGTGCCCGACATCACGTACTGGATTTCGTCGGCGTACGTATGCGTGTGCTTGGCGACGGTACCGACCTGGACGCCCACCGTGCCGTTGGCCGCCGTGACCAGCGTCTTGGTGCGCAGCGTACCCATCTCGGCGATGACGGGGCCGATTTCGTCCGGCGTCATGCCGCCCATGTTGACGATCTGCGCCGCAAGCGGCGGTGCCGAGGCCGGAGCCGATGCCGCCGCCGGTTCTGGCACTTGCGCAAACGCGCCGACACCGGCGGCAAAGATAGCGGCAGCGGAAATCGCTCGAATCACAGCAACAGGACGATGGCGATGCATGATGGCTCCTCATGACGCGGCCGCCGTCAAGGCGCGGCAGTCCGTGTGGCGCGGTCGCTTGACCGACTCGCGGCGATTGTCGCATCGGCATGCGGCCGCGTAGACCTAGGGCGATTCCCGAGAAACCGGGGCGCCGCTCCCAAACCGGCTCGCCTATAGTGGACCGCGCCAAGCCCGCCACAAAACGACATCACAGGAGACCGGCATGACACACAAGGGAAGCTGCCACTGCGGCAAGGTCGCATTCGAAGTCGAAGGCCATCCGGAAAGCGCGATGGCGTGCAACTGCTCCATCTGTCAGCGCAAGGGCTCGCTGCTGTGGTTCGTGGCGCGCGACAAGGTGCGGCTGCTGACGCCGGAAGACAACGCAAGCACCTACCTCTTCCGCAAGCACGTCATCAAGCACCGCTTCTGCCCCACCTGCGGCATCCATCCGTATGCCGAGGGCGTCATGCCCGACGGCACGCCCATGATTGCCGTCAACGTGCGCTGTCTGGAAGACATCGATTTGGCCAGTGTGCCGGTCACCCACTTCGACGGGCGGTCGATGTAGCAGCGCGGCGCTACAGCCACATCTGCATCACGCGCTCGCCGGCCTCCACCGGCTTGCCGTTCGGCATCCACACCGCATCCAGCATCGGCCGCACGAGATCGAGTTCGGTCGACATGCCGTCCTGCCGGCCAAAGCGTGCGCTGTTGGCGGCCTGCGCTTCCACGATGCGGCGGTCCTGCTCCGCCACGCGATACAGGAACGGCCAGACGAGCCAGCGCACGGCCCAGGCCGGCGCCCAGCGGTTTTCCACATGCAGCGTGGCGAACAGGCGCGTGCGCATCTCGTCTTCGGGCGTGAAGTGCAGCGTGAAATACAGCGCACTGCCGTTGGCGTAGCGGTATTCGAGCTGGGCGGTGGAAGGCGCGGCGATACCGAAATGCGCACGCTCCATCGTGCGCGGCGATTCGAACAGGCGGTACAGCAGACCGCTTTGCTGCGGCTGGCCGGCGTAGTCGACCTGCAGGCCATCTGCCGACTGGGCGACGGTCACCGTCATCGGCTGGCGCGCGCCATGGCTGCGCACGAGACCCGGATGCACGAGATGCGTGTGCAGCGGGTCAAGAAAATTCTCCAGCGCGTCGGCGGGGCGTGCCTGCCACAGCGTGCTCCACAGAAAGCGGCGGCTGCCGGGCGGCAAGCGCTGCAGGAACGCCGGCAAGGCCGCAGGCGCAGCTTCGCCCGGCGGCCGTGCACTCATCCAGATCAGCCCGTCGTGCTCGAACACCTGCCACGCATTCACTTGCACGGCGGGCACGGCGGCGCCTGGGCACAGGCCCGGCATGGTGGTGCAGCGGCCGTCGGCGCCGAACGTCCAACCGTGGTATTTGCACTGCAGTGTCTCGCCAACGAGCTGGCCGTCGGACAACGGCACATGCCGATGCGGGCAGCGATCGTCCAGCGCAAGCAAGCCGCTGGAGGGCAAGCGCGCGAGCACCACCGCGCGGCCAAACACGGTCACGTGCATCGGTTTGTCGCGCAGGCGGTTCGCCTCGGCGACGGGATACCAGCCGCGCAGCAGCGTGGCGTTCCAGGCAGTCATAACTGAAAGCGTTGCATGATCGGCACGCCGATCCGGGTGGTGAGGGTGCGCAGCACGGCGACGGCGCGGCGCGTGGCGGGTGGCAGATGCCTGCAGTAGACGGCGCTCATCTCGATGGCCGGCACGCCTCCGCGCAGGCGCTTGAAGTGCGCGGCGCCAGCGCTCAGGTTCAACTCGGCATCGCGCGTGATGGTCAGGCGCAGCACGTGCGCCATCAGCAGGCGATACAGCCCTGCTTGCTGGGGCCACGTCGTGTCGTAGCCGACGATGGGCGCGGTCAGCAACGGCCCTTGCCCAAACACGCCGACCACCGCGCGCAGCACGCCCTGCGCATCCCGAAAACCCGCGCATTCGAGCAGCCCTGCCGCGTGCCACGCGCGAAGAAACGCTGCGGTGTAACGCGGGTTCAGCGCGGAATACTTGTCGAGATAGAGCTGCGCATAGAGCCGCTCGGCCTGCGCGAAGTCGGTGTCGGTCAAGGCGTCGTGCGGCACGAAGGTCAGCGGCGTCGCGTCGAGCAGCTTGAGGTCCCGCCGCAGATCGCGACGCAGTTCCGACACGCGCGACGCACGCTGCAACTGCAGGAACAGATAGACCTGCCGCGTGGGGATCAAATCGAAGCCGGCAGCCGTGGCGGCGCGCAGCCAGTCGGCGTGCTGGATCGTGTTGAGCGAACGCAGCCAGATCGCGCGGTCCGGCCAGCGCTCGCGGCATGTTCGCGCGAGCGCTTCCAGATCGAAGGCCGCCGCCGATGGATACAGGTTCGTACTGACCAGCCAGTTGTTGACGGCCACCGCACGGTCGAGCTGCGCATGCCGCATCCACGCATCGGCCAGGCCAATGGCGCCGCGCAGCACCGGCCGCAGCATGCGCGGCATCAATCGCTCGGATTCTTCCGCCGCATAGCGGCCGTACGTGGTGATGGGCGAGCAGACCCAGGCGTTTTCGGCATGGTCGGCGCGATCCTCACTGCCGTTGATGGTCACGGGCAGCGGCAGACCGCCAGCCTCCACCACGTCGACCTGCGTCACCAAGTTGGCGACGAACGGCTGCGACGCCTGCCCGCG
>NZ_VOSS01000259.1 GCF_007997035.1 Ralstonia sp. TCR112 | reverse complement strand
GCGTGATCGAAACCGTGCGCGCGCAGTCGGGCATCCAGGTCGAGATGCCGGGCGTGGTGCCAAAGCTTTCGGCTACGCCGGGCGCCGTGCAGGCGAGCGCGCCGCGCCTGGGCCAGCACACGCGGGATGTCCTGCGCGGCCACGGCCTCACCGATGCGCAGATCGACGCGCTCGTTTCGCAGGGCATCGTTGCCGAAGCCAAAAGCTAAGCAGCTAGGACGATCCCGCATGTTGTGTTGCAAATCGTTGCGGTAATATCGCCGCCAAGGCAGTGAACGCCACAGAACAGGAGACAGGCATGGGGACACGAGTCATTGGGCGCTGGGCAAAGTGGATGGGCGCAGCACTGTGCGCGACAAGCCTGCTGGCTGCCAGCCCCGCCGTTCTGGCACAGGGCAAACCTGAAAAAAGCAAGGTCACCATCGCGGTGGGCGGCAAGGCGCTGTTCTACTACCTACCGCTGACGATTGCCGAGCGTCTGGGTTACTTCAAGGACGAAGGCCTGGACGTTGAAATCGTCGACTTTGCCGGCGGTGCGAAAGCGCTGCAGGCCGTCGTGGGCGGTAGCGCCGACGTCGTGAGTGGTGCCTACGAGCACACGCTGGTGCTGCAGGCCAAGGGCCAGATGTACCAGGAGTTCGTGCTGCAGGGGCGTGCCCCGCAGATCGTGCTGGCCGTCAACAACAAGACGATGCCCAACTACAAGTCGATCGCCGATT
>NZ_VOSS01000258.1 GCF_007997035.1 Ralstonia sp. TCR112 | reverse complement strand
ACCGGCGGGCGCCTGAAGCGCGTGGCCGCCTATCTGGACCCGAACGAGCCGTTCTGCTTTACCTACGGCGACGGCGTGTCGGACATCGACATCACGAGCAAGATCGCCTTCCACCGCGCGCACGGCAAGATGGCCACCGTGACGGCCGTGCAGCCGCCGGGCCGCTACGGCATGCTCCAGCGCGACGGCGCACGCGTGACCGGCTTTACCGAAAAGCCGCCCGGCGACGGCGGCAGCTGGATCAACGGCGGCTTCTTCGTGCTCAATCCGGCGGTAATCGAATACATCGCAACCGAAGACACGCCGTGGGAAGGTGCGCCCATGGCACGCCTGGCCGAGATGGGCGAACTGAACACGTTCGAGCATCACGGCTTCTGGCAGCCGATGGACACGCTGCGCGACAAGAACAGTCTGGAAGCCCTTTGGCAAGCGGGGAGTGCACCGTGGAAAAAGTGGTGACGCTCGACCCGCGTGCGTGGGCAGGCAAGCGCGTCTTCCTGACCGGGCACACCGGCTTCAAGGGCAGCTGGCTGGCACTGTGGCTGCGCCAGCTTGGCGCCGATGTGTACGGCTACAGCCTGGCGCCCGAAACGAGCCCGAATCTCTTTACGCTGGCCAAGGTGGAATCCGCCATAGCCGGCCACACGCTGGGCGACATCCGCGACGCGGATACCTTGCGTGCCGCCATGA
>NZ_VOSS01000257.1 GCF_007997035.1 Ralstonia sp. TCR112 | reverse complement strand
GCGCTTTCGGCGGAAGACGCCGCAGCGCTCGGCTTTGCGCCCGACGCATCGGGTTGCTGGCGGCGCAGCGCACGCCCCTCGCCCAAGTCGCTGGGCTAATCCTTCCTGTTTCATTTCTCCTGATGGAATTCGCTTTGCTCGCCGTGGCCGGCTTTCTGGCTGGCCTGATCGATGCCGTGGCCGGTGGCGGCGGCTTGGTGCAGATCCCCGCACTGTTCTCGGCGTATCCGAACATCGCGCCCGCCACGCTCATCGGCACCAACAAAGTCGCGTCGATGTCGGGCACGGCGACGGCGGCGGTGCGCTACGGCCGCACGGTGCGCATTTACTGGGGCGCGACGGCGCGGCGGTGGTCACGGCGTTTGTGTTTTCGCTGCTCGGCGCGTGGGCGCTGACGCATATTCCGGCCGAGCCGCTGCGCCGTGCGCTGCCGTTCGTGCTGGCGGTGCTGCTCGTCTACACGGTGGCCAAGAAAAACCTGGGCGCCGATCACGCCCCCAGCCTCAAGGGCTGCGCGAGCGCGCGGCGGCATTGCTGGCGGGCGCGGCCATCGGTTTCTACGACGGCGTGTTTGGCCCGGGCACCGGCAGCTTCCTGATGATTGTGTTCGTGCGCGTGTTCGGGTACGACTTCCTGCACGCGTCGGCGTCGACCAAGATCGTCAACCTGGCGACCAACGTGGCTGCGCTGTTGCTGCTGGCCGCCAAGGGGCACGTCTGGTGGCAGCTCGGCCTGGTGATGGCGGTTGCCAACGTCGCCGGCAATCA
>NZ_VOSS01000256.1 GCF_007997035.1 Ralstonia sp. TCR112 | reverse complement strand
ATATACGTATTGGCCAGCCCCAGCGGCGCGAAGAACAAGTACATGCCGACGCCTACGACCACCACGGGCACGATCATCGGCGACACCAGCACGGCCATCAGCAGACCCTTGCCGCGGAAGTCCGCCTTGTTCAGCCCGATGGCGGCCAGCGTGCCGAGCACCGTTGCGACGATCGTGGCGGCGGGGGCGACGATGAAGCTGTTCTTGGCCGCCATGCGCCATTCGTCCGACGTGACGAGGTTCTGATACCAGCGCAGCGAATAGCTGGGAATCGGGTACGAAAGGAACGTGCTCGACGAGAACGACAGCGGCACGATCACCAGCACCGGCAGCACGAGGTACAGCAGCGTCAGCACGGCCAGGCCGCGCAGCGCGAAGTACCACAGGCGCTCGACGAGCGAGGTGTGCGGGGCAAACATCGGTTTGGCGAGTTTCATGTTCGATGGGCTCCGTTCAACCAACGCGAACCTTGGGCCGCGTGAAGCGCCCATACACGGCGTACAGCACCAGCGTGGCCAGCAACAGCAGCGCACCCAGCGCGCATGCCATGCCCCAGTTGATCGTGACGTTGGTGAAGTAGGCCACGTAGTAGCTGACCATCTGGTCGTTCGGCCCGCCCAGCAGCGCGGGGGTGATGTAGTAACCGAGTGCAGGATGAACACCAGCAGCG
>NZ_VOSS01000255.1 GCF_007997035.1 Ralstonia sp. TCR112 | reverse complement strand
CTGCGCCAGGAGCTGGACCTCGACCGCATCGAAGCGGCCCTCATCCGCATGCGCGGCTTGCGTCTCCAGCTTTGCGCACTGAAGCGGCCTTCGCCGTTCGGCTTTCCGCTGATGGTGGAACGGTTTCGTGAGCAGCTTTCCACCGAGAAGCTCGCCGATCGGATCGCGCGCATGCTGGCCGAAGCGGAGCGCGCCGCCGGCCCCGAGCCCACTGATCCGGATGCGGCCACACGGCCGGAAATCGAGACAGATGTACAAGCTGCGCTGCGCCTGACAGAATCGCCCGACACAGCCGGCAAATCCAGCCGCCGCCCGCGCCGGCCACGCAAGACATCGAAGCCGCTGCCACTGTTATGACCTCTTCTTCGGACCTCGCCATCCAATGCGCGGGCGAGACCGTATGGCTCCTGCCCGAACGCGCGCTGTGGTGGCCCGTGCAGCGCATGCTGATGGTGGCCGACGCGCACTTCGGCAAGGCGGCGACCTTCCGCGCGCGCGGCGTGCCGGTGCCGGCCGGCAGCACCAG
>NZ_VOSS01000254.1 GCF_007997035.1 Ralstonia sp. TCR112 | reverse complement strand
TTTTCGTGTGGTTCGTTCGTTGCCGAGGCGGCTCGGCCAGGGCAGGCTTGCAGTATGGTTGCCGCGTTTCTGTTTTGCGATGAAGTTTAAGGACGATGGTGGCAAACGCTTGCGCAGCCGCCTCGTAATGCAAATGAACTAGCGAATTTCACAACTTTGACGCGAGAATCCCCTGTAAAAACAGGCAGTTGACGCAGCAATAAAAAAGCGCACCTCAATGGGTGCGCTTTTCGCTATGCGGGCGGGAGACTCAGCCGCCGCGTCGCATCATGTCGAAGAACTCTGCGTTGTTCTTCGTCGTCTTGAGTTTGTCGAGCAGGAATTCCATCGCCTCGACTTCATCCATGTCGTGGATGAACTTACGCAGAATCCACACCTTCTGCAGGATGTCCGGCTTGATCAGCAGTTCTTCGCGGCGCGTGCCCGACTTGTTCAGGTTGATGGCCGGATAGACACGCTTCTCGGCCAAGCGGCGTTCCAGGTGCACTTCCATGTTGCCGGTGCCCTTGAATTCTTCGTAGATCACGTCGTCCATGCGGCTGCCGGTTTCGA
>NZ_VOSS01000253.1 GCF_007997035.1 Ralstonia sp. TCR112 | reverse complement strand
CGCCCGAGGCGCCCTACCGTCGCAACCTGGCGCTGCGATATGTGTACAGCCTGGGCAAGGCCGACCGCGTTGAAGAGGCGCTCACGCAAGGCGACGTGGCCATCCAGACGTGGCCGGATTTTCCGGATCTGTGCTTTGCACTGGGATTGGTGTTGCTGGATGCGGCGGCCAAGCAGCCTGATGAGGCAGGCGCCCGGTGGCTACCGTTGGCAGAGCAGGTCTTCAACCGCTGCCTTGAGATCGGCGATCAGCCGGAGATGGACGGCAGCGTCATCGGCCGGGGCAGCTTCCTCGCTGCCCAGCAACTGGCGATCGTGTACCAGATGCAGAGCCAAGCGCTCGCACGCAAGTCCGAGCACTATCTGACGCTGTCAAAACAGCTGCAGGACGCGTCGACTCAATAACGCGCCATGCTGCCGTAGGCGTTGCTTGCGGTGGTGGCGCGGCGCGCCGTGTCGATGCGCTTCTGCAGGCGGTCCAGGCGCGGATACACCATGGCACGCACGCGGGCG
>NZ_VOSS01000252.1 GCF_007997035.1 Ralstonia sp. TCR112 | reverse complement strand
CACGGTGTGCCGCACTTCATCGGCAATGACCGGGTTGACGGCCAGGTACACCACTTCAACTTCGTCCGGAATGCTGTCCAGCGCCACCACCGGTTTGCCCGCCAGGGAAGACCCTTGCAGGTACGGGTTCTGATCGACAAACGCGCGCAGGGCATGCGGCTGTTGCAGATTGCTCGCGGTGTAGGCGCCGTAGAAACCGGCACCGTAAATGACGGCGGGCGCGCTGCCGTGCTGCGTTTCAAAGTCCGTCAGATGGCTGGAGGCTTGCTGCCAGAAACCGGCAAGCTTGCGAGCGGCGCTCTGCGTGTCAGCCAATGCTTGCGCGTCGAGCACCGGCGCGACTTTGCTGTCGCCCGGACGGCGCACGGCGGTTACGACGAATGCGCCACGGTGGCTGTTCGCGTCCGCCTCGAGCAGGTCAAACCCGTGGTTGGCCAGCAGCGTCTGCAGCGACGTGTGCGTGAAGTGGTTGACGTGATCCGCCACCAGAAAATCGACCGAATTGGTGAACGTGTTTGGCACGATCGCGTACAGCACGCCGCCATCGCGCAGCAGGC
>NZ_VOSS01000251.1 GCF_007997035.1 Ralstonia sp. TCR112 | reverse complement strand
CGCGTGGCTCGACATGACCGAACCGGTGACGATGCTCGAGCGCGGCAAGAAGCTCGTCGTGCAGATGGTCGAAACGTTCCAGGAAGGCGGCAAGCCGACCTTTGTCGACACGCTGGATGCAGTGGCCGTCGCCAAGCAAAGCGGCATGCCGCTGGCGCCCATCATGATCTACGGCGACGACGTCACCCACCTGCTGACCGAAGACGGCATTGCCTATCTCTACAAGGCCCGTTCGCTGGAAGAGCGGCGCGCGATGATCGCCGCCGTGGCGGGCGTCACGTCGATCGGCCTGCGGCATGACGCATCCAAGACCGAACAGATGCGCCGGGACGGCCTGATCGCGCTGCCCGAAGACCTCGACGTGCGTCGCAGCGACGCCAGCCGCGAGCTGCTCGCCGCCAAGAGCATCGCCGACCTGGTCGAATGGTCCGGCGGCCTGTACGACCCGCCTGCGCGCTTCCGGAGCTGGTAATGGAAAAGACATTGCAACGGCCCCTGCCCGCCAGCCCGAAAGCACGCGCGAAGCGATTGGCCGCATTGGTCGAATCTGCCCTGATCGACGAGGTGACGCTGTCGCCCAAACCCGGTCTGGTGGACGTGCGCGGCAACGGCGCGCATCACGATCTGGACTGGACGCTGATGGTGCATTCCGCGCAGACGCTGCGCCCGGCGTTTGAAGCCATGGCGCTGGCCGGCGCGCAAATCGAAATGCAGGCCGGTGCACAACTCGCCCTGCGCGAGCGCATCGGC
>NZ_VOSS01000250.1 GCF_007997035.1 Ralstonia sp. TCR112 | reverse complement strand
AGACCGCTACCCGCATCAGCTTTCCGGCGGTATGCGCAAACGCGTGAGCCTAGCGCAAACGCTGGTGCTCGACCCCGACATCATCCTCATGGACGAGCCGTTTTCTGCGCTCGACATCCAGACGCGCCAGCTGATGGAAAACGAGGTGCTCGACCTCTGGGCCGCCAAGCGCAAGGCGGTGCTGTTCATCACACACGATCTGGACGAAGCGATTGCCATGAGCGACCGCGTGGTCGTGCTGGCCGCCGGCCCCGGTACGCATCCGATCGGCGAATTCACGATTGACCTGCCGCGCCCGCGCGATGTGGCCGAGATTCGTGACCAGGCCGGCTTTGTCGACCTGCATTCGCGCATCTGGGACGTCCTGCGCGAAGAAGTGCTCAAAGGCTATGCGCAGCACCGCCGCGTGGCTTGACCTGAATCTGATCGATTGCATCCATGGCTAACCGTCCGCTTTCTCCATTCGCGCTGCGCACCTGGCAGCTTGGCCTGCTGGTCGTCACGTTGGGCGTGTGGCACTTCGCCACGCGCTCGCAGGAAGTTGCGTTCTTCTTCGGAGAACCGCTCATCGTTGCCCAGCGTATCTGGGCGTGGTTCGTTTCTGAAGGCGATATCTATCAACACCTTGGCGTGACGTTGGCCGAGACAGTGCTGGCCTTTGCCATCGGCACCGCTACTGGCCTGGGCGCCGGCTTGTGGCTGGCGCTGAGCCCGGCGGCTTCGGCAGTGCTGGATCCGTACATCAAGGCGGCCAATTCGATGCCGCGCGTGATCCTGGCGCCGATCTTCGGCGTGTGGTTCGGGCTGGGGATCTGGTCAAAGGTCGCGCTGGCGGTGACGCTCGTGTTCTTCATCGTCTTCTTCAACGTCTACCAGGGCGTGAAGGAAGTCAGCCCGGTCGTGCTGGCCAATGCGCGCATGCTAGGCGCATCGCAGCGGCAACTGCTGCGCTTCGTCTATCTGCCGAGCG
>NZ_VOSS01000025.1 GCF_007997035.1 Ralstonia sp. TCR112 | reverse complement strand
CACCCGCTAGCGCGCCGCCCTCCACGGTGCACCCTGTTGCGCCGCCGACTACCACCGGTGGCGAGTCAGGCAATCCGCCGCCCTCCACGGTGCTGGGCGGCTGAGGCGGCCCAACCCTTTTGGCATAATCCGAACCGCGTGCAGCGCGACCTCCGCGCCGGCACATGACGCATTGCGCGCACAGCGCTCACACTCTGTTCGATGGCCACCTCCGCTTCCTCGTCTTCACCCGTTGCGGCACCTGATCCGCTTGCCGCGCCCACGCTGCGCCGCCGTCTTGCCGCGATGCTGTACGAAGGCCTATTGCTGTTTGGCGTCATGTTTGGCGCCACGGCCATCTTTCTGCTGCTGCGCCTGATCGTGCCGCCGCTCGCGCGCACCGGCGATGTCGGCCTGCAGGTGTGGGGCTTTCTCGCACTCGGTCTGTACTTCGTTTGGTTCTGGCGTAAACGCGGCCAGACGCTCGCGATGCAGACGTGGCGCATGCGTGTGGTCAACGCCGATGGATCGCCTATTTCGCTGGGCAGAGCCGTTGCGCGTTACCTGCTGGCCTGGATGTGGGTGGCTGCGGCCGTCGGCGTGATCCACCTGAGCGGGGCGTCCCGCTGGGCCGGCGCCGCTGTCGCGCTGGCGTGCCTGCTGGCCTGGGGCGCACTGGCGTGGCTCGATCCGCAACGCCAGTTTCTGCATGATCGGCTGGCCGGCACGCGGCTGGTGCGCGACTGATTGCCTTTACAGTCGGCGACGACTTTCACCATGACGCGCGCCGATCTCCCCACCTCCCCCGTCCCCCTCGCCTTCCTGACTGCGGCCACCGCGCGCCGTATTGCCGTGGCGCTGCAAGGTGTGGCGACGCCGGCCGTTGGCTGGGCGGCATATCGCTGGGGCGGATGGAGTTGGCCCGCAGCGACGTTGCTCGCAGGCGCAGCGCTGATACTCGGGTATCTCGTTTCGGTCGGGTGGGCGTTCCTGGTGTCGTTGAAGAGCCTGGGCACCGCGATACCGGACGACCCCATGTGGGACCGCATGCCCGTACCTCACGAACACCGCATCGGCATCGCCGGTTTCATCGCATGTTGGTTGCGTGAATGTGTATGCGTGGCATGGATGTTCAACGTGCTGCAACCGTTCCGCGCGAGCGCCGCGTTCGATGCACCGGCGGGCGGCGGCAAGCGCGTGCCTGTGCTGATGATCCACGGCTATGGCTGCAATCGCGCGGTATGGCTGCCGATGCAGCAACATGTAGCCGCTGCCGGCCACCCGACCGACGCCATCGACCTCATGCCGCTGCTGGGCGATATCGATGACTACGCCCGGGATATTGCCGCCGCTGTCGCGCGCCTGACGCGCCTGCACGGCCGTCCGCCCGTCCTGCTCTGCCACAGCATGGGCGGGCTCGCCGCACGAGCGTTGCTGCGCCAGACGGAGCCCAGCGCTGTTGCCCACGTCATCACACTCGGCACGCCACATCGCGGCACGGCCATGGCCCGAAGCGGTCGCGGCCACAACGTGCGCCAGATGGCTTGGGCCAGCCCCTGGTTGCGCCAGCTTGCAGCGTCCGAAACGCCGGCTGTACGAGCACGCATCACGTCGATTTTTTCGTGGCACGACTCCATCGTCGGGCCGGCCGGCGCTTCCTGGCTGGAAGGCGCCCGGCATGTTCCGTTCGCGGGCGTCGGCCATGTGTCGCTGCTATGCGACGCGCGCGTGCGCGATGCCGTGCTGGCGGAACTCGCGCGCATCGAAAACAGCGCTGCGGCCCCGTCTGCCTGAAACCCGCGCCTGGCGCAATTCTTCGGCGTTCGCGCCCCCTTCCCAGCGACCACGTCACGTGACGGTCATGTTTCTGACACGGCTTTTTCATGCAGCGATGGCGAAATCCGTCCAACGCAGCCTCTGTTGCCGACATGGTCCTGCCAAATCTGCCATCGCACCCCGGATTTCTCCGCCGCCTCGCGCAACGCTTTCGCGCTGCTCCCCTCACCGGTTCCGACTGGAACGCTCCACCGCCGCTGATGCAAATGGCCGCCGGACTCGCCGCTGCGGGTGCGCTGGGCTCGGCTGTACCGGCAGGTCGGGGCGATGTGCGCGAGCACGAGGCACCGGTCGCCACGCCGGCTTCGACGTTGGCGCCCGATCGCTCGGCCGACAGCGACACTGACCCGCCCGCCGAAAAAATCCAGCGCTACCGCACGATCTGGCTGTCGGACATCCATCTCGGCACGCCGGGCTGCCAGGCCGACTACCTGCTCGACTTCCTCAAGCATCACGAATCGGACACGCTGTACCTGGTGGGCGACATCGTCGACGGCTGGCAACTGCGCAAGGGCTGGTACTGGCCGCAGGCCCACAACGACGTGGTGCAGAAGGTGCTGCGCCGCGCGCGCAAAGGCACACGCGTCGTCTTCATCCCGGGCAACCACGACGAGATGGCGCGCCAGTTCCACGGCCTGAACTTTGGCGATATCGAGGTCGCTGAAGACGCTGTGCACGTGACCGCCACGGGCAAGCGCCTGTGGGTCGTGCACGGCGACCTGTTCGACGGCGTGATGCAGCACGCGCGCTGGCTGGCCTACGTCGGCGACTCGCTCTACACGTTCATCCTGGCGATGAACCGGCACTTCAACCGCATCCGCGGGCGGCTGGGTTTTCCGTACTGGTCGCTGTCGCAATACCTGAAGCACCAAGTCAAGAACGCGGTGAACTTCATCAATTCGTTCGAGCGTGTGATGACGGACGAAGCGCGCCGCCGCGGCTGCGACGGCGTGGTCTGCGGGCATATCCACAAGGCCGAAATCCGCGAGATCGACGGCCAGCTCTACTGCAACGACGGCGACTGGGTGGAGAGCCTCTCTGCACTGGTCGAAACCATGGAAGGCGAACTGCAGATCGTCTACTGGACGCATCTGCTCGATGCGCCGCGCACCTCCCGCCGCGCACGCCGTGCCGCTGCGGCCGCCGCCTGATGGAAGCCTCTATGACCCACACCAGCATCGACCTCGTGCAGCCCGCTGCCGCCCACCCTACCCCCCAAGGAGAGCCCGTGAAAGTCATGATCGTCACCGATGCCTGGGAACCGCAGGTCAACGGCGTCGTCCGCACCCTCACCCAGACGCGTCGCGAGCTGGAGGCCATGGGGCACATCGTCGACATGATCACGCCGCTGGAATTCAAGACGGTGCCGTGCCCGACGTATCCGGAAATCCGCCTGTCGATCCTGCCGTCCAAGCGCGTGCGGGAGCGCATCGAACAGTTCGCCCCGCAAGCGCTACACATCGCGACCGAAGGCCCGCTGGGTCTGGCCGCACGCGCCTATGCGCTGCGCCACAAGCTGCCCTATACGACGGCCTACCACACGCGCTTTCCGGAGTACGTGCAGGCGCGCTTCGGCATTCCGCTGGCCTGGACGTATCGCTTCCTGCGCTGGTTTCACAGCCCCGCCCAGGCCGTGATGGCGCCCACGCCCGTGGTGCTGAAAGACCTTGCCGACTACGGCATCACCAACGGCGTGCTGTGGACGCGCGGCGTCGATCTGGACATCTTCACCGCCCAGCGCAGCAACGTGCTCAACACGGCGCACCCGATCTTCCTGTACGTCGGCCGTGTGGCCGTGGAAAAGAACGTTGAAGCCTTCCTGGAGCTGGATCTACCGGGCTCGAAATGGGTGGTGGGTGAAGGCCCCGCGCTGGCCGGGTTGAAGGCGAAGTACCCGAATGCCAGCTACCTCGGCGTGCTCAAGCAGCCGGAGCTGGCCAAGGTGTACGCCTCGGCCGATGTGTTCGTCTTCCCCAGCCGCACAGACACGTTCGGCCTGGTACTGCTGGAGGCACTCGCCAGCGGCCTGCCGGTGGCCGCGTATCCGGTGACGGGCCCGATCGACGTACTCGGCGATTCGCCGGCTGGCGCGATGCGCGAAGACTTGCGCGAAGCCTGCCTGGAAGCGCTGCGCATCGACCGCGCCACGGCGCGTGCGCATGCCGAGAAGTTCTCATGGCGCGCCGCCTCGGAGCAATTCCTCGCGCACCTGCGTCCGATGCCCGCAGCCTCCGCTGGCAACACCAAGGCCGCCGAGCCGTCCACCGCTGCGGGTGCCTGAGCCTTGCGTTCCATGAAGCCCACCACCCCGCCGGATCGGCGATTGGACAATCCGCCCGCACCGCCGGCGCCAGGCGCGTACTCGCCGGCCGACAACCCGCATAAAGGCAATCGCGGCATCACGCGCGCGTGGTTTGCGCTCAAGAACTCGATCAGCGGCATCCGCTTCGCCATCGACGAGGAAAGCGCGTTCCGCCAGGAGCTGACGCTGTGCGCGATCCTGCTGCCGTGCGCATTCGTCATTCCCGCCACCGTGGTCGAGCGCATTCTGATGCTCGGCACGCTGGTGCTGGTGCTGATCGTGGAACTGCTCAATTCAAGCGTGGAAGCGGCGGTCGACCGCATCTCGCTGGAGCAGCACGGGCTGTCCAAGCGGGCCAAGGATTTCGGCAGCGCAGCGGTCATGCTCGCCCTGCTGCTGTGTGTGGGGACGTGGGTGGCGATCGCCTGGCCGTGGGCGGTGTCGCTGTTGCATTAGGAACACCAGCGAAAAGCCGGCGACAACGTTTGGCAATGTATTCCCCGCAGCATGTGGGGGTCGTTGCACAAGCACGATCTCTTATAATCCGGGCACCAATACGCCACGGAGACAGGGCCACCGGCCTTGGCAGTTCAATGGAAACCAAGCAGCATTCCACCGGCCCGCGCCGGACGCGCGATCGCATTCTCGAAGTGTCGCTGCGCCTGTTCAACGAACTGGGCGAGCCCAACGTCACGACCACGACGATCGCCGAAGAGCTGGAGATCAGCCCGGGCAACCTGTACTACCACTTCCGCAACAAGGACGACATCATCAACTCGATCTTCGTGCAGTTCGAGCAGGAGATCGCGCGTCGCCTGAAGCTGCCGGACGACCACAAGGCCACACTCGACGAGACGTGGGGCTACCTGCAGTACATGTCGGAGTTTCTCTGGAACTACCGCTTCCTGTACCGCGACATCAACGATCTGCTCGCGCGCAACCGCATGCTTGAACTGAACTTCAAGCGCATCGTCGAGCAGAAACGCCACTTCGCCATGGACATCTGCCACCAGTTCATCGAAGACGGCGAGATGGAAGCCACGGCGGAGCAAGTCGACGTCATCTGCACCAACATCGTCGTGATCGCCACCTACTGGCTGTCGTTCCAGTTCGTCCAGCACCCGCGCCAGTACAACGACCAGAACGCGATCCGTGACCACCTGCACGGCGCGAGCTACCACATCCTGTCGATCCTCGCGCCTTACCTGCGTGGCAAGCCGCGCCGGGCGTTCGATTTGCTGGCGGTGAGCCGCAGCAACGATCCGCCCACCGGCACCCCGGGCACCCCAAGCAACAACACCCCTGCTAAATGAAATCGATCTGCGTTTATTGCGGTTCCAGCCCGGGCGAGCGCCCGGAATACAAAGCCAACGCCATCGCGCTGGGCAACGAGATGGTCAAGCGCGACCTCACGCTCGTCTACGGTGGCGGCAATGTCGGCCTGATGGGCGTGGTGGCCGATGCGGTGCTCCACGGTGGCAAGCCGGTCATCGGCATCATCCCGAAATCGCTGGTGCGCAAGGAGGTCGGGCACAAGGAGCTGACCGAACTGCACATCGTCGACAGCATGCACCAGCGCAAGCAGATGATGGCCGATCGTGCCGATGCCTTCATCGCCATGCCGGGCGGCGTCGGCACCTACGAAGAGCTGTTCGAGACCTTCACGTGGCTGCAACTCGGCTATCACAACAAGCCCATCGGCCTGCTGAACGTGGCCGGTTTCTACGACAAGCTGCTGGCCTTCATCGACCATGCGGTGCAGGAAGGATTCCTCAAGCGTCACCACGCTGACCTGCTGCACGTGAGCGACGACCCTGCAGCGTTGATCGACATGCTGGCGCGTGCGCCACGCGAGACGGTCGACAAATGGTCGGAGCGCCGAGAGCGCACATAAGCCCCGTCAGCGCTAAAACGACGACCCTGGCTGCTTCAGAAACTCCACTTCCTCGGGCGTGGAAACGCGCCCGAGCGCTTCGTTGCGATGCGGAAAGCGCCCGAAGCGCGCCACGATCTCGCGGTGCTTCTCCGCCCAGATGAGCGGGTCCGCATCGCCTTCCTCGTCGCGCAGGCGCGTGTAAAGGCGAATCGACTCATCCTGCGCCGACAGCGCCTCGCTGTGCTCGAACGGCAGGTAGCAGAACACACGGTGATGGCGCGTTGGCAATTGCGCATCCCATCCTGCGGCCACGACGATCTGCGCGGTATGCAACGCAGCGGCGTCGCTGGCAAAGGCGCGCGCGGTGCCGCGAAACATGTTGCGCGAGAACTGGTCGAGCACGACGATGCGCGCGATGGCTTCGAGCGGCGTGTCCATCCAGGTGTCGGCGTCGCCCGTGGAAAGCGCCTCCCACAGCGGCAGGAAGCGCGCGCGGATCTCGGCATCGAACGCATCGGACTTGGTGAACCACTCCGAGCGGGCGTCAATCAGCGGCGCATTGCCGAACCAGAACGCGAGCACGTCGTCTGCGGTGGGCAAACCGATCATCGGGGTCTCCTCGAATGTTTTCTTGTAGGGTGCGCTTTCGCGCGGCACCTTAGCGCTGCACGTTCCGCATCCAGTCGGCGGTCTGCCAGAAGGCCTGCATCAACCGCATCTGCAGGGCTTCGTCCAGGCCGATGTCTTGCATGGCGAGGGCCATGCAGCGCATCCACTGATCACGCTCCTGCGTGCCGATCTCGAACGGCATATGGCGGGCGCGCAGCCGCGGGTGGCCGAAGCGCTCGATGAAATGATTCGGGCCGCCCAGCCAGCCGCACAGAAACCAGAACAGCTTGTCGCGCGATCCATCGAGGCTTTGCGGATGCAGCGCGCGCAGCACCGCAAACTCGGGCTCCAGATCCATCAGGTCGTAGAAGCGGTCAACGAGTTCGCGCACGCGCGCCTCGCCGCCAATCAGGTCGAAGGCCAGGGCTTCCTGGCCGGAAGTTGCATCAGTCATACAGCGTCAATCACATCAAGAAAATTCGGGCGTCGTCACGCGTCACGAAGCGTGGCCATGGCCGGGCGACGCAGCACGTCGCGCAAGCCGAGCCAGCCGCCAACAAAGGCGCACGCCATGCCGCTCACGATGCCCACCGGCAGGATCGCCGGGTTGAAACGATACGGAAAATCGAAGACGTACGCCGACAGCACCCAGCCGATGGCGATCGCGCCCACCCCGGCCATCAGCCCGGCGAGGCCACCCACGATCAGCACCTCTGCGTACTGCGTCTGGCGTACTACGCCGGACCCCGCCCCGAGCGCGCGCAGCACGCCGGCATCGCGCAAGCGCTCGTCGCGCGAGCCGGAGAGCGCTGCATACAACACCAGCACACCCGCCGCCAGCGTAAAGACGAAGAGGAATTCCACCGCCGCCGTTACCTGGTCCAGCACGCCCTGCACCTGCTGCAGGATCAGTTCGGTATCCACCACCGTCAGGTTCGGAAACTCGCGTACAAGCTTGGCCGGCAGATCGGCCTGCCCGGCGGGAATGCGGAACGCAGTCACGTAGGTCTGCGGCATGTCGCGCAGCGCCACGGGCGGCAGGATGACGAAGAAATTCACGCGCATCGAACTCCAATCGAGCTTGCGCAATGACGTGATGGGCGCATCCACCGTCTGCCCGGCGACGTCGAAGCGCAGCACATCGCCCAGGTGCAAGTTGAGCGTCTTGGCAATGCCCTCTTCCACCGAAGCCTCGGGCTTTTGTCCACTGAACCATTGGCCGGAAACGATGCGATTTTCGGGCGGCTGCGCGGTGGCGTACGACAGGTTGAATTCGCGTTCGACCAGATTGCGGGCGCGCGATTCGGCATAGGTCTGGCGATCGATGACCCGGCCATTCACCTGCGTCAGGCGCCCGCGCACCATCGGGTAGAGCTTCGGATCCGCCACGCCGGCCTGGGCGAGAGCCTGCGCCACTGCCTGCATCTGGTCAGGCTGGATATTGATGATGAAACGGTTGGGCGCATCGGCCGGCGTGGCGTTATGCCACGAGCGGATCAGGTCGTTGCGCGTCATGGCGAGCAACAGCAGCGCCATCAGGCCAACCGCAAGCGCCACGGTCTGCAGCACACTCACGCCGCGGCGGCGCTCCAGCACGGCGAGCGCAAAGCGCCAGCCCACGCTCAAGGCACGGCCTCGGCCCAGCGACACCGCCAGCGCGCGCAACCCGCCCGCGGCCAGCAGCGCAAACACGACGATGGCGCCGGCAAACCCGGCAGCGGTCAGCGCGCCAAGCTTCACGTCGCGGGCAGACACGACCAGCAGCGCAAAGAACGCCGCCGCACCCAGCGCATAGCCGATCCATGCGGCAACCGCGCGCTCGGCGACATCTCGCCGCAGCACGCGCAGCGGCGCCACGCGCACGAGGCTGAGCAAGGGCGGCACGGCAAAGCCGATCAACAGCACCAGCCCCGCCGTCACGCCCACGACCGCAGGCCAGACGGATGGCGCGGGCAATGTCACCGTGACGAGGTCGCCAAGCGACGCCAGCAACAGCCAGTGCGCGCCATAACCGAGCGCCACGCCCACCGCCGAACCAATGACGCCGATCAGCAAAAACTCCAGCGCGAACGTGCCGAGAATCTGCCCTTGCTTGAGCCCCAGGCATTTGATGACGGCCACCGCATCGGTATGCCGCGCGGTGTAGCGGCGCGCGGCCATGGTGATCGCCACCGCGGCAATCATGGCCGCCAGCAAGGCGACGAGAGAAAGGAAGCGCTCCGCACGGTCCAGCGTTTCGCGCATCTGCGGCTGGCCGTTCTGCAACGATTCCACGCGCACGCCACGCAACTGGCGCGTCTTCGCTTCGTTCTCGGCCCAGGTGTGGAACGCACCGGCAGCGGCATCCGGGCCCGCCACCAGCAGGCGGTACGTGACCCGGCTGCCGTAGGTGACAAGGCCCGTCGAACCGAGGTCCGACATCTGCAGCATCACCCGAGGCGCGAAATTCATGAAGCCCGCGCCTCGATCGAGTTCCTGGGTGATGACATGCGCGATCTTGAAGATGCGCGTGCCGAGGCGTATCGCATCGCCCACGCGAAGGCCGAGCGCTTCGAGCAGCGGTGCATCCACCCACACTGTGCCGGCGGCGGGAATGCCCCGAATGGGCGCACCGGCGGTATCCCGACCGTCATCGCTGACCTTCAGTGTGCCGCGCAGCGGGTAGCCCACGTCGACGGCCTTGATGGCGGCGAGTTGCGAAGCAGGTTCGCCCGACGCGCCCTTGGTCAACGTGCTCGCCATGCTGGGGAACGTGGCGGTGTGCGTGACCTGCAGGCCGCGCGCGCGCGCATGTGCCTCGATGTCGGGCGGCAGCGGCTGGTCGGACACGACAAGCACATCCGCGCCGATCAGCTGACGCGCGTCGCGCTCCAGGCCGGCATGCATGCGATCGGCGAGGAAACTGACGGACGCCAGCGCGGCCACAGCCAGCACCAGCGCAACGAGCAGCAGGTTCAGTTCACCGGCGCGCCAGTCGCGGCGCAGCATGCGCAGGGCTTGGGTCCAGACGGAGAAACGTGACATGGGCGGAACATGAACGAGGCGCGCAATGGCGCAAACCCCGCCATGTTCGCACGACTTCAGCGGGCCAGCGCGCGGGCCTCGTCGGCGTGCCAGGGCAGCGCCTGCTCTGCGGTGAGCAGCGAAACGTGCTCGGTCGGCCGGTAGCCGGCGAGATGGGCCAGCCCCTCGCGAAAGGCCGGCTGCCCGATGCGCTCGATCAGCTCGCGCACCCAGGGCGACAGCGCGTCGTTGCGGCGCACCGCCAGGTAGTACGTTTCGCGCGTCAGCGGCACAAAGTGCAGGCCGTGGGCTTCGGCGCCGGGGCGCAGGCCGAAGCCGACGTCCGCCCGCCCTTCCTGGACGGCCACGGCGATCTTGTCGCTGGAGAATTCCTGCTCGTCATACCCATTGATCTGGTCGGGATACAGCCCGGCCGCCACCAGCAACTGATCGAACAGCAAACGCGTGCCCGAACTGCGCTGGCGGTTGATGAAGCGCGCCTGCGTGCGCGCAAGGTCCCCGAGCGACAGCACCCGCCCCGCCCATTCCGCCGACATCATCAGCCCCTGCTCGCGATCGGCCAGGGCGATCAGGCGCACGGCGGTCGGGCGCAGCCACTTGCGCAGGGTCTGGTGCGCGATCGAGCCCGCACCTTGCTGCGGCGCCACGTAGAAACCGGCCACCTCGCATTGCTTTTCCTGCAGGCAGATCAACCCCTCGACGGCGCTGCAGAACACCGTATCGATATGGGCGCCGTGGCTTTGCCGCGCAAACGTCTCGGCCAGCAGTTCCACGGCGGGGTCGTGACTGCCCGAAAAACGGATGCGCGCCTGGGACTGGGAAGCGTCTTCCAACTCTGAGAGGAACTGCCCCATGGCCTGATGCAGCACCGGATCGAGCTGCTCGCGCAGACGCATCTCAGCGCGCAGCATGCGCTCACCGAAAAGCGTGAGCGAGGCGCCACGGCCGCGCTCCATGTCGAGCAGCGCGCGGCCGAGCATCTCTTCCCACGACCGCATCACCCCCCAGGCGTGCCGGTATGACAGCCCCACCTGCTTCGCCGCGCGGTGCAGCGACCCCGTCTCTCGAACAGCCCGCAGCAACTGAAACACCTTGCCGTTCGCACGCGGGTTGTCGTCCGGCCCCACCACCGGAAATACTTCGAACTGGAATGTCATTATGTTTATGGTTTCCTATTTACTTCCGCCGTGGCCCGGGAGAACAATCCTGCTCATTCCGGGGCGGGCATCTCGTGGTCGCTGGCTGCCCCCGACGTTGCCGCCATCATGCAGCATCCGACATAAAGCGTCCACGCCTTCGCGCTAACCCCCACAACATGCCCGGATTGTCCAAAGCCCTTCGGCTACCTGCTCTCATTTGCCTGACGCTGGCGGTTGCCACCACCGCATATGCTGGCGATCTCCGCATGGCCACCACCACCAGCACGGAAAACTCCGGTCTGCTGAAGGTCCTGCTGCCCAAGTTCGAGGCGGCCACGGGCATCCATGTGCAGGTGATTGCCGTTGGCACCGGCAAGGCGGTCAAGCTGGGCGAATCGGGGGATGTGGATGTGGTGCTCGTGCACGCCCGCCAGCTGGAAGACGCCTTCGTCGCCTCCGGGGGCGGCATCGACCGCCGCGACGTGATGTACAACGACTTCATCCTCGTCGGCCCCGAATCGGACCCGGCCCACGTGCGCGGTCAGAAGAACGTCATTCAGGGGATGGAGACGATCGCTGCGGCGGGCGAAAAAGCCGGCGCCAAGTTCATCTCGCGCGGCGACAACTCCGGCACCGATGTCATGGAAAAGGCCTACTGGAAGACCGCCAACATCGACCCGAAGGGCAAGCCGTGGTACGTGAGCGCAGGGCTCGGCATGGGCGAAGTGCTGAACATGGCGGCGCAGATGAATGCCTACACGCTATCGGACCGCGCGACCTACGGCGCCTACCGCGCCAAGGCCAAGACGGGCCTCGGCATCGTGCTGGCCGGAGACCCGCGCATGTTCAACCCCTACGGCATCATCGCGGTCAACCCGAAGAAATACCCGGGCGTCAACTACACCGATGCGACCAAGCTCATCGAATGGATCACGTCACCGGCGGGTCAGCAAGTGATTGCGGACTTCAAGGTCAACGGGGAGCAGGTGTTTTTCCCGGATTACGGGAAGGCCGTGGCAAGCGGAAAGTGAAAGCGAGCCGGGCGAAACCCATGGCGGATCGGCTGGCGGCAGGGTTCAGGCCACCGCCGATTCCAACAGCGAATGCTGCGGCAACTCGGCCGCCACTTCACCAATCATCCGGCGCAGCCACATCACATCGGGTGCCGCGTGGCTGCGCTCATGCCAGAGCTGGTAGAAGCGCATCTTCGGAAACGTTATGGGCGCCGGCAGGATGCGGATCGGCAAATACTGGGCGCAGTGCGCCGCGAACTGGCGACCGGTGGTAAAGACGAGATCAGTACGCATCAGCACATACGGCACCAGCCCGAAATACGGCAGCGATACCTGGATCTGCCGCTTCAGCCCCTGCTCGGCAAGTGCCTGATCGATCATGCTGCGCTGCATGACCGCATACGGCGCGGGCGCGAGATGGGGCATCTCCACATAGTGCTTGAGCGAGATGCCCTTGCGCGCCAACGGGTGCTGCGCACCCAGCATGCAGACGACTTCATCGTCAAACAGCGGTGAAATGTGCAGATGTTCCGGCGGCGACAGCCAGTTGCCGATCACCAAGTCCATGCCGCCCTGCTCCAGTGCGGCCAAGTAATCGACCCCGGCATTGAGCGGATGCACCACCAGCTTGGCTTGCGGCGCCTGCTTGCGCAGACGCTCGACGATGTTGGGCAGGAAGAAGGCGTCAAGGTAATCCGGTGCCCCCAGGTGGAACGTGCGCGTGGTGTTGCCGGGGTCGAACTCCTGAGACGGGCGGGCGATACGCTCCATGGCCTCAAGGCTCTGCTGGGCGAGCGTCAGCAGGTCATGGCCGCGCTCGGTCGGCACCATGCCGTTCTTGCCCCGGACCAGGATGGCGTCGCCCGTGATCTCCCGCAGGCGCTTGAGCGTGTTGCTGATGGCCGGCTGCGACTGGCCGAGCTTGACCGCCGTGCGCGTCACGCTCTGCTCGGTGAGCAGCGTGTAGAGAACGCGCAGGAGGTAGGTATCGAGGTGATCTTTGCCGTGCATCTGGAGGCGGGTATCGGCTGCGCCGACCCTTCAAAAAAACGTGCTTGGGGACACTTTCAGTGTATGTCACTTGCACGCCGCGCCGCCAGACCGCTACCGGCGGGTATACCCCGGATTTTGGCTTTCCGATGCGGGTTATCACATGGGCCAAATATTGCATTCCTGACCCGGTGCTATGGTTCCGTTACACACACAAACAGGCGTAGAACCCCCATGGAGACTCAGCCCATCCGCTTCTTCCACCGCGGCCAGGTCCGCACCGTTACGGACGCCCCGATCACCCGGACGGTGCTTCAGTACCTGCGTGAAGACGCACACTGCACCGGCACCAAGGAAGGGTGCGCCGAGGGCGATTGCGGTGCGTGCACCGTCGTGCTCGGTGAGCTGCAGGAGGACGGCAGCGTCGGCCTGAAGGCCGTCAACGCGTGCATCCAGTTCCTGCCCACGCTGGACGGCAAGGCGCTGTTCACCGTGGAAGACGTGCGCGGCAAGGATGGCACGCTGCACCCCGTGCAAGAGGCCATGGTGGAGTGCCACGGATCCCAGTGCGGCTTCTGCACGCCAGGCTTCGTGATGTCGCTCTACGCGCTGTACGAAAACACCAGCAACCAAGCGCCGATCCCGTCGCGCCAGACCATCTGCGATTCGCTGACCGGCAACCTGTGCCGCTGCACCGGATACCGCCCCATCATCGACGCCGGCGAACGCATGTTCGAACTCCCCGCGCCGGCAGGCATCGACCGCACGCAGTTGGCTGAAACGCTGCGCAAGCTGCAGCGCAACGACACCTTCAGCTACGCCCCCGTCGGCACCGAGAACGCGCCACGCTTCTACGCACCGCGCACAGCATCGGCCTTTGCCGCCATCAAGGCCGCGCATCCGAACATCCGCATCCTGGCCGGCAGCACCGACGTCGGCCTGTGGGTTACCAAGCAGTTCCGCGACCTGGGCGACATCCTGTACATCGGCCAGGTGGCTGATCTCTACGCACTGGAAAAGCGTGATGGCTGGATCGAGATCGGCGCTGCCGTCTCGCTCGAAAAGGCCTACGCATTCCTGGCTGCGGACTACCCGGAAGTGACCGAATTGTGGAAGCGCTTTGCCTCGCTGCCGATCCGCAATGCCGGCACGCTGGGCGGCAACATCGCCAACGGCTCGCCGATCGGTGACTCGGCACCCGCGCTCATCGCCATCGGCACGCGCGTCGTGCTGCAGCGTGGCGAAGTCCGCCGCGAGTTGCCGCTTGAAGACCTCTACCTCGCCTACCAGAAGAACGCGATGGAAGAAGGCGAGTTCGTTGCGGGCCTGCGCATTCCCGCACGTGAGGGCCGTGATGCCTTGCGCTTCCGTACGTACAAGCTCTCGAAGCGCTTTGACGAAGACATTTCCGCTGTGTGCGCGGCGCTGGCCATTGAACTGGACGACCAGGATGGCGAAACCCGCGTGCGCAGCGCGCGCATCGCTTACGGCGGCATGGCGGCAACCTCCAAGCGCGCGACGGAGACGGAAAACGCCATCGTCGGCCAGCCTTGGAACGAAGCGACCGTGCGCGCTGCCATGGCAGCCATGTCCCGCGACTACACCCCGCTAACCGACATGCGCGCCACCGACAATTACCGCCGCATTTCGGCCGCCAACACGGTGTATCGCTTCTGGCTGGAAACCCGCGCCGATGCGCCGCTCGCGCCCGAACAGATCAATGTGCGCGCGGTCGAATTGAATACCCTCACGGCAGCCTAAGAACATGAACAAGCAAACCGAAGCCTTCCTGCTGGCGGAAGCCGATATTGCTGCCGCCATGCCCGGCCAGCGCGGCGCTGTGGTGGGCATTTCGCGCCCGCACGAATCTGCGCACCTGCATGTTGCGGGCACCGCCACGTACACCGACGACATTCCGGAGCTGGCCGGCACGCTGCACGCGGCGCTGGGCATGAGCACGCAGGCGCATGCGCGCATCGTCAACATGGATCTGGATCGCGTGAAGGCCGCGCCCGGCGTGGTGGCGGTATTCACGTCGGCCGACATTCCAGGCACGAACGATTGCGGGCCGATCATCCACGACGACCCCATCCTGGCGACCGACACGGTGCACTTCATCGGCCAGCCGATGTTCATCGTGGTGGCGACATCGCACGATGCGGCGCGACGCGCAGCGCGTCTGGGCAACATCGAATACGAAGTGCTGCCCCCGCTGCTGACGCCCGAAGAAGCGCGCGCCGCCGGCAAGTCCGTGCTGCCGCCGATGCACCTCAAGCGCGGCGAACCGGCTGAGCGCATCGCTGCCGCGCCGCACTCCGAAGCCGGCAAGATGTCGTTGGGCGGGCAGGAGCAGTTCTACCTGGAAAGCCAGATCTCATACGCCGTACCAAAGGAAGACAACGGCATGCACGTGTGGTGCTCGACGCAGCATCCGACCGAGATGCAGCACATGGTGTCGCACATGCTGGGCTGGCATGCCAACCAGGTGCTGGTCGAATGCCGTCGCATGGGCGGTGGTTTCGGCGGAAAGGAATCGCAGTCGGGCCTGTTTGCCTGCTGCGCTTCGCTGGCGGCGTGGAAACTCGCCTGCCCCGTCAAGCTGCGCCCGGACCGCGACGACGACATGATGATCACCGGCAAGCGGCATGACTTCCGCTTCGCCTACGAAGCCGGCTACGACGACGACGGGCGCATTCAGGGCGTCAAGGTCGACATGACCTCGCGCGCGGGTTTCTCGGCCGACCTGTCGGGCCCGGTGATGACGCGGGCTATCTGTCACTTCGACAATGCCTACTGGCTGCCCGAGGTGGAAATCGATGGCTTCTGCGCGCGCACCAACACGCAGTCGAACACCGCATTCCGCGGCTTTGGCGGCCCGCAAGGCGCGTTCGCGATCGAATACATCATGGACAACATCGCGCGCTCGGTCGGCAAGGATGCGCTCGATGTGCGCCGCGCCAATCTTTACGGCAAGGACAAGAACAACGTCACGCCGTACGGGCAGACGGTGGAAGACAACGTCATCCATGAATTGCTCGACGAACTGGAAGCGACGTCCGACTATCGCGCCCGCCGCGAAGCGATTCGCGCCTTCAATGCGACCAGCCCGGTGCTCAAACGCGGCCTGGCGCTGACGCCGGTGAAGTTCGGCATCTCGTTCAACGTAAAGCACTTCAACCAGGCCGGCGCGCTGGTGCACGTCTACAACGACGGGTCGATCCTCGTGAACCACGGTGGCACCGAAATGGGCCAGGGCCTGAACACGAAGGTCGCGCAGGTCGTGGCGCACGAACTGGGCGTGTCGTTCTCGCGCATCCGCGTGACGGCCACGGACACCAGCAAGGTCGCCAACACGTCCGCCACGGCGGCATCCACAGGCAGCGACCTGAACGGCAAGGCTGCGCAAGACGCCGCACGCCAGATCCGCCAGCGCCTGATCGCGTTTGCGGCCGAGCATTACGAAGCGCCCATCGAGACCGTGGCGATCGTCGGCGACCATCTGGAAATCGGTACGCGCCGCGTGCCGTTCAACGAGCTGATCGGCAAGGCCTACGTTGCCCGCGTGCAGCTGTGGTCCGACGGCTTCTACGCCACGCCCAAGCTGCACTGGGACCAAGCCAAGCTCAAGGGCCGCCCGTTCTACTACTACGCCTATGGTGCAGCGGTGTCGGAAGTGGTGGTCGATACGCTGACCGGCGAATGGCGCCTGCTGCGCGCCGACGTGCTGCACGACGCCGGCCGCTCGATCAACCCGGCCATCGACATCGGCCAGGTGGAAGGCGCGTTCATCCAGGGCATGGGCTGGCTGACGACCGAAGAGCTGTGGTGGAACAAGGACGGCAAGCTGATGACGCATGCGCCGTCCACCTACAAGATCCCGACGGTCAACGACTGCGCCGGATTTCCGCGTGCGCCTGTTCAACAACGCCAACGTGGAAGACAGCATCCACCGGTCCAAGGCGCTGGGTGAGCCGCCGCTGCTGCTGCCGTTTTCGGTGTTCTTCGCCATTCGCGATGCGGTGGCTGCGGTTGGCGATGGCCGCACGAACCCGCCGCTGAATGCGCCGGCGACCAGCGAGGAAATCCTCAAGGCCGTGGATGCCATCCGCAGCGCGCCGCTGACCGCCTGAGTTGGGAGACACCATGGACCACACGCAACTGCGCCCATTCCGCTTCGCCGAAGTGCTTGCCACCGTGCAGGCCGGGCAGCCGTGCGTACTGGTCACGGTGACAGACGTGCAGGGCTCCGCGCCGCGCGAGCCGGGCACGCTCATGCTGGTGGGCATCGACGGTTTCTACGGCACCATCGGCGGCGGCCATCTCGAGTGGCGCGCGATGGAAATCGCCCAGACCATGATGGACGCGCCCGAGACCACCGGCGAAGCGCGCCGCCAGTTCGTGCGCATTCCGCTGGGGCCGGCACTCGGCCAATGCTGCGGCGGCGTGGTCCGCCTGTCGTTGGAGCGTCTCGATGCGCGCGATGTGGAATGGATCAGGCTTGCGGACGACGCCATGCGCCAACGCCGCAGCCTGCGTCGATTTGTGCCGACCGATGTGGAGGCGCCTGTCGAAGCGAGCATCGGAGATGCAGCCGCAGCCGGCGTGACGCTCGACGCCCGCGGATTCACCCAAACCGTGCTGCCGCCCGACATGTCCATCGTGCTGTGCGGCGCGGGCCATGTCGGCCACGCTATCGTGCGTGCGCTGGCTCATCTGCCGTGCCGCGTGACGTGGGTGGACGAGCGCGATGCGATGTTCCCGTTTCCTGCTGAAGTGCCGCCGAATGTCGTCATCGAATCCACCGACACGCCGGAAGTCGTGATCGACCACGCGCCCGCCGGCAGCTACTTCCTGGTCATGACGCACAACCACGCGTTGGACCTTGCGCTGTGCGAACGCATCATGCGCCGCACGGACTTTGCCTACTTCGGCCTGATCGGCTCCAAGACCAAGCGCGCGCGCTTCGAGCATCGCATGGTCGAACACGGCGTGGACCCTACGCGCCTGCCGGAAATGGTGTGCCCGATTGGCGTGGCGGGCATTGTGGACAAGGCGCCGGATATCATTGCGGTATCCGTCGTCGCGCAACTGCTGCAGGTGCGAGAGCTGCAACAACACGCGCTCACCAGCGCAAGCAGCGGCGCGGCGGTCCCTTACCGAGTCCCCACGCCTGTCTGATCATGCCGATTTCCTCCGCGCTTGCAGAACGCATCGCCACCAGCCCGAAAGCTGAACTGCACATCCACATCGAAGGCTCGCTCGAACCCGAACTGATGTTCGCGCTGGCCGAGCGCAACGGCGTAAAGCTGCCGTATGCGTCGGTTGAAGAAGTACGCGCCGCCTACGCCTTCGACGATCTGCAATCGTTCCTCGACCTCTACTACGCCGGCGCCAGCGTGCTGCTCACCGAGCAGGATTTCTACGACATGACCGCCGCGTACGTGGCACGCGCGCTTGCCGACAACGTCCACCACGCCGAAATCTTCTTCGACCCGCAGACGCACACTGCCCGCAACGTGCCCATGCATGTGGTCATTCACGGCATCGTCCGCGCGTTGGATGACGCCGAGCGCGAGCACGGTTTCTCCAGCGCGCTGATCCTCTGCTTCCTGCGCCATCTGAGCGAGGAAGACGCTTTCGACACGCTCGAAGCGGCCCTGCCCTACATCCAGGACCCGGCCAACCGCATCATCGGCGTGGGGCTGGATTCGTCCGAGCGCGGCAACCCGCCGGAAAAATTCGCACGCGTATTCGCACGCTGCAAGGAACTCGGCCTGCACCTCGTCGCCCACGCCGGTGAAGAAGGCCCGGCGCAATACGTGATCGACGCGCTCGACATCCTGAAGGTGGAGCGCATCGATCACGGCGTGCGCGCCATCGACGATGCCGCGCTCGTCAAGCGCCTCGCCGCCGAACGCATCGCGCTGACGGTCTGCCCGCTGTCGAACGAAAAACTGAAGGTCTACCCCGACCTGCGCGACCACTCGCTCAAGCAACTGCTGGACGCCGGCTGCGCCGTGACGCTGCACTCCGACGATCCGGCCTACTTTGGCGGCTACATGAACACCAACTGGCTCGCCACGTTCAACGCCCTTGACCTGTCTGCGGCCGATGCCCACGCGCTCGCGCGCAACAGCTTCGAGGCGTCCTTCCTGCCCGAACAGGACAAAGCCCTGTGGCTTGCCAAGGTCGACGACCACTGGAAAGCCGCACACTAAAAATCCACGAGACGACGATGACCACGATGCCTCCGACTTCCAATTCCGTTCACGCTTACCGCGGCCGTGTGCTGCATTTCCTGCACGACCCGCAGTATCGCGAGCGCGATGCCTATGAATACTGGGAAGACGGCCTGCTCGTAGTTTCGGACGGCAAGGTGGTCAAGGCCGGCGACTATGCCGCGCTGCGCGAAGACCTGCCCCTCGGCACGCAACTGCACGACTACAGCGGCAAGCTCATCGTCCCGGGCTTCATCGACACACACATTCACTTCCCGCAGACGGACATCATCGCGTCGCCGTCGCCGGGCCTGCTGCACTGGCTGGAGACGTACACCTTCCCGGAAGAGCGCCGCTTCGAAAACGAGCAGTACGCCGCCGGCGTCGCCTCGTTCTTCCTCGACGAACTGCTGCGCAACGGCACGACCAGCGCGATGGTCTGGAGCACCGTGCATCGCAGCTCGGCCGAGACGCTGTTCACGCAGGCACAGCAACGCGGCATGCGCATGATCACGGGCAAGGTGATGATGGATCGCAACTGCCCGGAATACCTGCGCGACACGGCCGAATCCGGCGCGCGCGACAGCGCCGACCTGATCTCGCGCTGGCACGGCAAGGACCGTCTGGCCTACGCCATCACGCCGCGATTCGCGCCCACCTCGAGCGAAGCGCAGCTGCAGGCCTGCGCCGAACTCGCCAAGCAATACAAGGACGTCTTCATCCAGACGCACGTCGCAGAAAACCCCGACGAAGTGAAATGGGTGGCCGACCTGTTCCCCAACGCACGCAGTTATCTGGACGTCTACGACCGCTACGGGCTGCTGCGCAAAGGCGCCTTCTACGGCCACGCCATCTGGCTGGACGACGGTGACCGCCAACGCATGGCCGAATCCGGCGCAGCCGTGGCTCACTGCCCCACCTCCAACCTGTTCCTGGGCAGTGGCCTCTACAACTTCCACAAGAACGACGCGCACCGCCTGGCGCTTACGTTGGCGACCGACGTGGGTGGCGGCAGCTCGTTCTCGATGCTGCGCACGATGGGGACGGCGCACAAGGTCGCGCGCATGGGCGGCTATCACCTGACGGCGTTGCGGATGTTCTACCTGGCCACGCGCGGCGCCGCTGAAGCGCTGGGTTGGGAAGACCGCATCGGCAGCTTCGTGCCGGGCGCGGAGGCGGACTTCATCGTGCTGGACCCCGCCGCCACGCCGCTGCTGGCCCGCCGCAATGCGCGCTCTGAAACACTGGAAGAGCTGTTGTTCTCGTTGGCGTTGCTGGGCGAGGACCGTGCGGTATCCGCCACATACGTGCAGGGTGAACCCGCCAAATTTGCGGTTGGCGCCAACGCTTGATGCACTTATAATCGCGGCTTCCATTGGGGAGTAGCCGCTCGAAGTCGTCACTTCGAGGGCCACGTCAACAGACTTGACCGCCGTCGCAACGACAGGCGGTTATGGCGTGGTCAGCCGCACTCAGGGTGCCATTCGTGCACTCGGTGACGCGCCTGGCGAGACCGATGACAACCCACTGCGGACAGGGCCGGCAGTGGCGCGTCATTGGTTCGCATACGGCCCGGACACCACAACAACATGGAAGCCTTTCTCGTCTCCACCGGCATCGTCGCGCTCGCAGAAATCGGCGACAAGACGCAGTTGCTGTCGATCCTGCTGGCCGCGCGTTTTCGCAAGCCGGTGCCGATCATTCTCGGCATCTTCATCTCCACCCTCGTCAACCACGCACTGGCCGGCGCCGTCGGTGGCTGGATCACGCACGTGCTGGGTGAAAACGTGCTGCGGTGGATCCTGGGCGTAGGCTTTATCGCCATGGCCGGGTGGATGCTGATTCCGGACAAGCTCGACGACGACGAAGCGCCCTCGACGACGCAGCGCGGCCTGGGCATCCTCGGGACCACCATCGTTGCGTTCTTCTTTGCCGAGATGGGCGACAAGACGCAGATCGCGACCGTGGCACTGGCGGCGCGCTTTCACGACGTGTTCTCTGTCGTGGCAGGCACGACTGTCGGCATGCTGCTCGCCAACGTGCCGGCGGTGCTGATGGGCAACAAGTTCGCTGCGCGCATGCCGATCACGCTGGTGCATCGGATTGCGGCGCTGATCTTCCTGGTGCTGGGCGTGCTGGCGTTGCTCGGCGTCGGGAAATAAGTCGTCAATCCGGGGGCTCTGGGGCTGCCCTGTCGGCGCCCCTTGCAGCCGGTGACGCAGCGGCGAATTCAGCCCAGCCACGGACACATCACTGCAGACGCTTCAGGCGAAAAAAAAACGGGGCCGCAGCCCCGTTCAACCCTCACCGGTCATGCCACCCGCTAGGGAACGAATGGCATGCTCCGATAAACCGTTCTGTTGTTGCTCAGCGTGCGCCTCAGTTCGTCTTGGCGCCGCCTTCGAACCACTTGGCGATGATCATGCGCTCGTCGTCAGTGATTTGCGTCACGTTGCCCAGCGGCATCAGCTTTTGCTGCACGACCTGCTGGTAGACGAGCTGTGCATGCTTGCCCAGTTCTTCCGGCGAATCGAGCAACACGCCCTTGGCCGGCGAAGGCATCAGGGTAGGATGAGCCGAGTGACATTGGTAGCACCGTGCGGTAACGACTGCCTGTACTTTGGCGAAGTCCGAGCCGCCAGCGGCTGCCGCAGGCGCTGCAGTGCCGCCTTCTGTCGCCGCTGCAGGCGCCGTCGCCGCCGGTGCTTCTGCCGCCGGAGCTGCCGGACGCGACACCGGAGCCAGCCACACCGCCACACCCAACAGCACAGCCACACCCGCTGCCGGATAGCCCCAGTTCACGACGCCCTTGTGCTTCAGGATGAAGAACTGACGGATCAGCACGCCGGCCAGCATGATCAGCACCAGCACAACCCAGTTGTACTTGGCGGCGTACGTCATGCTGTAGTGGTTCGACAGCATCGCGAACAGCACTGGCAGCGTGAAATACGTGTTGTGCACGCTGCGCTGCTTGCCGCGCTTGCCGTGGATCGGGTCCGGCTTTTCGCCTGCCTTGAGCGAGGCGACCACCTTGCGTTGCCCCGGGATGATCCAGAAAAACACGTTGGCGCTCATGATCGTTGCGATCATCGCGCCGATCAGCAGGAATGCCGCGCGGCCCGAGAACAGGTGGCACGCCGCAAACGCGGCAATCACCACGTAGATCGCCACGAGAATGCCGACCACGCGATCGTTCTTGCCGAACACGCGGCAGATCGTGTCGTACACGAGCCAGCCGACCACGAGGAAGCCCAGCGCCAGTAGCACGGCCGTTGTCGCCGTCATGTCGAACACGCTGCGATCGATCATGTAGACGTTGGCGTTGAACAGGTACACCACCGTCAGCAGGGCGAAGCCCGACATCCAGGTCGAATACGACTCCCAGTAGAACCAGTGCAGATGGTCCGGCAGCTGCTTCGGCGCCAGCAGGTACTTCTGCGGGTTGTAGAACCCGCCGCCGTGCACGGCCCACAGCTCGCCGTCGACGCCCTTGTCCTTCAGGTCCGGCGCGGTCGGCTTGGTCAGGCTGTTATCGAGCCAGACGAAGTAGAACGACGAACCGATCCACGCGATCGCGACGATCACGTGCAGCCAACGCAAGAGCAAGTTGGCCCAGTCGAGGATATAGCCTTCCATGATGAGTCCCTGCCCTCTCAGCTACCGCGATAGGTCGAATACGACCACGGCGACACCAGCAGCGGCACGTGGTAGTGCGCGCTCGTATCGGCTACGCCAAAGCGCAGCGTCACCACGTCGAGGAACGCGGGCTCGGGGAGTTTGACGCCGGCGGCCCGGTAGTACTCGCCCACGCCGAAGTCCAGCTCATATACGCCGGTTTGCAGCGCGTCGCCTTCCAGCAGCGGCGCATCGCAACGGCCATCGTAATTGGTGCGGACCGATTTGATCGGTTGCCGCTGATTGTCGACAATTTTGAACAGTGCGATCGCCAGGTTTTGGCCCGGCGTGCCTGCAGCGGTGTCGAGCACATGGGTGGTCAAGCGTCCCATTTGTCTTCCTCTGTAGTTCGAATTTTCAGAAGCGCCGCTGCCTCCACTTGCACCTCGCGCCAAACCCTTGTGTGACAAGGATTGGCGTCGGGGCCCGCTCGGTACGTGCTGTGCACGCATCCCGGCGCGCGTCCAGCCGGTTTACGCCTGCCGCCCATGTTGGGAGGGTGCATGCCAAACCGGCAAAGCCGTCGCTCGTTCTGGGTCCGACGCCTTGCTTCCGCCGTATCGCTAGACTCGGCTTGAAACAGGGATTTCCCTAGTTTGTCGGATTCCCGAACGCATTTTGTTGACAATATTGAAGGTCGCCACGAATAATTGTCAACAGATTTTCGCAGTTGCTTATGCTGCGGCGCGTTACTCAAAGGCGGGTCTGCCATGTCCAAGAATCTCAAGCTGGTCTCCACGGAAGCGGTGTCGAAGTCGGGCGCTAAGGCATCGGGAGCAACACGCATGTCGGTCGAAGAACGGATGTATCACGAGATCTACGACGCGATCATGGAGCACCGCCTGCCCCCGCGCACCAAGCTGACGGAGCATGCGCTGTGCGAAATCTATGCCACCGCGCGTCATACGGTGCGCAAGGTCTTCTCCCAGCTGGCCGCCGACGGCCTGGTCGACCTGGAGCCGAATCGCGGCGCGTTCATCGCCGCGCCCTCCATCGACGAAGCCCACGCCATGTTCGAGCTGCGCCAGATCCTGGAGCGTGCGGTGCTCGACAAGGTCGGCCGCAGCAGCAATCCAAAGGCTGCCATTGCGCCGCTCATGGAACTCGTCAAGCAGGAGCGGCAGGCATTTGTCACGCACGATCGCCCGCGTTGGATTCGCCTGTCTGCGGAATTTCATGTGGCGCTGGCCGAGCAATCCGGCAACCCGCTGGTGGTCGAGATGATGCGCCGGCTGGTGTCGCGCACCACGCTGATGATCGCCAGCGTGGAGGCTCCCGGCAACAACGCCTGCTCCTTCGACGAACACCTCGACATCCTCAATGCGCTGGAGCGTGGCGACGCCAGCGCTGCCCAGGCCCACATGGCCCAGCACTTGCAATGCTGCGCCGATCGCGTGCGCCCCGAAGCGCCCGCTGATTTCGATCTGCGTTCGGTATTGGGCCCGCGCGGCGGGAAGGACAAAATCTAGGACCGGTTAGCTGTATCGGGCGAGCCGGCACGACAGAGGCCAGCCGCCACAAGCCGGACGCCGTCCGGCTTACCACCCAAAGGAGACCTTTATGGCAAGCAGCACCATCGCCGCCCCCACGGCGGATCTGACCAATGAGCGCGTGGCGTACGGACGCCTGCTCGCATTGGGTCTGCAACATGTATTGGTGATGTATGCAGGCACCGTGGCAGTGCCTCTGATTGTGGGCGGTGCACTGCATCTGCCCAAGGAACAGCTCGCTTTTCTGATCAACGCGGATTTGTTTGCCGCTGGCCTTGCCACCCTCATCCAGGCTTTCGGCATCTGGAAGTTCGGCATTCGCATGCCGGTCATGATGGGCGTGACCTTCGCCTCGGTGGGCCCGATGATTGCCATCGGCACCGACCCGAGCATCGGCCTGCTCGGCATCTACGGCGCGGTGATCGCGGCGGGGTTGTTCGGCATCATCGTCGCGCCGCTCATGGGCCGCGTGCTAGGGCTCTTCCCGCCGGTCGTGACGGGCACCGTCATCACGCTGATCGGCATGTCGCTGATGGGCGTTGGCATCAACTGGGCAGCAGGTGGCCAGCCGACCATGAAGACCATGGTCGACGGCGTGCTCAAGACCGTGCCCAACCCGGCCTACGGCGATCTGAGCGGCCTGGGCATCGCGCTGGCAGTGCTCGTCATCATCCTGTTGCTGACAAAGTACGGCCGCGGCCTGATCGGCAACATTGCCGTGCTGCTGGGCATCGTGATCGGCACGTTCATCGCCATGGCGTTCGGCAAGGTCAGCTTTGCCGGCATCACCGACGCCGACTGGGTGGCTGTGATCACGCCGCTGCACTTCGGCATGCCGACCTTCCACTTCGGCGCCATCGCCTCGATGTGCATCGTGATGTTGATCACCCTGGTGGAATCGACCGGCATGTTCCTGGCGCTGGCGGAAATCACCGGCAAGAAGCTGTCCACCGATGACCTCACACGCGGCCTGCGCGCCGACGGTCTGGGCACCGTGATCGGCGGCGTGTTCAACACGTTCCCGTACACATCGTTCTCGCAGAACGTCGGGCTGGTGACGGTCACGGGGGTGCGTTCGCGATACGTGGCGGCCATGGGCGGCGTGATTCTCATCGCGCTGGGCCTGTTCCCGAAGATGGCGCACATCGTGGCGTCGGTACCTTCGTTCGTGCTGGGCGGTGCGGGCATTGTGATGTTCGGCATGGTGGCCGCGACCGGCGTGCGCATTCTCGGCTCGATCGATTTCAACAAGTACCGCCACAACCTGTTCATCGTGGCGATCTCGATCGGCTTCGGCATGATCCCGACGCTGGCACCGACCTTCTTCCAGTACCTGCCGCATTGGCTGGAGCCCGTCACGCACAGCGGCATCGTGCTGGGCACGCTGGTCGCGGTCATCCTGAACCTGTACTACAACGGCATGCAGTCTGCCGAGCACGCAATGCGCGACGCGGCCGCCAACACCCACGGCACGGAGTAATTGCATGAACGCCACTGTCGGGCACAACGACCCGCTTCTGATCGCCCGTCATGCCGACGTGCTGGTCACCATGGATGCGCAACGCCGCGAGATCCCGGACGGCGCCCTGGTTGCGCGCGGTGGCGTGATCGAATGGGTGGGCGCCACGGCCGATCTGCCGTCGCAGTATCGCGATGCCGCTGATAACACAACGCGCCAACCCAACGTACGCGTGATGGAACTGCGCGACCACGTGGTCACGCCGGGTTTCGTCAACACGCACCATCACATGTATCAAAGCCTGACGCGCGCCCTGCCCGCCGCGCAGGATGCGGAACTGTTCGGCTGGCTGACGAACCTGTACCCGGTGTGGGCGGGCCTCACGCCCGAGATGGTGCGCGTGTCTACGCTTACCGCGATGGCGGAACTGCTGCTCTCGGGCTGCACGACGTCCAGCGACCATCTGTATCTGTACCCGAACGGCAGCCGGCTCGATGATTCGATCGAAGCCGCGCAACAGATCGGCATGCGTTTTCACGCGGCGCGCGGCAGCATGAGCGTCGGCCGCAGCCAGGGCGGTTTGCCGCCGGACCGCGTGGTCGAAGGCGAAGAAGCCATCCTGAAGGAAACGCAGCGCCTGATTGAAACGTGGCACAACGCCGACCGCCATTCGATGCTGCGTGTGGTGGTGGCGCCGTGCTCGCCCTTCTCCGTCTCGCGTGACCTGATGCGCGAATCGGCCAAGCTCGCCCGCAGCTACGGCGTGTCGATGCACACCCACCTGGCCGAGAACGACAACGACATCGCTTACTCACGCGAGAAGTTCGGCATGACGCCGGCCGAGTACGCGGAAGACCTCGGCTGGGTCGGCCACGACGTCTGGCATGCGCACTGCGTAAAGCTCGACGCCCACGGCATCGACGTGTTTGCGCGCACCGGCACCGGCGTTGCGCATTGCCCGTGCTCGAACATGCGGCTTGCGTCGGGCATTGCGCCCATCCGCACGATGCGCGATGCCGGCGTGCCGGTCGGCCTCGGCGTGGATGGCAGCGCGTCGAACGATGGAGCGCACATGCTCGGCGAAACGCGCCAAGCCATGCTGCTCGCACGCGTCGGCTTTGGCCCCGCTGCGATGAGCGCGCGCGAGGCGCTGGAGATCGCCACGCTCGGCGGCGCGCGCGTGCTCAACCGCGACGACATCGGCGCGCTCGCACCCGGCATGTCGGCCGACTTTGTCAGCTTCGATCGTCACCAAGTCGGCTTTGCCGGCGCCGACCACGACCCCGTCGCGGCGCTGGTGTTCTGCGCCCCGTCCAACGTGGCGCACAGCGTGATCAACGGGCGCGTGGTCGTCGAAGACGGCCGCCTGACCACGCTTGAACTCGACGCCCATCTCACGGTTCACCGGAAGCTCGCGCTGGAACTGGCGCAGGCTGCCCGGGCAGTCCCGGCTTGACGCGATGGCGCCTTGCCTGGTTCATGACGCCGCTGTGATGTCGTGAATTTGGAAAGCCGCATTCCACTGTCTGACCGGTGTTGTATGAAGTCTCCTCGACATGAAAAACCATGACAAACAATAACTATCCGCGCGATCTCATCGGTTACGGCAAGAACCCGCCCAACGCCAACTGGCCGGGCGGTGCGCGCGTCGCCCTGCAGTTCGTCCTCAACTACGAGGAAGGCGGTGAAAACTGCGTGTTGCACGGCGACGCGGGCTCCGAGCAGTTCCTCTCGGAAATCATTGGCGCCGCGGCCTACCCTGCCCGCCATATGAGCATGGAGGGGATTTACGAATACGGATCGCGCGCGGGCGTGTGGCGCATCCTGCGCGAGTTTGAAAAGCGCGGCCTGCCGCTGACGATCTTCGGTGTGTCAATGGCCCTGCAGCGCCATCCGGACGTGACGCAAGCCTTCGTTGACCTGGGCCACGAAATCGCCTGCCACGGCTGGCGCTGGATCCATTATCAGAACGTCGACGAAGCCACCGAGCGCGAGCACATGCGCATCGGCGTCGAGATCATTCGCGAGCTGACCGGCAACGCACCGCTGGGCTGGTACACCGGCCGCGACAGCCCCAACACGCGCCGTCTGGTGGTCGAGCACGGCGGCTTTGCCTACGACGCCGACTATTACGGCGACGACCTGCCCTTCTGGACCGAAGTCCAAACGTCATCCGGCGAGACCAAGCCGCACCTGGTGGTGCCGTACACGCTCGACACCAACGACATGCGCTTTGCCAGCCCGCAAGGCTTCAACACGGCCGACCACTTCTACCAGTACCTGAAGGACGCCTTCGACGTGCTGTACGAGGAAGGCGATCCGAACGGCCTCGCGCAGCCGAAGATGCTGTCGATCGGCATGCACTGCCGCCTGCTGGGCCGGCCGGCGCGCTTCCGTGCGCTGCAGCGCTTCCTCGACTACGTGCAATCGCACGACAAGGTCTGGATCTGCCGCCGTATCGACATCGCGCAGCACTGGATCCAGAACCATCCGTATGCCAAGCAACCCGTTTTGAGCACCACAGCATGAGCCAGACCACCTACACCCTTTCGCAACTCAACGGCATGGACGCATCGCAGTTCGTGCAAGTCCTCGGCGGCGTCTACGAGCATTCGCCGTGGGTTGCCGAACAGGCCGCCACGCAACGCCCGTTCGCCTCGGCCGAGGCGCTGGCGGCTGCCATGCGCAATGCGGTGGACTCGGCTGGCATCGAGCCGCAACTCAAGCTCGTGCGCGCTCACCCCGAGCTGGCGGGCAAGGCGGCCGTGCGCGGTGAACTGACCGCCGAGTCGACGCGCGAGCAAAGCGGTGCGGGCCTGAACCAGTGCACGCCGGAAGAGTTTGCACGCCTGCAGGCACTCAACGCGCAGTACAACGAGAAGTTCGGCTTCCCGTTCATCCTGGCAGTGCGCGGCTACGACCGCCACGGGATCATCGACAACTTCAGCAAGCGCGTGGAAAACGACCGCGATACCGAGCTGCGTGCCTCGCTCGAACAGATTCATCGCATTGCAGGTTTCCGCCTGGCCGATTTGATTTCAGCAAACTGATTTTTCAGGTTCATCAGCAAAAAACAACGCTGTGGGCGCGGTGTCATGGGGCATGGGACACCGTCCGGCATGGAGCCTGACCAGCCGGCCTGTGACTGCATCAAAGAATGCGGCGCAACCTGCAGTGATCTTCAACAACAAAGGAGGTAGCAATGCAGTCGAAATTCAAGCGTGGCATGGCCGCGCTGGCAGTGGCATCGGCACTGGGGGCAGCAAGTGCCGGTGCGCAGGCGCAATCGTCCGTCACGCTGTACGGCCAGGTGGATGCCTGGGCGGGCGCCACCAAGAGCCTGGGCGCATCCGACCGCGCCTGGGGCGTCAACTCGGGCGGGATGTCCACGTCGTACTGGGGCATGAAGGGCAGCGAAGACCTCGGCAACGGCCTGAAGGCGATCTTCACGCTGGAAGCGTTCTTCCGCCCCGACACCGGCAAGTACGGCCGCTTTGACGGCGACACGTTCTTCGCCCGCAACTCGTTCGTCGGCCTGCAATCGAGCACCTGGGGCTCGATCAAGCTCGGCCGCCTGACGCCGCCGTATTTCGTATCGACGATCCTGTTCAACCCGTTCATCGATTCGTACACGTTCTCGCCGATGGTGTTCCACACGTACCTCGGCAACGGCCTGAGCGGCCCCGGTGGCATCTCGGGCCTCGTCGGCGATTCGGGCTGGAATAACTCGATCATGTATTCGACGCCGGACTTCAACGGTCTGACCGCCAACTTCATCTACGGCGCGGGCGAGCAGGCTGGTCACAACGGCCAGAACAAGTGGGGCGGCAACTTCCTGTACTTCCGTGGCAACTTCGCAGCCACCGCAGCGTTCCAGCAGGTGCGCTTCGACTCCGCTCCGGGTGACCTGAACGCACTGGTGGCAGGGTTCTCGCGCCAGACCGCGACGCAGCTGGGTGCCACGTACGACTTTGGCGTGGCCAAGGTCTACGGCCAGTACCAGTACATCAAGAACGCCATCAACTCCGGCGATGCGAAGAGCAACGGCGGGCAGCTGGGTGTATCGGTGCCGGTCGGCCCGGGCAGCATCCTCGCGTCGTACGCGTACACGAAGACTTCTGGCGCGGCTGACGTGAAGCGCAACACGTGGGCCGTTGGGTACGACTATTCGCTGTCCAAGCGCACCGATGTGTACGCCGCGTACATGCGCGACAAGGTGACGAACCTTAGCTCGGCCGACACCTTCGGCGTAGGCATCCGCGCGAAGTTCTAAGCAGTCGGCAGCAAAGAAAAACGCGCCTGGACTTTCCCCAGGCGCCGTTTTCTTTTAGGCCGCCCACCTTCTGCGGCCCAAGCGTCCGATCAACCGATCAACGCGTAGCCGACACATCTGCCACCGCCAGTGCCGTCATGTTGACGATGCGGCGCGATGTGGCCGACGGGTTCAGGATGTGCACCGGCTTGGCCGCACCCAGCAGGATCGGGCCCACCGTCACGCCCTGCCCGCCCGTGATCTTGAGCAGGTTGAACGCGATGTTGGCGGCGTCAAGCGACGGCATCACCAGCAGGTTTGCGCTGCCCGAGAACGCGCTCTTCGGCAGGAAGTGGTGGCGGATGTCTTCCGACAGCGCCGCGTCACCCTGGATCTCGCCTTCCACCTGCAGGTTTGGTGCTTCGGCCTTCAGCAGGTCATACGCAGCGCGCATGCGGCGGGCCGACGCATTCTTTGACGAGCCGAACATCGAGTGCGACAGCATCGCGACCTTCGGCTCCTGGCCGAAACGGCGCACTTCTTCTGCCGCCAGCTTGGTGATGTCGGCCAGCTCTTCTGCGCTTGGCATTTCGTTGACGAACGTATCGGTGATGAACAGCGTGTGCTTCTCGAGCATCAGGCCGTTCATGGCGGCGAACACCTTGGCGTTCGGGGCCAGGCCGATCACGTCGCGCACGTGTTCCAGGTGGGCGTCAAAGCGGCCAACCGTGCCGCAGAGCAGCGCATCGGCATCACCCAGACGCACCAGCAGTGCACCGATCAGCGTGTTCGAACGGCGCAGCGCCGACTTCGCCATGTCCGGCGTCACGCCGTTGCGGCCCATCAGCTCGTGGTAAGCGGTGTGGTACTGGTGATAGCGGCGGTCGTCTTCCGGATCCACCAGCTCGAAATGCACGCCCGGCTTCAGGCGCAGGCCGGCCTTCTGGATGCGCATTTCGATCACGTGCGGACGGCCGACCAGGATCGGCTTGGCCAGGCCTTCGTCGACCACCGTCTGCACCGCGCGCAGCACGCGCTCTTCTTCGCCTTCGGCGTACACGACGCGCTTCGGGTTGCCTTGGCGGCCGAGAACACCGGGCGCATGGTCAGGCCCGTGTGGTACACGAAGTCGCTCAGCTGGGCGCGATAGGCGTCCAGATCCTTGATCGGGCGCGTGGCCACGCCGGACTCTTCTGCGGCCTTGGCGACGGCCGGCGCGATCTTCTCGATCAGCCGCGAATCGAACGGCTTCGGGATGATGTAATCCGGGCCGAAGGTCAGGTCCTGGCCGGCGTAAGCCTGCGCCACGGCGTCGTTCGTTTCGGCTTCTGCCAGCTCGGCAATGGCCTTCACGCAGGCCAGCTTCATCTCTTCCGTGATCTTGGTGGCGCCACAATCGAGCGCACCGCGGAAGATGTACGGGAAGCACAGCACGTTGTTGACCTGGTTCGGGTAGTCCGAACGGCCCGTGGCGATGATGCAGTCCGGGCGCGCGGCCTTGGCGATTTCCGGGCGGATTTCCGGCTCGGGGTTGGCCAGCGCCAGGATGATCGGCTTCGGAGCCATGGTTTTGACCATGTCGGCGGTCAGCACGCCGGCCGCCGAGCAACCGAGGAACACGTCTGCATCACGCACGATGTCGGCCAGCGTACGGGCCGACGTGTCTTGCGCATAGCGTGCCTTGTTCGGCTCCATCTTGGCGTCGCGGCCGGCGTAGATCACGCCCTTGGAGTCGACCACGTAGACGTTCTCGCGCTTGACGCCCAGGCCCACCATCACGTCCAGGCAAGCGATGGCCGCGGCGCCCGCGCCCGACACGGCCACCTTCACGCTGCCGATGTCCTTGCCGACGACCTTCAGGCCGTTGAGCAGGGCCGCCGACGAGATGATCGCCGTGCCGTGCTGATCATCGTGGAAGACGGGAATGTTCAGGCGGTCACGCAGCTTCTGCTCGATGTAGAAGCACTCCGGCGCCTTGATGTCTTCAAGGTTGATGCCGCCCAGCGTCGGCTCCAGCGAGGCGATGATGTCGACCAGCTTGTCCGGGTCGCGCTCGGCCAGTTCGATATCGAACACATCCACGCCGGCAAATTTCTTGAACAGGCAGCCCTTGCCTTCCATGACCGGCTTGCTGGCCAGCGGGCCGATGTCGCCCAGGCCCAGCACCGCGGTGCCGTTGGTGATCACGCCGACGAGGTTGCCGCGCGAGGTGTACTCCGCCGCCAGCGACGGATCTTGCTCGATCGCGGTACACGGATACGCCACGCCCGGCGAATACGCCAGCGACAGGTCGCGCTGGTTGATCAGCGCCTTGGTCGGGCGGACCTCGATCTTGCCGCGCGTCGGCGCGCGATGGTATTCAAACGCGGCGCGGCGCAGTTCGGCCTCGGCGCCTTGGTCTTGGGAATCCGGCGAGGCGTCGTGAAGCTTGTCGTTCATAGCAATGAATCCTGATGGGGAGTTCCGCAGACGAGGCGCACATGCGCTCAGGCAGAAACTCCCTGAGACGAAGTGGCGAAAAACAGTGGGAACAGAGAGAAACCGGGGGCGAGGCCGCACGCGTTGCGCAGCACCGTCAGGAGGGTAGCGACGGGGCGGAGGCAGCGCCGGCCAGGGGTGGCGGTCGGCGCGAGACGGGATGAAGTGACAACGCTCAAGCGGGGTACGGCTGGCGGCCTACAAATTAGGTCACGCATTCTAACGTAGACCGCCGGCCAAAACCCACCCGGGCGCACTACTTAGGTGCCGGCCCGGATGCTGGTTTCGCTGCCGGTTTCACCGATGGATCAATCGGCAGTTCCACGAAGATGGGCTGCGCATTCGGCGCCGGGAAATTGGCAAACGCGCTGCGTACCAGATAAGGCATCACAGCAGTCAGGGAGCCATCCCCACCCTGCGTTTGCGCGGTCACCTGATAGACGCGCTTGCCGGTGGCTGCCTCGTCAATTTCCACGTGATAGGCATAGAACGGCACCTGCACGTTGGTCTCTACGTATTGCGGTCCCCACGGGCCCCAGGGCCCCCAAGGACCGCGCCACGGCCCCCAAGGCCCGGGCCCCCAGTACGGATCGGGATACACGGGCTGGCGCACCTGCACGAGTCGCGTGGCGGTCGAATAGTCCAGCCGGACCACATAGCGCGCGCTGGCACGCGACACGCTCGTGAAGCCGTGAGCGGCCAGCTGGTCTGATGTCCAGGCCTCGTAGGTCTGGCGTTCCAGGTCATTTTGCTGCGTTGCGGTGCGTTCGAAGGCATAGGTGCGCGGCGGGGTGTCGGTCCAGCCGGGCTGCCGGAACGCCGTCACCTGACTGGTGACCGTGCTCGCACAGCCCGCCAGGAGGCTGGCCGCCATCAACGCGCCGGCCATCGGCCAGACGCGCGATGACTTGATCCATTTCCACATAGAAAATCCCCTACTCTCAATCAGACAGATGGCCGCGGGCCCCGGAAACAGGCCACCCGCGGTCTGTTACTCAGAGTGACGCCTGCCGCGGAAGATTCCCGCCAAGCGCCTGAGTACAATGGCCTTTTGCGACCGCAGACAACGCAGATAAGGATGTTACCGATGTTGCGCACCGATACCGCCGTCACGATTTACCGCAAGGACTACACCGCGCCCGCTTTCCGCATTGACGAAGTGGCCCTGGAGATCGATCTCGTGCCCGAGCGCACCCGTGTCGTCAACCGCATGCGCATGACGCGCACGGATGCCGGCAAGCCGCTCGTGCTGGCGGGTGAAGGGCTGGAGCTGGCGGGCGCAACGGTCGACGGCAAGGCGCTATCCGGCCTGCAGGCCTCCGGCGACACGCTCACCATCGATGCCGTGCCGGCCGATGTCGGCGCCAGCTTCACGCTGGAACTCACCACGTACTGCAATCCCGCCGCCAACTCGTCGCTGATGGGTCTGTACGTTTCCAACGGCAACTTCTTCACGCAGTGCGAGGCAGAGGGCTTCCGCAAGATCACCTACTTCCTCGACCGCCCGGACGTGATGACCGTCTACACCGTCACGCTGCGCGCATCGAAAGCGGATTATCCGGTGCTGCTGTCCAACGGCAACCTCGTGGCGGAGCGCGACCTGCCGGACGGCCGCCACGAAGCGGTGTGGCACGATCCGTTCAAGAAGCCGTCGTACCTGTTCGCGCTGGTGGCGGGCAAGCTCGAGTGCATTGAAGAACGCATCCAGTCCGCCTCGGGCAAAGAGAAGCTGCTGCAGGTCTGGGTGGAAGCGCAAGACTTGGGCAAGACGCGCCACGCAATGGATTCGCTCATCCACTCCATCCACTGGGACGAGCGCCGCTTCGGCCTGGAGCTGGATCTCGACCGCTTCATGATCGTCGCCGTGGGCGACTTCAACATGGGCGCGATGGAGAACAAGGGCCTGAACATCTTCAACACGAAGTACGTGCTGGCCAATGCAGAGACGGCCACCGACGTTGACTTCGCCAACATCGAATCGGTGGTCGGCCACGAATACTTTCACAACTGGACGGGCAACCGCGTCACCTGCCGTGACTGGTTCCAGTTGAGCCTGAAGGAAGGCCTGACGGTGTTCCGCGATCAGGAGTTTTCCGCCGATATGGCGGCACAAGCGGCCGCCCAAGCCGGCAATGAAGCCGCGGCTGCCAGCGCCCGCGCCGTCAAGCGCATCGAAGACGTGCGTGTGCTGCGCCAGGCGCAGTTTCCAGAAGATGCGGGCCCGATGGCCCACCCGGTGCGGCCCGACAGCTACGAAGAAATCAACAACTTCTACACCGTCACGGTGTACGAAAAAGGCGCGGAAGTCGTGCGCATGTACCAGACGCTGCTCGGCCGCGACGGTTTCCGCAAGGGCATGGACCTGTACTTCCAGCGTCACGACGGCCATGCCGTCACCTGCGACGATTTCCGCGCCGCCATGGCCGATGCCAACGGCCGCGACCTCACGCAATTCGGCCGCTGGTACAGCCAGGCCGGCACGCCGGTCGTGGCAGTCGAAGGCCACCACGATGCCGCCACGCATACCTACACGCTCACGCTGCGCCAGCGTTGCGAGCCGGTCGGCATCGAAGTCAACAGCGGCATCCAGAAGCAACCGTTCCACATTCCGTTTGCGATCGGCCTGATCGACAAGAACGGCCGCGACTTGCCGCTGCGTTTGCGTGGCGAGGCCGCATCGCCCTCGCCGGTGACCACCCGCGTGCTGGACTTCACCGAAACCAAGCAGACCTTCGTCTTCGAAGATGTGGCCGAAGCGCCGTTGCCCTCGCTGCTGCGCAATTTCTCGGCGCCGGTGATCGTCGAATACGGTTATACGACGGAGCAGCTCACGTTCCAGCTCGCGCACGATTCCGACCCGTTCAACCGCTGGGAAGCCGGCCAGCGCCTGGCCACCGACACCCTGCTGCGCATGGTTGCGGACATCCAGCACGGCCGCGCACCGGCGGTCGACCCAGCGTTGGTCGAAGCCCTGCGTGCCGTGGTCGCCGACACGTCGCTTGATCCAGCCTTCCGCGAGCAGATGCTGATCCTCCCCGCCGAAAGTTACCTGGCCGAGCGCATGGACGTGGCAGACCCGGCCGCCATTCACACCGCACGCCGCACGCTGCGCCGCACGCTGGCAGAGAAGCTCAACGCAGAGTTGCTGCGTGCCTATCAGGACAACCAGACCGAGGGGCCCTACTCGCCCGATGCGGTATCTGCAGGCAAGCGCGCCCTCAAGAACATCGCCCTCGGCTATCTGGTGGAAACCGAAGCCTCCGAGGCGCTGGCCCTGGCCGAACAGCAATATGCCGGCGCCACCAACATGACCGACCGCATGGGCGCCCTCTCGGCGATGGTCAACAGCTACGCCCCCGGCCGCGAAGCCGCACTGGCCGATTTCTACACGCGCTTTGCCGACGACGCCCTCGTCATCGACAAATGGTTCTCGCTGCAGGCCATGCAGCCCGGCGCCGCAGGCAAGCCGACGCTCGCCACCGTGCGCGCGCTGATGGCACACCCCGCCTTCACGCTGCGCAACCCGAACCGGGCGCGTTCGCTCATCTTCAGCTTCTGCTCCGGCAACCCCGCGCAATTCCATGCCGCCGATGGTTCCGGCTATGCGTTCTGGGCCGAGCAGGTGCTCGCGCTCGACGCCATCAACCCGCAGGTCTCTGCCCGCCTGGCACGCGCGCTGGACCGCTGGCGCAAGTACGTGCCCACGCTGCGCGACGCCATGCAGGACGCGCTCAAGCGCGTGGCGGCACATCCGAGCCTCTCGCGCGACGTGCGCGAGATCGTCGGCAAGGCGCTGGCCTGAATGTCACCGCTTGTATCGTAAAATCGCGCCCGTCTCAGGAGAACCCATGAAGCGCATCAACCTCACCCGCTACCTGATCGAAGAGCAGCGCGAGCACAACACCATCCCGGCCGAGCTGCGCCTGCTGCTCGAAGTCGTGGCGCGCGCCTGCAAGGCGATCTCGCACAGCGTCAACAAGGGGGCCCTTGCCGGCGTGCTCGGCTCGGCCGGCACCGGCAACGTGCAAGGCGAAACCCAGCAGAAGCTGGACGTGATCGCCAACGAAGTCCTGCTCGAAGCGAACGAGTACGGCGGCAACCTGGCCGCCATGGCCTCGGAAGAGATGGAATCGTTCTACGAGATTCCGCACCGCTATCCGAAGGGCGAATACCTGCTGCTGTTCGATCCGCTCGACGGCTCGTCCAACATCGACGTGAACGTGTCGATTGGCACGATCTTCTCGGTACTGCACATGCCCAAGGCCGGCGAGGCCGTGACGGAAGCCGATTTCATGCAGCCCGGCGTCAAGCAGGTCGCTGCCGGCTATGCCGTGTACGGCCCGCAGACCACGCTGGTACTGACCGTCGGCAACGGCGTGCACATGTTCACGCTCGACCGCGAAGTCGGCAGCTTCGTGCTGACCCACCGCGACGTGAAGATTCCGGTCGATACCAAGGAATTCGCCATCAACATGTCGAACATGCGCCACTGGGCCCCGCCCGTGCGCCGCTACATCGACGAATGCCTGGCCGGCACCGAAGGCCCGCGCGGCAAGGATTTCAACATGCGCTGGATCGCCTCGATGGTGGCTGACGTGCATCGCATCCTCACGCGCGGCGGCATCTTCATGTATCCGTGGGACAAGCGCGAGCCGGGCAAGGCCGGCAAGCTTCGCCTGATGTACGAAGCCAACCCGATGGCCTTCCTGGTGGAACAAGCCGGCGGCGCAGCCACCAACGGCGAGCAACGCATTCTGGATATCCAGCCCGAAAAGCTGCACCAGCGCGTGGCGGTCGTCCTGGGGTCGAAAAACGAGGTGGATCGCGTCACGCAATATCACCTCGAAGCCAAAAAAACGGCCTGACGACGCCATGTAAGACTGTTGTTGCCGCGGTTCTTGCAGAGCGACAAAAAGTTCTGTTAGAATCGCTGTTTCCGACGCCGCTGTAGCTCAGTCGGTAGAGCAGCGCATTCGTAATGCGAAGGTCACCAGTTCGATTCCGGTCAGCGGCACCAGGACATCACGCAAAACCCAAGCCTGTGCTTGGGTTTTGTCTTTTTGGGCGTAAAGCTGGCGTACTGCCAGTTCGCCACTGCCCATATCGGCCGCGAGACGTCTCTCGCCGTCATACCCCTCGCCCCCCCATGATGTATCGGCTGGGCCGTTGCGCCCGGCCTCGTCTGCGCAATAGCGGCTCCCATTGGCTGAGCCGCGCATAGCCGATTGCGTCTGGCGTGCCCAACCGCGCACGCCAGACGCCTTCCACCGAAAGGAACCACTCCCGCCCTCAGGAGGGGCAGCGTTCCGGCAAAGCCGGGACATTTCCACACCGGGGTCAGTCCGCGAAATCAGTGGCTTCAGAGGAGCCCTTCCACGCGTGCAGGTCCTTTTCGACCGCGCTGGCCTTGGCAGCCGCGAGTTCGTTGGCGATCTTGCCGGCGAACAGGTGCAGCGGAGCCGATTCGACGTTTGCAGCCTGGATGATCAGAAGCGCGAGCTTGTCCGGGTCGCCGGCCTGGCGGCCGTGCAGGGTGCCGAGATGCAAGTCCAGCGAAGCCTTCGCCTCGGAGTAATCGTCGATCTGCCGCTTGGCAACGGCGAGCGCATCGCTCGACAGGAAGTCGGTGCGTACCGGGCCGGGATACACGACCGTCGCGCGGATACCGAGTTCGGCGACTTCCGCCGCGAGGGATTCCGTCACGCCCGATAGCGCGAACTTGCTCGCGACGTAGCTGCCCCATCCCGCATATCCGCCGTGATAGCCGACGATGGACGAGATGTTGATGATGTGCCCGCTGCGCTGCCGGCGAAGATGCGGCAATGCATGGCGCATGACCGTCATCGGCGCGAAGAAGTTGACTTCGAAGTTCCGGCGAAGCTCCTCGTCCGACAGTGCCTCGACGGTGCCTTGCTGCGCATATCCGGCGTTGTTCACGACGACGTCGACACCGCCGAACCGTTGCACGGTCTTTTCGATTGCATCCTGGACGCTTCGATCGTTCGTCAGATCGACCTCCAGCGGCAAAAAGCGGTCTGACGCGCGACCGAAAACATCGGTCAGCGATGCCGCGGCGCGCGAGGTAGCCGCGACCCTGTAGCCTTGCTCGAGCAAATGGGTGACGAGTTTCCGGCCAACGCCTTTCGACGCGCCGGTGACAAACCATGTGCGGGATACGGATTTCATGATGAACCTCCTCAGTTGCAGGTCAGGTGTTGGATGGATTGCTGTGTTCAGGGCAACGCGACGCTCATGCCGCCGTCGGCCATCACGACGCGCCCACAATGAAGCTGGCCTTCTCCGACGCGAGGAATGCGATCACCTCCGCAATTTCCTTCGGCTGCGCGGCGCGGCGGATGGGCGCCTTCTTTCCGTGCTCGGCGAGGAACGCCTGTCCGTCCGCATGAATGTGATTCGTAATGTTGGTGATGACGTCGCCGGAGCCCACGGCATTGACGCGGATGCCGTGTTCGATCGCCTCGAGCGACAGCGCACGCGTCAACTGGGCGAGCGCGCCCTTCGAGGCCGCATACGCCGAGATCAGCGGAAATGCCTGGTAACACGCGTAGGAACCCACGTTCACGATGGCCCCGCCCTTGGCCGGCACCATCGCGCGCATGGCTTCGCGCGAGAACAGGAATGCGCCCGTCGCATTGACGGCCTGAATGCCGTTCCAGTCGTCGAGCGACATATCGATCAGCGGCTTGTTGATGATGACCGCCGCGTTGTTGACCAGAATGTCGAGCCTGCCGAACCGCTCGATGGCCGTCGCCACGGCGCGCACGGCGCTTTCCTCGCGCGACACGTCGGCGACGAGCGGAACGATGCCCGGGCGGGCCAGCGCTTCCACGTTGCTGCCGCGCCCCACGGCGATCACGTTTGCGCCTTCGGCATGCAGCAGTTCGGTCGTGGCGAGGCCGATGCCGCTGGCTGCGCCGGTAACGATGGCGACCTTGCCTGCGAAGGCGCCGCTTGCGGTGCTGGGTGATGTCATGGTGTGCTCCTGGATCGGGATGGGTTGGCTGCTGCCATCGATGACTCAGAACGGGCTCGCCGTCGGCCGCACGACGATCTCGCTGACGTCGACATCGGCCGGCTGCTCCACCGCGTAAGCAATCGCACGCGCGATGGCGTCGGGTGTGATCGCGATGCGTCGGAACGTCTGCATGGCGGCCCGTGCGGTATCGTCCGAGATCGAGTCAGCCAGCTCGGACTCCACGACGCCGGGACAGATCACGGTCACGCGGATCTTGTCGGTTTCCTGGCGCAGGCCGTCCGAGATGGCACGCACGGCAAACTTGGTCGCGCAGTAGACGGCGGCCGTGGGCGACACGGAAAGGCCGCCGATCGACGAAATATTGATGATCTGTCCGCGTCCTTGCGCTTCCATCGTTGGCAGCACCGCCGCGATGCCATGCAGCACGCCGCGGATGTTCACGTCGATCATCCGATTCCACTCCTCCACCTTCAGCGCGTTGAGCGGCGAAAGCGGCATCACGCCCGCATTGTTGACCAGCACGTCGATGCGGCCGAACGCATCGAGCGCGAAGCGAGCAAATGCGGCCACGTCGTCGGCGGAGGTCACGTCGAGCTCGCGATAGCGAATGGCGCCGCCTGACGCCTCGATCGATTCGGCGAGCCGCGCGAGCCTGTCGGTACGGCGAGCGCCGATCACGACGCGATGTCCCTGTGCGGCAAGCAAGCGGGCCGCGCCCTCGCCGATCCCGCTGCTTGCGCCGGTGATCAGAATGACTTTGGACTGGTTTGAGACAGTTTCCATATTGCATACTCCTATCGTTGGCGATGAACTGGCCGCTGCTGTTCGAGCCCGCCCACCCCATGTCCGATGCACGTTACACCGTGATACGAAGCGGTATTTCTCGTCGGCCGGTGATGGAATGATAGGAACGCGGTGAGGTTGCGCGAATACACGGACCGATGCCGTTATTGCCTATTCCTATCAATTGGCCGGCGGCGCATTCACCGTGAAGCTAGAATGGCGCGTGTAGCAAGCAACAGGAGGTTTGTCGTGTCGAAGAACCGCTCTCTTGCGTCCGTCAAGATGGTCCGCCTCATCGAGAAGCTGGCACCGAGCGAGGGATATACGCAGTCGGCGCTGGACAGCGTGCGGCTGATGCGTTCGGACCGGCCCCTTGGGCGCACGCCGGTGCTGTACGAACCCAGCATCGTGATCGTGTGCCAGGGCCGCAAGCTCGGGTTCCTTGGCAACGACGTCTACATTTACGATGCGCAGCACTACCTCGTGCTGTCCGTGCCGCTGCCGTTCTCGACCGAAACCCAGGCATCGCGCGAGGAACCGATGCTTGCCGTGTCGATTCGCCTCGACCTGCTCGAGCTCAGCGACCTGATCACGCAGATCGGCGCGTTCGGACGTCTACCGGACGCGGCGCCAAACGGCATCGTGTCGACACCGCTTGACGACCCGCTCGCAGATGCAACCGTGCGGTTGCTCGAAGCCTTGACGGTGCCGATGGATGCACACATTCTCGGGCCGGGCCTGGTGCGGGAGATCTGCTATCGGGTGCTGGCGGGCGCCCAAGGCGGTGCGTTATGCGCCGCGCTCGGGCACCACGGGCGATTCGGCCGCGTGGCAAAGGCGCTCAAGCGCATCCACGCCGACTATGCTTCTCCGCTGAACGTGCCCCGTCTTGCCGAAGAAGCCGGCATGAGCGTGCCGGCATTCCACGCCAACTTCCGCGTGGTGACACAGACGTCGCCGATTCAGTACATCAAGTCCACGCGGCTCCATCATGCGCGCCTCATGATGATTCGCGACGGCCTCACCGCCGCTGCGGCGGCAGGACGCGTCGGCTATGAAAGTACGTCGCAGTTCAGCCGGGAGTTCAAGCGCCTTTTTGGAAGAACGCCGGTGGAGGAGGCACGCGACATGCGCGAGTCCTTCTCCCTATCTCCGGCAGTTCACTTTGGTACCTAAGCCGTCTTTGATGCGGTCGCGTCGAGGACGACTTTGCCCCGCACGTGGCCGGCCCTGCTTAGATCCAATGCGCGGCCCGCTTCGAACAGCGGAAAGACCGACTCGACGTGGACGCGCATCTCGCCCGACGCATGGAGCGCGGCCACGTTCTCGAGCAGCGGCCCGTCGCTTCTGGTCGCAAAGTGGCGGCCCGTTGCCTGCGCTTCGTGGGCACGCGCCAGGTCCGGTTTGGCAACCGTCGATACCAGCGTGCCGCCCGGCTTGAGCACCGACCATGATTTCGCCTGGGTTTCGCCGCCGATGAGGTCGAGCACCAGGTCCACGCCTGCAACCCGTTTTGCGAAATCGTCAGCACGGTAGTCGATGAACTCGGTCGCACCGAGGCTTTTCACGTAGTCGCCATTTGCACCCGACGCCGTGCCGATGACATAGGCGCCGGCCAATCTGGCGAGCTGCACTGCCGCGCTTCCGATGCCGCCCGCGGCGCCATGGATCAGCACAGACTGCCCGGCACGCAAGGCGCCGTGCTCATGCAGCGCCTGCCACGCCGTCAACGACGCTGCGGGGATGGCGGCCGCGCTTGTGAAATCCAGAGACGCTGGTTTGCGCGCGAGCCGGCTCGCTTCGACGACGACGCGCGTGGCGTATGCGCCGACGATCCCGATAAAGCCCATCACTTCGTCACCGCGCTTCAGCGCCGTGACGTTGCGGCCCACTGCGATGACGGTGCCTGCAGCGTCCACGCCGGGCGTGAACGGTAGTGGCAGCGGAATGAATGCCTTCATGGCACCACTGACGATTTTCCAGTCGATGGGATTCACCGACGCCGCGGCGACATCGATCAGTACTTCGTTGTCGCCCGGCACGGGGTCGTCGAGCTCGGCAAGTGTCAGCTTGTCGGGGCTGCCATAGGCAGCAACTTGGATCGCTTTCATCAGATGCTCCTGGAGGGGACGCCCACCACTGGGGCATCGAGGGCAAGGGCGGCCTGGACGGGATCGAAATACTCGCGCAGATGCACGATGCGGCCGTCTTCGGCAGTCAGGAAAATGACGTACTCCTGGCGGTACGCGCGGCCGGTCGCAGCGATGCGTCCTTCGCCGCGAACACGTGCAATCGCATGCTCAGGGTCATCCGTGGCAGTCAGGATGGCATCGAAGAAGCGGAAGTCCTCGACCGCCCCCGCGAACCAGCCCGCGTGGCGCAGGACGGATTCCCGCCCGTCAAGCTTCAATGGATGGCCGAGGCTCGGCGCATAAGGCAGGTCCCACACGATGTTGTCGGCAATCAACTGCTGCCATTGCTGAGGGTCGTCCACCAGCCAGTCAAGGTGTTGCTGCAGAAGGGCTGTCGCAATGCTCATGATGTCGTCTCCAGCAATGCGAGGCTCAGGCGGCCGCACGCGTGACTGCTGCGCGGCGGTTGTCGATGCTGAAAGCGCCGGCCCCGAATGCGGCCACCTGCAGGAGCCCCCCGGCCATGGCGAGATTCTTCAGGAAGTGAAACATCTGGTTCTGGTCGCCGAGCGCGTGGTGGAAGATCAGCGCCGTCACGACGGCGTATACCGCAAGCAGGAGCGCAACCAGCCGCGTCTTGTAACCGACGACCAGCAGCGTGGCGCCCGCCAGCTCCAGCACGAGCGCGCCAATGAGTCCCAGGGCTGGGGCGGGAAGGCCAAGCGAGGCGATATAGGCCATCGTTGCAGCGGGCGCGGCCAACTTGCCAATACCGCTGATGAAGAAGATTGCAGCGATCAGCGTGCGGCCTACGGCCGGGACGGCCGAGTTGGCGTTCAGTTGGGCATTCAGGTTCGGGTTCATGTCAATCGTCCTTTTCAAAGAGTGGATGACCGAAGAGTAGAGACTTGACACGTATCCAGGAAGCCTATATTTCTAGATGAAATCAATCTACAAAATAGATACATGCTCGACGCCGTCTCGCTGGATCAGCTCCGCACCTTCATTGCGGCCTCCGAAGAGGGCAGCTTTTCCGCCGCAGGTCGCAAACTACGACGCGCACAGTCGGTGGTGAGCCATACCTTGGCCAATCTGGAAAACCAGATCGGCGTCAAGCTCTTCGACCGCAGTGCGCGCTATCCACGGCTGACGGATGAGGGAACGGCCTTGCTCGCGCAGGCGCGACTCGTGGTGAGCGGCATGGACGGGTTCAAAGCGAAGGCGCGCGCGATGTCGGATGGCCTTGAGCCGGAGTTGTCCGTGGTCGTCGACGTGATGTATCCGATGGCATCGCTGACGGACGCCGTTGGGGCATTCCGCGACGCGTTTCCACACACGCCTCTGCGGCTGTACGTCGAGGCGCTGGGCGCGGTCATGCAGCCGGTGCTGACCAACGCATGCCGGCTCGGCATCAGCGGATCGATGCCCTCAGTGCCACAGCTTCTGGATGCGGAGAAACTGCTGGATGTCCCGATGATCACCGTGGCGGCGCCGTCCCATCCGTTGGCGTCAAAGCCGGGGGTCATTCGTCCCGCTGAGCTCGACGAGCATGTGCAACTGGTGCTCACCGATCGCACGACGCTCACGGAAGGCAAGACCTTCGGCGTTTTCTCGCCGCATATATGGCGACTGGCCGATCTCGGCGCCAAGCATGCCTTCCTGCGCGCTGGATTCGGCTGGGGGCACATGCCGGTGGCGATGGTTCAGGATGACCTCGATTCGGGAAAGCTCGTGCCGTTGCAGCTTGAAGCGTTCCAACCGTACACGCCTCCGATCGCCATGTTTGCTGTCTACCGAAAGGACACACCGCCTGGCCCAGCTGGCCGTTGGTTCCTCAAGCGTCTAAAAGCCGGGCGCGATAACGAGCGACAGTGACGACCCCGCGCGTCCGCCCTTCCCTTCCGGAAGCAAGGCACCTCGGCTCCCCTCGCGCTCAGCCTATTGCTGATTCGGCGAAACAATCCCGAACCGTTCCATCTGGCGATAGACCGTCGCGCGCGCGATGCCAAGCTCGTGCGCAACGTGGGTGATGCGCCATTTGTTCCGGCGCAACGCAGCCAGCAGGATTTCCCGCTCGTTGTCCGGTGCGGCATCGGCCGCGACTGAAGCTGCGGCAGCCGTAGCGTCCGTCGTGCTTTCAAGAACCTCCGGCGGCAACGCGTCGACATCGATCAGGCCGTCGTCGCTCATGGCCAGCGCAAAGCGCAGCACGTTGCGCAACTGCCGGACATTGCCCTGCCACGGGTAGCTGCGCAGCACCGCCAGCGCAGCCGGCGCGAGTTGCGCGTGCATGTCGAGCTGGCGCGCTTCTTCTTCGACGATGCGGGCGATCAGGTAGTCCTTGTCGCAACGCTCGCGCAGCGTCGGAAGGTGCAGCGTTGCACCGCACAGCCGGTAGTAGAGATCCTCACGGAACCGCTGCTCGGCAATGAGCTGGCGCAGGTCACGGTGGGAGGCGGCAATCACGCGCAGGTCAACCGGCGTCGGCTTTTCCGAACCCAGCGGCATCACTTCGCGTTCGGACAGCACACGCAACAGCCGGCTCTGCAGATGCAGCGGCATGTCGCCAATCTCGTCGAGAAACAGCGTGCCGCCGTCCGATTGGGCGATCAGGCCGCGCATGCCCTTGCTGCGGGCGCCGGTGAAGGTGCCCGGCGTGTAGCCGAACAGTTCGCTCTCAATGAGCGACTCGGGAATGGCCGCGCAATTGACCGCAACGAACGCTTTGCTGCGACGCTCGCTCGCGGTGTGCAGCGCCTTGGCCAGGACTTCCTTTCCGGTGCCGGTCTCGCCTTGTACCAGGATGTTGAGCGGCTTGTTGGCCAGACGCTTGGCCTGCAGGATCAGCCGCTGCATCTGCGGGTCGTCGGCGCCGAGCGCCTCCAGGGCGGCACTGGCCTCGGGGCTGGGCAACACCGGCTGAGCTGCCGCCGCAGACGGCATAGACGGCTTGCCCGGCGCGCCGCGCGGCGGAATCCCCGTCGCGTAATACAGCCCGTGATCGAACATCCGAATCGCCGTACGCTCGGATGAGGTGCCAGCGCGGGCGATGCGCCACAGCTCGCTCATGTTTTCGCGAAACACTTCGGTCAAGAGGTGGCCACGTACATCGGCGTGCGGATCGCTTTCGAGCCGCAGCTTGCGCCGGCCACCGCTGTTGATGCCGCGAATCACGCCGTCGGCGTCGAAGGCGACCATGATTTCGCTGTCCACATCCACCAGCGACCACGTTGACCCCAACCGCAGGATCCACTGATCGCGGAAGTAGCGCAGGAAGTTCGCGTCTTCGATCTTCTGCGCGTACATGGTGGTCATCTGCAGCGCGAGGTGCTGCCCTTCACGCGGGGCAGGCGCACTCAGAGCAGACACATCGAGCACGCCGAGGAAGTTGCCAGTCGGGTCAAACAGCGGCGCGCTGTTGCAGGTGAGCGTGATGTGGCAAGCGTCGAAATGATCGGTCTGATGACACGTCACCGGGGCCTGCTCGACGATGCAGGTGCCGACCGCACAGGTTCCGGCGCGCGACTCGCTCCAATCCGCGCCCAGGTACAGGCCAGAACGTTTCAGTTCGCGGTCGAGGTTGTCGTTGCCGATGAAGTCCACTGTGACGCCGTAGGCGTCGGTCAGCAGCAGCACGTAGTCGAGGCCGGAGACGCGCTTATAGAGCTGCTCCATGCCGGTACGCGCGACGCTCAGGAAGTCCTCGATCTGGTCCTTGTGTTCGCGCAGGCGCTGTGCTTCGACGATGTAGGCGGGTGTGGGTCGGCTGGGGTCGCGACCGTAGTCGTCCAGGCAGCGCCGCCATGAGCGCTCGATGACGCCTTGCGCCTCGCCCGGCTGCTGCGAGAAGGCGAGCAGCCGCTCGATATGTGCGCGGTGTGCTTTTTGCTGCACGACTGTCTCCTTAGCCGCCGCATTTGAAGGGTGCGATGCCCGCGCCGCCGGTCTTTGCCGGCCTTTGGAGCGAGGGCGGATGCGGTTCTACGCTAATCGATTTACCCGGTTGCCGCAACGTAGCGACGCTGCACAGGCAACCGGGCTCGCTGGCTCAGATCTCCCTGCGGTTCAATGCCCCGGCAATGTATTCAGCCTGCCGGATCGCCAGGGCCACGATGGTGAGCGTGGGGTTGGCCGCCGAACTCGACGTGAACTGGCTGCCGTCGGAGATGAACAGGTTCTTCACATCGTGTGCCTGTCCCCAGCGGTTGACCACGCCGTCGCTGGCCTTCGCGCTCATGCGGTTGGTGCCCATGTTGTGGCTGGCCGGATAGGCAGGCATGTCGATCACCCGCGTCGCGCCCACCGCCTCGGACACCTTGCGCCACTGCACCAGGCCGTGCGCGGTGATTTTTTCGTCGTTCTCGTGATAGGTCTTGCTGACGATGGGAATCGGCAGACCGTACCGGTCTTTCTCGGTGGGATGCAGCGTGATGCTGTTCTGCTCGCGCGCAAGGTCTTCACCGCACACCCAGACGCAGCTCATGTGGTCGTACATTTCCATGGCCGAGGTGAAGTCGCGCCCCCAGCCGCCCGGCTTCATGAACGCGGCCGTGTAGGGCAGGTGAATGGCCAGACCTTCGAGGTAATAGCCGCCGACAAACCCGCGCTTGGTATTGAGCGGCACCTCATCGGCCACTACCGCCGCAATGTCGAAGCCGCGATACATGTAGACCGGCTTCTTGTGGATGGACACCGCCGCTGCCGTGGCGTGGTTCATGTAGTTCTTGCCCACCTGCCCCGACGAATTGGCGAGCCCGTTGGGGAACATGCTCGACGCGGAGTTCAGCAACAGACGCGGCGACTCGATGGAATTGCCCGCCACACAGACCACCCGTGCCTTCTGCAGCTGCTTGCGGCCCTTGTTGTCGACATAGAGCACACCATTGGCGCGGCCCTGCTTGTCATGCTGGATCTGCAGCACCATCGATTCGGGCCGCAGTTCGACATTGCCGGTGGCCTGGGCACGCGGCACTTCGGTGTAGAGCGTCGACCATTTCGCGCCGATCTTGCAGCCCTGCATGCAAAAGCCGATCTGCATGCAACCGGGGCGGCCGTCATACGGTTCGGAGTTCGACGCGGCGGGGCGGACGATGTGCTTGTAGCCCACCTTTCTTGCGCCTGCTTCGATCACCTTGTAGTGGTTGTTTGGCGGCATGGGCGGCAGGCCGCTGGCCTTGGTGCCGCACACGCCCATCTTCTTCTCGGCCAGTTCGTAATACGGCTCAAGCTCGGACAGCGTGATCGGCCAATCCAGCACATTGGCCCCCTGGATTGCGCCGTACGTCGTTTTGGTGTGGAAGTCATGCTCCTGAAAGCGCAATGCCACGCCGGACCAGTGCACCGTAGACCCGCCCACGCCCTTCACGATCCAGGCAGGCAGGTTTGGATACGTCTTGGTGTGGTGCCAACCGCCCGCCGAGATGCGTTTGTCGAGCCACGAGATCTTGTTGAACATGGCCCATTCGTCGTTCTCGAAATCGGCCTGCGTGTAGTGCTTTCCGGCTTCCAGCACCACGCATTTGACACCGCGCTGCGCCAGCTCGTTGGCGAGCGTGCCGCCGCCCGCGCCCGAACCGACGATCACGACAACGCTATCGTCGTCGAGGGAAAACTTTGCCTGATCCGTCATGATGGTTGTCTCCGTTTTTTTATGCGCCGGCGCTCAGAGCCAGTCGATGTCGTCGAAGCCGCGGTGCAGATAGCCGCCCTTCTGCCACGACGAGCCCTCGTAGCCGAACAGGGGCCATAGCTTCTTGTTGTTGTAGAGACCGGTAACCAGATCGCCCTGGACCTTCTTGAAGAAGGGCGTGGACTCGATGTCCTTGAGCAGCGCCACACGTTCGTTCTCGGTCTTCACCTGGATGTACGGCACGCCATAACGCTGCCTGGCGCGTTGGTCCAGGTCGTGCACGCCGTTGATCAGCAGCGTCTTCACTGTCGAATCCTTGCCTGCCGCCGCGTCATAGGGCGCCACGGCCTCCACGTAGAACTTGTCGGCCAACTTGTCGTGCGGATAGATGTCGCGCGCCATGCGCACCAGCGTCCTGCCGGTGGCGGTGCCCAGCAGGGGAAAGCTGTGCTCGACCACGACGTCCTTGGTGACCGCCATGGCCGACGGCACGACCGTGACGCTGATGGCGGCCAGGCCGCTGCCGCGCAGAAAGCCGCGTCGCGACACCTTGGGTTGCTTGTCCAAAACGCGCATGGCAGGGCCAGCGGTTGGCGTGGGTTTCATGTTGGTTGCCTCCGTTATCGGGCGTGCACCGCGCGCGCCTTATCTTGTTGAAATGCACAACGTTGCCTGGCGGCTCATGGTCCCGCCGCGGCGGTCCGGGACACCTGCGACGCATATGGCGCGCCGTGGGAATGACGGGGTTCATTTGTGAGATCGTGCTCGCCAAGCACATCGACCAGCATGTGGTGCAGTCCTTCGGCCAGTACGGTGGCCAATAGCGGCGCGCCCAACTGCTCGGTACAGGACGTCGTACACGCTTGCAGGCGCTCCGCCTGCGCCGGATTCGCTCCCAAAGCCGTGCACAGCAGCGGCCAGTCCGGCGGCGAGACGAGCGTGCCGCACGTCAGCAGCACGCCCGTGCGGCGCCGTACCTGCGCGAGACCGACGATCTTGCGATGCCCGACCACCACTTCCCACGGCGACAGCGAGCCGAAGCAGGCCCACTTGAGCGACGGGGCCGGCGATGCTAACCGCACTTCCTCCGGCGGCACTGCATAGGCCGGAATGCCGAGGTCTCGCAACAGCCCTGCGTGCAGCACGCCCAGCCACCGGTAGCTCGACACCGTGCCGGTCCCCGCGACGAGCGATGATCGGCGGGCAGCACGATCGATGCCGACAACATCCAGGGCCCGGCCAGCACCGCGCCGCCGCCAGCGTCGCGCACGACCACCGGCGTGGCGCCGCCTGCCATGCCCGGATGCAAGGCCGCCTGCGCACGACCGAGCACGACACCGGGGCCCGCATACGTCCACAGCCGCACCGCTGGCCGCAGGACCGGTTGCGCAAGCTGCGCGCGGTTCCAGTCCTGCTCGTCTGCGCAATGAATTCCATCGGAGAGGAAGGCGGCGGTCAGCATCACAGACCTTCAACGGTTTCCAGCCGCACCTTCAGATCGGTCAGGAAGCGTGCGGCCGGGTAACCGTCCACAGCGCGGTGATCGAAGATCAGATGCAGGCCCATCATTGGCGCGACCACGATGCTGTCGCCCTTGACCACCGCCCGCTTGGCAACACGCGTCACACCGAGGATGGCCACCTGCGGCACGTTGATGATGGGCGTGAAGCTGTCGATGCCCGTCATGCCGAGGTTGGTCACGGTGAAGGTGCCGTGCTGATAGCTGCCGGCGGACAACGTGCCAGCGCGGGCTCCTGCAGCCAGGCGGCGGCTTTCGGCGGCAATGTCGGCCACTGACTGCGCGTCGACATTGCGCAGCACCGGCACCATCAGCCCTTCATCCAGGCTGACGGCCAAGCCGATGTTGACGTCGGGCATCAACTCGATTTCTTTCTCGAGCGCGCGGGCATTCAGGCGTGGATGCTCGCGCAGTGTCAATGCCACCGCACGCAGCACGAAGGCCGTCAGCGTGACCTTGCACTGCGGCCCGAGCTGCTGCTGCAGTGCCTGCACGGCGGCTTCCAACCGGGTGGCATCCACCTCGATCGACTGCGCCACGCGCGGCACCTGCCAGGCAGCGCTCATGGTGCGGGCGATGGCACCGCGCATGCCCGCGAGCGGCACGACACGACGCTCGCCGGCATCGGGCACGAAAGCGACGGCTTGGTTCATGCTTTCGGCTCCAGCCGCGCCAGCACCGCGCCGCGCCCGAAGGTGTCCTGGGCCGCGACCTCCAGTGCGGCGACAACGCCATCGGCCGGAGCCGCCACCTCGTGCGTGGTCTTGACCAGCTCGACCACCGCCAGGGCCTGCCCCGCGCTCACCGCATCACCGGGCTTGACGAGCCAATCCTGCAACAGGGCCTCGGTGCCCTCTTCCACGTCCTGCCAGGCGGCGTCAGACATCAGTACGTCGATCATGCTGCTTCTCGCTTGAGTGAATGGAAAGCCGGTTGGTGCTGCACGAGTGCGCGCACCTGGGTGACGATGCTGTCGACCTGCGGAATGACGAACTGCTCGAGCGGTCGCGAGTACGGAATGGGCACGTCGGGCACCGCCAGCCGCCGCACGGGCGCGCGCAATGCCACGGTGTCGAGGTTCTCCGCCACGATGGCGGCAATCTCGCCTGACAGGCCGAAGCTGAGGTAGTCCTCGTCGGCCACCAGCAGACGGCCCGTCTTGGCCACCGAGCGGAGTACCGCCTGGCGGTCGAGCGGCACGATGGTGCGCAGGTCGATCACCTCGACATCGATGCCCTCGGCGGCGAGCTGCTCGGCCGCCAGCAACGACTTCTGCACCATCTGCGAGAGCGTGACGATGGTCACGTCGCGGCCTTCGCGCGCCACGCGCGCCTGCCCGAACGGGATCGTGTAGGCCTCTTCGGGGACCGCGTTCGTGCTGCCCTCGAAGTAGGACATCCACGACAGGCCCATGATGCCCTTGTGGTAGCAGAAGATGACCGGGTTGTCGTCGCGGATGGCCTGCGTCATCAGGCCCTTGGCGTCGTACGCGTTGGACGGTACGACCACCTTCATGCCCGGCATGTGGGCAAAGCTGGCGTACAGGCATTGCGAGTGCTGAGCCGCATCGTTGTAGCCCCCGCCGATGCCGGTCGTGATGACGGCGGGCAGCGCGACACGGCCGCCGGACATGTAGGTGTTCTTCGCCAGGTGGTTGTAGATCTGGTCGAAGCACACCCCGAAGAAATCCACGAACATCAGCTCGGCGATGGGGCGCAACCCTTCCGCTGCTGCGCCGAGTGCCGCGCCGATGAAGGCCGTCTCTGAAATCGGCGTGTCCATGATGCGATCCGGCCCGAAGCGGTCGAGCAACCCGGTGGTGGCGCTGAAAATGCCGCCGTACTTGCCGATGTCTTCGCCCATGACGAAGACACGCGGGTCGCGTTCCATTTCCTGGCCGATGGCTTCGGAAATGGCCTGCGCCATGGTGAGGGTGCGCGCGCCCTGCGCCGCGCCTTGTGAGGCTTGCATGGTGAGTCTCCTGTGATGGCCGCAGGGGCTGCTTAATGAACGAAAACGTGATCCAGCGCTTCGCCGGGTTCCGGATACGGGCTGTTGCGGCCGAAGTCGTAGGCCGCGTCAATGCGTGCCGAGATGGCGGCCCGCAGCGCGCTGTCGGCGTTGTCGTCGAGCAGCCCCGAAGCCCGCAGACTGTTGCCAAGGAGGTTGATGGGATCGGCCTCGCGCAGGTGCTTGGCCTCGTCCTTCGGGCGGTACGTTTCCGGGTCGCCCTGGAAGTGGCCGAGGTAGCGATCGGTCTTGACCTCGATGAGCGTCGGCCCCTCGCCGCGTCGCGCGCGGGCGATGGCCTCGCCGGCCGCGTGATAGACGGCCACGGCGTCGTTGCGGTCCACCAGCACGCCGGGCATGCCGTAGCCGGCGGCACGTACATCGTTGGAAGGCACGGAGGTCGAATCGGCTTTCTCGACCGAGATGCCGTACTTGTTGTCTTCGCAGATGAAGACGACAGGCAGCTTCCACAGCGCCGCCAGATTCAACGACTCATGGAACGCGCCCTGATTGGCCGCGCCCTCGCCAAACACCGCAATGGCCACCCAGTCCTTGTTCAGCTTGCGCGCCGCGAGCGCCGCGCCACAGGCTTGCGGCATGCTCGCGCCGACGATGCCGCTGCACGAGAACTTGGTCTCCGGGTGAAACAGGTGCATGTGGCCGCCCTTGCCGCGGCCGAGCCCCGTTACCTTGCCGAAGATCTCGGCGGTCATTTCATTCAGGGGCACGCCCTTGGAGATGGCGAAATGGTGGGCGCGGTGCGGGCCAACCACGGTGTCTTCGGGCCGCAGATGCGCACATACGCCCACCGCCACTGGCTCCTGCCCCGCCGACAGATGCATCTCGCCAGGCACTGGCCCGGCGCCAATATCAAAGGCCAGGCCCTTCTGGATTTTCGGCGGCAACTTGCCTTCCAGATAGACCTTCGCCATGGCCTCTTCGTACTGGCGAATCTCGATCATCTTCTCGTACATCCACAGAAGATGTTGCGGTGTGGGGTCCATGCAAAGTCTCCTCTTGCTCTCGTATCGGTGTCCGGCTGCTGGGCCGGCTGACCGGGAATTGCAAGAGGGGTGCCAGCTGCAAGCGCAAGCGGCTCGCGTGCATCGAGAAAGCGCGCAGAGCCTTTAGTGGCAAGGGATTGCCGTCATGCGACCCGCGCTTGCGGCGCACCTGAAGTCGTCTCGTTAGAGACCAGCGGGGCGAGACAGACGTCGCAGCGAATGCGACAGGTGTCTCACTCAACCGTCATGCGCCGGCAAAAGAAAAAGGGCCCGAAGGCCCTCCGTCTTGATGCAACCACCTGCCAGATCACGCCGCCGGAATGCGCAGCTTCTGGCCCGGATAGATCTTGTCCGGATTCGACAGCATCGGCTTGTTGGCTTCGAAGATGGCCGGGTACTTGTTGGCATCGCCGTAGAACTTCTTGGCGATGGCCGAGAGCGTGTCGCCGCGCTCCACGGTGTGCCATTGCGACTCTTGCGACTCGGTATTGACCGACATCTGATCATCCACCGACTTGATGCCTTCGACGTTGCCGCAGCACAGGATGATCTTCTCGCGCGTGGCTTGGTCGGGCGCCACGCCAAACACCTTGGCGGCGTCGCCCTCCACCTGCACGGACAGCGCCGTGGCACTCAGGCCCTGCTTCGCGATGTAGTCCTGAATGGCTTGGCCCTTGGCATCGTCGGCTGCCTTGGCGGCACCGGCATCCGCCGACGCATCGGCCGGGGCGGCTGCGGCGCTGCCGTGGAACAGCTTCTCGCCAGCCTCTTTGATGAAGTCAAAAAAACCCATAACGACCTCCATAAGTACACAACGGGGAACGGGAAAGCCGAAAGGCGAGCCCTGCGAGGCCCGCCCCGCCGCGGCAGTGTAGCCGCTCACCAACGGTGTCTCCATGACAGTCGCGTGCAATTGCAAACTTTCGACCTCGACCGGGCGGCCATGAGGCGCTTCGCCCACTTCGAATGCTGCGTCGCAACAAAATCACTGGCACACTGTCTTACCAAAACCGAAACCACTTGCGACCTCTCGGAATGCACGGGCACCATCATCCCCATCCGAGCCTCTTTGCCGCCGCCATGCACCGTAATTGGATGAAATCCATCACCCGGCTGGTCGACGCCCTGACCACCCCGGGCTTTGGCCGCCAGTCGTGGCCGCCCAAACCCGTCAAGCCGCTCAAGCCGACCGCCCGCAGGGAGAGCCCACGCCGCGTGCGTCCGACGCCCACCCAGGGCACCTTTGTCCGCGAGCAGTTCATCTACGAACCGGAGTCGCCGGTCGTGGTGGCACGCCGGCCGGAATACTGGCTGTACACACCGCCCACGCGCGGCAGCAAGCCCCCCGCGCTGATGGTGATGCTGCATGGCTGCAAGCAATCGGCAGAAGTGCTGGCACACGGCACGCGCATGAATGCACTGGCAGATCGCGAGGGCTTTATCGTCCTGTACCCGGAGCAGCCGCGCCGCGCGCATCCGCAATGCTGCTGGCACTGGTATGACCCCGAGCACGCCGGCGCCCGCGAGGCGGACGGCATTGCCCAGCTGATCGAGCAAACCCTGGAACAGACTGGCGCCGATCCTTCACGCGTGTATCTGGCAGGCTTGTCAGCCGGCGCCGGATTGGCCGGCCTGATCGCATTGCGTCATCCGAAGCTGTTCGCCGCATTGGCGCTGCATTCAGGCCCGGCGTTGGGCGTGGCGCGCTCGCCGGCATCTGCGTTGAACCTGATGCGCCGCGGAGCACGCGTCGACGCCGTCGAGGCACTCTCCAGCGTGGTAAACGTGGCCGCCTACCCCGGCATGCCGACGATGCTGTTGCACGGCCTGCGCGACGAGGCCGTCAACCCCGCCAACCAGGCGCAACTGGCCGCGCAGTTCCGCGCGCTGAATCATCTCGGCGATGGGGGCAACGTCTCACGCGAAACCGCGCGCGGCGAGGGTTATGTCCTGCGCAACGACATGCGCGACGGCGAATGCATCGTCAGCCTGTGCCAACTCACCACGATGGGCCACGCCTGGAGCGGCGGCGACCCGCGCTACGCCTTCCACGCGCCGGGGCCAGACTCGACGTGGCTGTGGTGGCAATTCGCGCGCCGGCACGTTCGCGACGCAGCGCTGGCCGCGTAAGTGCGCGTCAGAGATCGATCGACTGCTGGACGGGGTTCCGCCCCAGCAATTCATCGATCAAGCCATAGCCGCGCGTAAGCCCGGCATCTTCAGCGGCTTCACGCGTGGGCAGCGGGCGCTCGTCATGCGAATGGGCGACGAGAGTTTCGACCGCGGTTGGGTCTGCGCCCGACTCGCAGATGCGCACGACAAAATCCCACTGCGCGGGCCCCTGCCCGCTCCTTTCCGATTTGCGCTCGGCACGCGGAATGGCCAGTACATAGACGTCGAAGTCCTTGTACAGCTCGGTGCGCCAATTCGATTCCATTGTCATGTTGCCTCCCGGAGGCGCCGCTGCCGCTCGTCCGGCGATTACGGCGTCGACAGAACTGCCTGCAAAAAACAGGCCGGTACATGACCGGCCTGTCGTTGCATCATCAGCATTCGCCCTTGCGCGCGTGGCCCGGGGGGCAGTGATAGCGGTCATCGCGATCACGACCGCGCCAGCGGCCGTCGTCACCGCGGTCCCAGCCGCCGTCACGCATTTGCCAGCCGTGCGGCCCCTGCTCCCAGCGCGGCTCGCGCCAGTGGTAACCCGGTCGGCCGTGTTCGCGATAGCCGCGACGCCAGACGTAGCGGCCGTCACGCCATTGCCAGTAACCCGGCACCCAGACGTAGCCCGGCTGCAAGACCGGCACGGGCTCATATTGAGGCGGCGGCGGCGCGTAGGTCGGGCCGATCTGCACACCGATCGACACCTGCGCCTGCGCCGGCAAGGCGATCGAGCCTGCCACACCGGCCGCGGCCAGGCATGCAGCGAGAATCCATGCGTTCTTCTTCATATTGGGGACCTCCTTTTCAAACCCATCGAACTTGAGTGGATCGTAGCACCGGCTTTCGCCCGCGCCTCTAGGGTGTTACGCGGCGTTACCTCCGTTACCGGAAGCCCGAAATGTGTTCACGTTTGCGTGACGTTGCGGCCGTTCCTCGCCCAGCCACGCACAAAATGCCTGCACCACTTCGTCACCGAGATTGCGCGCCGGGCTGTACCAGTAATAGCTACGCGCGACCAGTGAAAGGTCCGGAAACGGCGCGATGAGGCGCCCCTCCTCAAGATCCTCCGTGACGAGCGCCGAGGGCCCCATCGCGACACCCAGCCCATCAATGGCAGCTTGGATCGACAAATAGAAATGCTCGAACGTGAGCGCATGCGCGGGCCGCAGGTTCGGCACCCCCGCCAGCACCAGCCAGCTTGGCCACACCGAAGGCAGCGTGTCCGAATGCAGCAGCGTGTGATGCCGCAAGTCAGATGGCGTCGACAACGGCAAGCGTTCGAGCAACATCGGGCTGCACACCGGAAAGCGGCTCTCGTCCAGAAAGCGCCCCGATTGGAATCCCGCGTGAATTTCCGGCCCGCCACGGATGATCACGTCGAAATGATCGGGCAGGTCTTCGATCTCTTCGATGGACGTGGTCAGCCGCACCTCCACGCGCGGAAAACGCATCTGAAATGTGGAGAGCCGCGGAATCAGCCAGCGCATGGTGAACGTCGGGATGCTGTTGACGCGGAGGATGCGCACCGCGTCGCGGTCACGCAGCGCCTGGCTGGCCGTGCTGATGCGGTCGAGTGCCACCCCAATCTCGGCCAAGTAGCGCTGCCCCGCATCGGTCAGTTCCACGCGCCGATTCAGCCTGCGAAACAGCGCCACACCCAGCCACGCCTCCAGCGCCTGGATCTGACGGCTGATCGCGCCATGCGTGACGTTCAGCTCTTCGCCTGCGCGCGTAAAACTCAGATGGCGCGCCGCCGATTCAAAGGCGCGCACGGCATTCAGAGGGGGCAGTTTGCGCATATCGCGTGAGTTTTTTGCACAGATCGAGTCAGTATATATCGATTGTTGATCATGCTTGATGGCGCTACGCTGTCGCTTTCCTGCTCTCGCCGATTCAGCATCGAGTGAGAAAAATGGACTCGATTTTCACTTTCGCGCTCCGCGCACCCCGTCATCGTGACCCCCGCCGTCATCGCCCTGGTTCTCTGCGCCGCCCTGCTCCACGCGTCATGGAATGCGTTGCTGAAAAGCGGCTCCGACCGCCTGCGCGCCATCACGCTGATGACGCTGGCCTCCGGTGTAGCGGCCATACCGATGGCGATTGCATTGCCGTTGCCGGCGCCGGCTGCATGGCCCTATGTGGCGCTGTCCGCGGTGCTGCACGTCGGCTACAACGTGTTTCTGGCGCGGGCGTATCGGTTTGGCGAGTTCGGACAGGTGTACCCGATCGCGCGCGGCTCATCGCCGCTGCTCGTAACGGTGGGCGCGTCGCTCTTCGCGGGCGAAATGCCCGGCGCGATTGCACTCGCGGGCGTGGTCCTGGTGAGTGGCGGCATTCTCAGTCTCGCGCGCGGCCGCAAGGCCGATCTTGGTTCGACGCTGGCGGCCCTCACCACGGGCGTATTCATCGCATGCTACACGGTGTGCGACGGCATCGGCGCGCGGGCGGCAGGCAATGCAAATGCATACTCAGCTTGGCTGTTCATGCTCGACAGCTTGCCGATGGTGCTGCTCTATCGCATGTGGAAAGGCCCGCTGAACATCGACGTGCGCGACGCCACTACGCTCAAGACGTTTGGCGGCGGCGTGGTCTCGCTCATCGCCTACGGCATCGTCATCTGGGCTGTGACGCTCGCGCCGATGGGGCCTGTGTCAGCCCTGCGCGAAACATCGGTGGTGTTTGCCGCGCTGCTCGGCCGACTGTTCCTGAAGGAGTCGCTCACGGCGCGGCGCCTGTCGGCCTGCTCCGTCATCGCCGTCGGGGCCTACTGCCTCGGCCACCCGGCGTGAGGAAAAAAACTCACGCCGAGCGCGATGGATATTTGACCTCGAGGATGTCGATCTGCTCGACGCCGGTCGGCGTTCTCAGCGGCACCGTATCGCCCTCGCGCGCCTTGATGAGCGCGCGCGCAATCGGCGAAATCCAGCTCACGTGCCCGATGTCCAGATCGACCTCGTCCATGCCGACGATGGTGATGGTCGTCTCTTCACCGCGCTGGTTGGCGTAGGTGACTGTCGCACCAAAGAAGATCTGGTCGTTGTCGCCCTGCAAGCTCGCGTCGACAACCTCGGCCTTCTCGATACGGCGCGTGAGAAAGCGGATGCGGCGATCGATCTCGCGCAGGCGCTTCTTGCCGTAAAGGTAGTCGCCGTTTTCAGAGCGATCGCCATTGGATGCGGCCCACGACACGATGCCGACCACCTCAGGCCGCTCGGTGTCGATGAGGTGCATCAGCTCTGTGCGCAAGCGCTCGTAGCCCGCTGGCGTGATGTAGTTCTTGGAACCCGGCGGCAAGGGCGCAGCGCCCTCGGGCAGATCGTCTTCGTCATCGCCGGAATCTTCCCGGACGAAAGCCTTGTTCATGATGGAAGCCACGGTGGATCAAGGCTCCATTATAGAAAGTTGGTCCCTCTCGAAGAAAAAGTGAAGAAGGGGGTTCACAAGACGGAAAATCTCTGTATAATCTCATTTCTCGGTTGCGGCTGTAGCTCAGTTGGATAGAGTACTTGGCTACGAACCAAGGGGTCGTGGGTTCGAATCCTGCCAGCCGCGCCAACCTAATACGAGAATGAGAAGGGCTTCCAGAAATGGAAGCCCTTTTCTTTTGTCCGCTTCGGACTCGCATACAGCGCTGCGTCAAAGCGATCTCGTCGCTCTACGTGTGCTGCAAGCGGACTACAAACAAAAAAGGCGAAGCCCGGTGGCCTCGCCCTTTCTTTGTTCCACCCGGAAGCATCAATCTCCGCCGCGATCCCGCGCAATGCGAATCACATCCGGGTTGCGTCGCAGCGCGCGCATCACATCGGCCAGGTGCACGCGGTCATGCACCTGAATCAGGAACGTCATGTACGTCGCTTCCTGATCGCCCTCCTGCTCCATCGACACGTGCGCCACGTTGGCATCGGCCGAGGTCAAATCCGCCGCCACGCGCGCGAGGATCCCCTTCGTATTGCGCACCAGCACCTTGATCGACACATCGAAGGCGCGTGTGGTGTGCTCGGCCCACATGACGTCGATCCAATGCTCCGGATCCTTGCCATGCAGGCGCTTGGCCACGCGACATTCCTGCACGTGGATCTGCAAGCCTTCACCCTTGCCGATATAGCCGACGATCGGGTCGCCGGGAATCGGGCGGCAGCATGACGAGAACACCATCGCCATGCCTTCGTCGCCACTCACGGTGACGGCAGGCGCCTCGTCGCCAGCGAAGGTGTGCACGGCCGCCATCAAGGCCTCATCACCGTCGTGACCGCCTTCTTGCAGAAGAATTTCCAGCCGGCGCGCAACCACGGCAGCCACCCGGCGACCCAGCGCCAGATCCGCGAAAACATCTTCACGCGCCTTGTTGCCCGTCCACTGCACGATGCGCTCCCACACCTGGGCCGACACGGCCTTCATGTCGATGCCGATCTGCCGCAGCGCCTGTTCGAGCAGACGCTCGCCCAGTTGAATCGCCTCATCCAGCTTGGCTGTCTTGAGGAAATGTCGGATCGCCGCGCGCGCCTTGCCCGTGCGCACGAACGTGAGCCATGCGGGGTTCGGCTTCGAGTACGGCGCCGTCACCACTTCGACGATGTCGCCGTTCTTCAGCTCCGTGCGCAGCGGCAGCAGCTCGTTGTTGATCTTGACTGCCACGCACTGGTTGCCCAGATCGCTGTGCACCGCGTAGGCAAAGTCCAGCGCCGTGGCGCCGCGCGGCAGTGCGCGGATCTCGCCCTTGGGCGTGAACACGTAGACGGCATCCGGGAACAGGTCGATCTTGACGTGCTCCAGAAACTCCTGCGAGTCGCCCGTCTGGCTCTGAATGTCGAGCAGCGACTGCAGCCACTGATGCGCTTGTTGCTGCGCGCGATCGGGCTCGTCGTGGTGCTGCTTGTACATCCAGTGCGCTGCCACGCCGGCTTCCGCAATCTGGTTCATCTCGCGCGTGCGGATCTGGAACTCGACCGGCGTGCCGAACGGCCCCACCAGCGTCGTGTGCAGCGACTGATAACCGTTGATCTTGGGGATGGCGATGTAATCCTTGAACTTGCCGGGCATCGGCTTGTAGAGGCTATGCAGCGCACCCATCGTCATGTAGCACTGCATCTGCGTGTCGACCACCACGCGAAAGCCATACACATCCAGCACCTGCGAGAACGACAACTGCTTGTCGTGCATCTTGCGGTAAATGCTGTACAGCGTTTTCTCGCGACCCGTCATTTCGGCCGGGATGCCCGCGTCGGTCAGCGCGCGCTGCGCCGTCTCCAAAATGCGGCTCACGACTTCGCGCCGATTACCGCGCGCGGCCTTCACCGCCTTCTCGAGCGTGGCATACCGGAACGGCGAGCCGATTCGGAAGCTCAGTTCCTGCAACTCGCGATATGTCGTATTCAGGCCAAGGCGGTGCGCGATCGGCGCGTAAATCTCCATCGTTTCGCCCGCAATGCGGCGCCGCTTCTCCGGCGGCACGTGGTCGAGCGTGCGCATGTTGTGCGTACGATCGGCGAGCTTGACGAGAATCACGCGCACATCGCGCGCCATGGCGAGCAGCATCTTGCGGAAGCTCTCGGCCTGCGCCTGCTCGCGGCTCTGGAATTCGAGCTTGTCCAGCTTGGTCAGGCCGTCGACCAGTTCCGCGACCTTGGGGCCGAACTTCTCGGCCAGCTCGCTCTTGGTCACGCCCTGGTCTTCGATCACGTCGTGCAGCAGCGCTGCCATGATCGATTGCACATCCAGCTTCCAATCCGCGCAGATCTCTGCCACGGCTACGGGATGCGTAATGTACGGCTCTCCGCTTTGGCGGTACTGGCCCAGATGCGCTTCGTCGGAGAAGTGGAACGCCTCCTTCACCAGCTTGAGATCCGCCGACTTCAGATACGACAGTTTCTCAGTGAGCCCAGAGATGGAGACGACTTGCTGCCGAGGCGGCGCTGCCGGCTGCGAGGTCGGGCCGAACAGATGCCGATAGGTCTGCTCCAGCACCGCATCGATGAAGAGCGTGTCGGCACCCTCGGGCCGGGCTGTCGGCTCGGCGGCGTCAGCGCTTGCGCTCTTGTGTGATTTTGGCGGCAGGGCTGCCCGCTCCCCTACCAGGTCGGCACCACGCGGATCAGGCAAGTTCGGCGCGCCCGTACGAGGGGACGCAGGGCCGGAGCCGGAAGCGGAGGACGGCATGGAAACGATGGATGCGGTAGAAGACCCCGAAGGCACCGTGGAGGCGCCCGGCGCAGAACCGGACGACCTCGCGGACGATTCCACCGACGGCACGTTGTGTTCGTGCGTGGCGGAATGTTGGGTCCTGGGCGAAGAAGAAGCGGGCGAGGTAGGCATGCCGGGGTCTAGTGCGTTCGCGGCTTTCACATCCATGAAAGATCGCTAGAACGATCAGTGACCGAGGCAGCGTACCACGCCGGGTAATGCCAAGTAACGCGCGTCAGCTCAGGACGGAACCTTCTTGAGCATCTCGATACCAACCTGACCCGATGCGATTTCGCGCAATGCGGTCACGGTCGGCTTGTCCTTGGCATCGACCTTGGGCGTGTGGCCCTGCACCAACTGACGGGCGCGGTACGTTGCGGCCAATGCCAGTTCGAAGCGATTCGGAATCTGTTTCAAGCAATCTTCGACGGTAATACGCGCCATGAAAACTCCACCTGGTGGCAAATCTTGTTGATCTCGATATTTTAGCAGCAGCGCAGCACTCCCTTCGGACAGCCCTTGGGCGCAGGCGCTACCACACTTTCGCAGTCGCGCTGAAAAACGCGATTGCGCTGCGTGCTTCAGTGAATGCCCAGCTCCACGAACAGCTCGCCGTGGCGCGCCTTCTGGGCACCGAATCGCAGGCGCGTGGCCTGGACCACCGTGCGCAACTCGGCCAATGCCGTGTCGAACACTTCGTTGATGATCACGTAGTCGGCCTCGGGCGCGTGCGCCATCTCGGAGCCCGCCGCCAGCAGGCGGCGCACGATCACGTTCGGCTCGTCCTGGCCGCGCTTCTTCAGGCGCTCTTCCAGTGCCGTGAGCGATGGCGGCAGGATGAAGATTTCGACAGCGTTGGAGAAACGCTGATGCACCTGCTGAGCGCCCTGCCAGTCGATTTCGAGCAGCACGTCGGTACCGGCGCGCATCTGTTCCTCGATCCACACGCGCGAAGTGGCGTAGTAGTTGCCGTGCACCTCGGCCCATTCGAGAAACTCGCCGCGGTCACGGCAAGCCTTGAACTCCTCGACGGTCATGAAGTTGTATTCACGGCCGTGCTGCTCGCCCGGGCGCGGCTTGCGCGTGGTGGCCGAGACCGACAGGCGGATCGACGAGTCGTGCGCCAGCAGCGCATTCACCAGCGTCGACTTGCCGGCGCCGGACGGCGCCACGACCATGAACAGGCTGCCCGGAAAATGATTCTCGATGGGCGTATCGACGGCGGAGTGCGCTTGAGAGGATGGCATGTTCTAGTTCTATCGTTTCGAGTTATTCGAGGTTCTGGACCTGCTCGCGCATCTGCTCGATGAGCAGCTTGAGTTCCATCGATGCATCGGCCAGTTCCTTGGCGGCCGCCTTCGAACCGAGCGTGTTCGCCTCGCGGTTCAGCTCTTGCATCATGAAATCCAGGCGCTTGCCGATCTGGCCGCCCTTCTCCAGGATGTGGCGCGTTTCGCGCAGATGTGCCTGCAGGCGCGAAAGTTCTTCGGCGATGTCGATGCGGATGCCGTAGACGGTGGCTTCCTGGCGAATGCGTTCGGACAGTTCGTCGCGCGTCAGCGCCGGCGTGCCTTCGGGCGCTGCCAGGCCAAACGCCTCGCGCAGGCGCTCGGTCAGCTTGTCCTGATGCTGCTGGATCAGAACGGGCACCATCGGCGTGAGCTTGTCGACGATGGCCAGCATCGCGTCAGCGCGGTCAAGCAGCACAGCCTTGAGCGCATCCCCTTCGCGACGGCGCGATTCCAGAAGTTGCTTGAGCGCCTCTTTGGCAGCTTCGATCACGGCATCGCGCAGCGCGTCTTGTGTCAGCTGGGGCTCGGCCAGCACGCCGGGCCAACGCAGAATTTCACCCATGCGCAGCGAACCCGATGCCGGCAGATACCGCGTAACGGCCTGCTCGAGCTTGGCGAGTTGTTGCAGCAGCTCAACATTGAGCGCCGCGACATCGCTGGCAGCTTCCTGGCGCTGCAGATTGATCCGGCATTCCAGCTTGCCGCGCGACAGTGCGCTCATCAGCATTTCGCGCAGGGCCGGCTCGAAGGCTCGGCACTCTTCAGGGGCGCGGAACAGCAGATCGAGGAAGCGGGAGTTGACGGTGCGGAATTCGACCGAGACGGTAGCGACGCTGCCGCTGGGGGCGCCATGGGCATCGGTAAAGGCTGCCTGGCGTGTGGCAACGCCGTAGCCGGTCATGCTGTGGATCATGGAATCGTGGTGTGTTGTTCTTGGTCGAATCGGGAAATCCGGTGGCGGTATTTAACGCCTGGAATTGGCGGGGAATCCCCCACCTTTTGTCGCTTTACAACGTGTGGACTGGTCAGGGAGAATCCGACAGCCATTTCGCCACACAAACCCATGACAGAGTCAAAAGGCTCAGGACAGCCGCGCAGTGCCCCGTTGCCGGTCGGCACCTTGCTGTCCAATTATCGTATTGTAAAGAAGTTGGCCAGCGGGGGGTTCAGCTTCGTCTATCTTGCGACCGACGAGCATGGGACGCCGGTGGCCGTAAAGGAATACCTTCCGTCTTCGCTGGCCCGTCGCGCGCCGGGCGAATTGATTCCTGTCGTGCCCGAAGAAAGCGCGAGTGCGTTCCGCCTCGGGCTCAAGTACTTCTTCGAAGAAGGCCGGTCGCTGGCCAAGATTTCGCACCCCGCTATCGTGCGCGTGCTCAATTTCTTCCGGGAAAATGGCACGGTCTACATGGTGATGACGTATGAGCAGGGTAAAACGCTGCAGGAACACATCCTCACCGCGCGCCAGCAAGGCAAGCTGAAGATGCTGCGCGAGCGCTTCATCCGCCAGGTCTTCCATGACCTGATGAGCGGGCTGCGCGAAGTCCACATCCACAAGCTGCTGCACCTCGACATCAAGCCCGGCAACATTTACCTGCGCGAAGACTTTTCGCCGATCCTGCTCGACTTCGGTGCCGCGCGGCAGACGCTTACCGCCGAGGCCTCGCGCTTCCAGCCGATGTACACGCCGGGCTTTGCCGCGCCGGAGCTGTACCGCAAGCACAACGAGCTGGGCCCGTGGACGGACATCTACAGCATCGGCGCCACGATCTATGCCTGCATGGCCGGCACGCCGCCCCAGGAAGCCACGCAGCGCGAGAAAGACGACAAGCTGGAAGAAGGCCTGGAGCGCCTGCGCAAGGTCTACACGGCCAGCCTCATCGATCTAGTGGGCTGGTGCCTGAAGATGAAGCCCGAAGAACGCCCGCAGAGCGTGTTCCGCCTGCAAAAGGTGCTGCGCGAAGAAAGCAACGCGCTGACCGAATTGCAGGCGCTGACCGCTGTCACCCAAGGCGGCCCCGTGCCAGAAGAAAAAGAGGCGTTGACGACGCGTTTCATGAGCCGTCTGTTGCGCCGCCGGGACAGTTGAGCGCCCGATTGCCGCTGACAGGCGGAGTATGATTCCAGAATGGTGCAACACTAGACGGGACTTGCCGCTGCACCGCCTCCCTCACCGAATATTCATCTAGCCGCAATGCGATTCTCGGTTTATCAAGAAAGCAAAAAAGGCGCGCGACGCGTCAACCAGGACCGCATGGGCTACTGCTTCACGCGTGACGCCATGCTGATGGTGCTGTGCGACGGTCTGGGCGGGCATTCCCTGGGGGAAGTTGCGGCCCAGCAGGCGCTGCAGACCATGGCGCGCCAGTTTCAGCGCCACGCACGTCCCTCGATCCGCAATCCGCGCGATTTCCTGCACGAGAGCATCATGCTCGCGCACCGCGACATCCATCGCTATGCCGAGACAAACGGCCTGCCGGACGCGCCACGCACGACCATCGTCTGCGCGCTGGCCCAGCGTGGCTCGCTGCACTGGGCGCATGCCGGCGATTCGCGCATGTACCTGATGCGAAAGGGCGAACTGGTGACGCGCACGCGCGATCACTCCAAGATCGAAAACCTGCTGCAACAAGACCGTGTGCTGCCGATGCAGGTTGCGAACCACCCCGAGCGCAACAAGATCTACAACTGCCTGGGCTCGCCCAATCTGCCGCTCATCGACATCGGCGGGCCGGTCAACCTCGAGCCGGGCGACGTCGCCATGCTGTGCTCCGACGGCCTGTGGGGCAGCGTGCAGGAAGACGAACTCATCGACACCTGCACCAGCTTCTCGGTCACGCAGGCGATTCCCGAACTGATCGCCCGCGCGCTGCGCAATGCCGGCGACACGGCCGACAACACCACCGCCATCTCCATGATGTGGGAGCTGGACGCCGTGACCACCACGCAGGATTCGGTGCAAACCGACACCCTGCCCCTGAACGCCTTCACGACGTCGATCCTGGACGCGCCGCAAAGTGAATCGGGGTTGATGTCGGAAGAGGAAATCGAGCGCTCCATCGCGGAAATCCGCGCCGCCATCGACAAGACGAGCAATCTGACGCGCTAAGCGCCGTCGCTCAGTCCTCGCATTCCCCACCTCCGGCCCGCCCTGCCAAGCGCAGCGCGGGCGGTATCATGTCGGGCTATCCGTTTTCTTAAGCGAGACCCCACATGCGACCCAGCGGCCGCCAGCCCGACCAACTCCGCCCTGTCACCCTCACCCGCAACTTCACGCGCCACGCCGAAGGCTCGGTGCTGGTGTGCTTTGGCGACACGCAAGTGCTCTGCACGGCCAGCGTGCTGCCCAAGGTGCCACCGCACAAGAAAGGCAGCGGCGAGGGCTGGGTGACGGCCGAATACGGCATGCTGCCGCGCTCGACGCACACGCGCTCCGACCGCGAAGCCGCGCGCGGCAAGCAGACCGGCCGCACGCAGGAAATCCAGCGCCTGATCGGCCGCGCGATGCGCTCGGTGTTCGATCTGCGCGCGCTGGGCGAGCACACGCTGCACCTCGACTGCGACGTGCTGCAAGCCGATGGCGGCACGCGCACGGCCAGCATTACCGGCGCGTTCGTCGCGGCATATGACGCAGTCTCGGTCATGCGCGAAAAGGGCCTGCTGGCGGGCAACCCGATCCGCGATTTCGTAGCTGCCGTGTCGGTGGGCGTGGTCGACGGCGTACCGGTGCTCGACCTGGACTACCCCGAAGACTCGGCGTGCGACACCGACATGAACGTCGTCATGACGGGCAGCGGCGGCTTTGTGGAAGTGCAAGGCACCGCGGAAGGCACGCCGTTCTCGCGCGCTGAAATGGATGCATTGCTGGGCCTGGCCGACCAAGGCATCCGCACGCTGATCGGCCTGCAGAAGCAGGCGCTGGGCCTGTGATCGACACGGCCATGCGCAAGATCGTTCTCGCCTCGAACAACGCCGGGAAGCTGGCCGAATTCAACGCGCTGCTGGGCACCCTCGGGTTTGACGTGACGCCCCAAGGCGCGCTCGGCATTCCCGAGGCGGAGGAGCCCTATGCGACCTTCGTTGAAAACGCGCTCACCAAGGCACGCCACGCGAGCCGTGCGTCCGGCCTGCCCGCGCTGGCAGACGACTCCGGCATCTGCGTGCATGCCCTGGGCGGCGCGCCGGGCGTGTATTCCGCGCGCTATGCGCAACTGGCGGGCGAGCCCAAATCGGATGCCGCCAACAACGCCCGCCTCGTCCGCGAACTGGCCGGCAAGGCCGACCGCGGCGCGCATTATGTTTGCGTGCTCGTCTACGTGCGCCACGCCGATGACCCGCAGCCGATCATTGCCGAAGGCAACTGGTTTGGCGAGGTGATCGACACACCGCGCGGCGACGGCGGCTTCGGCTACGACCCGCACTTCCTGCTGCCCGATCTCGGCAAGACCGCCGCCGAGCTGAGCAAAGCCGAGAAGAACAGCGTGAGCCATCGTGCACAAGCCCTCGCGCAGCTCGTTGAACGGCTGCGCACCTTTGAAAACGCCTGACGTTCCGATGATTCCGATTCACCCCGCCGGCGCAGCCAAGACGCCTTCCGCGACCGCCGCTGAAACCGGTGACAAGGTCACCTCCGTCTTCCTGCAGCCGGGCAAGATCAGCCTGCCCGCCTCGCCGCCGCTGTCGTTGTACGTGCACGTGCCGTGGTGCGTACGCAAGTGTCCGTACTGCGATTTCAACTCGCATGCAGAGCCGGAACAGGGCATCCCGGAAGAGCGCTTTCTCGCTGCCGTGCGTCAGGATTTGGAAGCCGCACTACCAATGGTGTGGGGCCGGCATGTGCATACGATCTTCATTGGTGGCGGCACGCCGAGCCTGTTGTCAGCGCAGGGGCTGGACCGGCTGCTGTCGGACATCCGCATGCTGCTGCCCGTTGACGCCGACGCCGAGATCACGATGGAGGCCAACCCGGGCACCTTCGAGGCCGAACGCTTCCGCAGCTATCGCGCCAGCGGCGTGAACCGCCTGTCGATCGGCATCCAGAGCTTCAACGACGCGCACCTGCAGGCGCTTGGCCGCATCCACAGCGCCGCCGAAGCGCGCGCCGCCATCGACATCGCCCGCGCGCACTTCGACAACATCAACCTCGACCTGATGTTTGCCCTGCCGGGCCAGACGCTTGCCGAGTGCGAGGCCGACGTGGAGGCCGCGTTGTCGTTCGATACGAACCACGTGTCGCTGTACCACCTGACGCTGGAGCCGAACACGTATTTCGCCAAGTACCCGCCCGCGCTGCCGGATGACGACGCGGCGTTTGCAATGCAGGACTGGATCCACGCGCGGTTGGCGGCGGCAGGCTACGAGCACTACGAGGTGTCGGCATACGCCAAGGCCGGCAAGCGCTGTAAGCACAATCTGAACTACTGGCAATTCGGCGATTACCTTGGCATCGGCCCCGGTGCGCACGGCAAGCTCAGCTTTCCGCACCGGGTCATTCGCGAGATGCGGCACAAACATCCGGACACGTATCTGCGCCAGGCCGAGACTGCGGCGGTGCGGCGGTCATGCAGGAGCAGCGCGAAGTCGACGCCGCCGACCTGCCGTTCGAGTTCATGCTCAATGCGCTGCGCTTGACGGATGGGTTCCCCGTCACGCTGTTCCAGGAACGCACGGGCCTGCCGCTGCGCTCGATCGAGCGACAACTCGATGCCGCAGAGCAGCGCGGTTTGCTCACGCGCGACCATGTCGCCATCCGCCCGACCGAGCTGGGGCAGCGGTTCCTCAACGATTTGCAGGAATTGTTCTTGGCCGACGACGAAAACTGACAGTACCCGGTGCCAAGTTGCGCCAGGTACCGTTACAATGGCGCCCTTGCTCGCAACGAGCAGCGCAGTACGAAGGAAGCGTGGCCGAGTGGTTTAAGGCAGCAGTCTTGAAAACTGCCGATGGGGTGACCCATCCGTGAGTTCGAATCTCACCGCTTCCGCCAGTCCTTGTTCCAAGGCGTTCCAGATTTCCCCCCTACTCTTCCAGCCCGCGCCGCTTTTTCAGTGCCGCGCCGTGGGCCAAAGCACATCGGCGTCTTCTCCGAGCGCCTGGGCAATGGCGAGGCGAACGCGCTTCGCTCCATTGCCCGCGATGGAAGACGACAGCAATTGCGGAGTGACGTCGTCCAAACCCAGTTTTTCCGAGAGCCCACGCAGCGTGGTCTTCCCGAAGCGCTCTTCAAGAAGGCGTTTAACGAGTGGGACAGCGCGGGAAACTTCACGAGGTTCAGACGGCAGTCCTCCTGCCGGGCTTCTCTTCTGGCGCTCTTTCGACTTGATGGGGAGATCTACCGACTGAGGGAGTGGACTCTCGGCCATTGAGCGGCCTAGATTTGTCAAAGCTTCAGCTGCATTTCGCCCTGTGCTGGAGCACATCGTGTCCGGTGCGACCAACACCGCAAAATAACGTCCGCGATCTTGGTACAACCTTACCTTGCAAATCAAATCCATATTAATCGGGCGTTAAATCAAAACAGGCTTATTGATTATTCTTTTCTCGAATGGAATAACCTGACGGGCTCTGCTGCGCGTTGCTGCCAATGCCAAGGACAGAAGCGCTGCCCCAAGCCCCCCCGGGCTTGGGGTTAGTCAAGCGCGTAAAGACGCTTCCCCGTTCTTCAAAGTTGCGGCTCGTTCTTATGAGGTTCCCTCACCAACGATCGGATTGGTGATGGCCCGCGCATCAACACCGAAGCCATATCGCCGGAACGCCAACTCGCAAAGACGCGGGGAGAATCCGCTCACCCCGCGCCTACGAGACGTGTTTGGCCTGCGACGGCCAGGCGACTTGCTGTTTTCCCCGTTACCCGCCCTGCGTCGGCTCCATGGAACCGCACGGGCGCTGAACTTTTTATCAGGCACGATGCTGATGCCCAATATTGTCGAAAACGATAGCAGACGCTATTCTGGCTGGCACCCTGCTAATTAGAGGTATGAACCCGCCAGCAGACGCCGTTCATGCGGCTGCAATTGGGTGCAACGAGCTTAGATCAACATTTTCCAAAGCGCGGCAAGTTCTGGCAGCGCTGTCATATCGCCGTTATCCGGGATGGCGATCACGCATTGATAATGCGCATCGGCGCTTTGGCATCGGTTCTTTTGTATTGCAACTCAACGCGTCAAACCATGGAAGTCCTCAAGGATGTAAGCGCGATCGCGTTGGCCAATAGTCTTCCAGATGGCGTCTTTCTGGTCGACGAGCGTGGGCGGATCCGTCACGCCAATGCTGCGTGGGAAGACATTCTTGGTTACCGCCCCTCCGACCTGCTTGGGCAAACCATGCTCGAACTCGTGGCGCCTGACGACCGCGACAGAACGCAAAAGCAAGCGGGTCGCGTTCAGGCTGGCATTAAATGCACCGGATTTGAGAATCGCTATCGGCACCAGCTTGGCACCGATGTCCATTTGTCGTGGTCCGCACAGTGGAACGTCGAGCATCGGCTCCGCATCGGCGTGGCACGTAACGTCACCGCAACAAGAACGGCGGCCGAGCGCAGTCCCTTGGCGCAACTGCAGGCGCGTCTCGCGCCTCATGAATCCAGGGTATTGCAGTTGTTATTGACTGAAGCCGCAGAAAAGCAGATTGCGGAACAGCTCGGTCTGGCCACGTCGACCACGCACTCTTACATCACGAGCGTCTATCGCAAGTTCGGCGTGCGTGGCCGCGCTGGGCTGATGAGCCTGTGGCTCAAAGAGATGCAGAGCCGCTGATACCCGCTTTGTTCATGGCCGGGCCTTGGCAAGGGAGCGTTTGCGCTCGCCGGTTTCCTTTGTCACCGGTACGCCAACCTCGCCTTGTGCCCGGCCACCCCATCGTTGCATCACCATCTGGCACAAATAGGGCATGCCCCCTGGGCTATACTGCGGCCCGTCACGCACACAACGTGACCTCGGATTGGCGTCCGAGAATATCGCAGGCGGGTACGACCGCCGGTTGGCGGTTTTTTTACGCCCGTACATCAAGCGCCTCCTATGGTCGGGCCTTGGTGGGGGAGCGCTCGCGCTCGCCGGTTGCCTGCGATACCGGTACGCCAACTCTACCTTGTGCCCGGCCACCCTGATTGGCGTCAGGGAGCGGGATACCAACCCATCGCAGGAGGCCCCAACGTGCGCCATGCCATCGCTCGCCCCGAGCAATCGCAATCCCCCTCCCCAGACGGCAGCCGTGAACTCCAGCGCGAGTTTGAATCGCTTCAGCAGCAACGTGCCGACCTCGTGCGAGCGTTGGCAGCGGCCGAAGCATCCGTAAGAACATTCCCCATCGGCTCATTGCAACAGGCCAACGCACGGGCCCGCGTCACGCGTTTGCAGAGAGAGTTGCGGCGCTTGAAAGCCGCGCTTGGCACGTCAAAGCGGCATCAGGACGTCGGCGACTTCCTGATCGAGATGTTCCGCGAGCGCGTCTCATTCAGCGAATGGCAGTGCATCGTGGCCGAGGCGCGACGCCGCCATGATTCAAAGGCGACGGAAGGTCAAATCGGTACGCTCGCTGCGGGGCGGGGCGCACAAAGCTGATATAGTCGCGTCGCCTCCGATTTCTGAACTTTGCGATGTCTCTCGTACTCCGCCGAACCGTCCTCACGTTCGTTGCCGCAGCCTCGGTTGCGGGCGCCGGCCTCGTCCACGCGCAAGCCAGTGCACCACAAGCGCCGGCAGTGTCCACGGCTGCGTCAGGCGGCACCGTCGCTGAACTGCAGCAGCTGCTGGCGCAGAAGCGCCTGACTGAACTGCGCACGACCTACAACGGCGACTACGGCACGAGCCTGCTGCTGGTCAACGAAGACACCACGGCCTACGTCGCCCTGTCGTATCGCAAAGAACTGTGGCGTGTGTACAAGTTTGCGTCGGTCGCTCCGGCCGAGGGCGCGTACGAAACGCTGGCCAGCCAGACCCGTACGTGGGCCGAAGATGATCTGCGCCGCGCCGTCACGGCGGGCCAAAAAGCGCAACTGGAACGCGAAGCCCAGGCAGCTCAGCAGCGCGCCGCCTCGCTCAGCGAGGAGGTCCGCATCATGCAGGCGCAGCGCCAAAAGATGCTGACCGAACAGCAGACCATGCGTCAGGAGACGAAGGCGCTGGACATCGAGCGTCGTGCGTACCAGACCCAGGTCGAATCACTGCAGCAGCAGATTCGCTTGCTGGAAAAACAGCTCAACGATCCGCACTGGTCGCCCGCGCCTTAAACGTCTCGTCAAGGTCTTTGACACTCACCTTCCTGGCCTAGCGCAAGAGCGGCGGGCCAGCGACCTCTCCGCCTTCGATGCAACGCGCATCGAGTTAAGACCAATCTGATCGACCACCGTCCATCTGCCGCTTAGCATGGCGCCTGCTCGCGCAGCCGGCTTGGATGCGCGCTGCGGCCATCAGCGGAGACGGACTTGGAATCCCCCAACTTCATCATCGACGGACACCTGCGCCTGCCAGGCTTGGTGCGTATGCCGCCGCCCTTCGGGCCTGCACTCGACAGCGCGCAGCCCAGCCCCGCGACACAGGTGAGCGCATCGTCCGATCCGGCCGCCCACACGTGCGGTGACACCCGCGCAGCCGGCCGTGGGCAGTGGCGTCGACGCATGACCGGGCTGTCGATTGGCATGGCGTGCACGTTGGCGGCCGCACTGCTTGGCTGGCAGACCGGGCAACATCGGCAGCCAGCCGCAGGGTTGGATCAAGCAACCGTGGCCGCCGTCGCCCCGCAGACCGTACCGCCCCTTTTGCTCGCGCATTCCGCTGCGACGCCGGCGGCGTCGACGGAACCCAACGAAGCCACGGAGTCCGAGGGGGCTCCCACAGCCATAGCCGCAGCCGACGTGGTTCAGGCACCCGACATGGCATTCGACGAAACGGAAGTTGCCACGCCGGTCATCGCTGCAGCAGCGCCGGCCGTAACGCAATTGCCGGCCAGACTGGGGCGACCGCGCCCCGTGGTGCAGGCCGCCGTGCCCGCGACGACGCCGCCGAAGTTGCAGCGCTCGCCCCTATTGCACGACGAAGCGCTAGCGGCCATCGAAGTCGAATGGCCCACGACCGACACGGCACCGATCACCTCCGCCTATGCGGCGCCGGGCACGCCGGTGCGCATCGAGCTGCAACGACATACACGCTTCACGGACTGACCGGAGCGCGTGCCGCCGCGCCGGCTCAGTGCAGCTGGCCGCCGGTTTCCCGTACGTCGTGCAGCGTGCGCAGCGTTGTCTCGATGGCGATGCGCAGCCCGGCGACGATGGTGTCGTGCGCCATGCTCGGTTGCCCCGGGTGCTTGGCGGCCTGCGACGGCAGATACGGAATGTGGATGAAGCCGCCGCGCGTGGGCAGCTTCTGGCGGGCGATGGCGTGCATCAGCCCATAGAAGACGTGGTTGCAGACAAAGGTGCCCGCCGTCTGCGAAACCGACGCGGGAACACCGCCCGCACGCAGTTCACGCACGATGGTCTTGATCGGCAGCGTTGAAAAATACGCGGCCGGCCCGTCACTCGCGATGGCGATATCGATCGGTTGTTTGCCGGCGTTGTCGGCAATGCGCGCGTCGTCGACATTGATGGCGACGCGCTCGATCGCCATCTCGGCACGGCCCCCGGCCTGCCCCACGGCGATCACCACATCGGGCTGCAGCGTCTGCAGCAACTTGCCGAGCACTTTGTTGGACTCGCCAAAGATGGTCGGCAACTGGCGCGCGACGATGTCGGCGCCTGCGATTCCCTGCCCGTCGAGGGTGCGCACGGCTTCCCACGACGGGTTGATGGGTTCGTTCTCGAACGGATCAAAACCGGTGACGAGGACGGTAGGCATGACGTTCTCCTGCTTGCTGCGTAAGACAAAAACGATGATAAACGTCCGTCGAACATCATGCCCAAGCGCGTTGCGGCGTCAGTTCGCCTTGCTGCGCTTGTTCTCGAAGTTCAACAGGATGTCGACTTCTTCCGTGCCCGCGGTGTGCAGCCATTCACGCGTCAGACGCTCGCCCAGGCGGCGCATATCGCCCTGCAAGGTGACGTCGGGATTGAGCACGCGCACGCCGGTCTTGGCGAGTTCGGCTTCATCGCGCTCGTAGGTCTGGCGGCTGGAATCCCAACCGCGCGTTTCGTAATCCTTGGCGAGCTTGAGCACCGTCTGCTGCATCGCGGGCGGGAGCTTGGCGAAGCGCGCCTCGTTGATGAACACGGCGTTCTTGGGAATCCACGCATTGACCTTGTAGTAGTAAGTCATGCGCTGACCGGCCTTCGTCTCCAGACCGGTGGACGGCGAGGTGACCATGGTGTCGATGCGGCCACCGGCAATCGCGGCGGTCAGATCGGCGGCTTCCACCTGCACGGCCTGCGCGCCATACAACTCGGCAATGCGCTTTTGCGCCGCGTTATACGTGCGCAAACGATGTCCCTTCAGGTCAGACAAACGGGCAATCGGTGTTTCGGAATACAGGTTCTGCGGCGGCCAGGGCACGGCGTACAGCAGACGCAATCCGTTGGCCTTCATCAACGCTTCGATGTGGCTGCGCGAGGCATCCCACAGCAGGCGCGCATCGTTGTAGCCCGACACCACGAAGGGAATCGAATCCACACCGAACAGCGGATCGCGCTGGGCCAACGTCGACAGCATCACTTCACCCGCCTCGGCCTTGCCGTCCTTGACACCGTCAAAGATGGCGGCCGGCTTGAGCAGCGTGCCGTTCGGATAGACCTCAAGCTTGAGCCCGCCATTAGTGGCGCTGCTGACGGCACTTGCGAAAGCCTGCAGGTTTTGCGTATGGAAATTGAGGGCCGGATACGGCGTGGCCACTCGAAGCGTTTCCGCACGGGCTTGCGCGGCGGAAATCAACGACAGCGCGCTGGCTGCGAGAACACAAAAAAAGCGGCGTCCCGACATGGAACGGCCGCTCGTCATCTGGCTGCTCATGAATCCCCCCGGAGAAGAGCACGATGCGAGGTCTACGACCGCGTGCCCTTGTCTCGCGGGCAGCGACCGCGCTCGGTGGCGTCCGCCGGCTGAGAACCGCCCGCGTGACGCGCACCGCACGCGTCGCATTAAACACGATTAGTGGAGCATCAGGAAGTACAAGAGCACGATATTGGCTGCAAGCAACAGTAGCGCGGTCGGGACTTGCGCTTTGATCACGGCGTTCTTATCGGACAACTCCAACAGCGCGGCGGGCACGATATTGAAGTTCGCCGCCATCGGGGTCATCAGCGTGCCGCAGTAGCCCGAGAACATGCCGATCGCCGCCATCACCGCCGGGTTGGCATGGAACACGCCCACCAGAATGGGCACCCCCACCCCGCCCGTCATGACCGGGAACGCCGCAAAGCCGTTGCCCATGATGACGGTGAACAGCGCCATGCCCACGCAATAAACGACGACCGCGACGAGGCGATAGTCCATGTTGATGTAGGCGGTGGTCAGGTGCGCCACAGCCTTGCCCACACCGGCATCGGCAAAGACGAGACCCAGCATGGCCAGCATCTGCGGCAGCACCAGCGCCCAGCCGAGCGACTCCGTCAGCCGACGCGACTCACGCATGGCCTGCACCGGCGTGTCACGCGTCAACCAGCACGCCAGCGCCAGCGAGATGATGCAGCCCAGCCCCAGCGAGACGAAGGTCTGGTTCTTCGGATCGAGCAGCAAATCGCCGCCGATCTTCACGTCCTTCAGGAACACGCTGCCGATGACGGTGACCAGGGGAATGGTCAGCGCCGGAATGAAGAGGCGGTTGCCCAGGCGCTTGGCGGATGCGCGGCGCTCTTCCGCCGGCAGTTCACCGTGCTTGCCCAGCGTCACGCCGCCCGTGCCGGCCAGCAGTGCCATCACCACGGCACCCACGCCCACCACGATCGGCGGGAGCTTGTCGCCAACGAGGAAGATGACGGCGAAGATCGCCCAGAACAGGCCCGTGGTCCAGCGGCGCGGGTGGTTCTTGTCGGCAAAGGTCATCAGCGCGGTGATCGTCAGGATGATCCCCGCCAGCCAGTACAGATAGTTGATCGACAGAATCATGGCTTACCCCTGCTTGGCCGCAGCCGTGTTGGTATTGCCGGCGGCGCCCCGCTGGTTACCCATTTCGCGGGCAAGCCAGCCGTCCAGGCGCTTGAGGCGCACCGAGTGGATCAGGAACGCGCAGACCGCAGTCGGGATGCCCCACACGGCGATATGCAGCGGTTCCACGTCGATGCCCGAGCCGAGCAGGAACGTGTGCATCAGCGCGATGGCGCCGAAGGCCACGAAGATGTCTTCGCCGAAGAACAGGCCGACGTTGTCGGTGGCAGCGCAGAAGGCCAGCAGGCGTTCACGCACCGGCGCCGGCAGCTTGCCGAAACGGTTCTCGGCGGCGCCTTCGGCCATCGGGGCCAGCAGCGGACGCACCATCTGCGGATGACCGCCAAGGCTCGTCAGACCGGCAGCTGCCGTCAGCTCGCGCACGGCGAGGTAGACGATCAGCAGACGGCCAACGGTGGCCGACTGAATGCGCGCGATCCAGTTCTGCGCGTGTTCACGCAAGCCGTGGCGCTCGAGCAGGCCCACCACCGCGAGCGGCAGCAGGATGATCAGCGGCAACGTCCGCGTCTTGATGATGCCCGTCCCGATCGCCGTCAGGATTTGTTCGATGGACATCGATGCCGCAAAGCCGGTGGCGATGGCGGCCACGGCCACCACCAGCATCGGATTGAATCGCAGGATGAACCCCGCGATGATGACGACCACCCCGATCAGCGGCCATAGATTCACTGCCGTACCCATGTGGTGCTTCCCCCCAAGTTAATAAAAAGCCCCGCTGGAAGGACGGGGCCGTGGCTCAGGCGCCGGCACGGACAGCGATGCCTTCGCTGCCAAGCCGTTCCCGAATGCGTCGCGCGAACGCCAGCGCATGCGCGCCGTCGCCGTGCAGACAAACCGTTTCCGCGCGGATCGGAACCCACGTGCCGTCGATGGCCTTCACGCGCTGCTCGCGCACCATCGTCAGCGTCTGGTCCAGCGCGGCATCTTCGCTGTCGATGAGGGCGCCGGGCGTGCCGCGTTTGACGAGCGAGCCGTCCGGGTTGTAACCGCGATCGGCAAACACCTCTTCCTTGGCCTGCAGGCCAAGTTCACGCGCGGCCTTGACCAGCTCGCCGCCCGCCAGGCCAAACACCACCAGCGACGGATCGAAATCGCGGATCGCGCGCACGATGGCGACGGCCAGCGGCCGGTCGCGCGAAGCCTGGTTGTACAGCGCGCCGTGCGCCTTCACGTGCGCCAGCTTGCCGCCCTGCGCACGCACGATCGCCGAAAGCCCACCGATCTGGAATAGCACGCCCGCGTAGATTTCATCCGGCGGGAGGTGCATTTCAGTGCGGCCAAAGTTCTCGCGATCGGGAAAGCTCGGATGCGCGCCGATCGACACGCCCTGGCGCAGCGCCCAGCCGACGGTCTGGCGCATCGTGTTGACGTCGCCGGCGTGCCAGCCGCAGGCGATGTTGGCGGAACTCACCAGGGTGAGGAGCGCCTCGTCGGTATCGCAGCCTTCGCCGAGGTCGGCGTTCAGATCAATTGCAGTCATGATGTTGTCTTCCGGTGCATCAGGCGTTCAGTCGCGTCTTGGCGGTGCGATGCGCGCTCGACAGAATGCCTTGGCGCTGCCAGTCCAGCGCGGTTTCGATTTGCTGCAGATACCGTGCCACGTCGGCGCGGGCGGCTTCGGCCTCTTCCAGCGTCACACGCTCGAAGCGCACGCGCGTACCGAGCGGAATCTGCGCCAGGCGCCATTGGTCGGCCAGGATGACGGAGCCGATCTTCGGATAGCCGCCGGTGGTTTGCGCATCGGCCATTAGCACAATGGGCTGTCCGGACGGCGGCACCTGGATCACGCCCGGCACCACGCCGTGCGAGAGCAGATCGCCGCTGCGCTGCTTCTTGCGTTGGAGTTCCGGCCCCTGGAGGCGAAAGCCCATCCGGTTGCTGTTGGGCGTGAGCGTCCAGTCGGATTCCCAGAACGCAGCTTGCGCGTCGGCAACGAAATCGTCGTATTCAGGACCGGGCAGTACGCGCATGACCGGCGTGTCCTTCTGCGCGCGGTCGAATGTCCAGCGGGCTGCCTTCACGGCAACGGTGTCGCCGCTGATGTCGGGAGCGTACGTCGTATCGGCGGGCAGCACGGGCAGCCTGTCGCCGTCCTTGAGCGGGCGCCCTTCGAAGCCGCCGAAGCCGGCTTTCAGATCGGTGCTGCGCGAGCCCATCATCTCCGGCACATCGATGCCGCCGGCCACGCAGAGATACGCGCGCACGCCGCCCTGCGCCACCCGCAAGGTCAGCATCTGCCCGCGTTGCACAGGGATGGCACGCCACGCATGCACCGGCGCGCCGTCGAGCGTGGCGCGGCAATCGGCGCCCGTCAGCGCGATCAGGCCATTGGCGTGGAAGCGCAACGTGGCGTTGCCCAGTGTGAACTCGATGCCCGCGGCGTCACTGCGGTTGCCGACCAGCCGGTTGCCCACATACAGCGACAGCGGATCCAGCGCGCCCGACGTGCACACGCCAAAGCGGCGATAGCCGGTGCGGCCCAGGTCCTGCACAGACGCCAGCACGCCGGCCCGCACGATCTCGATCATGGGTTGGGGTTTCGAACTCATGCGCGCACCTTCGAGGCAACAAAGCGGATGCGGTCTCCAGGCGCCAACAGCGTGGGGGGATTGCGCTGCGGCATGAAGAGCGCCGCGTCTGTGCGGCCAAGCAGTTGCCAGCCACCGGGGGATGCGGCCGGGTAGATGCCGGTCTGCTCGCCGCCGATGCCGACCGAGCCAGCCGGCACGGCCATGCGCGGCTCGGCGCGACGCGGTGTGGCGAGCGACTTGTCGAGCCCGCCCATGTAGGCAAAGCCGGGCTGGAAGCCCAGGAAATAGACGATGTATTCCGGCGCAGTGTGGCGGCGCACGACTTCAGCCGTACTCAGGCCGGTGTGCTTGGCGACTTCGCGCAGATCGGGGCCTTCGTCACCGCCATAGGCGACTTCGATGTCGACGAGTTTGCCGTCGGCCACCAGCGCCTGGCTTTCTTCCCAGGCTTCGCGCAGTTGCGTGGTCAATCGCTGCGCATCGGCCAGTGGGCCAAACACGAGCGTGAGGTTGTTCATGCCGGGCACCACGTCGACCACGCCCGCCCAGTTGGACGCGCGCGACGCCATGGCCCAGATGCGCTGCTGGCAGTTCAGGGTGGCCGGTGGCGGCACTTCGCACAACAGCGCGAGTTCGCCCAGCCGGTGAATCGTGCACTGCAACTTAACCCCCGTCTCGTGTGCGCCGTTGGCGGGAAGAACCCTGCAAAACGGCGCGCGTTTGAAAACGAAAGCGATACGTTAATAAATTGTCGATAAATTCTGTATAAGAAGTAACCCTTAGTCGCTCAGGGCCAAGTCGGGGCTGAAGCCGCCCGGCTGCACTCATCATAGGTGCCGGCACGGTGAACGTGACGGCATGTTATGCCAGAGTCATATGAAAGGAGAAAGACGCCTCCAGAACGGGAGGCGTAGAAGAAGACCTGGAACAGCGGGGAGATTAGGCGCCGGGTTCTTCGCGCGTGATACGCAGACCCAGAACGAGTGCGGCGACGGCGCAAACGGCCATCATGCCCAGCAGCGGAAGCGCGGTCTGCCCGATGGCGGCGACCACCGTGCCCGTCACCATGCCCAGGCCGAATTGCATGGCGCCCATGAGCGCCGAGCCCGTCCCCGCACGCGCGCCCTGCCCCGCCATTGCGAGCGCGCCGGTGTTGGGCGAAATGCAGCCGATCGACGCGATGTAGCAGAACAGCGCCGCGAGCACGAGCGGCAGCGGCGTAAAGCCAGCCGCGGCCGCCGCGGCGGCCAGCACGCTCGTGATGGCCGGCACCCACAGCGCCCGCCGCAGCACGCGCGCCGGCGAATACTTGCGCACCAGCCGCACATTGACGCGCGAGGCGGCGATCATCCCGGCCGCATTGCTGCCGAACACCCATGCATAGTGCGACGGGGTCAGCCCGTAACCATCGATCAGCACGAACGACGACACGGTGATGTACGCAAACATGCCCGACAGAAACACCGCGCCGCACCACATATAGGCAGCGTAGTGGTGATCGCGCAGGAGTTCCCAGTAGTCGCGCAGCACGTGGCCGACTGCCAGCTTGCGCGCCTGCTCGGGCGCGAGCGACTCACGCATCAGGTAATGCACGGCCACCAGCGACAGCACGCCAAACGCCGTCAGCAAAGCAAAGATGACGCGCCACGTTGCGAACTGCAGCACCGCGCCGCCAATCATCGGCGCCAGGATGGGCGCCACGCCCATGACCAGCATCAGCGTCGAATACGCCTGTGCGGCGCCGGCCGGATCCATGCGATCGCGCACCGCAGCGCGTGCGATGACCATGCCCGCACAGCCGCCAAACCCCTGCACGCCGCGCAGCACGGCCAGCATCGTGGCGTCCTTGGCGAAGGCGCAGCCGATGGAGGCTGCGACGTACATCGCCAGGCCGATGTAGAGCGGCGGCTTGCGGCCAAACCGATCGCTGGCCGGGCCGTAGATGAGCTGGCCGATCGCCAGGCTGATCAGGAAGACCGTCAACGTGAGCCCCGCCGCAGCCGACGATGTATTCAGGTCGCGCGCGATGGTCGGCAGGCTCGGCAGGTACATGTCGACCGACAGCGGGCCGATGGCCGTAAGCGCGCCAAGCAGCAGGAGCCAGCCAGGGATTGGGCCGGGCATGCGGGATCGTGCGGGAGCGGGAGCAGTCATGAAGGGAGAACTTGACGCGCCGGCGGACGGGAGGCCGCGCCGGAGCAAACCGAGAACTGTAGCGCAAAGCGGCGCGCCGCGTGCGCGCACCGGGCAGGTGCAAGACGGCCTGCGCGCCCCACCCGAGGGCTGCGCGTGCCACCTGCATACGTCGGCATGACAAGCTGCAACCGGCAAATGGCCCCAATGCGCCCGGCACGGGATTTGCACTCCGCCACCCCTCGTACGAGGCAGGCGCAAGCGGGCCGAAATCGCCGCCCGGCGCGATGCCGAACGATATAATTTGCGGCTGATGGCAAGCATCACTCAACCATGATGATTGCTGCGATGCGTCGGCGCGAACCTGCGTCGGCGTTGCCTGTTGTGAAGTGTCGTCAACACCCAAAAAGAGACCGCCTCCGATGCGCATTCGCACGGTGAGCGGCACGGAAACCACGAGCCAACTGTTGTGACACCACTCCCACCACGCCTGTCGCTGACGGGCATGACCAAGCGCTACCCGAGCGTGGTCGCCAACGACGGCGTCAGCCTGACTGTCGCGCCGGGCGAGATCCACGCCGTGCTGGGCGAAAACGGCGCCGGCAAATCGACGCTGATGAAGATCATCTTCGGCGCAGTGCAGCCTGACGCCGGTGAGATGCAGCTCGACGGCCAGCGCGTCGAGATCGCCAATCCGCACCAGGCGCGCGCGCTGGGCATCGCCATGGTGTTCCAGCACTTCTCGCTGTTCGACACGCTCACGGTGGCGGAGAACATCCTGCTCGGCCTGCCCGCAGGCACGGACCTGCGCGACGTGGCTGATCAGGTGCGCAGCACGGGCGAGAAATACGGCCTGCCGCTGGAGCCGCATCGCCATGTGCATACGCTTTCCGTGGGCGAGCGCCAGCGCGTGGAAATCGTGCGCGCGCTGCTCACCAAGCCGCGCCTGCTGATCCTTGACGAGCCGACCTCGGTGCTGACGCCGCAGGCCGTCGAAAAGCTCTTCGTGACGCTGCGCCAGTTGGCCGCAGAAGGCACGAGCATCCTCTACATCAGCCACAAGCTCGACGAGATCCAGGCCCTGTGCCACACCGCCACGGTGATGCGCATGGGCAAGGTCACGGGCGTGTGCGACCCGCGCCAGGAAACGGCGGCGTCGCTGTCGCGCATGATGATCGGTGGCGAGCCTCCGCGCGAATTGCGCCCCCAGACCACACCGGGCGAGGTGCGCATGGAGGTGGCCGGCCTGTCGCTGCCCAAGGCCCACGCCTTTGCGACAGAGCTGCGCGACATCGCCCTGCAATTGCGCAGCGGCGAGATCGTCGGCATCGCAGGCGTATCGGGCAACGGGCAACAGGAACTGCTGGCAGCCCTGTCCGGCGAAGACACTCGCGCGTCGGCACAGACCATCAGCATCGGCAACGAGCCGGTTGCCAAGCTGGACCCGCGTGCGCGCCGCAAGCGCGGGCTGTCGTTCGTGCCGGAAGAGCGCCTTGGGCGCGGCGCCGTGCCATCGCTGTCGCTGGCGGCCAATACGCTGCTGACGCATCAACGTGCGCCGCAGGTGCGCGGCGGGCTCATCGACAAGAAGGCCGCCGCCAAGCTGGCTACCGCCATCATCAGCCGGTTTGGCGTGAAGGCTGGTGGCCCCGACGCGCTGGCCAAGAGCCTCTCGGGCGGCAACCTGCAGAAATTCATCGTCGGCCGCGAAATCGAATGCGCGCCGCGCGTGCTCATCGTCGCGCAACCCACCTGGGGCGTCGACGTGGGCGCCGCTGCGCAGATCCACAACGAAATCCTCGCGCTCAAGGCGGGGGGCTGCGCCATCCTGATCGTGTCGGAAGAACTCGACGAACTCTTTGCGCTGTGCGATCGCCTGCACGTGATCGCCAACGGGCGCCTCTCGCCCTCCACGCCCACGCATGCCACCGACCGCGAACAGATCGGCCTGTGGATGAGCGGCATGTGGGACAAAGCATCGGCGCCGGCCGCCGCAAGCTCGGAGGTGGCCCATGGCTGACGTCATGCATGGCAGCCGCCTGACGCTGCCGGTTTCGCTCGAGCTGCGCGCCATTCCGTCGCGCACCATGGCTTATGCCTCGCCGCTCATCGCGCTGGTGCTGACGATGGTGTTCGGCCTGCTGCTGTTCGCGCTGCTGGGCAAGGATCCGGTGGCGGGCCTGCGCGTGTTCCTGGTCGAACCGCTCGTCAGCAAGCGGGCGATCGGTGAAGTGCTGCTCAAGACCGTACCGCTGGTGCTGTGCGCGCTGGGCCTGTCGGTGTGCTATCGCGCCAATGTGTGGAACATCGGCGCGGAGGGGCAGCTCATCGTGGGCGGCATCTTTGCAGCGGCCACGATCATCTACTTCGATACGCCGACGCCCGCTATTCCCGGCGGCTTTGCGCTGGTGCTGGCCATCATTGCCGGCCTGATCGGCGGCGCGCTCTGGGCAGCGATCACTGCGCTGCTGCGCGATCGCTTTCATGCCAACGAGATCCTCGTCTCGCTCATGCTCACGTACATCGCGCAATTGCTGCTGCTGTACGTGGTCAACGGGCCGTTGAAAGACCCGAACGGCATGAACTTCCCGCAATCGATCGTGTTCGACAGCGCGTTCGTTCTGCCGACGCTCGTGGCCGGCACACGCCTGCACGTCGGCTTCCTTTTCATGCTCGTGATGACGGCGGCGATGACGTTGTTCGTCTTCCGCAGCTTTGCGGGCTATCGCCTTCAAGTTGGCGGCCTGGCACCGCAGGCCGCGCGCTATGCGGGCTTCTCGTCGCGTGCGGCGCTGTGGACGGCGCTGCTGGTATCGGGCGGCCTCGCAGGCATTGCCGGCGCCTTCGAAGTCACCGGGCCGATCGGGCAGCTGCTGCCATCCATTTCCCCCGGCTACGGCTTTGCCGCAATCGTGGTGGCGTTCGTCGGGCGCCTGAATCCGGTGGGCACCGTGCTGGGCGCGATCGTGATGTCGCTGTTCTACATCGGCGGCGAGCTTGCGCAATCGCGCCTGGGCCTGCCGTCGGCCATTACCGGAGTGTTCCAGGGGATGCTGCTGTTCTTCCTGCTCGCCTGCGACACGCTCATCGAATACCGCCTGCGCTGGCGCGCGCACCACTGATATGGAAAGTCTCGCTCCTCTGATCGCCGCGTCGATCAACGCCGGCACCCCGTTGTTGCTGGCCGCCCTGGGCCTCTTGATGAACGAGCGCTCCGGTGTGCTCAACCTCGGCGCCGAAGGGATGATGCTGGTCGCCGCCGTGGTCGGCTTCATGGTCGGCTACCAGACGCAGATTCCGCTGCTGGGTTTCGCTGCCGGCGCGATTGCCGGCATGGTGATGGCCGCCCTCTTCGCCTGGCTCGCGCTGGTGCTCGTCACCAACCAGGTCGCCACGGGCCTGGCCCTGTCGATCTTCGGCACGGGGCTGTCCGCCTTCATGGGGCAGCGCTTTGTCGGCATGTCGCTGCCGGCGCAGGCACACGGCATCCCGGGGCTGGAGTCGATTCCGTTTGTCGGCCCCGCCCTCTTCGCGCACCACTGGATGGTCTATTTCAGCCTGCTGCTGTGCGCCGCGATTGGGTGGTTCCTGTTCAAGACGCGTGCGGGCCTGACGCTGCGCGCGATTGGGGAATCGCCGGAGTCGGCGCATGCGCTCGGCTATCCGGTACGCACCGTCCGCTTTGGCGCGCTGTTGTTTGGCGGCGCATGCTGCGGGCTGGCGGGCGCATACCTGTCGCTGGTCTACACGCCGATGTGGGTGGAGAACATGGTCGCCGGCCGGGGCTGGATTGCCCTTGCACTGACCACCTTTGCCACCTGGCGCCCGCTGCGCATCCTGTTCGGTGCGCTGCTGTTCGGCGGGGTGACGATCCTGCAATTCCACCTGCAGGGGATGGGCGTGTCGGTGCCGTCGCAGATTCTGTCGATGGCGCCGTTTGCGGCCACGATCGTCGTGCTGGCCATCATCTCGCGCAATCCGGATTGGATCCGCCTGAACATGCCGGCGTCGCTCGGCAAACCGTTCCGCCCTGGTTCTGCCTAAACTGCGGCCCAAGCTTTCTGCATTCCGTTTTTTGTTTGCTTCAACACAGTCAACGAGCCACACAACAGGAGAAATCGATGAACGTTACCCGCAGGATCACGCTGGCCGCCCTGGCCGCTGGCGCTGCCCTGACCCTCTGGGGTTGCGGCAAATCCAACGACAACGCTGGCGGCAATGCCGCGCCAGCAGCGTCATCGGCCCCGGCCGCTGCCGCACCGGCTCCGGCCAATGAGCCGCTGAAGATCGCGTTCGTCTACGTCGGCCCGGTGGGCGACGCGGGCTGGACCCACGCCCACGACGACGGCCGCAAGGAAGTCGAAGCCAAGTTCGGCGACAAGGTGAAGACGAGCTTCGTCGAGAGCGTGCCCGAAAGCGCTGCGGATGCCGAGCGCGTGTTCCGCGACCTGGCCACGCAAGGCAACAAGGTCATCTTCGGCACGAGCTTTGGTTTCATGGAGTCGATGCTCAAGGTCGCCAAGGAATTCCCGGACGTGAAGTTCGAACACGCCACCGGTTTCAAGACTGCGGACAACCTCGGCCAGTACGACGTGCGCACGTATGAAGGCGCGTACCTCGCGGGCGTGGTGGCCGGCAAGATGAGCAAGTCGGGCAAGCTCGGCGTGGTGGGTTCGGTGCCCATCCCCGAGGTGATCCGCAACATCGATTCGTTCACGCTGGGCGCGCGCAGCGTCAACCCGAAGGCCACCACGCGCGTGGTGTGGGTCAACAAGTGGTTCGATCCGGGCAAGGAGCGCGAAGCTGCCACCACCCTCATCGGCCAAGGCGTCGACGTGCTGATGCAGAACACGGACTCCGCTGCCGTGGTGCAGACCGCGCAGGAGAAAGGCGTCTACGCCATCGGCTGGGACAGCGACATGACCAAGTTTGGCGAGAAGGCCCACCTGGCGGCCTCGATCAACAAATGGGGTGTGTACTACACCAAGGTCATCGGCGACGTGCTTGAAAACAAGTGGAAGCCGGAAACCGTGTGGTGGGGCCTGAAGGAAGGCGCGATCGACCTGGGCGCCTACAACGCCGTGGTGCCGGAAGACGTGAAGACGCTGATCGAAACCCGCAAGAAGGGCATCGTCGACGGCTCCGCACCGATCTGGAAGGGTCCGCTCAAGGACAACACCGGCAAGGAAGTCCTGCCCGCCGACAAGGTCGCCGACGACGGCTTCCTGCACGGCATCAAGTTCTACGTGGAAGGCGTGGAAGGCAAGATTCCGGGCTAACCTGCCCACGGTCCTACTGCACGCTACGGACCTTGAACAGGTCCGTAGCGGCAAAAAGCCGGCACCTCGCAAGAGGGCCGGCTTTTTTCATGGACGATCGGGCCCCACCTTGAAAACCGGGCCGTTTCCCCAAGCTGATACGATGGTTTGCCGGCCAAAGGTTCTGATGTGACGCCGGCTTTTCATCAAGGAGCCCACGATGTTCGGACGACTTTTCCGCCTGTGGAGCGTGGTGCGCAACGACGTGCGCCTGCTGTGGTTTGCGCTGCGCCATCCCGACAAGCCGTGGTGGCTTGCGCCGGCTGCGCTGCTGCTGGTGGGGTATGTGGTTTCTCCGGTCGATCTGATTCCGGATGTCATCCCGGTGATCGGCTGGGTGGACGACATTGTGCTGGTGCCGTTTGCGCTGCACATGCTGCTGCGCGGCCTGCCCGACCGCGTGCGCGAGGATGCGCGCTTTGCTGCCGCCCGGCGTGTGAAGCCCTCCGGGCGGTAACGTCTTAACTTACGGCAAGAGGATCGTCGACCCGGTCGTCTTGCGCGCTTCCAGATCGCGGTGCGCCTGCGCCGCGTTCTGCAGATCGTAGCGTTGGTGAATCTCGATCTTCACCTTGCCGCTGCTCACCACATCGAACAACTCTGCCGCCATCGGCTCCAGCAGCTCGCGCCGTGCCGTGTAGGTCATCAGCGTCGGTCGTGTGATCTTGAGCGAGCCTTTTGCGCTCAGCACGCTGAGGTCAACCGGCGGCACGGGGCCCGATGCGTTGCCGTACGTGACCATCATCCCTCGCGGCGCGAGGCAATCCAGCGAGCCCGTGAACGTGTCTTTGCCAATGCCGTCGTAGACCACCGGCACGCCCTTGCCGCCCGTGATTTCGCGCACGCGTTCAGTGAAGTTCTCGCGCGTGTAGACGATGGTGTGATCGCAGCCGTGCGCGCGGGCAAGTTCAGCCTTGGCATCGCTGCCAACGGTGCCGATCACCGTGGCGCCAAGCGCCTTCAGCCACTGGCACGCAATCAAACCCACCCCGCCAGCGGCTGCGTGAAACAGCACCGTATCGCCGGGCTGCACGCGGTAGCTGTCGCGGATCAGGTATTGCGCGGTCATGCCCTGCAGCATCATCGCTGCGCCGGTTTCAAAGTCGATCGCATCCGGCAGGCGCACGAGAATGTCGGCCGGCATCGTGCGCACCGCAGCGTAGGCGCCGGTCGGGCGGCCGGCATAGGCGACGCGGTCGCCGGGCTTGACGTGCGTCACGCCCTCGCCCACGGCTCCCACCACCCCTGAGGCTTCCATGCCGATGCCGCCGGGCAGCGGCTGCGGATACAGCCCGGTGCGGAAATAGACGTCGATGTAGTTCAGGCCGATGGCGTGCTGCTTGATGGTGGCCTCGCCGGGGCCGGGCGCGGGCACGTCGACATCGACGTACTGCATTACTTCCGGACCGCCGGTCTCGAAGATGCGGATGGCTTTCGCTTGTGTCATGCGTGGATCTCCTTCGGATCGGGCGCCACCCGTTGCAGGGCCGACATCACCAGGTCGGCGGTTGCGAGGTTGGTGGCGCAGGGAATGTTGTGGACGTCGCAGGCACGGACCAGCGCGTTGATGTCGGGTTCGTGCGGCTGCGGCGTCATCGGGTCGCGCAGGAAGATGACGGCGTCGACACGGCCTTCGGCCAGTTGCGCGCCAATCTGCAGGTCGCCGCCCCACGGGCCGGACAGCATGCGCTGCACGGTCAGGCCGACTTCCTTCTCCAGGCGGCCGCCGGTGGTGCCGGTCGCCAGCAGGTCGCATTGCGACAGGAAGGCCTGGTGCGTTTGTGCGAAAGCGACCATGTCGTCTTTCTTGTGGTCGTGTGCGATCAGGGCGACGCGGCGTTTGCGGACTGCGCTTTCGGGCGTAAGGGTCGTCATGGTGATTGGCTTAAAAGGTGCCAGGGAAGCTGCCGCCATCCAGCAGGATGTTTTGGGCATTCAGGTAGCCGGCGTGCTGGCTGCACAGGAAGGCACACACGGCGCCAAATTCGGCAGGTTGGCCGAAGCGTCGGGCCGGATTGCCCTGCCGCTTGCGGTCGAAATTCTCTTCTGCGCTGATGCCGGCCGCCTTGGCGCCCGCTTCCAGCGTCTTGGTCAGGCGGTCGGTCTCGAACTGGCCCGGCAGCAGATTGTTGATGGTCACGCCGTGCTTGGCGACTTCACGGGCCAGGCCGGCCACGAAGCCGGTCAGTCCGGAGCGCGCGCCGTTGGACAAACCCAGCACGTCGATCGGCGCCTTGACCGCACCGCTGGTGATATTGACGATGCGGCCCCAGCGGCGCTCGATCATCTTGTCGACGGTGGCTTTGATGAGGTCGATGGGCGTGAGCATGTTGGCGTTGAGCGCGGCATTCCATGCGTCGCGATCCCAATCGCGGAAGTTGCCCGGCGGCGGGCCGCCTGCATTGTTGATGAGGATGTCGGGCGAGCCGCCCAGGCGCTCGCACGCGAGCAGCGCTTCGGCGCGGCCTTCCGGCGTGGTGATGTCGGTCGCCACGGCTTCCACGCGCACGCCATGCGCCGTGCGGATGCGCTCGGCCGCTGCCGACAACGCTTCGGCACCGCGCGCGACAATCACCACGTCCACGCCTTCGGCAGCCAGCGCGTCGGCGCACGCAAAGCCCAATCCCTTGCTTGCGCCGCACACCAGGGCACGCTTGCCTTTCAGGCCCAAGTCCATCTGTCTGACTCCTTGTGATTGTTATTTGGATTATTTCGATCGGCCGCCCGTCAGCCGCGACGGCGTGACAGCAGCGCCATACCGGCAAGCACCAGCGCGCTGCCGGCAATCTGCCAAATCGTGATCGGCTCGCCCAGCAGCCACCAGCCCAGCAGCAGCGTCGACACCGGGCCGATCATGCCCGCCTGCGACGCCACCGGCGCACCCACGCGCGCCACCGCCATCATCGTCATCGTGACCGGCGCCACCGTACAGAACACCGAGTTGATGGCCGACAGCCCATACACCTGCCAGGGCAACACCAGCGCCGACACCGGCCGCAGCACCAGAAACTGGACGATACAGGCTGCGGTCGACACGCACATTGCATAGGCGACGAGCCGCATCGAACCCACGCGCTTGACCAGCTCACCGCTGGCCAGCAGATAGATACCGTAGCTGACGGCGCTGGCAAGCACCAACCCGCCGCCCAGCCAGACGTTGTTGCCACCCAGGTCAAGGTCGTGCGCGAAGACCAGCACGATGCCGGCATAGGCCAGCGCCAGCGACACCCACTGCAAGCCGGTAATGCGCCGCTTGAATACCGTCGACGTGATCAGCAGCACGAACGACGGCGTCAGAAAGAGGATCAGCCGCTCCAGCCCCGCCGTGATGTATTGCAGTCCGAGGAAGTCGAGGAAGCTGGAGAGGTAATAGCCGATCAGCCCCAAGCCGACGATGCGCCAGCGGTCGGGCACGGTCAGGGGCTCCGCACGGCGCGACTGCCACCACCCCATCGCCATGAACAGCGGCGCGGCCAGCAGCATGCGCAGGGTGATGACCATGACGGCGTCCACCTGGTAGCGATACATCAGCTTGGCGACGATGGCCTTGGCGGAGAACAGCACGGCGCCCACGGAGGCAAGCAGCAGCCCGCCGGTGTCGGTGGTTCTTGCGGTGGTGGACGCGGAAGGCGCGGTGGTCACAGCGAAGCGCGAGAGAGGCGGCGGCGTTGGAGAGCGTCGTCGATTGTATTGGAATTCAACAAAACGTTCCGGCGCGGGGTGCGCTGCACTTGGCACAGCTTTCGCTTGAGCACGCCGGGGAGCGCCGTACAATCGCGCCTGCATTCCGAATATCTACAACGACAACGGATCCCACATCGACATGAGCCAAACCACCTCTTCCGCCTTCTCCGCGGATGCCGCCGGGGCACCCGACCCGACCCTCTGGAACGAAGACCTCAACCCCACCCCGCCCGCGGCCCGCACCTGGACGGCGACCAATTACGCCGCGCTGTGGGTGTCGATGGTGGTGTCGGTGCCGGCCTACATGCTGGCTTCGGGGCTGATGAGCGAGGGCATGAACTGGTGGCAGGCGGTGCTGACGGTGTTCCTCGGCAACCTGATCGTGCTCGTGCCGATGGTGCTGGTGGGCCACGCTGGCACCAAGTACGGCATTCCCTTTCCTGTGCTGGTGCGGGCGTCGTTCGGCGTGCGCGGCGCGCAGTTGCCGGCCATTCTGCGGGCCATCGTGGCGTGCGGCTGGTTCGGCATCCAGACGTGGCTCGGCAGCCAGGCGATCTACACGATCCTCAACGTCGTCACCGACAACATGCTGGTCGGCAGCAACATTCTGGGGCTGGGAATCAACCCCGGCCAGGGATTCTGCTTCCTGCTGTTCTGGGCGCTGCACATCTGGCTGATCACCAAGGGCCTCGAATCGATCAAGCGCTTCCAGGCACTGGCGACCCCGCTGCTGATCCTGGCCGCGCTGGGCCTGGTCTGGTGGGCGTATGTCCATGCGGGCGGCTTTGGCCCGATGCTGTCGGCGCCGTCGGCGTTTTCTGCAGGCGGCAAGCGCGCCGGCGAGTTCTGGGGCTTCTTCTGGCCGTCGCTCACCGCCATGGTCGGCTACTGGGCCACGCTGGCGCTGAACATTCCCGACTTCACCCGCTTTGCACGCAGCCAGCGCGATCAGCTGGTCGGGCAGGCGATCGGCCTGCCGCTGCCGATGGGGCTGCTGGCGCTGGTGGCCGTGCTGGTCACGTCGTCCACGGTGGTCATCTACGGTCAGGCCATCTGGGATCCGGTCACGCTGGCCGGCAAGATGACGGGCCCGTCGGTCATCGTCGCGCTGCTGGCGCTGATTACCGCCACGCTCATGACGAACATCGCCGCCAATGTGGTCTCGCCGGCGTATGACTTCTCGAACCTGGCGCCGCATCGCATCTCATTCCGCATCGGCGGCTACATCACGGCGGGCATCGGCCTGGCCATGATGCCGTGGAAGATCCTGGAAACCACCAAGGGCTACATCTTCACGTGGCTGGTTGGTTACGGCGCGCTGCTGGGCCCGGTGGCCGGCATCATGATGGTCGATTACTTCCTGGTGCGCCGCACGGTGCTCAAAACCGGAGAACTGTTCCGCGTAGACGGCCCGTACGGTTACGGCAACGGCTGGAACGGCTGCGCCATCGTCGCGCTCATCATCGGTGTGCTGCCCAATCTGCCGGGCTTCTTCAAGCAGGCCGGTTTCGTCGCCAGCGTGCCGGGCGTGTTCGAAGCGCTGTACACGTATGCGTGGTTCGTGGGCCTCGCGATCTCCGCCGTGGTGTATGTGCTCCTCATGCGCGGCCGCCGCTGAGCGCTTCCAAAATCGACACGGGGTGCGCCGGTACAATGCGCCCCATCTGAGAATCCCTTGCCGCCATGAAACAAGATCCGCGCTTTCCGAACCTGTTCATCCTCAATCACCCGCTGATCCAGCACAAGCTCACGCACATGCGCGACAAGGACACGTCCACGCGCACGTTCCGCGAGCTGCTGCGTGAGATCACGCTGCTGATGGGCTACGAGATCACGCGCAACCTGCCGCTGACCAGCCGCCACATCGACACGCCGATGGGCCCGATGGAAGCGCCCGTCATCGCGGGTCGCAAGCTGGCCGTGGTGCCGGTGCTGCGCGCAGGCGTGGGCATGAGCGACGGGCTGGTGGAGCTGATTCCGTCGGCGCGCATCGGCCATATCGGCGTGTACCGCGATGACCAACACCGCCCGGTGGAATACCTCGTGCGGCTGCCCGACCTGGAAGACCGCACCTTCATCCTGTGCGATCCGATGGTCGCCACCGGTTACTCGGCCGTCCACGCGGTCGACGTGATGAAGAAGCGCGGCGTGCTCGACGAGAACATCCTCTTCCTGGCGCTCGTGGCGGCGCCCGAAGGCGTGGAGGTGTTCCAGCAGGCGCATCCGGGCGTGAAGCTGTTCGTGGCATCGCTCGATTCGCACCTGGATGAAAACGCCTACATCATCCCGGGCCTGGGCGACGCGGGCGATCGTCTGTTCGGCACGAAAAACTGATCGCGCACGGTCTCAGCGCAAACAAAAACAGCCGGCAATGCCGGCTGTTGTCTTTGGTGCGTCGGATGCGCTCAGCGCTTCTTCGATCCGCCCAGAATGCTGCCCAGCACGCCGCGTACGATTTCGCGCCCGACGGTGGAACCGATGGTGCGCATCGTCGACTTGGCCAATGTTTCGACAATCGAATCGCCACGACCGCTGCGGCCCGTGCCCTTCGTGAGGATCGAGCCGACATCGCCCAGCCAACCGCCGCCGCTCTCCTGTTGCGCAGGTGCAGGTCCAGGCGCGGGCACTGAGCCTGTCGATGCCCCGAAGTCCGTGCCGATGGAACCCGGAGCCGGCGCCGATGCCGCCCCGCCCTTCGCCACGCGGCCGCTCAGGATTTCGTACGCCGATTCACGGTCGATTGCCGTGTCGTAGCGGCCGGCCACCAGCGAATTCGTCATCAGCGCGCGGCGCTCGTCGTCCGAGATCGGCCCGATGCGCGACGCGGGCGGGACGACAAACGCACGCTGCGTGATCTCCGGGCGGCCGCCTCGTCCAGCATGGAGATCAGCGCCTCGCCCACGGCCAGTTCGCCGATGGCCTCTTCGATGCTGAACTCGGGGTTCGCGCGCATCGTGGTGGCCGCGGCCTTCACGGCCTTCTGGTCACGCGGCGTGAAGGCCCGCAGCGCGTGCTGCACGCGGTTGCCGAGCTGGCCGAGCACCGTGTCCGGCACGTCGGCGGGATTTTGCGTCACGAAGTACACGCCCACGCCCTTGGAGCGGATCAGCCGCACCACCTGCTCCACCTTCTGCAGCAGCGACGGCGGCGCATCGTTGAACAGCAGGTGCGCCTCGTCAAAGAAGAAAGCGAGTTTGGGCTTGTCCACGTCGCCCACCTCGGGCAGATGCTCGAACAGCTCGGAGAGCATCCACAGCAGGAACGTCGCGTACAGCTTGGGAGCGTTGAGCAGCTTGTCGGCCGCCAGGATGTTGATCACGCCCTGGCCACGCACGGTCTGCATCAGATCGTTGATGTCGAGCATCGGCTCGCCGAAGAACTGGTCGGCGCCCTGCTCTTCGAGCGCGATCAGGTTGCGCTGAATGGCCCCGATGCTGGCCGACGAGATATTCCCGTACTTGTTCGTGTAGTCCGACGAATGCTCGCCAACGTGCTGGAGCATCGCGCGCAGGTCTTTCATGTCGAGCAGCGCGAGGCCCGCGTCGTCCGCAATCTTGAAGACGAGGTTCAGCACGCCGGTCTGGATGTCGTTCAGGTCGAGCATGCGCGAAAGCATCAGCGGGCCCATGTCGGACACGGTGGCGCGCACGGGGTGGCCACGCTCGCCGTACACATCCCACAACGTGACGGGGCAACCGGCCCATTGCGGCTCTTCCAGCCCGCGCTCCTGCAGGCGGGCCTTGAGCTTGTCGTTTGGCTGGCCGGGCTGCGAAATGCCGGTCAGATCACCTTTCACGTCGGCCAGGAAAACCGGTACGCCAATCTTTGACAGGCCCTGGGCGATGGTTTGGAGGGTGACGGTCTTGCCGGTGCCGGTGGCGCCGGTGATCAAGCCATGCCGGTTGGCGAGCTGGGGCAGCAGCACCAACTCGGCTTTGGCGTTCTTGGCAATCAGGATGGGATCGGTCATGGCGTTTGGACGAGGATCAATCTGGGGGGACGACACACCGCCAAATCGACCGGATGGACGGGGCGGCAGGCGTGTGCAGCATGCTAAAATCCGCGACCGATTATAGAGCGTGCAGGTGGCGTCAAACCGCCATCTGAGCGCCAGATTCCACTGCATTCCGCTCGGAGAGTTTCATGGCCGGTCATTCCAAATGGGCCAATATCAAGCATAAAAAAGCCGCTGCCGACGCCAAGCGCGGCAAGATTTGGACGCGCCTGATCAAGGAAATCACCGTGGCGGCCCGTCTGGGCGGCGGCGATGCCGACTCCAACCCGCGCCTGCGACTGGCCATGGACAAGGCCACCGACGCGAACATGCCCAAGGACAACATCAACCGCGCCATCCAGCGCGGCGTGGGCGGCCTGGAAGGCGCGAACTACGAAGAAATCCGCTACGAAGGCTACGGCATCAACGGCGCAGCCGTGATCGTCGACTGCCTGACCGACAACCGCACGCGCACCGTGGCCGAAGTCCGTCACGGGTTCGACAAGTACGGCGGCAACATGGGCACGTCGGGCTCCGTCGCGTTCCTGTTCGACCACATCGGCCAGTTCATCTTTGCCCCGGGCACGCCCGAAGACAAGCTGATGGACGCCGCGCTCGAGGCCGGCGCAGACGACGTCATCACGCACGAAGACGGCTCGCTCGAAGTCATCTGCCCGCCGCACGATTTCGCCAAGGTCAAGACCGCGCTGGAAGCCGCCGGCTTCAAGGCCGAACTGGCCGAAGTCATCATGAAGCCGCAGACCGAAGTCGTGTTCACCGGCGAAGACGCGGTCAAGATGCAGAAGCTGCTCGACGTTCTGGAAAATCTGGACGACGTGCAGGAAGTCTTCACCAACGCGGTCATCGGGGAGTAAGCCCCGGACGCGCGCATAACGGCGATCGACCTCACGATCGCGTTTTTGTTTTCCAGATTTCGAATCGGATTTGCAATTTCAGGTAGGTACAGCATGAAAGTGATGGTGGTCGGTTCGGGCGGTCGAGAGCACGCCCTGGCATGGAAGCTGGCACGCTCGCCCAAGGTACAGGTGGTGTACGTGGCCCCCGGCAACGGCGGCACGGCGCTCGACAAGCGCCTGCAGAACCTCCCGATCACGGATCCGGAAGTGCTGGCCGCCTTTGCCGAGCGCGAAGGTATCCACTTCACGGTGGTGGGCCCGGAAGCGCCGCTGGCGGCCGGCATCGTCGACCTGTTCCGCGCCAAGGGCCTGCGCATCTTCGGGCCGACCAAGGCCGCCGCGCAGCTCGAATCGTCGAAGGATTTCGCCAAGGCGTTCATGCACCGCCACGGCATTCCGACCGCCAAGTACCAGACCTTTGGCGATGCTGCGCAGGCACATGCGTACGTTGACCAGGAAGGCGCGCCGATCGTCATCAAGGCCGACGGCCTGGCCGCCGGCAAGGGCGTGGTCGTGGCGATGACGGTCGAAGAAGCGCACAGCGCCATCGACATGATGCTGGCCGACAATCGCCTGGGCGACGCCGGGGCACGCGTGGTGATCGAAGAATTCCTGGCCGGCGAAGAAGCCAGCTTTATCGTCGTGTGCGACGGCAAGAACGTCGTGGCGCTGGCCACCAGCCAGGACCACAAGCGCCTGCTCGACGGCGACGCCGGCCCCAACACGGGCGGCATGGGCGCCTACTCCCCTGCGCCAGTGGTTACGCCCACGCTGCACGCCCGCGCGCTGCGCGAGATCATCATGCCGACCATCCGCGGCATGGAGAAGGACGGCATCCCGTACACCGGTTTCCTGTATGCCGGCCTGATGATCGATGCAGAAGGCAATCCCAAGACGCTCGAATTCAACTGCCGCATGGGCGACCCCGAAACGCAGCCCATCATGGCGCGCATGAAGACCGACCTGTACGACGTGCTCGACCGCGCCATCGACGGCAAGCTCGACGGCATGGAGCTGGACTGGGACCGCCGCACCGCACTGGGCGTGGTCATGGCCGCCCACAATTACCCGGACACGCCGCGCAAGGGCGACGTCATCACCGGCATCCCGAAGGAAACCGAAGACAGCGTCACTTTCCACGCCGGCACCACGCTCAAGGACGGCGTGCTGACCACCAACGGCGGCCGGGTGCTATGCGTGGTCGGCCTGGCCGACACCGTCAAGGCGGCGCAGCGTGCGGCGTACAACGCCATCGAGCAGATCCACTTTGACGGCGCCCAGTACCGTACCGATATCGGACATCGCGCCATCCGCCATTGAGCGACCGCCCGCCGCGCCCATGCCCCACGATGGGGCAGGCGCGGCATCCGTCACCCCGGGTGATCCCCAACTTGCCCGCGCGGCCCGCCCGCTACAATGGTGACAACCGTATGACTCGGCCCGACTCGCCCCTACGAGCGGCCTCCTTCTGATCGCATGGATACCCAAGCCGTCCGCGCCTACCTGCTGGACCTGCAGGACCGCATCACCACTGCCGCCAGCGCGCTGGACGGCGGCACGTTCATCACCGACGCATGGGAGAAGCCGCCCACCGAGCGCCTGCGCGGCAGCGGCCGCACCCGCATCCTGGAAGGCGGCACGCTGCTCGAGCGCGGCGGCGTCGGTTTCTCGCACGTGATGGGCGACACCCTGCCCCCGTCGGCGACGGCCAACCGGCCCGAATTGGCCGGACGCGGCTTCGAGGCGATGGGCGTGTCGCTGGTCTTCCATCCGCGCAACCCGTACGTGCCCACGGTGCACATGAATGTGCGCTGCTTCGTCGCCGTGCGCCCGGACGCCGAGCCCGTCTGGTGGTTCGGTGGCGGCATGGATCTGACGCCTTACTACGGCTTCACCGAAGACGCCTCGCATTTCCACCGCACCTGCCAGGGCGCCCTCGCCCCATACGGCGACGAGCTGTACCCCCGCTTCAAGCAATGGTGCGACGACTATTTCTATCTGAAGCATCGCAAGGAAGCGCGCGGCGTTGGCGGCATCTTCTTTGACGACTTTGCCGAACTGGGCTTCGAGCGCAGCTTCGAGATGATGCGCTCGGTGGGTGACGCCTTCCTGCCGGCGTGGCTGCCCATCGCCGAGCAACGCCACGCCACGCCCTATGGTGAGCGCGAACGCGCCTTCCAGGCCTATCGTCGTGGCCGCTATGTCGAGTTCAACCTGGTATTCGACCGCGGCACGCTGTTCGGCCTGCAAAGCGGCGGCCGCGCGGAATCGATCCTGATGTCGATGCCGCCGGTCGCCAACTGGCGCTACGACTGGCAGCCGGAACCGGGTTCGCCGGAGGCCGCGTTGTACACCGATTTCCTGCCGGCGCGCGATTGGGTATGACACTTCCCACATTCGTGCGCCCCGATCTCGATCGCCCCTACCGGCTTGGCTTGCTGGGCGGCACGTTCGATCCGCCGCATGTCGGCCACATTGCCCTCGCCGAACTGTGCATCGCCCGCCTCGACCTGGATGAGCTGCTGTGGATTCCCACCGGCGTGTCGTGGCAAAAGGCCGCCGACATCACGCCAGCACCGCTGCGCTTCGCCATGACCGAACTGGCCGCCAAAGCGGTACGCGGTGGCCGCGCGCGGGTCCACGTGAGCAGCATGGAAGTCGACCGCCACGGCCCCAGCTACACCATCGACACCGTGCGCGAATTGCGCGGCGTCTACGGCCCGGATACCTCCATGGCGTGGCTGATGGGCGCCGACCAGCTCGTCGGCCTGGACACCTGGCACGGCTGGCAGGACCTGTTCGAATACGTCCACCTGTGCGTCGCTACACGCCCGGGTTTCGACCTCCAGGCTTTGCATGTGCCGGTGCAGCGCGAACTCGATGTGCGCCGCGCCGACACGGCATTGATACAATGCGCACCCGCCGGCCACATGTGGATCGACCAGACCCTGGCCGTCGACCTGTCATCCACCCGCCTGCGCCAGCAGCTGGCCGCCGGCGCGCGCTGCGACGCCGACCTGCCCGCCGGCGTGGCCGACCTGATCCAATCGCATTCGCTGTACCGCCGTGCCAATGGCACAGTCAGTGCTTGACCGCGTGATTGACCGCATTCACGCGCTTTTTTGACCTTTTTTCTCGTCCTTTAAACGTTCTTCTCACTCAGTATGGATATTCGCAAACTACAACGCGTGATCGTCGACGCGCTCGAAGACGTCAAGGCGCAAGACATCAAGGTCTTCAATACGACGCACCTGACCGAACTGTTCGACCGCACGGTCATCGCCAGCGGCACGTCCAATCGCCAGACGAAGGCCCTCGCCGCATCGGTGCGTGACGCCGTGAAGGAAGCCGGCGGCCACATCATCGCCGTGGAAGGCGAAGACGTGGGCGAATGGGTGCTGGTCGACTGCGGCGACGCCGTGGTCCACATCATGCAGCCACAACTACGCCAGTACTACAACCTCGAAGAAATCTGGGGTGACAAGCCTGTGCGCATCGAACTCGGCGGCACGGGCAAGCGTGGCCTGCCCAAGGCCAGCGAAGGCTACGACGACGAGGAAGACGAGGCCGAAGAGGTCACGCCCGCCAAGCGCCGGACCACCAAGCCGAAGCTGGCAGGCGAGCGCCCGACCAAGGCTGCAGCGCCGGCCAAGAAGGCGCCTGCCAAGACGGCTGCCAAGAAGCCCGCCACCAAGCGCGCGGCCGGTACGGGCAAGACCGCCACGAAGACGGCCACCAAAACCGCTGCAAAAACCGCCACCAAGACGGCAGCCAAGCGCGCGCCGGCCAAGAAGCGCGCAGCGTAACGTCGGGCAGGCTGTCTCGCCATGCAGTTGCTGATCGTCGCCGTCGGGCACAAGATGCCGTCCTGGATCGAGGACGGTTTCTCCGAGTATGCCAAGCGCATGCCGCCCGAGCTCCGCATTGAACTACGCGAGATCAAACCCGAGCAGCGCTCGGGCAGCCGCACCGCCGCCACCGTCATGCAGTTGGAAGCGGCGCGCATTGAAGCCGCGCTGCCCAAGGGATGCCGCATGATCGCGCTGGACGAGCGCGGCAAGGACCTCACCACCGTCGCGCTGGCTGAATCGCTCACCGGATGGCAACAGGAAGGCGGTGACATCGCCTTCGTCATCGGCGGTGCGGACGGGCTGGACCCGGCGCTCAAGGCGAAAGCCCGTACGCTGATTCGTCTGTCGAGCCTGACGCTGCCGCACGGCATGGTGCGCGTGCTGCTGGCCGAGCAGCTCTATCGCGCGTGGAGCATCACGCAGAACCACCCGTACCACCGCGTATGACCATGGATGCACCCGGCGCGCCGCACCTCTATCTCGCCTCGCAAAGCCCGCGCCGTCAGGAACTTCTGCGCCAGATCGGCGCGCGCTTCGAGCTGCTGCTGGCCGGCGACGACGAAGACGCGGAAGCGCTGGAAGCCGTACTGCCCAACGAGACGCCCGACGACTACGTCCAACGTGTCTGCGCGTTGAAGGCACAGGCTGCGGTGCGCCGCCGCATCGCACGCAACCTCCCCGCCCTGCCGATCCTCACGTCGGACACCACGGTATGCCTGGGCGGCGAGATTCTCGGGAAACCGTCTGACGCCGCCGATGCCCATCGCATGCTGCGCGCGATGTCCGGCCGCGAGCACCGTGTGCTGACCGCCGTAACGGTCGTCACCGCCAGCGGCACGCCGATGCACGCGCTGTCCATTTCGGACGTGCGCTTTGCCGTGCTGACGGACAACGACATCGCCCGCTACATCGGCAGCGGCGAGCCTTTCGGCAAGGCCGGCGCCTACGGCATCCAGGGCCGTGCAGCCGCCTTTGTGGCCCATATCTCGGGAAGCTATTCGGGTATCATGGGTCTTCCCTTGTTCGAGACCGCCGCACTGCTCGCGCAGGCGGGCATCACGCTGTAACTCGCCCCTGACCGGCCGCTGACGCACGCACCGGGCAGCGTGCGAGAGCCGGTTTCAAGACACGCTTCGGGCGCATACGATCGAGCCCAGAGGCGGGTGCTGAAACCCGCTCTCCTGGTACCTCTCCATGTCCGAAGACATCCTCGTCAATATCACGCCGCAAGAAACGCGCGTGGCCATCGTTCAGCAAGCCGCCGTTCAGGAGCTTCATATCGAGCGCACGCTAACGCGCGGCCTGGTCGGCAACATTTATCTTGGCAAGGTGGTGCGCGTGCTGCCCGGCATGCAGTCGGCCTTTATCGATATCGGGCTGGAGCGCGCCGCGTTCTTACACGTGGCCGACATCTGGCACCCCCGCGACGCCAAGGACGCGCCGCCCACGCCGCAGGTCGCCATCGAGAAGACGCTGTTCGAAGGCCAGGCGCTGATGGTGCAGGTCATCAAGGATCCGATCGGCACCAAGGGCGCGCGGCTGTCCACGCAAGTCAGCATTGCCGGCCGCACGCTGGTGTATCTGCCGCAAGACCCCCACATCGGTATCTCGCAGAAAATCGGCAACGAGGCCGAGCGCGAAGCGCTGCGCGCGCGCGTGACCGCCATGGTCCCCACCGATGAACGCGGCGGCTTCATCGTGCGCACGATCGCTGAAGAGTCGACCGATGAAGAACTCGCCAACGACGTCGCTTACCTGCGCAAGATCTGGGCGACCATCCGTCACAACGCGACGACCCTGCCCGCGCCTTCGATCCTGTATCAGGACCTCAACCTCGCCCAGCGCGTGCTGCGCGATTTCGTGACAGATGAAACGCGCAGCATCCAGGTCGATTCGCGCGAGAACCATCAGAAGCTCATCGAGTTTGCGCAGGAATACACGCCCGCCGTGGTCGAGCGCCTGACGCATTACACCGGCGAGCGGCCCATTTTTGACTTGTACAACATCGAGGCGGAAGTCGAGCGCGCGCTGTCGCGCCGGGTCGACCTGAAATCGGGCGGCTACCTGATGATCGACCAGACCGAGGCGATGACGACAATCGACGTCAACACCGGCGGTTACGTGGGCGCGCGCAACTTCGACGACACGATCTTCAAGACGAACCTGGAAGCGGCGCACACCATCGCGCGGCAACTGCGGCTGCGCAACCTGGGCGGCATCATCATCATCGACTTCATCGACATGGAGTCGGCCGAGCATCGCGATGCGGTGCTGGCGGAACTGCGCAAGGCGCTGTCGCGCGACCGAACGCGCATCACGGTCAACAGCTTCTCGCAGCTTGGCCTTGTGGAGATGACGCGCAAACGCACGCGCGAATCGCTCGCGCATGTGCTGTGCGAGCAATGCCCGGTGTGCCAGGGCAAGGGCCAAGTGAAGACGCCGCGCACCGTGTGCTACGACATCCTGCGCGAGATCATGCGCGAGTCGCGGCAGTTCAATCCGCGCGAATTCCGCATCCTCGCGTCGCAGTCAGTGATCGACCTGTTCCTGGAAGAAGAAAGCCAGCACCTTGCGATGCTGGGCGACTTCATCGGCAAGCCGATTTCGCTGCAGGTGGAATCGTCGGCGGCCAGCCAGGAGCAGTACGACATCATCTTGATGTAGTGCTGCACGAACTGGCGGCATAGACGCCGCCTCCGCCCTACTTCTTCTCGCGCGGAAGGCGGCCGAGCAGGAAGAACTCGTCATTGGGCCGCATCGAAATCACATTCGCCATGCGGTTCGAGAGGCCGAAGAAGGCCGTGATGCCGGTGATGTCCCAGATGTCCTCATCATCGAAGCCGTGCGCGCGCAGCACTTCATAGTCGGCGTCATTGACGGTGTGCGAGGCGGTGCAGACCTTCATCGCAAAGTCGAGCATGGCCCGCTGGCGCGGCGTGATGTCGGCCTTTCGGTAATTGACGGCCACCTGGTCGGCCACGAGCGGATTCTTCTCGTAGATGCGCAGAATGGCGCCGTGCGCGACCACGCAATACAGGCATTGGTTGGCGGCGGACGTTGCGACGACGATCATCTCGCGTTCGCCCTTGGTGAGGCTGCTGCCTTCGCGCAGCATCAGCGCGTCGTGGTATGCGAAGAAGGCACGGCATTCGTCGGGCCGATGCGACAGCGCCAGGAAGACGTTCGGCACAAAGCCGCTCTTCTCCTGCACCTCCAGGATGCGCGCGCGAATGTCTTCGGGAATGTCGGCCAGTTCAGGAACGGGGAACCGGCTGATGGGCGGCGTGGTGGTCGTCACGATGTCTCCTTTGATTGAGCATCCTGAGCACGCCGCCTGTGAGGAAGGCTTACTGGGTGGCGAACTGGATGCGATGGAGTCCAGCATACAACCCATCGCGCTCGATGAGTTCGCGATGCGTGCCGGCTTCGGCAATCTTGCCGTGCTCTAGCACGATGATCCGGTCGGCATTTTCGATGGTCGACAGGCGGTGCGCGATCACCAGCGTCGTACGGCCTTCCATCAGGCGTTCGAGCGCGGCCTGCACTTGGCGCTCGGACTCCGAATCGAGTGCGGACGTCGCTTCGTCCAGGATCAGGATCGGCGCATCCTTGTAGATTGCGCGGGCGATCGCCAGGCGCTGGCGCTGTCCGCCGGACAGCTTCGAGCCGTTGTCGCCGATATTGGTATCGATGCCCTCGGGCAGGTTGTCCACCACATCAGTCAGGTAGGCCGCTTCGAGCGCGCGGCGCACGCGTGCCATGTCGATCTCGGAGGCGTCACGCGCGCCATAGGCCACGTTGGCTGCGATGGTGTCGTTGAACAGCACCACGTCCTGGCTCACGAAGGCGATCTGCCGGCGCAGGTCGTGCAGCGCCAGATCGGCCAACGCATTGCCGTCGAGCGAGATCGTGCCCGAGGTCGGATCGAAGAAGCGCGGCAGCAGGTTCACCAGCGTGGTCTTGCCGCTGCCCGATGGCCCGACCAGCGCAACGACCTCGCCCGGCTTGACGTGCAGATTGACGTTGTCGAGCGCTGCCCGGCCATCTTCGCCATAGCGAAACGTGACGTTGTCGAAGCGGACATCGCCGCGGGCACGATCGATCTTCTTGCCGCCCTCTTGCGGTTCGATCGGCGTGTCGATCAGGCCGAAGATGAATTCGGCGGCGGTCAGGCCGCGCTGCAGCGGCTGGTTCACGTCGGTCAGGTGCTTGAGCGGCGAGATCAGCAGCAGCATTGCCATCACAAAGCCGGTAAAGCCGCCAACCGTGGTCTGGTTGGCCTGCGCCTGCAACATGGCAATGGCCAGGATGACCGACAGCGCCAGCGCCGCCAGGAACTGCGTCACCGGCTGGTTCAGGCCGCCCGCCACGGCCACGCGCATGGCGTAACCGCGGAGGCGATTCGTCATGGCATTGAAGCGCAGCGATTCGTACGCCTCGCCGCCGTGCAGCTTGACGACCTTGTAGCCACCCACAGCCTCTTCCACCACATAGGCCGCCTGGTTGGTCAGGTTCTGGCTCTCGCGGTTGAGCGAGCGCAGGCGACGGTTGATGCGCGACATCAGCAGCCCGATGATCGGCAGGATCACCGCCACTACCAGCGTCAAACGCCAATTGGTATAGAAGAGGAAGACCAGCAGCGCCAGCACCGTCATCGAGTCGCGCACCAGCGTGATGAACACACCGGTCAGCACCTGCAGCACCTGGTTCACTTCAAAGATGACCGCGTTGATGATCGACGCGGCCGTATTGCGCTGATAGTACGAAGCCGGCGCCTGCAGCAGCCGTTCGAACATCTTCATCCGCAGATTCAGCAGCACCTTGTTCGAGACGAGGCTCAGCAGATACGTCGACGCAAATTGCGCAATGCCGCGCACCACGGCAATCCCCACCAGCATGGCCGGCACCTGCCACAGCTTGCCGGCGTATTCACCGCCGAAGCCCTGATCCAGCAAATCCTTCACGACCTTGGGGATGATCCCCTCCGTGGCCGCCACCACACCCATGGCGACCATTGCCAGGATGAAAGCGGTCAATTCGGGGCGAAGGTAGCCCCACAACCGCTTGAGCATCGGCTTGGCGGGCGCTGGGTGATCAGACTTTGCTTGTATACTCACGGCGTTTTCAAATGAGGGTGGGCAGCGTGCGTCGCATGGCGATCGCATGGCCGCCATAAAGTGCGTCGCAGCGTCTGTCATCCGACAGACGGGCGACCCGGCATTTTAGCGGCAATCCACCACCCGGCCCATCCTGCTGCGCAATGCCCGGCCAAGACTGGCCGGCGGATCACCTGACGCTTCCGCAATGAGTTCGCGCGTTCCCACGTTTTTCATCAATCTCGATCATGACACCGGGCGCCGCGAAGCGCTGGAGCGACAACTCGATGCGTTGGGCCTGCCGCATCGCCGCTTCCCTGGTGTGTACGGCAAGACACTTCCCGCCGACGAACTTGCGCGCCACTATGACCATGCACGCGCTACGAGCCAAAGCCGCGAATTGACCGTCGGCGAAGTCGGCTGCGCGCTGAGCCACCTCGGCGTCTACCGCGCAATGATCGAGGAGGACCTGCCCTACGCGCTCATTCTGGAAGACGATGCGAAACTCGGGCCGGATGTGCCCGCCGTGCTCCAGGCCCTGGCACAGAGCGTGTCACCCGACGAACCGGTCGTCACGCTGCTCACGCACATCGACCGTTACTACAAGCGCAGCGCCCGGCCCCTGACGGCGCACCACCGCACGGTCAAACTTGCCAACTACCAGTGGCTCGCGCATGGCTATTTCGTCACGCGCGCCGCGGCCAAGCGCATGGTCGAGCAGCTCTATCCCGTGTGGCTGGCCGCAGACTATTGGTACAAGTTCGAGCGCGAAGGCATCGTCCAGATGCGTGCCGTCGTGCCTTATGTGATTGGCGTGCAGAACTTCGATAGCGGCTCGAACCTCGAAGCCGATCGCGCCATCAAAAGCCGCGAAGCCGACAACCGCCTGGGGCTCGGCCATCATCTGCGCCAGATTTTCGTGCGCAAGTTCCTCTATCAGATCTTCGTGCGGCCGTTCCTCGGCATCGTTAAGCAGAAGAAGACTTGGTGAACATGACGGCGCCCGCTCAGGCGCCCTGCTCTCGCAGCTCTGCAAGCCCAACGTCTGCGCGGATGATGTCGGTATTGCGCCGAGCCATCATGCGTTGATAGTTGGGGCTTTCCTGCTCGCGCGATTGCTCGCGATGCCATAGATGGAAGACTTCGGTCGCGCAGAAGCCGCGCTTGCGCCGCACACCGGCGTTGTACAGGCGCACCGCCAGATCGGCGTCTTCATGACCCCACCCGACGAAGCTCTGATCGAAGCCGTTCACGCGTTCGAAATCGCTGCGCCACACGCCAAGATTGCAGCTCTTGATGCCGCGCAGGCTGGTGTCCTTGAAAGTGCGCGGCACCGGCAGACCCGGCACCAATAGCGGCAGGAACTTGTTGATGCGGCCCGCGCGCCAGGCGGCAAACCAATACGCGCGGTCCTTCAGGTGGATGTCGATCTGCTCGGCGACGACCTCACGCGTCATCGCCTCATTCAGCAGGATGCGGCTACCGGACAGCAAACGCCCCCGCTCGGCCAACGCGCGGTGCCGGGCGACGAAATCCGGACGCGGCACGCAATCGCCATCGAGAAAAACGAGGTAGTCGGCGTCCGTCGCCAGCACGCCGCGGTTGCGGATTTCGCCAGCGCGAAAGCCGTCGTCGGGTTGCCAAACATGGCGCAGGGTATACGGCGCGGTCTTGGCAGCGGTTTCGACCGCCACGCGTGTGTCATCGCGCGAACCGTCGTCGGCGACAATGACGTCGAAGGCACGGTCGGTCTGTGCGCCACACCCTGCCAGTACGCGAACCAGCGCGTCCGCGCGGTTGTACGTCGTAACGATGAGGGCGATGCGACGCGGCGGTTCAGCGCTTGCCATGACGATGCAGCATCATCAGCTTGACGTAGCGGTAATACGTGCCCTCGGCGTTCGACACCGCGAGCATGAAGCCCTCCGCGCCATCTAGGAAACCACGCTGGATGATGTACGTACGGAGGAACGCCCACAGCCCGTGGCCGATCGCACTGCCCAACGACGCGCGCTTGCCCTTGGCATAAGCTGCGGCCGCTCCGGCGGTCGAATAATCGTTGGCCTTGTCCAGCGCAGCCTTCAGATCCGGAATCGAATAGTGGATGATCGGTGCGCGGAAGTCGCCCACCGTACCCTCGAAGACCAAGTGGGAGTGCACCGGCGCATCGAAGAACGTCACCTGCTCGCGCTTGAAAAAGCGACGAATGCGGTCCGGCCACCAACCCGAGTGCTTCATGAAGCGGCCGCAAAAACTGGAGCTGCGCGGCATGGAGTAGACAGTGTGCGGGCTCCCCGATTCGAGTACGGCGATCATCTCGGCACGCAGTTCGGGGCTGATGCGCTCATCGGCGTCCAACGAAAGCACCCAGTCGGTACGGGCTTCGCGCAAGGCACGGTTGGACTGCTCCCCGTAGCCGGGCCAGTCGGTTTCGAACACGCGCGCACCGAGCTGGCGGCAGATGTCCTGCGTGCCGTCCGTGCTGCCCGAGTCGAAGACGATGACATCGTCCGCCCAGTCGCGCACCGAGCGGATGCAGTCGCCGATATCAGCGGCTTCATTCTTGGCGACGATGATGACGGCGAGCGTGGCTCGATTGGATGCGGACATGCGAAAGCGATCTCAGAGAACAGGAGCGGCGCCAAGCTGCTGCCGGCGCCGGTGAATATGCGCGGTGAACACGGCCACCATCACGCTGTAGAACACGACCGTCTGCGCGATGATCAGCATCACTTCGGTCAGGCCGAACAGGACGAAACCGACGCATAACGTGAGGCCCATCGCCCCCGTTGTACGCAGGACGCGATCGTCGCACAGCGCAGCGCGCAGAAAGTACGCGGCGGGTACCAGATACAGCGCCAGCAATGCGCCGATGCCCAGCACGCCAAGCGTGGCGCCATTGTATAGAAACTCGTTGTGGGCATGCTCGAAGGCAGTCGCCTCCTTTGTGATCAGGCCTTCCGCGTGAATCGCCTTGAGGGCGGGTTCGAATTGCCCTCTTCCCACTCCGGCTAGCGGGTGGCGCGTCAGCATCAAGGTCGCGGCTTTCCAGAGTTGGAAGCGGATACCGACCGACGTGTTGGTCTGACCAGCTTCATAGGCGTGCAAATCGCTGACTGCTTGATCGAAACGGGCACGAACCATACTCGACGACACGCATACCGCCGCCAACAGCGCGAAGAACACCAGCAACGCTGCCACCCGCTTCTTCCAGCTCACGTGACGCAATGTCGCCACGGCGATCAGGAGCAGTACGGGGATTGCAACCCAGCCGCCCCGCGACTGCGACATGTACGACGCAACAAGCCCTGCCCCCCCTCCCAGCAAACGCAACGCAATAAGGGGCCACCCATCTCCTTTAGACCAACCAATGGAAATCAGCGAGAACAGGCCCATCAGCAACGATAGATTGCCGAAAGGGATTGTGTTGGCGAATGCGCCGATCTTGTCGGGCCGTCCGATGCGCAATTCGAGATAAGCCCACACGACCGACGCCAGCGCGCCGGCAACACATCCCCACTGCACGCTCTCCAGCTGTTTATGCCGCAATTGCAACAGCGCAAACAGCGCAAATCCGAACAGCCAGAGCCGGCCATAGGCAAACGGCACACTACGCGGTGCGGCAGGGTTCAGCTGAGCGCTGACCAGCATCGCGGTGGGCATGGCCGCCATGGCGAGAATCAGCCAGCGATGTTCGCGCCACATCGTCCGCAGTCGGCTCAAGACCTCCGCAGGTGCGGCCAGCATCGACCAGAACGCGGCAACCAGCAGCAGGGAAAACGACAGGAACGCCGCACCGCGCACCGACAGCATGAAGGCCGGGAGAACGGCGATTCCGAACACAGCCAGTGCCGCCGGCGCGCTGGATACCAGCGTCCGGCCCCTTTGCGTCAGGCCGCTCATCGCAGTGTCCCCGCGCCGGGCGCAAGCGCCAGGAGAGCATCGATGTGCGCAGCGATGCTCGGGTCATAGCGAAGGTGCTCGCGCGGATTCAGCAGGCGCGCTTGCCCAGCGTGCGCACGCGCTACGGCCGCCTCAATCGTGCGCGCCAACGTGGTCGGGTCATCAAGGTCGAAGGTGAGCGCCCCTTCTTCCGAGATCACCTCGGTGCAGGCGATATTGGCTGCCAGCACGGCAGGCGTGCCGCACAGGACGGACTCCACGCCAATCAGCCCGAACGGCTCGTAGTGCGAAGCGAGGATGGTGTAGTCCGCCGCGCGGTAGACGTTTTCGATGTCCTTGCGGTATCCCAGGTACCGAATATTGGGCGACGACGATGACACCGGCCGCCCGATCACCGCCAGCTGCACAGGCAAATCCGTCTTCGAGAAAAACGCCTCCAGCAGCGGATAGCCCTTGCGCTTGTGACTCGACGACGGGAACACAAACGTGACGCGGTCCTTCGCGAAGCCAAGCTCATCGCGCAGGCGCTGACGCTCTGCCTCATCCACCGGCGAGAACTTCGTCTCGCTCACCGGCGGGTATACCGTCTTCACCTTGGCAACGGGAATGTCGTAGTAGTCGAGCACTTCCTGCGCCATCAGCCGCGAGTGTGCGACAACAACGTGCGAGCGCACGTAGTCCCGGCGCTCCAGGGCGATCTGCTGGCGATCCCAGAAGGCGGGCTCTTTTGAAAAGCTCTTGAGATAACCGACGTGCGTACCGCCACAAATAGCGATATCCGAAGCGCCCGTGCGGTTGCAGCCGATCATCAGATCGATGTGCTCACGCTTGGCCAGATAGCGCACAAGCCAGCCGAACGCATGGTCGTTCAATTTGCCGGGCAGCTTGCGCGTTGGCAGTGCGACTGCCTTGACGTGGCGGTATTCCGGAAGCGCTTTGTCCACCATCTTGGCGAAGAACACGGGACGGATGGCGCGCTCATGTAGACCGCGCACCAAGTCCATCGCGTAGCGCTCGCTGCCGCCGCTGTAGCCCAGCGCGTTGCACGAGATTCCGACGTTCATGGATGCTCTAGTAATAATCGTATTGAGACTGCAGTCCTGCCGAGCGCGCGCTCGGCGATGGCGCCCCCTGCGCCATCTTCGGACTACTCGTACATCGTTGCCACGTTCTCGGCGTCCAGCGCCTGACGCAGCGCGGCGATTGCGTCCTCGCTCGGAACAATGCGCCACGCGTCGCCAAGCACGGCTTCGCAGCGGGCCTGCTCGCAGACGTAGTTGATGCGCACCGAGACGCCGTTGCCATCCGTCGCCACATGCGGCGATAGCAGATCGCGCAGCTTGGCCGCTGTCGAATCGCCGTTCATGGACAACCGGATTGCGCGCGCAAACTTGGCGCGCGCCTGCGTCATGTCCATGACCGATTCGGCTGTCACGCGCACGCCGCCAGTGAACATGTCGTGACGGGCGCTGCCCTGCACGATCAGCACTTCGTCTTCCTTGAACAGCGCGCGGTTGGCTTCGAAAACTTCGTTGAAGACCGTCACTTCGGTGGCTTCGCTGGCGGAGCCGTCGTCGAGCATGACGATCAGCATCTTGCCGCGCTGCGTCATCTGCGTACGCTGCCCGACAATCACGCCGGCCACCGTTTTGTTACGTGCATCGCGGTTGCCGTAGCCGCCGCCGTTGCCCTTGTCGGTCACTTCGCGAGCCAGATCGGCCAGCGTCGTACGCGCAAAGCGGCGCACTTCGTCGCGGTATTCATCGAACAAGTGGCCAGAGAGATAGAAACCCAGCGCCTGCTTTTCTTCCTGCAGCTTGCGCTTGGTAGACCAGGCCGGCTCATCGACGAGTTCGGGGCGATGCTGCTCGGCATCGTCACCGCTCATCAGATCGAACAGCGACACCTGGTTGGCAGCCGCCGCCTTCTGCTCGGCGGCTTCCATGGCCAGGCCGATCGACGCGAGCAGCTGCGCGCGGTTGGCGTTGAGGCTGTCGAAGGCGCCGGCGCGCACCAGCGCTTCGATCGTGCGGCGATTGACCTGGCGGCGGTCGACGCGTTCGCAGAAGTCGAACAAGTCCTTGAAGGGGCCGTCTTCGCGTGCACGCAGGATGTCTTCGATGGCGCCCTGGCCGCTGCCTTTCACGCCTCCCAGGCCGTAGCGGATGGTCTTGGCGTCGGTCGGTGCAAAACGATACTGGCTGGCGTTGATATCGGGCGGCAGGATGGTCAGGCCGTTCTTGCCTCGGGCATCGTCGTAAAGGATCTTCACCTTGTCGGTGTCGTCCATGGCGAGCGACATGTTGGCTGCCATGAATTCGGCCGGGTGATGCGCCTTGAGCCACGCCGTGTAATACGCCAGCAGCGCATACGCGGCCGCGTGCGACTTGTTGAAGCCGTAGCCCGCGAACTTCTCCATCAGGTCGAAGATTTCATCGGCCTTTTCGGTGGAGAGCCCGTCCTTGGCAGCGCCCGCGCGGAACAGCTCTCGGTGCTGTGCCATCTCTTCGGGCTTCTTCTTACCCATCGCGCGGCGCAGCAAGTCGGCGCCGCCAAGCGAGTAACCGCCCACGATCTGCGCCATCTGCATCACCTGCTCCTGGTAGACCATGATGCCGTAGGTCTCCTTGAGCACCGGCTCGACGCGCGGGTCCGGGTACTCGACCTTCTCGCGGCCGTGCTTACGCGCGCAGAAGCTGGGGATCAGGTCCATCGGGCCCGGGCGATACAGCGCCACCAGGGCAATGATGTCCTCAAAGCGGTCAGGCTTCGCGTCCTTCAGCATGCCTTGCATGCCGCGGCTTTCCAGCTGGAACACGGCGACCGTGTTGGCCGTCTTCAGGATGTCGAACGCCTTCTTGTCCGTCAGCGGAATGTGGCTGCAGTTCCAATCCGCCTTGGACGGATCCAGCATGCGGATGTAGCGCTCGGCCCAGTCGAGGATCGTCAGCGTGGTCAGGCCCAAGAAGTCGAACTTGACCAGGCCGACGGCTTCCACGTCGTCCTTGTCGTACTGACTGACGACGCCGGCGTCTTCACCACCTTGCGTGTAGAGCGGGCAGAAGTCGGTCAACTTGCCGGGGGCGATCAGCACGCCGCCAGCATGCATGCCGACGTTACGTGTCATGCCTTCGACGCGCTGGGCAAGTTCCAGCAGCTGCTTGACTTCTTCTTCGTTGGCCTCGCGCTCGGCCAGCAGCGGCTCTTCCTTCTTCGCTTCTTCCAGCGTGACGAGCTTGCCCGGCTTGAACGGGATCAGCTTGGCCACGCCGTCAACAAAGTTGTAGCCGAGATCGAGCACGCGGCCCACGTCGCGCACCGCAGCCTTGGCGGCCATGGTGCCGAACGTCGCGATCTGCGAGACGGCGTCCTTGCCGTACTTTTCCTTCACGTACTGGATGACGCGGTCGCGGCCGTGCTGGCAGAAGTCGATGTCGAAGTCGGGCATCGACACACGTTCCGGATTCAGGAAACGCTCAAACAGCAGGTTGTATTTGAGCGGGTCCAGATCGGTAATGCCCAGCGCATACGCCACCAGCGAACCGGCGCCCGAGCCCCGGCCAGGCCCCACCGGCACGCCGTTGTTCTTGGCCCAGTTGATGAAGTCCGCAACGATCAGGAAGTAGCCCGGGAAGCCCATCTTGATGATGGTGCCGGTTTCGAATTCCAGGCGGGCGTAATACTCGGCGCGCTTGGATTCGCGTACGGCTTCGTCCGGGAACAGCACTTCCATGCGCTTTTCCAGCCCTTCCTTGGCGAGCTGGACGAGGTAGTCATCCAGCGACATGCCGTCGGGCGTCGGGAACAGCGGCAGCTTGGGCTTGCCCAGTTCCAGCTTGAGGTTGCAACGCTGCGCGATCTGTACCGAATTGGCCAGCGCGGAGGGGATGTCGGCAAACAGCGCGCACATCTCGTCCTGCGTCTTGAAATACTGCTCCGTCGTGAAACGACGGGCGCGGCGCGGATTGGCGAGCAGCTCGCCCTCCGCGATGCAGGTGCGCGCTTCGTGGGCCGTGAAATCGTCCGGCGTCATGAATTGCACCGGATGCGTAGCCACCACTGGCAACTGCATCGCCGAGGCCAGCTTCACAGCCTGCTGAATGTAGGCTTCGGTGCCGGCGTGCCCGGCGCGCTGCAGCTCGATGTAGAAAGCGCCAGGAAACACGCGCGACCAATGCGTCGCTAGCTTGCGCGCCAGCGCATCGTTTCCGTTGGCCAGCGCCATGCCGATATCGCCCGCCATGGCACCCGAAAGGGCCAGGAGGCCGGTGGCCAGCGGCGCGTTCTCAACGCCCGGCTCGTCGAACCATTCGGGGGCGATTTCCGCGCGGCCGCGATGTTGATTGGAAAGCCACGCCCGGGCCAGCAACTGGCACAGGTTCAGGTAACCCTGCTTGTCACGCACCAGCAACAGCAGGCGCGTCGGCTTGTCGCGCTCGTCGTGATTAGTGATCCACACGTCGGCCCCGACGATGGGCTTCACGCCCTTGCCACGTGCTTCCTTGTAGAAACGCACCAGCCCGAAGGCGTTGGCGAGATCAGTCAGCGCCAAGGCGCCCATGCCGTCTTTGGCGGCAGCCTTGACGGCATCGTCGAGACGGACGTTGCCATCGACGACGGAATATTCGGAGTGGAGACGGAGGTGGACGAAGCGCGGCGAATTCATCCGCGTATTGTAACGGGTGACACCTTCCGCAAAGCATTCCGGGCGCGCCCTGTTGACCGGCGACAACCCCGCGCAGCTGCGCGGGCGGCTATAATTTCGGCTTACGAATCAACGGGTTACCCAAGGCGCCAGAAAATGGCGCGGCAGCACATGCAGATCGTCAATATTTCCGCTTACAAATTCGTCACCCTCGATGACCGCGAGACCCTGCGCCCCGCCCTGCTGGCCGAGTGCCAGGCGCGCGGGCTGAAGGGCACCGTGCTGCTGGCGCCCGAGGGCATCAACATCTTCCTGGCCGGCTCGCGTGAGGCCATCAACGGCATCGTCGGCTGGCTGCGCGCCGACCCCCGTTTTGCTGACCTGGCACCGAAGGAAAGCCTGTCCGACCACCAGCCGTTCCGCCGCCTGCTGGTGCGCATGAAGAAAGAAATCATCACCATGCGCCATCCGCTGATCCGCCCCGAAGAAGGCCGCGCGCCGTCGGTCGCGCCGCCGGACCTCAAGCGCTGGCTCGACCAGGGCCACGACGACGAAGGCCGCCCCGTGGTGATGCTCGACACGCGCAACGACTATGAAGTCGCCGTTGGCACGTTCAAGAACGTCGTCGAATACAACCTCAAGAAGTTCACCGAATTCCCGCCCGCCATTGCCGCGCACAAGGACGACTTTGCCGGCAAGACCGTCGTGTCGTTCTGCACCGGCGGCATCCGCTGCGAAAAGGCAGCAATCCACATGCAGGAGATCGGTATCGAGCGCGTCTATCAGCTCGAAGGCGGCATCCTCAAGTATTTCGAGGAAGTCGGCGGCGCGCATTACGACGGCGATTGCTTTGTGTTCGATCACCGCACAGCGCTCAATGCCGAACTGCTGCCGGCAGGCCCGAAGCAATGCTTTGCCTGCCGCGCCGTGGTGACGCCGGAAGAGCAGCAGTCCCCCGACTACATCCCCGGCCAGCGCTGCCCGCATTGCGCCGGCAACCAAACGCGCGCCGCCGCATGAAGCGCCTCGCCGCCCGCCTCCTCGTCACCGCGCTGTGCCTTGCGGCATTGGGCGGTTGCGCGACGAGTTGCGAGGGCGGATCCAACCGCGGCGTGTTCTGCGGAGCCGGCACGCGCTTCTGACCCTTCGCAGCGCGCCAGCAAAAACGCCGTACATGCCGGCGTTTTTCTTTGGGCGATCCGTTTTACTGGCGACCGCGCACGAACTGGTTCGTGATGGCAACAATACGTTCGCCGAACAGCTTGGCGGTTTCCAGGTCGCCGGGCAGCGGACCTTCTTCCGGGCTCGCGTCCGACGGCGATTGCGCCAGCGCGCCGCCAAAGCCAGCCAGGTAGTTCACGTCGTTGCGCGTGGCCGCCTTGCTGTTGGCCGGCATCATGCCCGTGCCGACCCAGATCATTCCGTGCTGCTGCGACAGCGTCCACAGATACTGGATCGACGCGTACTTGTCACCGTTCATCGATGCGGAATTGGTGAACCCCGCAGCGATCTTGTCCTTCCACGCACCGGTAAACCACGCCTTGGACGATGCATCGGCAAACTTCTTGAAGTCGCCCGACACGCCGCCCATGTAGGTCGGCGCGCCAAAGACGATCGTGTCGACGCCGGCGAGCAGCGCCCAGGTATCGTCGTTGACGTCCGTGACGGAGATCAGGTGTGCTTCGGCGCCGGCGCCTTGAATGCCTGCAAATACGGCCTCGGCCTGCTTCTTGGTGTGGCCATAACCGCTGTGATAAACGACTGCAACTCGTGCCATGGGAATCCTCTTGGGGTTAGGGGTACGGCGGGGAACAACGGAAAAGAAAAATGGCGCACAGAGCGTGCGCCATCCACATTACGGCAGATCGAACACCAGCACTTCGCTGTCTTCGCCGCCGGAGAGCATCACCGTCTCTTCCTGCGTCAGCTTGGCTGCGTCGCCGCCGACCAGCGTGCGACCGTTGACGCTCACCTTGCCGCGCACGACGTGCACATAAGCGCGGCGGCCTGCGGCGATCGGCAGGGACGCAGTTTCTGCGCCATCGAACTTGCCGGCGTAGAGCGCCATGTCCTGGTGCACTTTCACCGATCCGTCACGGCCGTCGGCGCTGGCGATCAGGGCCAGCTTGCCGCGCTTGGCCGCCTCGTCGAAATGGCGTTCTTCATAGCCCGGCGTGAGGTTCAACTGCGCCGGCAGCACCCAGATCTGCAGAAAATGCGTGGTCTGGTCCTGCGCGTGGTTGAACTCGGAGTGACGCACGCCTGTCCCAGCCGTCATGCGCTGCACGTCGCCCCGGCGCAGCACGCTGCCGTTGCCCATGCTGTCCTTGTGCGCCAGCTCGCCATCCAGCACGTAACTGATGATTTCCATGTCGCGGTGGCCGTGGGTGCCAAAGCCCATGCCGGCGGCGACGCGGTCTTCATTGATGACGCGCAACGGCCCGAATTGAACGTGCTCCGGGTCCATGTAATCGGCGAACGAGAAGCTGTGATACGACTTCAGCCAGCCGTGGTCTGCGTACCCGCGATCTTGAGAGGGGCGGATTTCAATCATTTTGATGAATCTCCTATCCAAATTACTGCGTCGATGTGTGAATGGTACGCAGATTGGCTATAGTTGCGCGGCACGGCTTTGATTCAATACATCAAAAATTCTGAATATGGCGCTCTCGCTGGAATCTCTCGAAGTGCTGGACGCGATCGAACGCAAGGGCAGCTTTGCCGCCGCCGCGCATGAGCTGGGCAAAGTGCCGTCGGCGCTCACCTATGTGGTGCGCAAGCTGGAAGACGATCTCGACGTCCTGCTGTTCGACCGACGCCGCCACCGGGCTGAACTCACGCCCGCAGGCCGCGCGCTGCTCGACGAAGGCCGCCATCTGTTGCAGGCGGCCGATGAACTCGCACGCCGCGTCAAACGCCTTGCCACCGGATGGGAAGCCACGTTGACCATCGTAGTCGACGATCTCGTGCACTTCCGCGCACTGATGCCCGTCATCCAGGATTTCTACGCCGAAAACACCGCCACGCGCCTGCGCTTCTGCCGTGAGGTGCTGGCCGGCACGTGGGACGCACTGTTTTCTGGCCGTGCGGATTTGCTGATCGGCCCCGCACAGGTGATGCAGGTCCAAGGTATTCAGACGCGTACGGTGGGCAACATTCCTTTCGTGTTTGCGGTCGCCGCACATCATCCGCTGGCGCAAATGGAGGAGCCGCTGCCTGCAACCGCCATCACGCGGCATCGCATCGTTGCCGTGGGGGATACATCGCGCAACCTGCCCGCACGCACCATCGGCGTGATGGCTGGACAGGACACGCTGGTCGTGCCGTCCATGGCGGATAAGGTGCAGGCGCAGATTCGCGGCCTGGGCTGCGGCTGGCTGCCGGTGCCGCTGGCGCAACCGTATCTGGATTCCGGCGTGCTCATCGCCAAGGAAACCACCGAAGACAAGCGCGCCGGCACGTTTCAGGTTGCCTGGCGCAACAACATGCGCGGCAAGGCACTGCAATGGTGGGTCGACAAGCTGGAAGACCCGCGCCTGGGGCAGGCCTTGATGATGCAGTAAGCGCCTCAGGCCGCCAAATCGCGCACAATAGCGCCATCGACTTCTGCGCCTGGAGCGTTGCGTTGTCCCAAGCCAATCTCGATTTTCCGGAATCCATCAACGCGTCGCGCGGCCAATACCGCGGCCGCTTTGCGCCCTCGCCCACGGGGCCGCTGCATATCGGCTCGCTGGTCACCGCATTGGCAAGCTGGCTGGATGCGCGCGTACACGGCGGCACGTGGCTCGTGCGGATCGAAGACATCGACTTCCAGCGCAACGTGCCCGGCGCCGATCGCGACATCCTCGCCACACTGGATGCGCTCGGGCTCATTCCCGACGAAGCCCCACAGTGGCAGAGCACGCACCTCCCGCGCTTTGAACAGGCGCTTGAGCAGTTGCAGGCCGTCGGCCGCCTCTACCCGTGCGGCTGCACGCGCCGCGAAATTGCGGATTCCGTCACGAGCATCGACGCGAACGGGCACGTGCGTCACCAGACGCTGATCTATCCGGGCACGTGTCGCAACGGGCTGCACGGCCGGCCGGCGCGCGCATGGCGCGTGCGCGTACCGGAAGCCGATGCCGCGACCCTCTGCTTCAACGACCGCTGGCAAGGCACGCAATGCCAGAACCTGGCTGAAGCCGTCGGAGACTTCGTACTCAAGCGCGCGGACGGCATGTGGGCATACCAGATTGCGGTGGTGGTGGACGATGCCGCGCAAGGCATCACCGATGTCGTGCGGGGCGCCGACCTGCTCGACTCGACGCCGCGGCAGATCTATCTGCAGCAGCTGTTGGGCCTGCCCGCGCTGCGCTACCTGCACGTGCCCGTGGTCGTGAATGCTGACGGCGAAAAGCTCAGTAAGCAGACAGGTGCACGCGCCATCAACCGCAATCAACCGCTGGCCGCGTTGACGGAAGCGGCGCAGCACCTCGGGCTGGAAATTCGTGCAGGGGATGTGGAGGGATTCTACCGGGACGCCGTCCCGGCATGGGCCAATCGCCTGGCGCAGCTGGCCTGATGCAATTGACCCGGGCGGCAGGAGCGCCGCCGCTTTCCGTCGACTGACTTAACGCTTGCGCGGCACGCCACCGAGCAGGGCCGCAATCGGCCGCTTGGCGGTGCGCGGGTGTCCGGCGGGCTGTGCCGGCTTGGCGGCCTCCGCCGATTCCGCCGGCACAGACGATTCGTACGGGCGGTTGAAGAACGGATCGTCCGATGGGCGGAACGCCGGGCGTACGATCGTGTGATCAAGCACGCGGGCGCCGTTACGCTCATCGCGCTCACGGGCGCGACGGACTTCGCTGCGGGCACGCTTTTCGTCACGCTCGCGGCGTTCACGGTCACGCGCCTGTTCGCCGGTCGGATCGAAATCGGCCAGTTGCTCGCGCGGCAGATTGCGCTTGATCAGCTTTTCGATATCGGCCAGCAGGCGTTCATCGCCCGGGGCGAACAGCGACAGTGCGTCGCCCGAAGCGCCGGCACGACCCGTGCGGCCAATGCGGTGCACGTAGTCTTCTGCGTTGAACGGCAGGTCGAAATTGATCACGCACGGCATCTGCGAGATGTCGAGACCGCGCGCTGCCACGTCGGTGGCGACCAGCACATCGACGGTACCTTGCTTGAACGCTTCGAGCGTTTGCATGCGTTCGGTCTGCGTCTTGTCGCCGTGAATGGCGTTGGCATTGATGCCCTCGCGCTCCAGCGCACGCGCCAGCCGCGAGCAGCCGATCTTGCTGTTGGAGAACACGATGCACTGGCGCGGCAGGCCTTGCTCGGCGCGCTGCTTCAACAGGTGCACGAGCGCGGCTTGCTTGTGGTTGTCCGGCACGGTGTAGATGACCTGGCGGACATTCTCTGCCGTGGCGTTGCTGCGGGCCACTTCAATGGTCTGCGGATGACGCAGGTAGCTGGCGGCCAGCTTCTTGATCTCCGGCGAGAACGTCGCCGAGAACAACAGCGTCTGGCGGTGTGCCGGCAGCAGGTTGATGATGCGCTGCAGGTCGGGCAGGAAGCCCATGTCGAGCATGCGATCGGCTTCGTCGAGCACCAGCATGCGTACCTGCGACAGGTTCACGCTGCGCTGCTGCACGTGGTCGAGCAGGCGGCCCGGCGTGGCCACGAGGATTTCGACGCCGCGGCGCAGTTGCTCGGTCTGCGGGTTCATGTCGACGCCGCCGAACACGACAGCGCTGCGCAACGCCGTGTACTTCGCGTACTTGGCGACGTTGTCGTACACCTGGTCGGCCAGTTCGCGCGTGGGCGTGAGGATCAGCGCCCGCACCGGGTGGCGTGCCGGCGACGCGCTCGTATTGGCGTCGGGCAACAGGTTATGGATGATCGGCAGCGAGAAACCGGCGGTCTTGCCGGTGCCGGTTTGCGCGGCGCCCATGACGTCGCGGCCGGCGGTGACCACCGGAATGGCGGCGGCCTGGATGGGCGTGGGCTTGGTGTAACCGCTTTCGGTCAGCGCGCGGAGGACGTCCGGATGCAGGCCGAAGCTGTCGAATGTCACCGATTCATTGGCCGGCGCTTCTGACGCTTCAGACATCGTTGCAGTATTCATAGGGGAGATGCGGCATGCCGGTTGGCATGGCGGCGCGCCAGACCGAAGCGGAAACCCCGCGTGCGGCTCGCGCAAAGCGTTAAAAATCAAAAGTTTATCACGTGAGAACCGGCCCGGGACGATGATTGGCACACCCTCGCCAATGCCGGCGTCACACCTGCCTTGACACGGATCAAGTGCGGCGGGCCCGCGCTGCGCCACCATCCAGGCATTCCCATCCGCGCCCTGCCCTCTCCCATGGTCACCACGCTCTATGAATCGCCCGAGCATGTCTGCCTGATGTTTTCCGACCTGGTCGACGATCACGACGACCTGCCGGTGCAGACCAACCAGTTCCTCATCGTCGATCATGGCCACGGCGCGCTGATCGACCCGGGCGGCCAGATGACCTACAACGCGCTGTTTCTGGCGATGAACCGGTACTTTCCGCCCAAGCAGCTCGACTACGTGCTCGCCTCGCATGCGGACCCGGACATCGTCGCCTCGGCGGGACGTTGGCTGACGAGCTCCAGTTGCGACATCCTGATTTCGCGCGTGTGGGAGCGCTTCCTGCCGCATTTCTGCAACGTCGGCAAGACCGACGGCCGCATCGTGCCGATCCCGGATACGGGCATGGCGATTCCGTTGGGGAAATCGCATCTGCTGGCCGTGCCGGCGCATTTCCTGCACTCGGAAGGCAATTTCCAGTTCTACGATCCGGTGTCGCGCATCCTGTTCTCGGGCGACCTGGGTGCATCGATGGTGCACGCCAACGTGGCCGCCAAACCCGTGGACGACTTTGATGCGCACCTGCCGCTGATGGCGCCCTTCCACCGCCGCTACATGAGCGGCAACCGCGTGTGCCGGCTGTGGGCGCAAATGGTGCGGGGGCTGGACATTGAATGGATCGTGCCGCAGCACGGGCAGCCTTTCCGCGGTTCGGCCATGGTCAACCGGTTCATCAATTGGGTCGAAACGCTGGACTGCGGCATCGACCTGATGACGCCGGAGATTTTCCGCCTCCCCGCCTTGCCCAGCGCACCAGCGGGCGCGACGCTCAAGACGCGGGCTTAGCTGCGGGGCTCGGGGCGGCGGGCAGGATGATCTTCATCATGGCGCCCGACAGCTCCACCGCCAGCACCTCGGCATCGATGCGCGACGGGTCGTGCCAGGTGTACATGAACCCCATCACGCCGCCCATCGAGTGCGCCGCGACGCGCGCATCGCCAAAATCGAACACCCCGGCGCGCTTGCCCTCATCGAGCAGCGCATAGAGATCGCGGTAATACGCCCGCGACATGCCGTGCAGCCACTCCACCGTTTCGGGGCGCAGGTATTGCCGATCGCGATACGTCAGCGCAGCGGCGTAATGGCACGCGATGCAACGGCGCGCCATTTCCAGCAGACACGCCTGCAAACGCTCGCGCACGGGCAGCGCCGGATCGGCGGTTTCCCGAATGGCCGACAGGCAGATCTGCGCGGCCTCGCGGCACAGGATGTCGAAGATCTCGTATTTGTCGGTGAAGTAGTAGTACACCGCAGGCTTGGTGACGCCGAGCGCGTTGCAGAGGTCGCTCATCGTCATGCCGGCATAGCCTTTGGTGAAGAAGAGCTGTGCGGCGGTGTCGAGAATCTGCCGGCGGCGCGCCTCCTGCCGCTCGGCAATGTGCGGGCGCGTGGCCGGCGGTGTGACGCCGGAGGCATCGACGGCGTCGGTTTCAGCAGACGGTTGCACGTCGGAAACGGCAGATTTGCGGACGGTGGACATGACACATATTTTCGCATGTCGCCTGCAGATGCGCCGTGGCATGTGCGCATCCTGGCGACATCTTTGCGCCTCGATGCTTGACGCATCAAAGAACGCTTTCTATATTCATACCCGTTGGTATAAAAAATTACCTCTGAGTATAGACAGTGAGGCGCCACGCTGCGCACGCACTGCACAACCCAACGGAGACAAGCTTTGGCGATGGACGAGTCCGAGTATCTCGGCCGCGTTCGCGCGCTCTGGGCGCGCGCATGGCCGGTCGATACCCCGCGTGAGCCGCATTACCCGATCGGGCGCGTTGCCCTCACCGACTATCTGCGGCACTGGGCGCGCACCACGCCAGACAAGCCGGCCCTCCACTTCTACGGGCACGACACGACGTTCGCCCAGCTTGACGATCTGTCGGACCGCTTTGCCGCGCTGCTCGCGCAACACGGCATTGGCGCGGGCGACCGGGTGGCGGTCTTCCTGTCGAATTGTCCGCAATTCAATGCGGTGTTCTTCGGCATTCTCAAGCTGGGCGCCGTGTACGTGCCGATCAGCCCGCTGTCACAGCGCGCCGAGTTGATGCATGCGCTGAGCGACGCGACACCGCGCGCCATCGTCACGCTGGACCGTCTCATGCCGCTGGTGCGTGACGTGCGGGCTGAAACGTCGATCGAGCACGTCTTCGTCACACGCTACGCAGATGTGCTCCCCACACAGCCGACGCTGCCGCTGCCGGCCATGCTGACCGAGCCGGCGATGCCCTGCGAAGACGCCATCGACTTGTTGCCGGCACTGGCGCAGACCACGCCGATCCCCTTGCCGCCGGGTTCGCTCGATGCGGTTGCCGCGCTCAACTACACCGGCGGCACGACAGGGCTACCGAAGGGCTGCATCCACACGCAGGGGGACATGGTCGACATGGCGGCTGCGTTCTCGGCCGTGTCGCTGCGCGCGGATGCCGACACCGTCCTGCTCAGCTTTTACCCGCAGTTCTGGATAGCGGGCGAAAACACCGGGCTGATCTTCCCTGCTTTCCTTGGCGTGCCGCTGGTGTTGCTCGCCCGCTGGGATGCCGAGGCCTTCATGGCTGGCGTGCAGCGCTACCACGTGACCAACGGTTCAATGCTGGTCGACAGCGCGGCGGAGGTGATGGCGCATCCGCGTGTGCATGCGTACAACCTGCGTTCGCTGCGGCATACGGGCGTGTCGTCGTTCGTGAAGAAGCTGAATCGGGAATACCGCCGTGCATGGCGCGAACTGACTGGCTCGATGATGGCCGAAAGCGCCTGGGGCATGACGGAAACGCAGACCTGCAACAGTTTCACGGTCGGCATGCAGGACGACGATTTCGATCTGCGCTCGCAGCCGATTTTCGTGGGCCTGCCGGTGCCGGGCACCGATTTCAAGATCTGCGACTTTGACACGCACGAACTGATGCCGATCGGCGCCGAAGGCGAACTCTGCGTGCGCACGCCAACGCTGCTGAAGGGCTACTGGAACAAGCCCGACGCCACCGCCCAAACGCTGCGCAACGGCTGGTTCCACACCGGCGACATCGGCTGCATCGACGAGCAGGGCTACCTGCACTATCTCGGCCGCCGCAAGGAGATGCTTAAGGTCAATGGCATGAGCGTATTTCCGGCGGAGATCGAAGCCATGCTCGGCAAGCATCCGGCCATCCTCGGTTCTGCCGTGGTCGGCCGGGCCGACGAGCAGCGCGGCCAGCTTCCCGTCGCCTTCGTGATGCTGCGCCCCGAGGCCGTCGGCACATTGGATGACGCCGCGCTCACCAGCTGGTGCCGCGAGAACATGGCCGTCTACAAGGTGCCCATCGTGCGCATTGTCGATGCACTGCCGCTCACGGCCACCGGCAAGGTGCGCAAGCAGGACCTCGCGCCGCTCGCTGAACAGCTCTAACCCACCTCCGCTCCATGACGTTTCGCAAACTGCTGATCGCCAATCGCGGCGAGATCGCCATTCGCATTGCCCGCGCAGCTGCCACCATGGGCTTGCCCTCCGTCGCCATCTATTCCGAAGACGATCGTGACGCGCTGCATCCGCTGCGCGCCGATGAAGCCGTGCCCTTGCCTGGAACCGGCCCGCGCGCGTATCTCGACGGTGTGGCCATCCTCGACGCTGCACGCGCAGTTGGTGCCGATGCGGTGCATCCGGGCTACGGCTTCCTGAGCGAGAGCGCCGCCTTCGCGCGACAGTGCGCACAGGCCGGCGTGCAGTTCATCGGACCGTCGCCGCGCGTGCTCGATCTCTTCGGCGACAAGGCGCGCGCGCGGGCACTTGCACACGAGGCCGGCATCCCCATCGTCAACGGCACGCAAGGCGCGACCACGCTGGACGATGCGCGCGCCTTCTTCGCCGCGCTACCGCCCGCGCACGGCATGATGATCAAGGCCGTGGCCGGCGGTGGCGGGCGCGGCATGCGCGCCGTGCACGATCCGCAGGCCATTGCCGACGCGTACGCGCGTTGCATATCTGAAGCGACTGCCGCAGGTGGTGGCGGCGACGTCTATGTGGAAGCCCTGGTGCCCGCGCCGCGCCATATCGAAATCCAGATCGTCGCAGACGCGCACGGCCACGTTACGCACCTCGGCGAGCGTGAATGCAGCCTGCAGCGCCGTCACCAGAAACTGATCGAGATCGCGCCCAGCCCCGCGTTGAACGATGCGCTGCGTGCACGCATTGCCGAGGCTGCCGTCACGCTCGCCAAGGCGGCAGGCTACAGCGGCATCGGCACCTTCGAGTTCCTCGTGGAAGGCGCGGGTACGCCGCACGCCACCTTCTACTTCATGGAGGCCAACCCGCGCGTGCAAGTCGAACACACGGTCACGGAAATGGTGACGGGCGTCGACCTGGTCGCGACACAACTGGCGCTGGCGCAAGGTGCGTCGCTCACGGATTTGGGGCTCGAGCGGCCCATCGCACCGCGCGGCCACGCCGTGCAGGTGCGCATCAATGCGGAGACCCTCGACGCAGGCGGCCAGCCGCACCCGTCCACCGGCACGCTCACCGCATTTGAGCCGCCCAACGGCCCCGGCGTGCGCGTCGACACCTGCGGCTATGCGGGCTACCGTCCGAACCCGCGCTGCGATTCACTGCTGGCCAAATTGATCGTCCACGCGCCGCACGGCACGTATGCGCAGACGCTGACACAGACGTACCGCGCGCTGTGCGAATTCCGCATCGAAGGGCTGGCCACCAACAAGCGGCTGCTGCAAGACCTGCTGCGCGATGCTGACGTGCAGGCCAACGCCGTGCACACGCAGTTTCTCGATGCGAAGCTCGCCGACTTGGCCGCCGGCAACGGCGAAGCGCATCCCGCACTGCACGCCACGTCGGCCGCCACCCCGGACCTGACGCCCGCAACGTCATTCGTCGATGACCTTCCTGACGACGCTGAAGTGCTCTCGGCGCCGATGGATGGCGCACTGATCCAGATGCATGCACTAGCCGGTGCCACCGTCGCGCGCGGCGAGGTGCTGGCCGTCATTGAAGCGATGAAGATGGAGCATGTCGTCACCGCACCGGCTGCTGGTCGTGTGTTGCAGGTCTGCGCGCAGTCAGGCGCAACGGTGCGCGAAGGCCAGCCGCTGGCCGTGCTGCAGCTCGCCGACGCACAACATGACACCGCAGCCGCCAATGCCGAAATCGACCTCGACCACATTCGCCCCGACCTGCAAGCCGTCATCGAGCGCCATGCGTTCGGTCTCGACGCGAACCGCCCGGAGGCCGTCGCCCGCCGCCGCAAGACCGGCCAACGCACCGCGCGCGAGAACATCGCACACCTTTGCGACGCCGACTCGTTCATCGAATACGGAGCGCTCGCCATCGCAGCACAACGCCAACGACGCGCACTCGATGACCTGATCCGCTCGACGCCGGCCGACGGCATCATCACCGGCATCGGCACCGTCAACGGCTCGCAGTTCCCCGATCAGGACGCGCGCTGCATGGTGCTCGCGTATGACTACACCGTGCTGGCGGGCACGCAGGGCACCTTCAACCACAAGAAGACCGACCGTGCGCTGGAATTGGCGCAGCAATGGAAGCTGCCCGTTGTGCTGTTTGCCGAAGGCGGCGGCGGTCGGCCGGGCGACACTGAAAAGCGTGGCGTCAGCGGCCTGGACTGCCCGACCTTCATCCACTTCGCGCGTCTTTCAGGGCTGGTGCCGACCGTCGGTATCGTCTCGGGCCGCTGCTTTGCGGGCAACGCTGCGCTGCTCGGCTGTGCAGACGTGATCATCGCCACGCGCGACGCGACCATCGGCATGGGTGGCCCCGCCATGATCGAAGGCGGCGGTCTTGGCGTCTACGCGCCCGAGGAGGTCGGCCCGGTCAACGTGCAGGCGCCGAATGGCGTGATCGACGTGCTCGTCGAAGACGAAACTGAAGCGGTCGACGCCGCGCGCCGCTACCTGAGCTATTTCCAGGGGCCACTCGCCGACTGGGAAGCCGGCGACGTACGCCACCTGCGACACGTGATTCCCGAAAATCGCATGCGCAGCTACGACATGCGCGCCGTGATCGATGCGCTGGCCGATACAGGGTCTGTGCTGGAACTGCGTCAGGCGTTCGGCGTGGGCATCATCACCGCGCTGATCCGCATCGAGGGCCGCGCCTTCGGCTGCATTGCCAACAACCCGCGTCATCTGGGCGGCGCCATTGACTCTGCGGCGGCGGACAAGGCGTCGCGCTTCATGCAGTTGTGCAACGCATTCGATCTGCCCATCGTCTCGCTGTGCGACACACCGGGTTTCATGGTCGGGCCGGAGGCGGAGAAGACGGCCACGGTCCGCCACGTCAGCCGCATGTTCGTAACGGCCGGTAACTTGCGCGTGCCTTTCTTCACCGTCGTGCTGCGCAAAGGCTACGGCCTTGGGGCGATGGCCATGGCAGCCGGCGGTTTTCACGCACCGCTGTTCACCGCGTCGTGGCCGAGCGGCGAGTTTGGCGGCATGGGCATCGAAGGCGCCATCCGTCTGGGTTACCGCAAAGAGCTGGAAGCCGTGGAAGACCCGGCAGAACGAGAGGCGTTATTCCGCAAGATGGTCGATGCCGCTTACGAGGAAGGCCGCGCACTCAACATCGCCAGCTATCTGGAGATCGACGCGGTGATCGACCCGGCCGATACGCGCCGCTGGCTGCTGCGCGGGTTGCAATCGACGCCGCCCGCGCCGCCGAGGCACACACGCGACCCCGCCACGCGCCGCTTCATCGACACCTGGTAGCCGAGAACACACACAAGGAGGAGACATGCCCGCAGAGATCCGCTTTGCCCGTCCGTTGTCCGCATCGGCCTGTGCCGCAACGTTGCTGCTCGCACCGCCGACCTACGCGGCAGACCCGGCGCCGATCAAGGTGGCATTCATCGATCAGCTGAGCGGGCCGCTCTCGAATGTGGGCGAGCAGTTTCTGGCGAATCTGAAGCTCGGCATCGACGACGCCAATGCCCAACCGCAGGGCGTGCTCAACGGTGCGCGCTACGAGCTGTCGACCTACGACAACAAGCTCTCGGCGCAAGACAGTCTGTCGGCGCTGCAGAGCGCCATCGACGCCGGTGCGAAGATCGTCTTCACCGGCGGCTCGGGCTCCTCTGTGGTGGCGGCCATGGTGGATGCGGCCACCAAGCACAACGAGCGCAATCCGACCAAGCGCGTGCTGATCATCAACTACGCGTCGATCGACCCTGACCTGACCGGCGCGCATTGCAGCTTCTGGCATTTCGCCACCGAGGCCAATACCGCGATGAAGATGCGCGCGCTGGCCAACTTCGTGAAGACGCAGCCCGATATCCGCAAGGTGTATTCGCTGAACCAGGACTACGCCCACGGCCGGCTATGGGCGTCGCTGGGCAAGCAGATGATCTCGGCCGCGCGGCCAGACGTGCAGTTCACCGGAGAAACGCTGCACCCGATCGGCAAGGTGAAGGACTTCGCGCCTTACGTCTCGAAGGCCAAGGCGACGGGCGCAGACACGCTCCTCACTGGCAACTGGGGGCAAGACCTGAACCTGCTCATCAAGGCTGCCGGCGACATGAGCTACGACGTGCGTTATCTGAACCACAGCGGTGCCGGTGCGCCGGGCACGGTGCTCGCCGTGTCGCAGGCCAAGATCGGCAAGGTGACCTGGGTGTCGGAGTGGACGCCCGGGAACGGCAACGCGCAACTGATGCAGGTGGATGCGCGCGTGCGCCAGACGCCCGCCGGCGAGCACTTTGCGCCGCGCACCGTGTTGTCCGTCGAGCTGGTCACGGACGCCATCCGCAAAGCCAATTCCACCGATCCGCTGAAGATTGCGCTGGCGCTGGAAGGCATGCAGAAGCAGAGCTTTCTCGGCGACGTCACGATGCGCAAGGTCGACCACCAGTTGCTGCTTCCGCAGGTGGTGTCGACCATCGCGCCGGTGGACGGAAAGACCGTCAAGGTCGGCTACGACGGCACCCAATGGGGCCACAAGACCGAGAGCACAACCGCAGCCAAAGATCTGGACCTGCCGACCACTTGCAAGATGAAGCGGCCGGCGGGCGCTTAAACGGTCGGGCCAAAAATCAATCAGCGCGATCCGTTCGCAGCGGGCCGTATTCGATGGGCACCCAAGCGAAGGCGTTGCCGTCGCGGCGCACGTGGCCCAAGCCCGGGAACGGCAGATGTGCGCCGGCTACCCACAGCTTGTCGCGCGCCGCTTCCGTAAACAGCTTGCGGCGCGAGGCGATGGCGGCCTTTTTGTCGACGTCGTATTCAAACGCGACCTCGGGGTGCTGGAACTGCACCGCGTGGCTGTGCACGAGGTCGCCCCAGACGAGCAGGCTGCGTCCCTTCGAGGCGAACAGGTAGCCGCTGTGCCCCGGCGTATGCCCGTTGGCGACGACCGAGCGCACGCCCGGCACCACCTCGTCGCCCGGCTTGAACTGCTTGAGCTTGCCCGCTGCCGCATACGGCGCCACGGAGTCGCGCGCCATTTTGAAGAACGGCTGCATGTCGCTCGGCTTGGAAGCGGCGATCGTTTCGCTGAGCCAGAAATCGGCTTCCGGCGCGGCCACATACACCTGCGCATTCGGAAAGGCCGGCTGGCCTTGCGGCGTCAACAGACCGCACGCGTGGTCCGGATGCAGGTGCGTCAGAAGCACGGCGTCGATCTGCTCGGGCTGGTAGCCGGACGCGCGAACGTTGCCGGCCAGACCGCCCATCGTCGGGCCGAAACACGTGCCCGAACCCGTGTCGACGAGGATGCGCTTGGCACCCGTGTCGATCAGAAAGCCGTTCACAGCCGTCTGCATGCCCGGCGTGTTCGATACAAACATCCGCGCCAGCAGGCTCTGCACCGATTGCGCGTTCAGGCCAAGCAAGGTCTTGGCGGGCAGATCGGTGTAGCCGTCGTAGAGCGCGGTCACAACATCGTCGCCGAGCGCCATGCGGTAATAGCCTGGCACTTGGGTGCGTTGTTGCGTCGATGCGGCGGCGGCAGATGCTGGCGTCTGGGCGTAGGCGGATCCGATGAACGCCACCATCGCGGCGGCCACGGCGAGTGAAGTAAGTAAACGCATGTCTTGGCTCCTGGAAAAGACCGCTGCCCCGGTGCAGCGGCAAAAGCCGGATCATGCCACCGCCTCGGCACATTGCGTTGCCGCCATTGGCGTCAGGGGTATTGCCCAGAGGGAAATGCGCCGCATAAAAAGAAACAAGGCCCGACATGCCGGGCCCATGTTTCAGACCAATCGACGGCGGCTGCGCAACCGCCCGTCAACCGGCTACGTGCTTATTGCACGTGGAACTTCGGCGTCGACACCACCGTGCCGCTCACCGTACAGTCCGGCGTGAGCAGTGCGTTGGTGAACGTGAGCGACGAGTTCGGATCGTTCCAGGCGGTCACGACCTTGCTGGGGCCGCAGCTGCCCAGCAGGAACACGTTGACCGCCGCATTGTTGATCGACAGCTGGGTGGTGCTGTCGGCCTGGCCTGTCCACGGGGTGGCGCCCGAGATGAGGCCGCACGTCCCTCCGCCGGTAAACGATGTGGACGTGATGTTGACGATGCCCGAAGGCGTGATCGTGCCGGTGAAGGTCGCTGTGCAATTGGCGCTGATGGAGCCTTTGGACAGCGTGGTCTGGCCGGTGACCGAGAATGGCTCGCCATTCGGGTTCATCGGTTGACCATCGACACGCGAGACGGTGACGGCAAGTGCGGGTGTGGCTGCTACGGTGGCAAGTGCGAGTGCAACTGCAAGAGATACGACTTTACGTGTGCTCATTTATTGCCTCACTAGAACTGACGGTAGAAACCGCCTTAAGAATGCGGCGCAAACCGGTTCCCGCTCGATTCACGCCGCGCCGATTAGCCAGGCGCAGACAGCCGACACCCGGCTAAAACTTGTACGACACCCCAACGAACGTGATGATCGGATTGGCCTTGAGCGTGGTCTTCGTGGTGGCCAGCGTGGTGCCGTCCGCCGCCTTGATGACGGTCGCCGCTTCGGTCTTGAGCGGCAGGTACGACACCGTTGCCGTCAAGGCCCATTGCTTGTTGATCGCGTAGCTCGCACCGAGGTTGAAGATCGGCGCCCACGACGAAGACGATTTACCCTCGACATACGTCGGCCCCGGTTTGCCCGCCCCCGCCGCCAGCACGCTGCCCAGCTCGCGATTCACGGCCGCCGCAAAGTACGGATTCAGCTCGATGTTGGTGAAGAAGCTGTAGACCACACCCACGCCCACGAACGGACGGAAGGTCGACTGCGCGTGCCCGAAGTACCACTGCAGGATGACCCCGGGGCTCCATTGACGCGCCTTGCGCACGGCGGGCTGGTTGGACGGGTCGTCCAGATCGACGTGGCCGAGCGCGCCAGCAGGCCCGGGCGCGCGGATCACGCCATGTCCGGTCAGCTTGAATTCGGGCGGCACGCCGGCGATCGTGGTCAGCGCAATGTTGTCGGTAAAGAAGTGCGTAAGCGTCAGGCCCAGCGTGTTGGCATTGCCCACGCGCAGCCCGCTGTTGGGCGACGTGAAGCTGCCGGGCAAGCGCAGCGGATCATTGATCGGCGCGTTGATCACGCTCGTGGTCAGGTTGTTGCTCGAGTCCTGCGGCATGATGTGGAACCAGCCCACCGTCGCCACGTTGTCACCGGCCTGCTGCGCCATGGCACCTGCGGATGCGCAGGCCGCCATCAATGCGACAGTCAGTTTCTTCATGATGCTTCCTCCTGTTGTTCTGAGCGGAGCGCGGTTGTCTGTGCCGCGCCCCGTGGCGTGTTATTCCGGAAACGTCACTGCACGAAGGCACCTACGGTGAAGTACGGGTTCTTCGTATCGCTCATGTCCAGGAAGCCGAAGGTCTTGCCGGTAAAGATCAGCTTGCCCGTCGGGGCCGAGCCGGCCGGTGCGCTGGTCTGCGTGGTGCGGATCACACCCGGGACGGCTTGCGTGAAGTCGAGGTTCAGCGGTCGCGCCAGCGCAGCCTGCGATGCGTTGAACGGATCGAGCATTGTGGCCTGCGCACCGACCAGCGCCGTCGCACGGTAGTTGAACGTGCTGTCCACACCCGTGTATTCGCCGTCTTGCGAGCCCTGCGCGATGTTGCCGACCGGCGCCATGAAGGAAATGCCGGACTCGTCATCCGCCACCGGGGGGCCAGCCGTCAGATCGGAGTTGGCTGCGCCCACGCGAATGAAGATCGGCACGAGCTGGCCATACAGCTTGCCGACGATCATCACGCCCTTGCCTGCCTTGGCCGGGTCGAGCGACGACACTGTTGCCGGCACCTGCGGCTGATAGTTCAGCGTGGTGAAGGCCGGCGCATCGCCGCGCAGCGTCAGCTTCTGGTTGACCGTCGCGCTTGACGTCAGACACGCCCCGCCGTTCTTCACGCCGAGGTTGTCGCACTCGGTGTAGGTGCCGTCCGCGTTGATGGTGAAGCGCGCATCGACCGCCTGTTGCGAGAAGTTCTGCGACGGCACCTGGTGGTACCCCAGCTGGTTGTAGTTGCCCGCAATCTTGTTCAGATCGGTCTCGGTGTTCGAGAAGCTGATGAACGGGTAATACGGGAACGTGGTTTGCGCAATCTTGCCCACGCCAACGATGCCGTCGAACTGGATCGTCGCCCCCGGAATCGTGCCGCCCAGCACGCCCTGCCCCAGGAAGAACCGCGCCGGACGGCTCGGATCGAGACTTACGTTATTCAGGCGGAACGCGCACTGGTTCAGTTTCTCGGTCGGCAGCGCCGTCTCTTGCGTGAGCGTGCCGGTCTGCACGTTGTTGGGCGCCGTATCGCGGGTGGGCGCCACGGTGC
>NZ_VOSS01000249.1 GCF_007997035.1 Ralstonia sp. TCR112 | reverse complement strand
ACGGCCACGTCGAACACGCGGCCGCGCACGCAACTCACCAGCTTGATCTCGGCATGTGGCGGGTACTGAAAATGCAGCCCGCGCACGGTGCCGCGCTTGGCGGAATACGAGTGATTGATTTGCGCGATCGGGCTGTCGAAGCCGGCGGCGGCAAGTTCGTCTGCACAGAAGAAGCGCGTGAAGTAGCCGCGATGGTCACCGATCACCTTGCGGTTGATTTCAACCACGCCGGCCAGCGGCGTCGATTGGATGGTGAAGCGGCTCATGCGGCGCTCCTGAAAGCGGCAGCAGATGCGGCGGCGGTGAAGCGGTCGATCTGTTGATCGCACAGCGCGCGCGCATCCGCGGTTTTTTCATGCAGATGCCGGTACCACGCGGCGGTCTGTTCCAGCGCGGTCTCGAACGGCCACGCCGTCTGCCAGCCTAGTTGCTGCCGTGCCCGGCTGGCGTCGAGATGCAGCATGCCGGCCTCGTGCTTGCCGGCGGTGGCATTGGCGTCCAGCTGCCACATCAGCGTGGGCCAATGTTGCTGCAAGCCTTGCAACACCTGTTCGACCGTGCGCGTGGCGGCGCTGTCCGGGCCGAAGTTCCAGGCGGTTGCGCACGCGGCGTCAGCGGCCAGCAGCCGTTGCGCGAGCACCAGATACCCATGCAGGCAATCCAGGACGTGCTGCCACGGCCGCGTGGCGTGTGGTGAGCGGATGACCAACGGCGTACCGGCACGCATCGCGCGCTCGGCATCGGGGATGAGTCGGTCTTCCGACCAGTCGCCACCGCCGATCACATTGCCTGCGCGGCCGGTGGCCAGCAGCGGGCCGTTGGCGAAAAAGGCGCGCCGGTAGCTTGCGGCCACCAGTTCGGCGCAAGCCTTGGACGCGCTGTAAGGATCATGGCCGCCGAGAGCATCCGTTTCGCGGTAGCCCCAGGCCCACTCGCGGTTGTCGTAGCACTTGTCGGTGGTG
>NZ_VOSS01000248.1 GCF_007997035.1 Ralstonia sp. TCR112 | reverse complement strand
CCTCGCAGCCGGTGCGCCGCTGCCGGCGTTCGGTGATGAATCGGCGTGCCGCTATTGCGCGGCGCGTGGCTTGTGCCGCAAGGGGTATTGGACCGACGGCGCGCCCCGCGAGCCGGAGGGGGCGGCATGAGCGATCACGCTTACGAACGCGACGGCGCGGCCGTCTCGCCCGAGGCTTTTTCGCGCGCGGCGTGCGATCCGCAGCGCTCGGTCGTGGTGGAAGCGTGTGCGGGCAGCGGCAAGACGTGGCTGCTGGTCACGCGCATGTTGCGTTTGCTGCTGGCAGGTGCGGCACCGTCCGACATTCTCGCCATCACGTTCACGCGCAAGGCGGCCGAAGAGATGCGCCAGCGTTTGCTCGACATCCTCGCGCAGCTGGCCAGCGCCGACGATGAAGGCGTCGTGCGAGAGCTCATCGCCCGCACGGTGGATGAGCGTGATGCGCCGGCGCTGATTGAAACCGCGCGCGGGCTGTATGCGCGCGTGCTGGAATCGCCGTCGCGCATGGCGATCGACACGTTCCACGGCTGGTTTGGTTCGCTGCTGCGCGGGGCGCCGTTGTCGTCTGGCGTGCAGCAGGGCGCGTCGTTGCGCGAAGACGCCGGGCGGCTGCGGCGTGAAGCTTGGGCGCCTTTCTGGCGCGGCTTGCTGGCCGAAGATCACGCCGAATTGCGCGCCGCGTATGAAGCGCTTGCCGATCTGGTCGGCGATTTCCAGGCCGGTCGTCTGCTCGACGCCATGTTCCATCAGCGCAGCGATTGGTGGGCCTACAAGACACAGGCAGGCGGTCGTCCGCTGGATGCGCTGGATGAGCTGCTCGGCGACGATGCGACGGTCGATCCGCTGATCGAAGCGCTGCAGGATGCGGCGTTGCTCGCCGACATGCTGCGCGTATCCGGCTGGCTCGGGCAGGGCGGTGCGGCCGAGGGCAAGCGTGCGGTGGCCATTGAATCTGCGGTCACCGCGGCGCGCGGAATGGACCTGTCGGATGAGGCCGCCCGCGCGCAGGCCTTTGACGTGCTGTTTGCCGCTTTCCACACGCAGGCCGGCAAGGCGCGCGCTTGCAAGCCGACCAAGGCGCTCATCAAAGCCGTCGGCGACGAGCACGCGCAAACGCTGGTGACCTTGCACACCACGCTCTGCGAGACGCTGACGACCATC
>NZ_VOSS01000247.1 GCF_007997035.1 Ralstonia sp. TCR112 | reverse complement strand
CGACCGCGCCGCGCATGCTGCCGACCGCACCGGCTCCGGCCTCGCAACCGGCTGCAACGGGCCCGAACGGTCAACCGCAGCAAGCGGCGGCTGCCAACTCGAGCGGCACCGCGACCACCGGCAATTCGTCGAGCACCCGCGACACCACGACCAACTACGAAGTCGACAAGACCGTGCGACGGACCCGCGCCGCGGTGGGCACCGTGCGCCGCCTGTCGGTGGCCGTGGTCGTCAACTACCGTGGCGACGGCAAGACCTGGAAGCCGCTGTCGGAAGCCGAGATGACCAAGCTCAACGCGCTGGTCAAGGACGCCGTGGGCTTTGACGCCAAGCGCGGCGACTCCGTGAACGTGGTCAACAGCCAGTTCTCGGGCACGCTGCCGATGGCCAAGGACGACCTGCCGCTGTGGAAGCAGCCGGAGATGATCCAGTACGGCATCCAGGGCGCCAAGTATCTGGCACTGGCCATCGGTTTCCTGATCCTGGTGTTCGCGGTGATCCGTCCGGCGATCCGCTCGATGGGCAAGAAGGACGAGGCGGCCACGGCCACCTTTGTCG
>NZ_VOSS01000246.1 GCF_007997035.1 Ralstonia sp. TCR112 | reverse complement strand
CGCCGCACGCATGCGGATCACCTTGGCGGCGTGTTCGTCGTTGTCGCGCTGGGCGCGGCGTTCTTCGTCCAGGCGCTGCTCTTCAATGTGGCGCTGGCGCAGGATGTCGAACGACTGCTCGCGGCGTTGCTTTTCCAGCCAGTTGGCACGGCTCATTGCAAGCTGCTGCTCCAGCGCATTGATGGTGCCCTTCTGCTGGTGCACGGCATTGCCCAGACGGTCGATAAAGGCGGCGTAGTTGCGCAGGCGCGTAATATCCATGCCGCCTTCGGCGGTGCTCAGCATCTGCTGGTGGTAGTTGTTGCGGTAGTCGGACAGCAGTGCCAACTTTTGCGTCGCGGCCTCGCGCGTGTTCATCAGGCGGCCGACTTCCTGCGTGGCTTTCTCGGTGTCCTTCTGGGCCAGTTCCAGCACGGTTTCGAGGCGGAACGGCTTGTTCATGGTGGTCATCGGTGGACCCTCCAGCTTCCCGTTACATCAACCCATCGGACGCAAACCCGGCAGCTTTAGCCTCCGGTTTGCGCAACGCTTGTGGCTTCACAGTGTCAAGCGGGCACATCACGCCAGCACTCCCTGCATCTTCTGCAGCGTGTGCTCGCGGCTTTCGTTCTCGAACATGCCCTGCTGCAGGAACGCTTCCATGTCGGGGTAGCGCGCGATGGCTTGGTCGGTCACCGGGTCGCTGCCGCGCGCGTAGGCGCCCACGGCAATCAGGTCGCGGTTGCGCTGGTAGCGGGCGTAGAGCTGCTTGAAGCGGCGCGCCGTGTCGAGCTGCTCGCGCGGCACGATGGCCGACATCACGCGGCTGATCGACTGTTCGATATCGATGGCCGGGTAGTGGCCTTGCTCCGCCAGCTTGCGCGAGAGCACGAAGTGGCCGTCCAGAATGGCGCGGGCCGCATCGGCAATCGGGTCCTGCTGGTCATCGCCTTCGGCCAGCACGGTGTAGAACGCG
>NZ_VOSS01000245.1 GCF_007997035.1 Ralstonia sp. TCR112 | reverse complement strand
CGCCGCCATGGCGTTTGCCGCCTGCATGGCCGCCACCTCTGCCGTGGCGGGGCCGCGCATTGATGCGCGTGCCTTCGCCACGCTGGCCGCCACCTGCGCGCCGCGGGTGGACCGCCTCACGCTCGAAGCGCTGGTGCGCACGGAATCGGCCTACAACCCGTATGCGATCGGCGTGGTGGGCGGCCGGCTGGTGCGCCAGCCCGCCACGCTCGAAGAAGCCGTGGCGACGGCACGTTCCCTGGAACGCCAGGGCTACAACTTCAGCGTCGGCCTCGGGCAGGTCAACCGCTACAACCTCGCGCGCTTTGGCGAGACGCTGGAGACGGCCTTCGATGCCTGCCGCAATCTGCGCGCAGGCGGCACCATCCTCGCCGAGTGCTTCGCGCGCTCGCTGCCGCGCTATGGCGACCAGCAGCAGGCGTTGCGCGCCGCGCTGTCGTGCTACTACAGCGGCAACTTCGAGACCGGCTTCCGCCACGGCTATGTGCAGAAAGTGGTTGCCAACGCCGGCGACGTGCCGGCCATCGTGCCCGACGCGACCGGTGGGCGGATCGAGCCGATTCCCGTGGTGCCCGCGGGCGGCGGCACCCCGGCCCCGAGGGCGCCACGCGCAGCTTCAGCGGCGGCGCAACCACGGGTGCTGACCGGCAGCGCGTGCACGGGCCAGGCCGGCCGGCAAGTGAT
>NZ_VOSS01000244.1 GCF_007997035.1 Ralstonia sp. TCR112 | reverse complement strand
CCGGGCAACGTGCGCGAGCTCATCAACCGCGTGCGTCGCGCTCTGGTGATGACCGACAACCGCAAGATCTCGGCCGCCGACCTGCATCTCGAAGGCTATGCCTCCGTGTCGGGCCAGACGCTGGAGGAAGCACGCGAAGGCGCCGAATCGGATGCCATCCGCACGGCCATCGCGCGCAACGGCTTCCATATGGGCATGACCGCGCGCGAACTGGCAGTGTCGCGCGTCACGCTGTATCGGTTGATGCAGAAGCACGGCATTCGGGCAGAGCATCCGCTGCATCCGGCTTAGGCTTGATCGCATCGCTTTCATTCCGATCGTCGGGGCGTAGCGTTGATGCTGCGTCCCGGATGCGCTTTGGAGAAGGAGAAGCGGCGAGACCGAATTGGCGCGCGAGCTCCTCATCCGGTCCACCCAATAGTTGGTTCAACGGACTGAATCCGGCAGCCGGCACCAGACGAAACGGACGCCGCCAGCGCAGCAAACGCGGTCAGGTTGGCTTGCATCGGGATCCCATGCGAAGGATGACTAGTAAGAAA
>NZ_VOSS01000243.1 GCF_007997035.1 Ralstonia sp. TCR112 | reverse complement strand
CCTCCCCCGACGCCGAAGCCCCTGCCCGGGTCGATACCTGGACGCGCAACCTGGACACCTCGTTGCGCATCGGCGACACCAAAACGATGGATCTGGACGGCCACGGCGTGCTGACGATCGAGCGCTTGGCCGCGCCTTGATGAAAATAAGCCTTATTAGCCACTTTTCGATGCGCCGGCACGACGGATTTTGCGGCAAGCGCGTTGCTCAAGCCTTTGTTTCTCTGGCATAATTCTCGTTTCTCCACCCGGCAAGTGATTCGAGGGCTGGTCGCACGGTGGCTCCTACCCTGTGAGCACCTGAAGCGCGCCGCGAATTGGCTACCTCTACCCCAGGGCCCATCATGAAAGAAGGCATTCACCCGAATTACCGCGAAGTCGTGTTCCAGGACATGTCCAGCGACTTCAAGTTCATCACCCGCTCGACCATCCAGACCAAGGAAATGATCACGCTGGACGGTAAGGAATACCCGCTGGCCAAGATCGAAGTCTCGTCCGAATCGCACCCGTTCTACACGGGCCAGCAAAAGGTTCTGGACA
>NZ_VOSS01000242.1 GCF_007997035.1 Ralstonia sp. TCR112 | reverse complement strand
GGCGCCATCTAGGGCAGGTACGGCCAAACCGTCGAGGCGCATGTGTTGGCGCCGCGATGTGTCTACGGTTCGTTATGCGCCTTCTGGCTGGGCGTTCCATTGCTCGCGCAGGCGTTTGCGGACTTCCGACGATGCGTTGCGCAGCGGTGCGCCCAGGCGGCTTTCCAGGCCGCGCGATGGGTCGGCTGTGATGTCGGCCAGTGCTGCGGCGAGTGCGGTCTGTACGGTGTCGACGTCGCTGGCGTCGGGCGCGTCGGCGGATTGCACCTCCAGCAGTTTCCACAGCAAGCCGAGCGACGCGAAGCTGGCGATGTCGTATGCCATGGGCGGAATCTCTTGTGCGAGGCGTTCCAGGTCGGCGACGGAGCGCAGCGTTACGCGCGCGGCTGCGGCCTTGCCCATTGCGTGCACCATCACGTCGGCGTCGTCCAGGGCGAGCAGGCGATTGGCCTGGTAGCCGTGCGCGAGCAATGCGCCCGACATGGCGCGGCCGACGATGAGGCCGATGACGGGGTGGCCGGCCAGGCGTGCGGCAGCGTAGGCGTCTGCCGCTGCAGCCAGCGCGAGGTGGATGCCGTAGGCCTCCTCGCGGCGGCCGTAGGCCTGGCTTGCCACATCGATGACGGCGACGATGGCACGCTTCTTTTCCTGCGCGGCATCTGCAGTCATGACATCGCGCACGGCACGCGCGAGCTGCCAGCCTTCGACGAGGCCGACTTCACCGTTGCGTGCGCGAGGGAAGCGGTTCTCGGCGTCGGGCACGACGGCGATGTAGCGCGCGGGCTGGCCCGCGAGCCGGCGGCATCGACGACTTGCAGCGTGCTGCCGTAACCCGGCACCGGTGTGCCGACGGCGAGCGCGCGCATCCAGGTTGCCGCCGCGCGTGGAAAGTTCGTTCTGGCTACATGCCGACGTCCTTGCGTAGTGCACGCG
>NZ_VOSS01000241.1 GCF_007997035.1 Ralstonia sp. TCR112 | reverse complement strand
CGACGAGAACGGCGCCGCGCTTGTCGAGATTGCCGATGAGATGGCTGGGCGCAGTCTGAGCTTCTCGGGCGCGCTGCAGGACCTTGCATCGCTGCTGCAGAAGATTGCGCTGGCGCAGCTTGTGCCCGCCGCTGTGCAAGACGACTGGCCCGAGGCCGACGATGTGCGCCGCCTTGCCGAGCGGTTCGATGCGCAGTCGGTGCAACTGTTCTACCAGTTTGCCAACCTGGGCCGCAACGAATTGGCGCTTGCGCCGGACGAATACGCCGGTTTCACGATGACGCTGCTGCGTATGCTTGCGTTCCAGCCCGGGCAGTCGGGTGGGGACGCGGCGCGCCTTCGGGCGGTGGCGGCGGGAAGCGGGCGATGCCGTTGGCGGCAACCCCTGCAGCATCGATGCGGCCTGCGGCTACGGCGACGGCGCCCGTGGTAGCGCCGGCCGCTCAGGTTGCGCCGGTGGCAGTGCGTCCGGAGCCAATGGTCGAGGCGCCGCGTGCGACTTATCAAGCGACACCGGCGGCGCCAGCGCCCGTTGCAGCGGCTGTGCAGACGCCGGCTGCCGCGCCAGCGCGTCGTTCGCCGGCGATGGAAGCCTTGGCTGCCGCGCGCCAGGCGTCGAGTCGTGGCCGTGGTGGAGCATCTGCACCCGCTGCTACGCCGGTGGCCGCGCCAGCGCCTGTCGCACGATCTGCCCCTCCCGTTGCAGGCCCACGTCCGAATTCGGCTGCTGCGCCGGCATCTGCGCCGCAGCGCCGTGAACCGCCGGTTGCGGCTGCCGCGCCTTCCGACGACGGCCCGCCGCCTTGGGATGAAATGCCGGGCGAATTGGCTCCGCCGTCGCTTGAAGAGATGGATGCAGCCTTTGCCGGCTGGGATTCCGCTTCGAGCGTGGGCC
>NZ_VOSS01000240.1 GCF_007997035.1 Ralstonia sp. TCR112 | reverse complement strand
CTCGCATATGGCCGAGGGTTATACCCGTGCCGAACCCGGCAACATCGGCGTATGCATCGGCACGTCGGGCCCTGCCGGCACCGACATGATCACCGGCCTGTACTCGGCCTGGGCAGATTCGATTCCCATCCTCTGCATCACCGGCCAGGCGCCCCGCGCCCGCCTGTACAAGGAAGACTTCCAGGCCGTCGACATCGAATCGATCGCCAAGCCGGTCACGAAGTGGGCCGTCACCGTGCGTGAGCCGGCGCTGGTACCGCGCGTGTTCCAGCAGGCGTTCCACCTGATGCGCTCGGGCCGCCCGGGCCCGGTGCTGATCGACCTGCCGTTCGACGTGCAAGTCGCCGAAATCGAATTCGATCCCGACACGTATAGCCCGCTGCCGGTCTACAAGCCCGCGGCAACGCGTGGCCAAGCCGAGCGCGCCATCGAGATGCTGTGCCAGGCCGAGCGCCCGCTGCTGGTGTGCGGCGGCGGTGTGATCAACGCCGATGCGGCCAAGCTGATGGTCGAGTTTGCCGAGCTGGTGAATGTGCCCGTCGTCCCGACCCTGATGGGCTGGGGCGTGCTGGCCGACGACCACCCGCTCAACGCCGGCATGGTGGGCCTGCAAACGTCCCACCGCTACGGCAACGCCACGCTGCTGGCGTCGGACTTCGTGTTCGGCATCGGCAACCGCTGGGCCAACCGCCACACCGGCAGCGTCGACGTCTACACCAAGGGCCGCAAGTTCGTGCACGTCGATATCGAACCGACCCAGATCGGCCGCGTGTTCGGTCCGGACCTGGGCA
>NZ_VOSS01000024.1 GCF_007997035.1 Ralstonia sp. TCR112 | reverse complement strand
GTGGCCACCAGCACGCGCAGCGTCCCGGCCTTGAACTCCGTCAGCGCGCGCGTGCGCGCCGATTGGCTTTTGTTACCGTGAATGGCCAGCGCGGGGATGCCGTCGCGCGTGAGCTGCTCGGCCAGGCGGTTCGCGCCGTGCTTGGTGCGCGTGAAGACCAGCACCTGGTGCCAGTCGTTGTCGCGCACAAGCTTGGCGAGCAGTTCGCGCTTGCGCTCGCGGTCGACCGGATAGATGCGTTGCTCGACCGTCTCGGCCGTCGTGTTGCGGCGCGCGACTTCAATCAGCGCCGGCTTGTCGAGCAGACGGTCGGCCAGTTCGCGAATGTCGTCGGAGAACGTTGCCGAGAACAGCAGGTTCTGACGCTTCGGCGGCAGGATGTTGAGGATCTTGCGGATGTCGTGGATGAAGCCCATGTCCAGCATGCGATCGGCTTCGTCCAGCACCAGCAGTTCAATGTGCGACAGGTCGATGGTGCGCTGACCGACGTGGTCGAGAAGGCGGCCCGGCGTGGCGACGACGATATCGACACCACGCTTGAGCGCATCGATCTGCGGGTTGATGCCGACGCCGCCGAACATCACCATCGACTTCAGCGGCAGATATTTGCCATAGGCGCGCACGCTTTCTTCCACCTGCGCGGCAAGCTCCCGCGTGGGCGTCAGCACCAGCGCACGGATCGGGAAGCGCATGCCCTGCGGCGTCTGCACCTTATTGGGCTGCGATGCAGACAGGCGGTGCAGCAACGGCAGCGTGAAACCGGCGGTCTTGCCGGTGCCGGTCTGTGCACCGGCGAGCAGGTCACCGCCCTTGAGGATGGCGGGGATGGCCTGGCGTTGAATCGGAGTGGGTTCTGCGTAGCCGAGTTCGGCCACGGCACGTACCAGCTTGTCTGACAAGCCGAGTTCGGAAAACGACATGGAAAAGCGATTGGACCGGCGTGTCCCGCGCATTCGTTCGTGCGCCAATCGTGGACAAAGCCTGGGTAGGTGACGGGGCGACTGGACCCCGGGGACTGCAAGAAGGGCGCTAGTTTAACAGGTGATGGTGTTTACCCCACCGGTGCCCGCAATGCCGCCAAGGGCGCATTCACCACATCGCCCAACCGTTCCGCCAGCGAATACCGCGCCATATACCGCCGGAAATGCGCCAGGAACGCTTCTTCGGCCGGGGCCAGACGGCGCTCCCTGTGCCACATCAGGTACAGGTCGATGTCGGCAACGCCTTCTTCTGGCGGCAGCCGCCACAAGCGCTGCTGGGCCAGATCGTCCGCCACGATGTGCTCCGGCAGGCAGCCGATCCCATAGCCCGCAAACACGAGCCGCTTGATCTCGTCCAGGCTCGGCGACGTGGCGACGATGCGGCCGGTGAATCCCTGCTGATCGCGAAACACCGCGAGCGGCGACAGCGCATCGCCCAATTGGTCGCTCATGAACGAGACAAAGTTTTCACCGAGCAAGTCACTGATCGACAGGCCCGTCCGCCCGAACAACCGATGGTGCCGCCCGCAGAACACGGCGTAGCGCTGGCGCAGGAACAGTTGCCGCTCGAGCTTTTCGCTCGGCGTGCGGCACAGGCTAAGCCCAATGCCCGCGCGCTTTTGCGCGAGTGCATCGAGGATGTCCGTGCTGCGCATGACTTCCACCTGCAGATCCACGCGCGGGTGATGTCGGTGAAACGCCGCCAGGCATTCGTCGTACACGCCGGATTGGATGCGGCTGACGGTCAGCAGATGCAGCACGCCGCTCACATCGTCTTGCGGTTCGCCAAGCTCCGAGCCGAGCCGCGCGACATTGCCGTAGACGTCGGCGGCGATGCGCAATACGTCTTCGCCGACGCGCGTGAGGCGAAAGTGAGAGCCACGCCGCTCGATGAGCGTGTGGCCAAGCTGATCTTCGAGCCGCCGCAGCGCGAGGCTGACCGCCGGCTGCGTGATGTGCAGCCGCACCGCCGCACGGCTGATGCTGCGCTCGTGGACGATCGTGAGAAAGGTGCGCAGCAGATTCCAGTCGAGCCGGTCGCTGACGAGGGCGGGATCAAGAGCGGACGGGTCCATGGCGGGGAATATGAGTCCAACTTATACAAACAATAAGTATTCAGAATTTGACTAATACCCGTCAACCGGCAATAAACACGCATCGTCGCCTTGAAGCGGCGGGCTAAAAAAACCTGTGAGGAGCTACACCATGCAACCGTCTCAACCCGGCGGGCGCCAGCCTGCGCGTGCGGCCACCGCCGCCTTTGTCGGCACCATGATCGAGTGGTACGACTTCTACATCTACGCTACCGCCGCTGCGCTCGTGTTCGGGCCACTCTTCTTTCCGGGTGGTGATCCGTTCCTCAGCACGCTCGCTTCGTTCGGCACGTTTGCCGTCGGCTTTTTCGCGCGGCCGCTGGGCGGCATCGTGTTCGGCCACTGGGGCGACCGCATCGGCCGCAAGAAGGCGCTGATGATCACGCTCACGATGATGGGCCTGGCGACGATCGGCATCGGCCTGCTGCCGACGTATGCCACCGCCGGTGCGCTTGCGCCCGTGCTGCTGGTGCTGCTGCGTGTGGTGCAGGGCGTTGCGGTCGGCGGCGAATGGGGCGGCGCGGTACTGATGGCGGGTGAACACGCGCCCAAGGGCCGTCGCACGTTCTTCGCGTCGTTCGCGCAGCTCGGCAGCCCGGCTGGGTTGATTCTCTCGCTGCTGGCTTTCCGGCTCGTCACGTCGATGGAGAAAGACGCATTCATGGACTGGGGCTGGCGTCTGCCGTTCCTTGCCAGCGCGGTGCTGCTGCTCGTGGGCGTGGCGATCCGCCTGGGTGTGAACGAGTCGCCCGAGTTTGCGCAGGTGCAGGCGCAGCGCAAGACGGCCAAGCTGCCGATCGCCGAAGTCTGGCGCACGGCGCGCGTGCCGGTGCTGCTGTGCATTGGCGCCAACACCATCGGCATTGCCGGCGTGTACTTCACCAACACGTTCATGATCGCGTACACGACGCAGTATCTGTCGCTGTCGAAAACGCTGATTCTCGATTGCCTCTTCGTGGTGGCGTTCATCCAGTTTCTCGCGCAGCCGCTGGCGGCATGGCTGGCGGAGAAGCTTGGCGGCGCACGCTTCCTCAAGCTGATGGCGTTGATGGCGATGGCATCGCCGTACCCCATGTTCCTGCTGGTGCAGACGCGCCAGGCTCCGCTGATGGTGCTGGGGATTGCGCTGGCCGTGGTGTGCATGGCGAGCTTCTATTCGGTGATTGCGGGCTTCGTTTCCGGCGTGTTCGAGACGCGCGTGCGGTACTCGGCGATCTCGCTGTCATACCAAGTCTGCGGCGCGGTGGCGGGCGGGCTGACGCCGCTGGTCGGCACCATCCTCGCACAGCGCTTCCATGGCGAATGGTGGCCGCTGGCGATGTTCTACACGCTGCTCGCCGGTATCTCACTGCTGTGTATCGCGGCCATCGATGGGCGCCAGCGCGGTCGCGCAACGGCCGGCGACACCGTCGGCGCATAACGGTTTTCCCCACCCTGTTTCACCCATGCTGACGTTCTTTCATCCTGAACAGCTTCTGCACCATCCGCAGAGCTACTACTCGCGCGGCAAGATGCGCACGCCGCAGGAAGTGCCCGAGCGTGCGCTGAATTTGCTGCAGGCGGCGCGCGATCTCGGCTTCACCATTGCGCGGCCCGAAGACCACGGCATTGCGCCGCTCACCGCCGTGCACGGCGAGCCCTATCTGCGCTTCCTCCAGGACGCCCATGCCGACTGGCAACGCCTGCCCGAAGACTGGGGCGACGAAGTCATGTCCAACATCTTCGTGCGCGAGCCGAATGCGCTGCGCGGCGTGCTGGCCCAGGCCGCGCGCTATCTGGCGGACGGCAGTTGCCCCGTCGGCGAGAACACGTGGCGATCGGCGTACTGGTCGGCGCAAAGCGCGGCGGCCGGCGCGCAAGCCATCCTCAATGGCGAGCGCATGGCCTACGCGCTGTGCCGCCCGCCCGGCCATCACGCGCGCCGCGAGGCAGCCGGCGGCTTCTGCTACCTGAACAACGCCGCCGTGGCCGCGCAAGTGCTGCGGCGCAAATTCAAGCGCGTCGCCATCCTCGACACCGACATGCACCACGGTCAGGGCATCCAGGAGATTTTCTACGACCGTGCCGACGTGCTGTACGTGTCCATTCATGGCGATCCGACCAACTTCTATCCGGTGGTTGCCGGCTTTGACGACGAGCGCGGCACGGGCGACGGCCTCGGGCTGAACGTGAACCTGCCGATGCCGCACCGCTCGCCCGAATCGGTGTTCTTCGACAAGCTCGGCGATGCGATTGCCGCACTCGAACACTTTCAGCCCGACGCGCTGGTGCTGTCGCTCGGCTTCGACATCTATCGCGAAGATCCGCAATCGCAGGTGGACGTTTCGACGCAGGGCTTCGGCCGCTTGGCCAAGCCGTCGGCGCGATTGGACTGCCAACGCTGGTCGTCCAGGAAGGCGGGTATCACCTCCCCACCCTTGCACAAAACGCAGCCGCATTCTTCGGCGGCTTGAAGACGCCCCATCAGCCGGCAGGCTGAGCCCGCACCACGGCGCAAACGCCCCTTTAGGCTTTTGGATGTTTGCGCCCACTCACCTCCAGGCCCCGGCGTTTTATACGCTGCCGGGGCAACCTCCCCATCTCTAGAGTCCTTGCTCGAATTGGGCACTTGGCGTTTTCAAACGTCTGTTCCTAACATGCCCGGGCAACCCCATACACACGTTTGAATCGTACGTTCGAGCGCTGCACCGCAGCAATCGACCCCGATATCAGGCCTAAAAAAACGAGGTAGGAGACATGGGACGTCCTGGAGCAGGAGACACCAAGGGCCGCATTCTGGAAGCCACCGAACTGCTGTTCATCGAGTTCGGTTACGAGGCGATGTCGTTGCGGCAGATCACGGCGCGCGCCAAGGTCAATCTGGCAGCGGTCAACTATCACTTCGGCAGCAAGGAAGCGTTGATGCAGTCGGTGCTGGGCCGGCGGCTCGACCCGCTCAACACGCGCCGGCTGGCGTTGCTGACCGCGTGCGAAGAACGCTGGACGAAGGAACAGCTCACTTGCGACCACGTGCTCGGCGCGCTGTTTGTGCCGGCGCTGCAGATGGCGCGCAACCCCGACACCGGCGGCCCCGCGTTCCTGCGGTTGATGGGGCGCGTGTATTCCGACACCTCGCCGTTCGTGCAGAACTATCTGCTGGGCCACTACGCGCTGGTGTTCGATCGCTTCTTCGAAGCCTTCTCGCGTGCGCTGCCGCACCTGCCGCGTGCTGAACTCGGCTGGCGTCTGCACTTTGCGCTCAAGGCGCTGGCCGGCGTGCTGGCCGGCGACGACCTCAACAACCTGCTGCCGCTGTTCACGCAGGGCAAGACGATGAACGATGCCTCGCTGCTGGCCGCCTGACGGCGCTGGTGGTGGCCACGCTCAACGCCCCGCTGCCCGGCGAGGCCGGCGCGCTCGACCAGGTGGTCGAATTGGCCGAAGCGCAGGTACCCACGCCCGTAGCCCTGGCCGACGATGCGCCCAGCGGCAACGACAGCGGTAACGGCGGTTCCGGTCGCCACGCCGGGCACGGCAATGGCCGCAGCACCGAACGCAGCGCGACGCCCAGCGCCGCGTCGCCCTTTGTCGGCGACCTGTTCGGCCGCACACCCGCACGCGCCAGCGCCGACGATGCCGCAGACGAGCACGACGATCTGGGCGCCGACGAGCACGACGATTCTCATGGCGACGACGGCGACGGCCCAGCCCCCACCGCCCGCACCCGGGCATTGGCCATTCGCCGGAGCAACGCAGCACGCGCCATCTTCCCGGCCAACCCGATGCGCCCCTGGCGCAGCCCCAACGCCTGACAACGCAGGCGCCGCGCAGCGCTCCCGTGTGCAGGCACGGGAGTCGCTCCGGCATTCGACAGGTGCCGCCGCATGTTCGAGACATCCGGCACATCAACGCATCGAATGGAGACCCTCATGACGACGATCTGGATCGTCCTGCTTTGCATCGGCGGGCTTGCCCTCGCCAGCATGGAAGCCTCGGCATTCGCCTGGCTGGTTGCAACGGCTGTGTGCCTCGTCGCGGGTGCCTGGCTGGGCCTCGTGGGGCCGGTGATGACGACGGTGCTCGCCATCGTGTTTGTGCTGCCCGCGTTGGTGCTGGCGCTCAAGCCGCTGCGCCGGGCGATCATCACGCGCCCCGTGCTGGCGATGTTCCGCAACATCATGCCGGAGATGTCGCAAACGGAGCGCGACGCCATTGAAGCGGGCACGGTCTGGTGGGATGCGGAGCTGTTCTCGGGACGGCCCAATTGGTCGCGGCTGCTGTCTTCGCCGCCGCCGCGGCTGTCGGCGGAAGAGCAATCCTTCCTCGACGTCGAAACCGAAAAACTCTGCGACCTTGCCAACGATTGGGAAAGCACGCAGATCTGGCAGGACCTGTCGCCCGAGGCTTGGGACTATGCGAAGCGCGCCGGCTTCCTGGGCATGATCATCCCGAAGGAATACGGCGGCAAAGGGTTCTCGGCATACGCGCATTCGCAGGTCATCATGAAGCTGTCGACGCGCTGCTCGGCTGCAGCCGTGTCGGTCATGGTGCCCAACTCGCTCGGGCCGGCCGAGCTGCTGCTGCACTACGGCACCGAAGCGCAGAAGAACCATTACCTGCCGCGCCTCGCACGCGGTGAAGAAATCCCCTGCTTTGCGCTGACCAACGCGTATGCCGGCTCCGACGCCGCCGCCATTCCCGATGTGGGCGTGGTCTGCCGCGGCATGCACGAAGGCCGCGAGACGCTCGGCTTTCGCGTGACATGGAGCAAGCGCTACATCACGCTCGGCCCCATCGCCACGGTGCTGGGGCTGGCGTTTCGCGCAGTCGATCCGGATGGCTTGCTCGGTGGCGACAAGGAGCCCGGCATTACCTGCGCGCTCATCCCGACGAAGCATCCGGGCGTGAACATCGGCCGCCGCCATTGGCCGCTCAATGCGGTGTTCCAGAACGGCCCGAACTCCGGCAAGGACGTGTTCATCCCCATCGACTGGGTGATCGGCGGCCAGGCGCAGGTCGGCCGCGGCTGGCGCATGCTGATGGAATGTCTGGCAGCGGGGCGGGCGATTTCGCTGCCCTCGTCCAACGTGGGCATGGCCAAGCTGGCCGTGCGCAGCACCGGCGCCTATGCCGCCGTGCGACGCCAGTTCCGTACGCCCATCGGCAAGTTCGAAGGGATCCAGGAAGCGCTGGGCCGCATGGGCGGCAACCTGTACATGATGGATGCGGCGCGGCGTTTGTCTGCGCTGGCCGTGGACCTGGGCGAGAAACCTTCGGTCATCTCCGCCATTGCCAAGTACCACGTCACCGAACGTGCGCGCGATGTGGTCACCGATGCGATGGACATCGTCGGCGGCAAGGGCATCTGCATGGGCCCGAACAACTTCCTGGCGCGCGCGTATCAGCAAGTGCCGATCGCCATCACGGTGGAAGGCGCGAACATCATGACGCGCTGCCTGATCATCTTCGGGCAGGGCGTGATCCGCTGCCATCCGTATGTGCTGCGCGAGATGACGGCCGCGCAAGGCACCGATTCACCCGAGACGCTGCGCGCGTTCGACGCGGCGCTGTTCGGCCACGGCGCATTCATCGCGGGCAACCTCGTGCGTGCCTTCCTGCATGCGGTCACCGGCGGGCGCGTGGCAAGCGCGCCGGGCAATGCCGCACCGGAAATGCAGCGCTATTACCGCGCCGTGAACCGCTTCTCGACGGCGCTGGCACTGCTGTCGGATGTGTCGATGTTCACGCTGGGCGGCACGCTCAAGCGCCGCGAAAGCATCACCGGGCGGCTGGGCGACATCCTCTCGCAGATGTACTTGATCTCTTCCACGCTCAAACGCTTTGAAGATGAAGGCCGCCCTGCAGAGGACGCGCCGCTCGTGCATTGGTCCGTGCAGGACGCGCTGGTGAAGGCGCACGATGCGCTCGACGGCGTGCTGGCCAACTTCCCGAACGCGGGCATCGCGGCGCTGCTGCGTGCGTTGGTCTTCCCGTTCGGTGCACCGTATCGGAAGCCGTCCGATGCGCTGGCCGCGCAGGTGGCCGAGCTGATGCAGACACCGGGCGCCGTACGCGATCGCCTGCTGGCCGACTCGTACTGTCCGACGCCCGAGGTCGACCCAATCGCCTATGGCGAAGCAGCCTTCCGCCTACAACCGGCCGTGGACGCAATCGAGCAACGCTTGAAACCGGCCATCCGCGCAGGCAAGCTGCCGCCCGTGCCGCAAAGCCTGCCCGACTTCGAAGCCTGGACCGCGCAAGCCGTGGCACAAAACCTCATCGACGAGGCCGAACGCAAGCAGCTGTGCGACTACGCACGCTTCGGCGAATACGCGGTCGCCGTGGATGACTTCCCGCCCGACTTCAACCTGATGGCCGACCTGCAGCGCCGCAAGGATGCGCTCGATGCACTGCAGGCCGCCGAGCGCCGCGCAGCCTGAAGGTCCGGGCCTGACCAACGACAACAACAACGATGCAAGACAAGTACCTCGATTTCGTCGGCTCCGGTTTCGGCAAGTGGCTGTCGGCCAACCTCGGCCTGCCGCAGCCCGTGCCGTTGCGCCGTTATGTGTCCGGCGAACCGGAATTTGTCGGACCGTTCCTGGTGGGCGCGGCGCCGGGCGGCTCCATGCGCGAGACGCTCGCCGCGCTGTTTGCCGAGACGGGCGTCCCCACGCGCTTTCATGAAAGCGATCCGGAATGGCTTGGCGCCGCCAACCGGCACGGGCAGATCACGGGCCGCTTTGTCGCCCCCACGGGCAAAGAAGGCGAGGCGTTCGATCGCATTGGCGGCATCGTCTTCGATGCCACGGGCATTGCGACGGTCGACGGCCTCGACGCGCTGTATCACGTGTTCCACGATGGCGTCCGGGCCATCGGCCGTTGCGGGCGCGTGGTCGTGATCGGCCGTCCGCCGGAGGGCTGCAAGACGCCCGAGGCCGCGATCGCACAGCGCGCGCTGGAAGGACTGACGCGGTCGCTCGGCAAGGAAGTCCGGCGCGGCTGCACGGCGCAGCTCGTCTACGTGGCCGAGGGGGCGGAAAACGTAGCGGCATCGACGCTGCGCTTTCTGTTGTCGGCACGCTCGGCGTATGTATCGGGGCAGGTGGTGCGCGTGCATCGGGCGCCAGCGGTTTCGGTGGACTGGCAGAAACCGCTGGCCGGGGCGCACCGCGCTGGTCACCGGCGCGTCGCGCGGCATCGGTGCGGCCATTGCGCACGTGCTGGCGCGTGACGGTGCGCGCGTCCTGTGCCTGGATGTGCCCGCCGCGCAGGAAGCGCTGAGCGCGGTCGCCAAGGAAATCGGTGGTGAGGCCATGGCCTACGACATTGCCGCGCCCGAAACGCCCGCTTTGCTCGCGCAGCAACTTGCTGCCTTGGGCGGCATCGACATCCTCGTGCACAACGCCGGCATCACGCGCGACAAGACCATCGCGCGCATGACCGAACCCGCGTGGCGCAGCGTGCTCGATATCAACCTCGCCGCGCAGTTGCGCATCAACGACGCGCTGCTTGCGGCCAATGCGCTGCATGCGGGCGGTTCCATCGTGTGCGTGTCGTCCATCAGCGGCATTGCGGGCAACCTCGGGCAGACCAACTACGCGACATCCAAGGCCGGCGTCATCGGGCTCGTGCAGGCTGGCGCACCGTTGCTGGCGGAGCGCGGCATCACCATCAACGCCGTTGCGCCCGGCTTCATCGAGACGCAGATGACCGCAGCCGTGCCGTTTGCCATCCGCGAAGCCGGCCGCCGCATGAACGCGATGAGCCAGGGCGGTCAGCCCGTCGACGTGGCCGAGACGATTGCCTGGTTCGCCAACCCCGCGTCGAATGGCGTAACGGGCAACATCGTGCGCGTGTGCGGGCAAAGCCTGCTCGGAGCCTGAGACGACCATGCGCACGTTGGCCCTGTCCTGTCCGATGACCGCGACGCAGACGCTGGTGACCGAGCCGCCGTCGCCAGGGGCGCTGGCCTGGCGCGCGCTGCTGTCGCAACGCAAAGGCAGGCGCGGCGGCCCGCTCCCGCGCCACACCTTGGTGCGGCAGGAAGTGCCGCTCGAAGCGGAACACATCGCCCAGTACGCGGCGGTGTGCGGATTCTCGCCCGCGCACGGCGTGCCGATGACGTATCCGCACCTGCTCGGCTTTCCGCTGCAGCTCATGCTGATGACGGAATCGGCGTTTCCCTATCCGGTGATCGGCCTGGTGCATCTGTGCAACACGATCCGCCAACATCAACGTTTGCAGGCTGGCGAGCGCGTGCGCGTGGAAGTGCGCCCGCGCCGGCTGTTCCAGCATGCACGCGGGCAGGCGTTCGCCATCGAGACCGCGATCGTCAAGGCCGGCGCGGTGGTGTGGGAATCGCTGTCGACCTATCTGCGCGTGGGCGTGTCTTCTCCGCAAGGCGCACCGTTGATCGCGCTGCCCGGCGCACAGAACTTGTCGCTCGACAGCCGCTGGGATGTGCCCGCCGATACCGGCCGACGCTACGCCGGCGTGTCGGGCGACTGGAACCCCATCCACGTATCTGCCATCGGCGCGAAGCTGTTCGGCTTCGCTCACCCCATCGCCCACGGCATGTGGACGAAGGCCCGTGCGCTGGCCGCGCTGCTGCCGGCCGCACCGCTCACGCAAGGCGAAGTGGTGGCCGAATTCAAGACGCCGCTGTCGCTGCCCGGGGCGGCGACGCTGTGGCAGGCCCGCGAAGCCACACCGGGCCGCGCATTTGAAGTGCGCAACGCCGCGGGCGACAAACCCTATCTGCGCGGCATGCTGACGCTGCCGCAGGCACAACAAGAAAACTCGGGAGACTGAATCCATGCTCGTCAACGCGCAGGTGCGCCGCGTCGCCATCCTCGGCGGTAACCGCATTCCGTTTGCCCGCTCCAACACGGCCTACGCCACGGCGTCGAACCAACAGATGCTGACCGCCGCGCTGCAGGGCCTGATCGACCGCTTCAACCTGCACGGCCAGCGGCTGGACGAAGTCGTGGCGGGTGCGGTCATCAAGCATGCGCGCGATTTCAACCTGACGCGCGAAACGGTGCTCTCCACCACGCTCGCCAAGCAGACGCCCGCATACGACATCCAGCAGGCATGCGGCACGGGGCTGGAAGCCGCCATCCTCGTCGCCAACAAGATCGCGCTGGGGCAGATCGACGTGGGCATTGCCGGCGGCACGGACACCACCTCCGATGCGCCCGTCGGTCTGAACGAGAAGATGCGCAAGATCCTGCTGGAGGCCAACCGCGCCAAATCCACCGGTGCGCGCGTCAAGGCGCTGGCCGGGCTGCGGCCCTCGATGTTCGTGCGCCCGCTTCTGCCGCGCAACAGCGAGCCGCGCACCGGCCTGTCGATGGGCGAACACTGCGAGCTGATGGCCAAGCGCTGGGGCATTCGCCGCGAAGACCAGGACGCGCTGGCCCTGCGCAGCCACCACAACCTCACGGCCGCCTACGAGCGCGGCTTCTTCACCGACCTGATGACCGCCCACCTGGGGCTCGATCGCGACAACAACCTGCGCAGCAACCTGACCATCGAGCAACTGGCGAAGCTGCAGCCGGTCTTCGACCGCAGCGAGGCCGGCACGCTGACCGCGGGCAACTCCACGCCCCTCACGGATGGCGCATCGTGCGTGCTGCTCGCCAGCGAAGACTGGGCCCGCGCGCACAACGTGCCCGTCCTCGCCTACATGACGTGCGCGGATACGGCTGCCGTCGATTTCTTCAGCGGCACGCCCGAGCAAAACGAAGGGCTGCTGATGGCACCGGCCTATGCCGTCTCGCGCATGCTGCAACGCGCAGGGCTCACGCTGCAGGACTTCGACTACTACGAAATCCACGAAGCCTTTGCCGCACAAGTGCTGTGCACGCTGGCGGCGTGGGAGTCGCCGGAATACTGCCGCGAAAAGCTCGGCCGCAGCGCCCCCATGGGCAGCATCGACCGCAGCAAGCTGAACGTGAATGGCAGCTCGCTGGGCACGGGCCACCCGTTTGCCGCCACGGGCGGGCGCATTGTCGCGACGCTGGCCAAGATGCTGGCGCAGCGCGGCAGCGGGCGCGGTCTGGTGTCGATCTGCGCGGCAGGCGGCCAAGGCGTGGTCGCCATCCTGGAACGCCCCGAAAACATGTCGCATTGAACCGACGGGCCTACGGGAACGGCCCGCTCATCCAACCCGCGCGGCACATAACAAAACCACGCCGCGTCTTTCATGGACGGAGACACCATGAACACCGTTGCCGACCGCAGCAATCTGACCGATCGCATCTGGCTGAAGTCGTACCCCGAAGGCGTGCCCGCCGAAATCAACCCCGATCGCTATCACTCGCTCGTCGAAGTGTTTCGCGAATCGGTGGAGAAGTACCGCACGCGCGTCGCCTACGTAAGTGTCGGCACCGAAATGACGTACGGCGAGTGCGAGCGCCAGGCCAAGCAGTTTGCGGCGTGGCTGCAGTCGCGCGGCGTGAAGAAGGGCGATCGCGTGGCGATCATGCTGCCCAACAGCCTGCAGTACCCCGTGTGCCTGTTCGGCACGCTGCTGGCCGGCGCCATCGTCGTCAACGTCAACCCGCTGTACACGGTGCCGGAGCTGGCGCACCAGCTGCGCGATTCCGGCGCACAAACGATCGTCGTGCTGGAGAACTTCGCGCGCACGCTGGAGCAGGCTTTGCCCGGCTGCCAGGTGCGCAACATCGTCATCACCGGCATCGGCGACCTGATGGGCGGTGCGCTCAACCTCAAGGGCCGCGCGCTGAACTTCGTGATGCGCCACGTGCAGAAGCAGGTGCCGCCGTACAAGCTGCCCTCGCCGATCTGGCTGCGCGATGCGCTCGCCACCGGAGGATCACGCGCGCTGCAACCGGTGCAGCTGGCGCCGGAAGACATCGCCTTCCTCCAATACACCGGCGGCACCACGGGCGTGGCCAAGGGCGCGATGCTCACGCACCGCAACATCATCGCCAACCTGCTGCAGGCGGAGGAGTGGTCCAAGAGCATGCTCAACGGCGGCGTGGAAACCAACGTCACGCTGCTGCCGCTGTATCACATCTTCTCGCTCACGGTGAACCTGCTGATGTTCATGACGCTGGGCGGGCGCAATATCCTGATCGCCAATCCGCGCGACACCAAGCGCGTGATCTTCATCCTGCGCAACGAGCGCTTCTCGGGCATTGCCGGCGTGAACACGCTGTTCAACGCGCTGCTGGAAGATCCGGACTTCGCCAAGCGCGATTTCTCGGCCATGAAGATCACCATTGGTGGCGGCATGGCGGTGCAGCGTGCGATTGCGCAGCGCTGGAAGGAAGTCACGGGCCACACCATCGTTGAAGGCTACGGGCTGACGGAATGCTCGCCGGTCGTGTCGATGAACCCGCCACACGTGACCGAATTCAGCGGCACGATCGGGCTGCCCGCTCCGTCCACCGAAGTGCGCTTCAAGCGCGACGACGGCACCATCGCGCCGCTGGGCGAACCCGGCGAACTGCAGGTGCGTGGGCCGCAGGTCATGCGCGGCTACTGGCAGCGCCCCGAGGAGACCGCCAAATCCATCGACGCCGAAGGCTGGTTCTCCACCGGCGACATCGGGGTGATGGACGCCAACGGCTACATCCGCCTGATCGACCGCAAGAAGGACATGATCCTGGTCTCGGGCTTCAACGTGTACCCGAACGAAATCGAAGACGTGGTGGCGCTGCATCCTGAAGTGCTGGAAGTGGCGGCGATTGGCGTGCCCGATCCGGTGGCGGGCGAGCGCGTGAAGATCATCGTGGTGCCGCGCACCGGCGCGCTGACGGAGCCCGCGCTGCTCGAACACTGCCGCGCGCATCTGACCGGCTACAAGATGCCGCGCATCGTCGAGTTCCGCCACGAAGAGCTGCCCAAGTCGACGGTGGGCAAGATCCTGCGCCGCGAGTTGCGCGATGCCGACCCTGACATCAAGCGCGCCCGTGCGCAGGCGCAGCAATAACGCCAACACCGGAGACCCGTATGCAATTGCGTACCCTCGCCCTGGCCACGGTGCTGGCCGGCGCCGCGCACGCCTGGGCCCAGCCTGCAGCGCCCGAGGCTTCGGCGCCTGCCGCGGCCGCACCGACCACCGCACCGACCACCGCACCGCAATCGGCGGCCATCGGCAGCTTTGCCGCCATGGACATCGCCAGGCAGACGGCGTGGCTCACCAGCCAGGTCAACGCCAACGCGTTTGCGGCCTGGTCCGACGAAGACGTCCTCGCCATGGCGCAGGCCATGAAGCCCGAAACGCTGGTGCGTTGGCTCAAGGCCGAAGTGGCCAAGCTGCCCGAGTATGAATACCGCATGCGCCGCCAGGAACGCGTGAAAAACCAATGGCAGAGCCAGCCGGCGCTCATGCTGATCCGCTACCGCAACGCACCTCGCCAGGTCTACGCGCGCTGGCTCAAGGGCGGTGCGCACGCCGGCCAGGAGATCATCTACGACGAAACCGTACGCAAAGACGAGATGTACGGCCACCTTGGCGGGCTTGTCGGTTTCGTGGCGATCTGGAGTGCGCTGGATGGCTCGCTGGCCAAATCGCAGTCGAACCACACGGCGCGCGAGCTTGGGCTGCAGTTCATCGTCGACTCGGTCGAGCGCGACGGACGCGCCCACGTGGCAACCGGCGGCAGCGGCAAGTTCAATGAAGCCAAGATGGTGACCGAAGACGGTGAGCGGATGCTTCGGCTGACCTGGGATGCGCCAAGCGGCCCGCCCACGTTCTACGCCAAGCGCGTGCGCCTGTATTTCGACCTGAAAAACCCGTGGGTGCGCATTGAAGAAGCGTGGGACGAATCGGGCAATCAGCTCGAGAAAATCGTCATTGAAAGCGTGACGCGCAAGACCTGGAACGACCAGACTTTCAATCCCAAAAATCCGGAATACAAATTTTAGGCTGCCGCCCGCAGACCGTTGTGGGCCAAGGCTCCGCCGACCGGTGCAGAGTATGAAACGAGACTAGGGGAAACCCCTTGTTGCGTGCGTACACGCTAGAGGAAAACTTCGATCATCGCAGCGCAACCGAACAAAAGCGCTGCGTTATGCTGAGGAAACACAAATCGCCACACCAAGGCGTGATAACAATCCCATCCAGAGAGACAACCACATGAACCGCACTGCCCGCCGCCTTGCTGCAGCCCTTGCCTGCGCTGCTGCCAGCACCCTTGCTGCCCCCCTGGCTCACGCCCAATCCACCGCGGAGGCCAACGTGGCCACAAGCGCCAGCAATGGCAGCGGCGGCGGCTTCAGCGGCTTCATGGACAACTACGTCTGGGGCCGCAACGTCATGGCGCTGGGCTGGTTCTACATCCGCCCGATGGATTCCGCCACGCCGCTGACCACCACCACCAGCGCGCTGGGCCTTGGCACCTATCAGTCGCCCGGAACTGACGTGAAAGTCAGTAACGCCAATACGCTGTCGCTCACGTTCACGCACTTCTTTAACGACAACATCGCCGGCACGTTCGTGGGCGGCGTTCCACCCAAATTCAACCTGTATGGCAGCGGTAATGTGATCGCACCGGTGCCGGTGGTCGGGCCGCTGACGCTGATCAACCTGGGCCTGCCGCAAAACAACCCGGTCGCCACCGTGCGTGAATGGAGCCCGGCGATCGTCGCGCAGTACTACTTCGGCACCAAGGAAAGCAAGCTGCGCCCGTTCCTCGGCGCGGGCGTCAGCTACAACTTCTTCACCAATCTGCGCCTGAACTCGAACTTCGTGAACGCGCTGCAAAACCTGGGGCAGGTGCTGCAGCTCGGCATGGGACAAGTGCCGACGGGCCCGGCCAAGGTGACGGCGGAGACCTCCAGCTCGTGGACGCCCGTCGCCAACGTGGGCGTGTCGTATGAGTTCGCCAAGAACTGGACCGCCATCGGCACGGTGTCGTACCTGCCGCTGAAGACGACCTCCACCATCACGATCCGCAGCCAGCAAGGCCAGGTGCTGGCAGTCAACAAGACCGATATCAAGGTCGACCCGATCGTGTTCGGGCTGGCTGTGGGCTACAAGTTCTAAGCCGCTGAATTGCTCCATCGCAAAACGCCACCTTCGGGTGCGTTTTTCATTGGGGCGCGACCCGATATCATGGCGGACTGTTACGCGTCGATTTGCGCGCCGATTTCCCGACTCCTTGCCCCGCACCCACCTCACATCCATGAGCCAGCCTTCCATCGCCATCGTCGGAGCCGGCATTGCCGGCGTTGCCTGTGCCAACGCGCTTGCCGCTGAAGGCATTGCCACCACGGTCTACGAACGTGCCGGCGGTGTCGGGGGGCGGCTGGCCACCAAGGTGCTGCCCGAGTCGCGCCGGCATATGCGTTCGACCACGGTGCGCAGTCGTTCAACGTGCGCAGCGAGGCCTTCCGCCGCGCAGTGGATGCTGCTGGGCGCCAGGGCTCGGTGCTGCCCTGGCCGGCGCGCTGGGGCCATCGCACGGCCGGCGCCCTGCAAGCTGATTCGCGCGACGAAGCCCGCTACGTCGGCCTGCCGGGTATGGGCGCGCTGGTGCGCAGCCTGGCGGCGCCGCTGGACGTGCGCCTCGGCCACGCCGTCACGCGTGTTGCGCACGATGGCCGGCGCTGGACGATCGAGCGCAACGGCACGGACACCGCGCACGCCGACATCATCGCCCTGGCCCTGCCCGCGCCCGAATTGCCGGCGCTGTTTCATGGCGCTACGCCGATATCGCTGCAGGAGACCATCGCCCCGGTGCACTACGCCCCGTGCTGGGCGCTCATGATGGGCTTTGCGCAACCGCTCGGCTTGCCGTATGACGGCATCCGCATCGACGACGACATGCTGGCCTGGGCCGCCCGCGACAACACCAAGCCGGGCCGCGTCATGGTCGATGAATCCTGGGTGGTACATGCGTCACCGGGCTGGTCGGCTGCGCATGCCCACGACACGCCGGAACAGGTGCTGCATGCCATGCACGCCCGCTTTGCCGAAGCCTTCCCCGGTACGCCGGAGCCCGACCTGATGGCCGCGCACCTGTGGCCGCACGCGCTGGTCGAGCAGTCTGCCGGCATGCCCTGCCACTGGGACGCCGCCGCTCGCCTGGGCGCCTGCGGCGATTGGTGCGAAGGCCCGCGCGTGGAAGCCGCGTTCCTGAGCGGCGTCGCGCTGGCCGCCAAGATTGCCGAAGCGCTATAAGAGTTCTGCCCGGAACGTTACAATATCGGGTTGTCTCGTGTTTCGTGTGCCGGGTCGCTCACCCGGCGGTGGCTTTCTCCTGACGACGCCATGCGCACCCGACGCCAAGTCCTCGCCCTCGCCTTTGCTGCCGTTGCTGCAGCATCGGCGCCGTTGCTGTCTCATGCGCAAGTCCTGCGCAACATTCCGGCGACGGCCCCGGCGGCCCAATTGACCGTCAATTCGGCCAATACCGGCACGCTGAGTACCGGCAGCACCGGCATCGTCCGCATCCTGCTGTTGGGTTTCGGAAGCAGCAGCGCCGATATCCGCTTTGCCCCGGGCGTGCGGATCCTGTCACTGGATGGGCGGCTGCTGCCGCCGGGTTCGGTGGTCGGCCAGACGTTCAAGGTGCGCTATCAGCTCGACCTGTATCAGCAGTTGCTGACCGCCTGGGTTGTCAGCGATGACGACTACAAGGCTGCGGTGGCCGCACAAAGTCAGGCGCAAGCGCAGTCCCAGTAGTCAGAACGCCCCACGAAGCACGTGCCCCCAGGTCAACCACTGTGAACGGCACATGAAAAAAGTCTTCATCAAAACCTACGGCTGCCAGATGAACGAGTACGACTCGGACAAGATGTCCGACGTGCTCAACGCAGCCGAAGGTCTCGTCCCCACCGACACGCCCGAAGACGCGGACGTGATCCTCTTCAACACCTGCTCCGTGCGCGAGAAGGCGCAGGAGAAAGTGTTCTCCGAACTCGGCCGCGTGAAGGCACTCAAGGCGCTCAAGCCGGACCTCGTGGTCGGCGTGGGCGGCTGCGTGGCCAGCCAGGAAGGCGCATCCATCGTGGCGCGCGCTCCTTACGTGGATGTCGTGTTCGGCCCGCAGACGCTGCACCGCCTGCCCGACCTCATCGCAGCGCGCCGCCGCACGGGCCGTTCGCAGGTCGACGTGTCCTTCCCCGAGATCGAGAAGTTCGACCACCTGCCGCCCGCGCGCGTGGACGGCGCCAGCGCCTTCGTGTCGATCATGGAAGGCTGCTCGAAATACTGCAGCTACTGCGTGGTGCCCTACACGCGCGGCGAAGAGGTCTCGCGCCCGTTCGACGACGTGCTGGCCGAAGTGGCCGGCCTGGCCGAACAGGGCGTGCGCGAAGTCACGCTGCTGGGCCAGAACGTCAACGCGTACATCGGCAAGATGGGCGATACGAGCGAGCGTGCGGATTTCGCGCTCCTGCTCGAATACGTGGCCGAGATTCCGGGCATCGAGCGCATCCGCTACACGACCAGCCACCCGAAGGAATTCTCCTCGCGCCTGATCGAGGCCTATGCCACCAACCCGAAGCTCGTCGACCACCTGCACCTGCCCGTGCAGCACGGCTCCGACCGCATCCTGATGGCGATGAAGCGCGGCTACACGGTGCTCGAATACAAGAGCAGCATCCGCAAGCTGCGCGCGATCCGGCCGAACATCTCGATCGCCACCGACTTCATCGTCGGCTTTCCGGGCGAGACCGATGCCGACTTCGCCAAGACGATGGACCTGATCCACGAGATCGGCTACGACACCTCGTTCAGCTTCATCTACAGCCCGCGCCCCGGCACGCCGGCGGCCAACCTGCCCGACGATACGCCGCAGGCCGTCAAGCTCGAACGCCTGAAACATTTGCAGGCGACCATCGAAGAGAACGTGGCACGCATCAGCCAGGGCATGGTCGGCAGCGTGCAACGCATTCTGGTGGAAGGCCCGTCGCGCAAGGATCCGACCGAACTGCACGGCCGCACCGAGAACAACCGCGTCGTCAACTTCGCGCTGCCCGATCTGCCGCAGGCGCGCCGCGACCAGCTGATCGGCCAGATGCTGGACGTGCGCATCGTGCACGCCTTCCCGCATTCGCTGCGTGGCGAAGTGGCGGAACAGCGCACGGCCAGCACGACTCACTGATCATCGACACAACCCGATTTGATGAAACCAACCATCGCAGAATTCACGGCGCCCAAGAACGACAACACGCGCCTGCAGAACCTGTGCGGTCCGCTGGACGAAAACCTGCGCCAGATCGAACAGGCGCTGGACGTGACCATCAACCGGCGCGGCAGCAAGTTCACCGTGCGCGGCGCCAACGCGCAGGGCGCGGCCAACGCATTGGAAACGTTCTACAACGCCGCGCGTGAGTCGCTGTCGGTGGACGACATCCAGCTCGGCCTGGTGGAAACCCGCCAGGTGGCCGCACACGGGGCCTACCTGCCGGAATCGAGCGCCGACGAGCCGGACGGCAATGATCTGTCGCCCGTGCTGCATACGCGGCGCACCGATCTGCATGGCCGCACGCCGATGCAGCGCGCGTATCTGCGCAACATCCTCTCGCACGACCTGTCGTTCGGCATCGGCCCCGCCGGCACGGGCAAGACGTATCTGGCCGTGGCCTGCGCCGTGGACGCGCTGGAGCGCGACGCCATCAAGCGCATCGTGCTGACGCGCCCGGCCGTGGAAGCCGGCGAACGCCTGGGCTTCCTGCCCGGCGATCTTGCGCAAAAGGTCGACCCGTACCTGCGTCCGCTGTACGACGCGCTGTACGACCTGCTCGGCTTCGACAAGACGCAGAAGATGTTCGAGCGCCAGATGATCGAGATCGCGCCGCTGGCCTACATGCGCGGGCGCACGCTCAATCACGCCTTCATCATCCTGGACGAAGCCCAGAACACCACGCCGGAACAGATGAAGATGTTCCTCACGCGCATCGGCTTCGGCTCCAAGGCGGTGATCACCGGCGACACCACGCAGATCGATCTGCCGCGCGGCCAGAAGAGCGGCCTGATCGAAGCGCAGCACGTGCTGCGTGACGTGCGCGGCGTGGCGATGACGCGCTTCACCAGCGTCGACGTGGTGCGGCACCCGCTGGTGGCGCGCATCGTCGAGGCCTATGACGAATTCCATGCCCAGCATAAAGATGCATAAGGACGCCTGAACGTGGCTAAAGCAAAAACCGATACCAAAGCAAAAACCAAAAAAACCCAGGCCGCGGCCGCCGAGTCGTTCGGCCCGCGCGTCGACGTGTTCGACGCCCAAGGCAAACCCAAGACGGTGGATGCAAGCGCCGTGCGCATCGCCTTTGCCGATGGCCGCAGCCTGATCCTCGGTCTGCCGAATACCGTAGATGGGCCGATCACGCTGGTTGCCGAACACGCCGACGCCGACATGCACGCCATGCTCTCGCTGCGCCCCGAGCACCACGACAGCATCACGTTGCGCATCGAAACCCAGCCTGCCGAATTGGCCGACTCCACGGAAGAAGCCTTCGATGACGACACCGCCGGCGCCGAGATGCTCACGCTCGACCTGACGGTGCAGTACGGCGATGAACTCAAGGCTGCCGCTCGCAAGGCGCTGCCGAACGAACGCGACATCGAAGGCTGGATTGCTCCCGCGCTGTTTGCCGATGCGCAGCTCAATGTGCGCTTTGTCGGCGAAGAAGAAGGCCGCACGCTCAACCGCACCTATCGCGGCAAGGACTACGCCACCAACGTGCTGACCTTCTCTTACGCAGAGAATGCGGAAGACCCGGTCTCGGCCGACATCGTGCTGTGCTGCCCGGTGATCGAGAAAGAGGCGAAGGAACAGAAGAAGCCGCTGCTCGCGCATTACGCGCATCTGATCGTGCACGGCGCGCTGCATGCCCAGGGCTACGACCACGAAGACCCGGCCGACGCGAAGGAAATGGAAGGCATCGAAACGCAGATCCTCGGCGACCTCGGTTTTGCCGATCCGTACGCAGATCGTTAAAGCGCCAAGCGCTTGATGATCAAACGCCGGCCCCGCGCCGGCGTTTTGCTTTTGCATGTTCCATTCTTGCAGCATGCTGTTTCAACGGTGAATCACCTCACGTTGACGTCAATCCAGTCCTGACAACGGTTTACAAGCTTTCCTCCGCCATTTGGCGCAGGCTCGCGCCGTTCGAATCGCTCACACACATCGCACGGGCCGTCGGCCATCCGGCACCCTCGCCGCTCTCCGTATGGCGCATGGGTTTTGCCGTAGCGATTCCTATCCTCCACGCATAAGCCGCCGCTCGAGCGCGCTTCACAAAATCGGCGCAAACGAGCGCCATCGGCCAACCCGCGCACAGACGGGCAAGGCCACCGCGGGGAGGTCATCATGCGTCAACGCTTCATGGACAGCATTCCGTGGGCCACGCTGCTCTTTGGCGTGGGTGTCGGCACGGCGCTCGCGGTCACGCCGCGCATTGCGCACGCTGATCACAAGCAATCGTGCTATGCGGGCATCGTCGTCGTATTCGACGGTGCGTGGCATCCGGGCGCCGTGGTCGGCTGCCGAACCGTCAACATCTCTGACAGCAACAACGTGGTGGGCGCCGAGGTGAACCTGATGATCGCGCAAGGCACCATCCGGCCGCGCGTGCAGGCAGTCGTCGGCAGCACGAGCGTGCAGGCACTCATCGGCGGCGGTTACGACTTTGCGAGCAGCAAGGCGCTGGTGGGCGTCGGGGCCACAGGCGACCACTGGCTCGCCGGTGTCGACATGGAAATCGCCGGACGTTGGACAGCCTACGGCGGCGCAAGCACGTTGGGCCGGTATCACAGCAATTCGCGTCCCGCAGACCCGGCACCGGCATCGGCGGCAACAACACCGACGAGCAACAACGACGTGCCGCCACCGAGCGGGAACAACACGCAGCCGTCCAAGCCCAGCCCGACACCGACACCGGCACCCGCACCCGGCGCGTCGCCCAGCCCCAGCCCCGGCCCCACGCCAGCACCGAGCCCCGGGCCCAGCCCATCGCCGGCTCCATCGCCGAGCCCGACTCCGAGTCCAACGCCGACACCCGCCCCGACGCCAACGCCGAGCCCATCGCCTGTTCCATCGCCGTGCGGAAGCTGCCACGGAGGCGGTCACCATCACGGGCACCACCATGATCACGACCACGGCGGTGACGGGCACCACGGAGGCGATCACGACCACGGCGGTGACGGACACCACGGCGGCGATCACAACCACCGTGGAAGCGGCAACCACCGAGGCGACCACGACCGCGGCGGTGAGGGCGACCACGGAGACAACCACGATCGCGGCGACGAGTCAGGCGGGCACAGCCGGCATCATCGTCACGACGAGGGCGACTGGCGCCAGAACGGCAATCACCCAGGCAACGAAGGCAGCAACGCGCACGGCAACGGCCAGCAACGCGGCGGCGAAGGCGGACACGACTGACCGCTTCCCCCTCGGCAGATCGTTCGTCTCTACGCGCCCGAACCCGGCCTCCCGAAGTGAAATAGACACCACTTCTGGGGGCCGGGCGGCCACCCCCCGTCATCGGGACGGCAGGGCTTTTGGTGTATGCTGGCCCGATGTTTAACGACGCGCGACCGCGCCATGAATGATCCGTATCCCAGTCCGAAGCCAGCCGACAAACCCCGCTCGCTGCTGGAACGCCTGACCGACCTCATCTCGCCCGAGCCCGAATCGCGGGCCGAGCTGCTCGAAATCCTCCAAGACGCCCATGCGCGCAGCCTGATCGACGCCGACTCCCTGTCGATGATCGAAGGCGTCTTCCAGGTCTCAGACCTGTGTGCGCGCGACATCATGATCCCGCGCGCGCAGATGGATGCGCTGAACATCGCCGACGCGCCGTCAGAATTCATCCCGTTTGTGCAGGAAGCCGCGCATTCGCGCTTCCCCGTCTACGAAGGCAGCCGCGACAACATCATCGGCATCCTGCTCGCCAAGGATCTGCTGCGCTTCTACACTGACGAAGGCTTCGACGTGCGCGACATGCTGCGCCCGGCCGTGTTCATCCCCGAATCCAAGCGACTGAACGTGCTGTTGCGCGACTTCCGCGTCAACCGCAACCACATCGCCATCGTCGTTGACGAATACGGCGGCGTGGCGGGCCTCATCACCATCGAAGACGTGCTGGAGCAGATCGTCGGTGACATCGAGGACGAATACGACTTCGACCAGGAAGAAGACAACATCCTGCCGACCGCCGATGGCCACATGCGCGTGCGCGGGCTGACCGAAATCAGCCAGTTCAACGAAGCCTTCGGCACGCATTTCTCCGACGAAGACGTCGATACCGTGGGCGGGCTGCTGTCCAACCACCTGGGCCGCGTGCCGCACCGCGGCGAGAAGATCGTCATGGGCACCCTGCAATTCGACGTGCTGCGCGCCGATGCGCGCCAGGTGCAGGTGCTGCTCGTGCGCCGCCTCACCGCGTCGGCTGGCGGCAATGCCACGGCCGACACCTCTGGTTCTCACCCCGCCTGATCCCTCCGTGCCCGCTCAGTTCTCTTCCCCTGCCGCACCGTCCCGTCGGCAGGATGCCCAAGCTGTGCCGCTCGCGCGGTTGCGTTTTGCGATGCCGCTGGCAGCGTTGCTCGGCGTCATGCATACGCTGTCGTTCGCGCCGAACCACTGGTGGTGGCTGCAGATCCTCTCGCTGACGGGGCTGGCTGCGCTCGTACAGCGGGCGCCGCGCCTGCGTGATGCGGCGTACGTTGGCTACGCCTTCGGGCTCGGCTGGTTCCTGTCGGGCGTCTGGTGGCTCTATATCAGCATGCACGTCTACGGCGACATGCCGGCATGGATGGCCGCGCTGGCGGTGCTGCTGTTTGCCGGGTACCTGGCGCTGCATCCGGCGCTGGCGGTGTGGGCATGGCAGTGGCTCACGAGACGCGGGCGGTGGTCCGGTACCGCATCCGCGCTGGTATTCGGCGCGGCATGGGCCGTCACGGAATGGCTGCGCGGCACGGTCTGGACGGGCTTCCCCTGGATCAACGGCGGCTACGCGCATACCGATGGCCCGCTGGCCGGCTACGCGCCGCTGGTGGGCGTCTACGGCATCGTGCTGATCGCCGCCGTGCTGGCCGGCCTGCTGTGCGTCGCAGCCGAGCGCCGACTGCATTGGCTGGCGGGCATCGCCGGTGCGGTTGTGCTGGTGGCCGGCTGGCCGCTGCACGGCATTGCGTGGACGCAGGCGGTGGGCAAGCCGATCTCCGTGCGCCTTCTGCAGGGCAATGTGCCGCAGGACGTGAAGTTTCAGCAGACCGGCATCGAGCGCTCGCTGGAGCTGTACACGAAGATGGTCACCGAGAAGCCCGCGCAACTCGTGATCACGCCCGAGACAGCCTTCCCGATCATGATTCAGGAGATGCCGCAGGAGATCGCGCTGGCCATCCGGACCTATGTGGATACCACCGGTTCCAGCGTGCTGTTTGGCGCCGCCAGCGAGGACTCGCGCGTCGATTACACCAACAGCGTGTTCGGCGTCGGCCCGCAATTCCAGGGCGTATACCGCTACAACAAGCACCATCTCGTGCCCTTCGGCGAGTTCATCCCCTTCGGTTTCCACTGGTTCGTCAACATGATGAACATGCCGCTGGGCGACTTCCGACGCGGCCTGCCCGTGCAGCCGCCCATGGCGGTGGCCGACCAGCGTGTCGCGCCCAACATCTGCTACGAGGATTTGTTCGGCGAGGAAATTGCCGCATCGCTGCGGCATGCAGACCAGCCCGCCACGATGCTCGCCAACGTGACGAACCTGGCGTGGTTTGGCGACACGATTGCGCTGGACCAGCACCTGCAGATCTCACGCATGCGCGCGCTGGAAACGGGCCGGCCGATGCTGCGTGCCACCAACACCGGCGCGACCGCCGTGGTGCGGCCGGACGGCAGCGTTCAGGCGCGCCTGCCGGTCTTCACGCTCGGCACGCTGCAGGCTGACGTGCAAGGCACGCAAGGCCTGACGCCGTTCGTGCGGGCCGGCAACGCGCCCGCGCTGGGCCTGGGCGCGCTGGTTCTGCTGGTGGCATTTGTGCGCCGCCGTCGGGCTTCGGCGGATTGATCGTTCAGCGCCCGGAGGGCTTTCGAGCCACTTTCCGGAGTCGCTGACAAAAAACGCTAAAATTCAACGTTTTACGGCGGGCAGGGAGCCAGGCGCTTCCCGTGCCCGCCGCTGCATTCCACCGTCGCGCGGCGCAACGCATCGTTCCGTGCCGCCGCGGACCAACGGGTACCACCATGCTCACCTTCCAGCAACTCATCCTCAAGCTGCAGTCGTACTGGGACGCCCAGGGCTGCGCCCTGCTGCAACCGATCGACCTTGAAGTCGGCGCCGGCACGTCGCATGTGCACACCTTCCTGCGCGCGATCGGCCCCGAGCCGTGGCGTGCCGCCTACGTGCAACCGTCGCGCCGCCCCAAGGACGGCCGCTACGGCGAGAACCCGAACCGCCTGCAGCATTACTACCAGTACCAGGTGGTGCTCAAGCCGGCGCCGGAAAACATCCTCGACCTGTACCTCGGTTCGCTGGAAGCGCTGGGCCTGGACCTGAAGCAGAACGACGTCCGCTTTGTGGAAGACGACTGGGAGAACCCCACGCTCGGCGCCTGGGGCCTGGGCTGGGAGGTCTGGCTCAACGGCATGGAAGTGACGCAATTCACGTACTTCCAGCAAGTCGGCGGCCTGGACTGCAAGCCCGTGACCGGGGAGATCACCTACGGCATCGAGCGCCTGGCGATGTACCTGCAGCAGGTCGAGAACATCTACGACCTGGTCTGGACCGAGTGGGAAGAGCCGGGCCCGAACGGCCCCGTGAAGCGCCGCCTGACCTACGGCGACGTCTATCACCAGAACGAAGTCGAGCAATCGACCTACAACTTCGAGCAGGCCGACACGACCGTGCTGTTCCGCCGCTTTGCCGAGCACGAAGCCGAAGCCAAGCGCCTGATGGGCGTGCGTGCAGAAGGCGAAGCCGCGGCCGAGGGCGACGCACCTGTCGTGCAACTGGCCCTGCCCGCCTACGAGCAAGTGCTCAAGGCCGGACACACCTTCAACCTGCTGGACGCGCGCGGCGCGATTTCGGTGACGGAGCGCGCGGCCTACATCGGCCGCATCCGCAACCTGTCGCGCCTGGTCGCGCAGGCTTACTACGATTCGCGCGAACGCCTCGGTTTCCCGATGTGCGGCACGACCGCGGCCGCCGCCAAGACCACGGAGGCCGCATGACGGCCAACCGAGCACGGCGTGGCCTGGCGCTGCTGACGGCAGCGTCCATCGCCGCGCTGGCGCTTCCGGCGAGCGTTGCGCAAGCGGCACGGCATCGCACGTCCAAGGCCGCATCGACGGAGAAGGTTTTTGTCGTGCCCAACACTTTGACGCAGCTTTGCGTGGCCGATTCCAAGCCGCTGCAGCAAGCGCTGAGCGCGGCGTGGACGCCGCCTCCGCCGTCGCTCGATCAATGGACGAGCCTGGTGCGCACGATGGCCTGCGACCTGTCCGGCGCGCGTGACCTCGGCTGGCATCGCGTGCCGCTGCGCACCTATGCGACGGCCCTGCGCTTCCCGCTCACGTGGGTGGAGTGGCAAGGCACGGGCGCCAAGGCACAGCGCCGTGCGCGCGTGTTCCGCTCCGCCGGGCAGTTGCCGAGCCGCTTGGAATTCAACGTGTCGGGCACGCTGCAAGAGGTGCGCTACGACGCGCGACGCGGCTTGTTGTCTGCGCGGTTCCTGCGCCGTGATGCCGCCGCGCCCGGAACCACGCCCGCCCCGATTGCACCGCCTCCGCCGCCGGGCCAGTGCGCCGGCACGCAATTGCAATTCCAGCAGCAGAACGGCGTGTGGCTGCTCTCGGGCGTGGAGCCCGTGCCCGGCTCGCCCTGCTGATCACTGAACCGAACCAAACAACGTATCGCCGCATCTGATCTGAACACCACGCGGCGCAGAACAACGACGTCACCGATTCAAACGCTATGTCCACCCTCCTGATCGAACTGCTGACCGAAGAACTGCCGCCCAAGGCGCTGGCCCGCCTGGGCGAGGCGTTTGCGCGCGGCCTGTTTGACGGTCTGTCGGCGCAAGGCCTGCTCGAAGAAGGCGCCGCCGTGGAAGGCTTCGCCACGCCGCGCCGCCTGGCTGCATCGATCACCGGCGTACGCCGCACCGCGCCCGACCGCGAATTGCGCGAGAAGGTCCTCCCCGTCACCATCGCCTTCGATGCTGAGGGCAAGCCCGCCGCGCCGCTCGTCAAGAAGCTGGCTGCGCTGGCCAAGACCGTGGGCGTGGAGGCCATCGCCCCCGAATCGCTCGAACGCGCGCCTGACGGCAAGGCTGAAGCGCTGTTCTATCGCTATACCGCGCGCGGCGCCGTGCTGGCCGACGGCCTGCAGACTGCACTGACGCAGACCATCGCCAATCTGCCGATTCCGAAGGTGATGACGTATCAGCGCCCGAACGGCGATAACGTGCAGTTCGTGCGCCCGGCGCACAAGCTGATCGCCCTGCTCGACAGCGAAGTCATCCCCGTCAGCGCATTCGGCCTGCAAGCCGGCAACGTGACGCTGGGCCACCGTTTCCTGTCGGCCGGCGAAATCGTCATCAAAGACGCTACCTCGTATGCCAGCACGCTGGAATCGCAGGGCAAGGTCATCGCCGGCTACGGCAAGCGCAAGGAAGCCATCCGCGCCGAGCTGCTCAAGACGGCCGGCGCCGATACGGTGGTCATGCCCGAAGCGCTGCTCGACGAGGTGAACGCGCTGGTGGAGTGGCCCGTGGTCTACCCCTGCCATTTCGAGGAAGCGTTCCTCGCAGTGCCGCAGGAGTGCCTGATCCTGACCATGCAGACCAATCAGAAGTACTTTGCGCTGACCGATGCACAGGGCCATCTGCGCAACCGCTTCCTGATCGTCTCGAACATCGCCACGAGCACACCCGAGGCCATCATTCAAGGCAATGAGCGCGTGGTGCGTCCGCGCCTGGCCGACGCCCGCTTCTTCTTCGAGCAGGATAAGAAAAAGCCGCTGGCCGACCGCGTGCCGCTGCTATCGCGTGTGGTCTATCACAACAAGATCGGCACGCAGCTTGAGCGTGTGTCGCGCCTGCAGGCCATCGCGGGGCAACTGGCGGAGAAGCTCGGTGCGGATGTTGCCCACGCCTCGCGCGGCGCGCTCCTGGCCAAGGCCGATCTGCTGACCGACATGGTGGGCGAGTTCCCCGAGCTGCAAGGCACGATGGGCACGTACTACGCCCGCCACGACGGCGAGCCCGACGACGTGGCGCTGGCCTGCTCCGAACACTACCAACCGCGCTTTGCCGGCGACGCGCTTCCCAGCACCGCCACCGGTACCGTGGTGGCGCTGGCCGACAAGCTGGAAACGCTGGTCGGTATCTGGGGCATCGGTCTGCAACCCACCGGTGAGAAAGACCCGTTCGCGCTGCGCCGCCACGCGCTGGGCATCCTGCGCATGCTGATCGAGAAGCCGCTCGCGCTCACGATTGACGATGCGCTGCAGATTGCCGCCGCCAGCTTCGATGGCATCGCCGCCGTCAAGCCGGACCTGGCTGCCATCACGGACTTCCTCTACGACCGCCTGCGCGGCTACCTGAAGGACAAGGGCTACAGCACCAACGAGGTGGAAGCCGTGGTCAGCCAGCGCCCGCAGCGCCTGGACGACATCGTCGCGCGCCTCGACGCCGTGCGTGCCTTCGCGGCCCTGCCGCAAGCCGAAGCGTTGGCCGCCGCCAACAAGCGCATCACCAACATCCTGAAGAAGACGGACGCAGCGATTGGCGCAGTGCAGCCGCAACTGCTCAAGGAAGACGCCGAGCGCGCGCTGCATCAGGCCGTGGCGTCGTCCGAGCCGCAGGTGCACGATGCCTTCGCACGGGGCGATTTCACCACCGCGCTGAAGACGCTGGCCAGCCTGCGCGAAGCGGTCGACACCTTCTTCGACGGCGTGATGGTGATGGCCGACGACACCGCGCTGCGCGACAACCGCCTGGCACTGCTGGCTGAACTGCACGGACTGATGAACCGCGTGGCGGACATCTCCAAGCTGGCCGCCTGATCGGCACCCCAAGCACCGTCCGGAGCCCACCATGCCCCACGTTCCCAAACTGGTGATTCTCGACCGCGATGGCGTCATCAACCGCGACAGCGACCAGTTCATCAAGTCGCCCGACGAGTGGATCGCCCTGGACGGCAGCCTCGAAGCCATTGCCGAACTGAACCAGGCCGGCTACCAGGTGGTGGTGGCGACCAATCAGTCGGGCATCGGACGCGGCCTGTTCGAGGCCGCGGCGCTCAACGCCATGCACGAGAAGATGTACAAGGCGCTTGCCACCTACGGCGGACGCGTCGATGCCGTCTTCTTCTGCCCGCACACCGCCGCCGATGCGTGCGACTGCCGCAAACCCAAGTCGGGCATGCTGCGCGAGATTGCGCGCCGCTTCGACATGGACCTGACGGGCGTGCCGGTGGTCGGTGACTCGCTGCGCGACCTGCAAGCCGGCGTGGAAGTCGGCGCTGTTCCTCACCTCGTATTGACCGGCAAGGGCGCCAAGACCCGCGATGCCGGCAACCTGCCCCCGGGCACCCAGATTCACGAGGACCTGCGCGCGTTTGCGCGTGCGCTGTTGTCCCCCGCGCCCCAGGGCATGCCCACGCGTGCCCCTTGAATTCGCCCCCAATGACTTTTATCCGTTCGCTGCTGTACCTGGTTTTCCTGATCGTCTGGACGCCGATCTACGCGGTGGCTTGCTTCATCGTGTTCCCGTTCATGAATCCGGCCCGCCGGTTCTGGATGGTGTCGGGCTGGACCAAATCCGCTATCTGGATGGCGCGCTGGCTGCTTGGCATTCGCTGGCAATACCAGGGCTGGGAACACATCGAAGAAGCCGTCGCGACCAACAAGCGCGTGGTGCTGCTCTCCAAGCATCAGTCGGCATGGGAAACCATGGCCTTTGTGGCGACCATGCCGAGGCCGCTGTGCTACGTATTCAAGCGTGAGCTGCTGTATGTGCCCTTCTTCGGCTGGGCGCTGGGCATGCTGAAAATGGTGCACATCAATCGCAAGGACGGCGCCAACGCGTTTGCCTCGGTCGCCCGCCAGGGCAAGGAACGCATGGCCGAGGGCGCATGGGTGATCATGTTCCCGGAAGGCACCCGCACGCGCTCGGGCGACCCGAAGCCGCGCTACAAGAGCGGCGGTGCGCGCTTCGCGGTGGACACCGGCGCATGGGTCATCCCCATCGCTCACAACTCCGGCCGCGTGTGGCCTCGCAACTCGTTCCTGAAGCATCCGGGCCTGATTACGCTGTCGGTCGGTCCGGCCATCTCCACGGACGGCAAGACCAGCGACGAACTCAATCGCGAAGTCGAAGCGTGGATCGAAGCAGAAATGCGTAGAATCGACGCCGATAGCTACCGCGAGCACGCATGAAACTGCTGCGCCCACCGACTTCGCCCACCACCGCCGACAGCGTCCAGCTCGAGCTGCCGCTGCTCGCGCCCGAAGCCCCGTCGCCATCGCAGCCGCCTGACGCGTCCCTCCTCGCTCCGCCCACAGTCGATTTTTCCACCGCACCGCTCGGCCCCAACCAGCGCCGCCTGACGCTGGGCGAGCGCGCGCTGATCTATAACCTCAAGCGTTCGTCGCGGCGCACCATCGGCTTTGTCATCGACGACCGCGGCCTGTCGATCACGGCACCGCGCTGGGTGACGCTTGCCGAGATCGAACACGCCATCGCCGAAAAGCAGAAGTGGATCTTCGCCAAGCTGGCCGAGTGGCGCACGAGCGCCGCACGCCGCATGCTGCCGCCGATGGAGTGGCAGGACGGCGCCGCGCTCCCCTTCCTCGGCAAGACGATCACGCTCAAGCTGGAATCGCCCATCGGCGCATTGATGTTCGATGCCGACACCAGCGTGCTGCACCTGGGCCTGCCGCCCACCACCACCGAGCAGCAGATCAAGGACCGCGTGCAAGGCTGGCTGCAGACGCAGGCTCGACGCCTCTTCGGCGAACGCCTTGAGGTGTATGCCGAGCGCCTGGGCGTGCGGCATAGCGCGTATGCGCTGTCCTCCGCCGCCACGCGCTGGGGAAGCTGCACCGCCGACGGCAAGATCCGTCTGAACTGGCGCCTCGTCCACTTCCCGCTGAGCTTGATCGACTACGTGGTCGCTCATGAACTGGCGCATCTCAAGGAGATGAACCACAGCCCGCGCTTCTGGGACACCGTGGAGTCGATCTTTCCCGAGTTTCGTGAGGCGCGGGAGCAACTGCGCTCGCATCCGCCGGAATACTTGCCGGCATTCTGATTCGCCCTGCCGACGCGGCGGCGGCGGCGGCGGATGCGTCGGTGGCAGAAAACGCCTGTCCTGCACGCTCCGCCACACCCTCCTACAATATCGCCTTCCCCGCAGTTCTCCAGGAAGGAAACCCCATGCGAATGCTCCACACCATGCTGCGCGTTGGCGACTTGCAGCGCTCGATCGACTTCTACACCAAGGTGCTCGGCATGCAGCTGCTGCGCACCAGCGACAACCCCGAATACAAATATTCGCTGGCGTTCGTCGGCTACGGCCCGGAAGCCGGCAACACAGTCATCGAACTGACCTACAACTACGGCGTGAGCGAATACGAACTCGGCACGGCATTTGGGCACTTGGCCATCGAGGTCGACAATGCCGCGCAGGCCTGCGACCAGATCCGCAACGCCGGCGGCAAAGTCACGCGTGAGGCCGGCCCGGTCAAGGGCGGCAGCACCATCATCGCGTTTGTGGAAGATCCGGACGGCTACAAGATCGAGCTGATCCAGGCACGCTCGATGCCCGATGGCAACCGCCACTGACGCGATCCGGCGGCCGCTGGACGGCACCGCCATCGGGCTGATGGTGGTGCTGTGCATGTGCTGGGGCTTTCAGCAGGTCGCCATCAAGGTGGCCGCCCATGACGTGGGCCCCGTCATGCAGGCCGGTGTCCGCTCGGCCATCGCGTCGGTCCTGGTGTTCGCGTTTGCGCTCTGGCGCGGCACGTGCCTGTCGTTGCGCGATGGCACGCTGACTGGTGGCCTCATGGCCGGCGTGCTGTTCGGCGTCGAGTTCCTGTGTATCTTCATCGGGCTGAGCTACACCACTGCGTCGCGCATGGCGGTGTTTCTCTACACCGCGCCGATCTTCACCGCACTCGGTCTGCACTTCTTTGTGCCCGGCGAGCACCTGCGGCCGCGCCAGTGGGCCGGAATCGGCATTGCATTTGCGGGGATCGTGCTGGCGTTCGCCGACGGCGTCCTGCACCCGGCGGCCGGGCCATCGACGTCATTGGGCGACGCGCTTGGCGTGGTGGCCGGCGCGCTGTGGGGCGCGACGACCATCGTCGTGCGGGCAAGCAAGCTTTCCGAAGCACCGGCGGCGAAGACGTTGCTGTACCAACTGGCCGTCTCGGCCGTGCTGCTGCTGTTGATGGCCGCCGGCACTGGCCAGGCCTTTACCGCGAACCTCACACCGACCGCGCTGGCCAGCCTCGCCTACCAGTCCGTGCTGATTGCGTTTGCCAGTTACCTGACGTGGTTCTGGCTGCTGCGCCGTTACCTGGCGTCGCGGTTGTCCGTGTTCTCGTTCCTGACGCCGCTGTTTGGCGTGGCGTTTGGCGTGCTGCTGTTGCACGAGCCGGTGGGCCTGCGGTTTGCGCTGGCGGCAACGCTCGTGCTGTCGGGCATCCTGCTCGTCAATCTTCGCTGAGGTCGGAAACGGTGCCGGCGATGCGGCTGGCCGGCAGCGCGTTCGCCACGGCCACGAAGTCTTCCACCGGCACTTCTTCTGCGCGGCGGCCCAGGTCAAAGCCAAGCGCCTCGAAATCAATCACATCGCGCAGTGCGCCGAGGGTGTTGCGCAGCACCTTGCGCCGCTGCGAAAACGCCATCGTCACCACCGTGCCCAGCGCGCGCATGTCGACCGGCGCATACGGCGACTTATCGGCCGGCCACGGAATCATCCGCACCACCGCCGAATCCACCTTGGGCGGCGGGTTGAACGAGCCCGGCGGCACGTCCAGCACCAGCTCCATGTAATAGCGCACCTGCAGCATCACCGAGAGCCGGCTGAACGCCTTGCTGCCCGGCGCGGCCACCATGCGGTCGACCACTTCTTTCTGCAGCATGAAATGCTGATCGCGCACGCGGTCGGCGAACGTGGCGAGGTGAAACAGCAGCGGGCTGGAGATGTTGTACGGCAGGTTGCCGACGATACGCAGCGGCCGGCCGGCCTCCAGCAGCGAACCGAAATCGAACGCCAGCGCATCGCCTGCATGCACGATGAGCCGATCGCCGAAACGCTTCTGCAAGCGTGCGACGAGGTCACGATCCAGCTCGACCACCTGTAGCGTGCGCACGCGCTCCATCAGCGGCACCGTGAGCGCGCCCAGGCCCGGGCCGATCTCGACGAGCACATCATCGGGCTTCGGATCGATGGCGGCGACGATGGCGTGGATCACGCCGTCATCGACCAGGAAGTTCTGGCCGAAGCGCTTGCGGGCCTGGTGCCCTTGGTGAACGCCGGTCGTGGATCGTGCCATTGCGAACTCGAAATCGAAAAGGTGAAGAAACTCAGGAACGCGCCGTGTGCCGCGCCATGGCGATGGCGGTATCGATCGCCTCGATCATGCTGCCGAACTCGGCGCGGCCCGTGCCCGCCAGGTCCAACGCCGTACCGTGATCCACCGACGTGCGCACGAACGGCAAGCCCAGCGTGATGTTGACGCCATGGCCGAACGTGCCGTACTTGAGCGGCGCCAAACCCTGATCGTGGTACATCGCCAGCACGCAATCGGCATCGGCCAACAGGCGCGGCTGGAACAGCGTATCGGCCGGATACGGACCGCGTGCATCGATCCCACGCGCACGCGCACGCGCGATGGCCGGCTCGATCACCTCGATCTCTTCGCGGCCCAGATGGCCGGATTCGCCCGCATGCGGATTCAACCCCGTCACGAGAATACGCGGTGCGGGCAAGCCAAACCGCATACGCAGATCGCGCTGCACGATGTCGAGCGTTTCGTCGAGCACCGTGGGCGTGATGGCGTCCGGCACCTCGCGCAGCGGCAAATGCGTCGTCGCCAGCGCAACACGCAGCATGGCGTTGTCGTGCGCCGGCTGCGGACCAGCCAGCATCATGACCACGCGCGGCGTGTGGCTGCGCTCGGCCAGATACTCCGTGTGGCCGGTAAACGGCACACCGGCGTCGTTGATCGTGCTCTTCTGCACCGGCGCCGTGACCATCGCGTCGTAACGGATGCCGTTTGCCGTGCCGATCAGGCAGCCGTCGATGGCTGCATCGAGCAGGTCCAGCACATAGCGGCCGTTGGCGGCATCAAGCACGCCGGCGCGCACGGGCGCACCCAGCGGGCGCGCCACGACAGTCAGCGCCGTAGAGACAACGCGCCAGAAATCGCCCTGCCCGATCGCGTCTGCGCGCGCCTGCAGCAATGCCGCATCGCCCATCACATGCCACTGCACATCGGCGTAACGCGGCGACGCCTGCCGCGCCAGATGCAGCAGCGCAGCCACGGTGATGTCGGGGCCGATACCAGCAGGTTCGCCGGTGGTAATGGCAATGTTCAGCATGCAGCGCTTTCCTGCGATGATTTCCGGTCGGTCTAGAAATGCCACGCCGCCCGCAGGCGGCCGTGAGCGATGCGGATGTCCGTAGCTTACTGCTGACGGTTCACGCGGTACTCCACGTGTGCCGAATCGCGCAACTCACGCAACCAGTCTTCATAGGCGGCCTGGACCTTCTGCTCGCGAATCACCGAGCGTGCGTAGTCGCGCTCGCGGTCTCCCGACACTTCTGCCTCGCGGCGGCCTTCCACCTGGATCAAATGCACGCCGAACTGGCTCTGCACCGGCTGCGACACATCGCCCGGCTTGAGCTGGTTCATCGCCTGCTCGAATTCCGGCACCAGCTGGCCGGGCGACACCCAGCCCAGCTCGCCACCCGCACCGGCCGAACCGTCTTGCGAATACCGGCGTGCTGCATCGCCAAAGTCATAGCCGTGGACGATACGATCACGCAGGCCCGTCAACTGGCGGCGCGCGTCGTCCGCCGACATCGTCGGACCGGTCTTGATTAGGATGTGGCGCACTTGCGTCTGCTGCACCTTGGCGGCAATCGCGGTGCTCGGTGCGCGCTTTTCCAACAGCTTGATCACGTGGAAACCTGCCGGGCTTTCGACCACTTGGCTCGCCACCTGGCCGGCCTTCAGGTCGACCACGGCGTTGGCGAACACAGCCGGCAGCGACCGATCGGCCGCAGCCCAAGCTCACCGCCTTGCGATGCATCCTGCGCGCCGGAATTGTCGCGCGCGAGCTTCGCGAAATCCGCACCGCCTTGCGCTTGCTTGAGCAGGCTTTCGGCCTTGCTGCGCGCGGCGGCCTTCTCGGCATCCGTGGCGCCTTCTGCAACCGGCACGAGAATCTGCGCGACGTTGTACTGCTGCTCGCCGGCCGGGGCCGTGCCGCCGCCCTGCTGCGCCAGATAGTTGTCGATCTCACCGTCGTAGACCTGCACCTTCGAGTCGACCTCGCGCTCGCGCAGGCGCGCCAGCAGGATTTCCTGGCGCAGGTCGTCGCGGTACTTGTCGTACGTCATGCCGGCGTCCTTCAGCTTGCTCTTGAGCTGCGGCACGGACAGTTTGTTGCGCTGGGCCACGCTTTCCACGGCACGGTCCACATCGGCGTCGGACACGCGGATGCCGCTTTCCTTGGCGGTCTGCGCCTGCACACGCTCCAGGATCAGCTGCTCAAGCACTTCACCGAGCAGATCCGCACGCGGCGGCAGCGGACGGTTCTGCGCACGGAACGTGCGTTCGACCAGGTCGGCGCGGTTGAGCAGTTCGCGGCGCGTGATGACGTCGGTGTTGACCACAGCCACCACCTCGTCGACGAGTTGGCTGCGCGGCGCGCCCGGCGCCGTCGGCTCGGGCAGCGTGCCCTGCAGCAACGGCTGGCTCGGCGACGAACCTGGGTTGGCGAAGATGCCGCGCACCGGTGCGGTCTTCTTTGCCGATGGCGCCTGCTGCGCGTGGACGGCGGTCGACAGCGTGGTCCCTGCCAGCAGCGCAACCAGCACGCCGGTGGCAACCCGCAAGCGGCCCAGAGGAGCCACACGCGTGGCGAAAGCGGTCGATTGGAAAGCCATGATGTCGTTATTCATATTGATCCAGCACGGACGGCGTGATCGGCTGTGCGCTCACCGGCTGGTAGCCGGGCACGTTCAGGCGAATCACGTCGATCGGATTGTTCCCCACCTTCGACAAACCCTTGAATTCGATCTGGGCAAAGATATGCGTCGTATAGCCCGAAACTGCATTGCTGTAGCGCTGCACCGCCAGTCGACCGACCCAGCAGTCCGCCACATACTCGAGGCCAAGCAGCATATCCGACGGCTTGCGCGCATCCAGGTCGTAACCAATGCGACCCAGGCCGTAGAGGCGCCGGGTAATCGGCCACTGCGTTGAGATATCGGCCTGTTCCAGCGGCAGCTGACCGGTATTCGCGTCTTGCCGGTAATAGCGATAGCCTAGGTTGATCACCTTGTTGGCTTCCGGCTTCCAGCTGAACGCGACAGTCGAGCGCATGATGCGATCGATGTCCTGATTGTACTGAAGGTTCGTATCGAAAAAGATGCCGCGGAACATCTGGATCGTGGTCGCGCCCAGAAGGTCCGAATAGCGACGCACCGACGTGGGGGCCGCGCCCGCCAGCGTCACGCGCTGGCCTTCGAGATCGATGCGCTGTGCGATCGTTGCGCGCAAGCGCTCGATGCCTGATTCGGCCTCGATAAAACGCGTGGTCACACCTGCCGTCACCTTGTTGTTGTCGGCAATGCGGTCGTAACCGGTGTACGGGTTCTCGGTAAAGATCTGGCCGAGGTTGTAGTCCGACTGGCCGGTATCGAACAGAGGAATCTGCGACTGGTCACGATACGGCGTGTACACGTAGAACACGCGCGGCTCCAGCGTCTGGATGTAGCTCACGCCAAACAGTTTGGAGACCAGCGGCGCATCGCGCTCGAACGTCATGCCCGAATCGAGCGAGAACGTGGGCAACGTGCGATTGATCTGCGTGTCCTGCGTATCGCCGGCCGGGCGGTCCAGACGGTATGCAGTGGTGTTGAGAATGAACTTTGGCGTGACGTACCAGCCGGGGCGGACGATCGGGTAGCTGATCGTCGGCTGCATGAACAGCCGCTCGCCCTGGACAGTATTGGCCGTCGGGATCGAGAACCGGGTGTAATCGGTCAGGAAATTGATGTCAAAGCCGCCAAGGTCGTACTTGTTATAGGTCAGGCTCAACTGCGGCAGGCGCTCATACGGTGCTGTCAGTGGCGTTGTGGCGGTCGACAACGTCTGGAATTTCTGCACACGCGCCAACGCCACCCAGTCGCCGAACGAGTAGGTGACACCGCCTTCCTGGGTGTACTGACGCTGCGTCGCCGTGACGATGCTGCGGCCCAGGTCATCGGGGTAGGTGTTGTCGGAAACCTTGTTGTAGTTAATGTAGCCGGTCAGGCCAGGTGCCAGGCGCTGCGTGTGTACCGCCGAAATCGACCAGCGGCTACGACCGGCGTCGCGGTCATCGGGCAGGAATTCGCCACGCAGGACGCCGCTGTATGACGTATCGAGATAGCGGTACTCGGCGCCGAGCTGCAGGCCACGCTGGGTCAGCAGACGGGGATACAACGTCAGATCGCGGTTCGGCGCGAGATTGAAGTAGTACGGCAGCGTGACGTCGGCCCCGCTGCGGCTGTTGTAGCCGAACACCGGAGCCAGGAAACCGCTGCGCCGATCGTCGTTGAGCGGAAAGTCCATGACCGGCGCAGCAAACACCGGCACGCCGAAGAAGTGCAGCACGCCGTTGCGGCCGGTGCCGACCTGGCGGTCGCTGTCGATATCGATGCGGCTCGCGCTGAAGTACCAGTCGACGTTGTCGGGCGAGCAGGTGGTGTAGGTGCCGCGCGTGATGCGGCTGTTGTCCTTGTCGATGAAATCGATCCGGTCTGCGGTGCCGCGGCCGCCGGTCGTGTGGAACTCGTACGTGGGCGTGCTAATGGTGCCTTCGTTGGCGGTGACCTTGAGCTTGGCGTCCGGGCCGGTGACGAGCGTGCCGCCCTTGAACAGCCGCACGTTGCCGGTGGCCGTGGCCAGGTCGGTGTCCTGGTTGTAATCGAGCGTGTCGCCCTTCAGCACTGAACCGTTGCGGCGCAGTTCGCCATTTCCGCGCAGGTGGATGTCTTCGTTGGTGCGGCCGTCCATCTTGTCGGCCGCCGTGAAGGTGGGGACAGTGTTGTCGGGACGCTGGACGGGCTCGGCCATCTTGGGCACCAGCGGGCTGCCGCCGGGCGTGGTCGGGCCGGACGTCGCCAGCGCCGTCACCGAGGAGGCCGGCGTGGCAGCAGGCGCCGTCGCTTGCGTGGTGTCCGCGCTCTGCGCCGCGGACGTCGCCGTCCAGACACCGGCCACTGCGAACACCAGCGGGCGCAATGCCAGCGCGCCGCGCCGGTTGGCGGGCCGCTGATCGGGCGCGGCAACAGGGGCGCGCTGCCGGTTTTTCCTGGCTCGGTTCGGTTCGGTC
>NZ_VOSS01000239.1 GCF_007997035.1 Ralstonia sp. TCR112 | reverse complement strand
GCCAGCGGGAAGTTCCACGGGCTGATGCAGACCACCGGGCCCAGCGGGCGGTGCGTGTCGTTGGAGAACCCACCGCGCACCTGCGCCGCGTAATAGCGCAGGAAGTCGACAGCCTCGCGCACTTCGGCGATGGCGTTGGACAGCGTCTTGCCTGCCTCGCGGATGATCAGCCCCATCAGGTGCTGCATCTCGCCTTCCATCAGGTCGGCGGCGCGGTCCAGCAGCGCGGCGCGTGCCTCGGGCGGCGTGGCTTGCCAGATGGGCGCGACAGCAGCGGCGGCCGATAGTGCGGCATCGACGTCGGCTTCAGTCGCTTCCGTCACGTGGCCAACCACATCGCGCAGGTCGGCCGGGTTGCGCACGGGCTGCGCCGTACCGCCCACGTACGGCGCATCGCCGATGGTCGGCTCGGCCGTCCAGACGGTGCTGGTGCCGGCAAGCAGGGCGGACGACAACGACGCCAGGCGCTGCTCGTTCGCCAGGTCAATGCCCGACGAGTTGGCGCGCACGTCACCGTAAAGGTCGCGCGGCAGCGGAATCTTCGGATGCGGCAGGCCGAGCGTCCCTTCATCGGCGTGCATCTTTTCCACCACGGCCACCGGGTCGGCGACGAGGTCGTCCAGAGGAATCGACTCGTCCGCAATGCGGTTCACGAACGAGGTGTTGGCGCCGTTTTCCAGCAGACGGCGCACCAGGTAGGCCAGCAGCGTTTCGTGCGTACCGACCGGCGCGTAGATGCGGCACGGGCGGTTCAGCTTGCCCGGCTTGTTGCCGACGACCTGCTCGTACAGCGGCTCGCCCATGCCGTGCAGGCACTGGAATTCGTATTGGCCGGGGTAATAGTTCTGGCCGGCCATGTGGTAAATGGCCGCCAGCGTGTGCGCGTTGTGCGTGGCGAACTGCGGGAAGATCGCCTCCGGCGCGGCCAGCAGCTTGCGCGCGCAGGCCAGGTACGACACATCGGTGTAGACCTTGCGCGTGTAGACCGGATAGCCCTCCAGGCCGTCAACCTGGGCGCGCTTGACCTCGCTGTCCCAGTACGCGCCCTTTACCAGGCGGATCATCAGGCGGTGCTTGCTGCGGCGCGCCAGGTCGATGATGTAGTCCAGCACGAACGGGCAGCGCTTCTGGTAGCCCTGCACCACGAAGCCGATGCCGTTCCAGCCGGCCAGCTCAGGCGCAAAGCACAGGCGCTCCAGCAGGTCGAGCGACAGCTCCAGGCGGTCGGCTTCTTCCGCATCGATGTTGATGCCGATGTCGTATTCACGCGCCAGCATCGCCAGCGCCTTCACGCGCGGATACAGCTCGTTGATCGTGCGGTCGTATTGCGCGCGGCTGTAGCGCGGATGCAGCGCCGACAGCTTGATCGAGATGCCCGGCCCTTCGTAGATACCGCGCCCTCCCGAAGCCTGCCCGATCGCCCGGATGGCCTGCTCGTACGACGCGAGGTAGCGCTGGGCGTCTTCCTCCGTCATCGCGGCCTCGCCGAGCATGTCGTAGGAGTACCGGAAGCCTTCGGCCTCGAACTTGCGCGCGTTGGCCAGCGCTTCGGAAATGGTTTCGCCAGTGACGAACTGCTCGCCCATCAGGCGCATCGCCATGTCCACGCCCTTGCGGATCAGCGGCTCGCCGCTCTTGCCGATGATGCGCGTGAGCGCCTTCGACAGCCCGGCTTCGTTATGCGTGGCGACCAGCTTGCCTGTGAGCAGCAGGCCCCAGGTGGCGGCGTTCACGAACAGCGACGGGCTCTGGCCGACGTGCGAATACCAGTTGCCGTTGCTGATCTTGTCGCGGATAAGCGCGTCGCGCGTGGCCTTGTCGGGAATGCGCAGCAGCGCCTCGGCCAGGCACATCAGCGCCACGCCTTCCTGGCTCGACAGCGAGAATTCTTGAATCAGGCCCTGCACCAGACCTTCGCGGCCGGTGCCGACCTTTTGCGTGCGGAGCTTGCCCGCGAGGTCCCGTGCGAGCTGCTTGGCTTCCGAGGCGAGCGCGCCCGGCAAGCGGGCCTGCTCCAGCAGCATCGGAATGGCTTCGGTTTCCGGCCGGCGGTAGGCGGCGGTGATGGCGGCGCGCAGCACCGATTGCGGTTGCACGCTTTGCGCAAATTCGAGGAACGGTTGCACCGCAGGTTCGTCACCCTCGTGCACGTCCGAGACGGCTGCGGCGGCGGACGGGAGGCCATCCGCCGCCGGGCCGTTTGCATCAGTTGGCAGCTGCCCCCGCTCCACTTGATCCAGATACGTGAAGATCGCCTGCTTGATCAGCCAATGCGGCGTGCGGTCAATGGACTGCGCAACGCGCTTGAGGCGTTCACGCGAAGCATCGTCCAGCTTGACCCCGAGGGTGGTTGTAGCCATGTGGGTTCCTATCCAGAGCTGCCATTGCCTGGCTTGTGGCCGGCAAATTGGGCGGATCATACGCCTGGCGATCCGGAAGGTGCAACCTAGTGAAACCCCTTGGTTCGAAATGGGTAGATTGGGGTGCAACCGCAGAGGGCTGTGGGGGCCTTTTTGGGGTGACTTTATGGCTGGTTTTTTTGTTTGTGGTGCATCCCTTGTTTCATCCCCTGCCGGGGCTGACTCACTTTCTTTGGTCTTGCCCAAAGAAAGTAAGCAAAGAAAGGCGCGC
>NZ_VOSS01000238.1 GCF_007997035.1 Ralstonia sp. TCR112 | reverse complement strand
CTGCGCGCGATGCACCGCTTCCAGCCAGCCCCCAACCTTGCGCCCGAACGTCGTCGGCAGGGCCTGCTGCAACCACGTGCGCGCCACCATCGGCGTATTGCGATGACGTTGCGCCAGTGCAGCCAGCGCGTCGGCCAGCTTTTGCAAATCCGCTTCGAGCAATGCGGCCGATTGCCGCCACTGCAGCATCAAGCCGGTATCGATGATGTCCTGACTGGTGGCGCCCCAGTGCACGTAGCGCGCGGCGTTTTCATCGTGCTGTGCAACAGCGGCAGTCAGTTGCTTGACCAGCGGGATCGCCAGGTTGCCTGCGCTGGCAGCGGCATTGCCGAGCGCGTCCAGATCCAATGTCGCCTTGGCGCACACCGCGCGAATCGGCGCCACGGCTTCGGCCGGAATCACGCCAACCGCGCCTTCGGCCTGCGCCAGCGCGGCCTCCACATCGAGCATCGCGCGCACCGTGGCGGCATCGGACCACACCGCCAGCATGGCCGGTGTGGAGAAGGCGCGATCGAGCAGTCCGCTGGTCATGGCCGTGTCAAACTCAAACGCGTTCGATGACCAGTGCAATGCCCTGACCCACGCCGATGCACATGGTGCACAGCGCGTAGCGCCCACCGGTGCGTTGCAGCTGATACATCGCCGTGGTCACCAGGCGCGCGCCGCTCATGCCGAGCGGGTGACCGAGTGCGATGGCGCCGCCGTTCGGGTTGACGCGCGGGTCGTCATCACGCAGGCCCAGTTGTCGCGTCACGGCCAAGCCCTGCGCGGCAAACGCCTCGTTCAGCTCGATCACATCCATCTGGTCGATGGTCAGTCCCAGCTGCTTGAGCAGCTTTTGCGACGCCGGTGCCGGACCAATGCCCATCACGCGCGGCGGCACGCCGGCCGTGGCCATGCCGACGATGCGCGCACGCGGCGTCAGGCCAAAGCGCTTGGCGGATTCTTCATTGGCAAGGAGGAGCGCGCAGGCGCCATCGTTCACGCCCGACGCATTGCCGGCCGTCACCGTGCCATCCGGACGCACCACGCCTTTGAGCTTGGCGAGCGCTTCCATGGTTGTCGCGCGCGGATGCTCGTCGCGGCTGACGACGATGGCATCGCCCTTCTTCTGCGGGATCGTCACCGGCGTGATTTCCTGCGCCAGCGTGCCGTCTTCCTGCGCACGTGCGGCGCTCGCCTGGCTGCGCAGCGCGAAGCGGTCTTGATCTTCGCGGTTGATCTTGTAGTCGGTGGCGACGTTCTCGGCGGTCTCGGGCATCGAGTCGACACCGTATTGCGCCTTCATCAGCGGGTTGATGAAGCGCCAGCCGATGGTGGTGTCGTAGATGGCAGCATCGCGCGAGAAGGCGGTGGCCGCCTTGCCCATCACGAACGGCGCGCGGCTCATGCTTTCCACGCCGCCCGCGATCATCAGCCCGGTTTCGCCCGAGCGGATGGCACGCGCGGCGGTGCCGGTGGCGTCCATGCCCGAGCCGCACAGGCGGTTGATGGTCGAGCCCGGCACGCTGTCGGGCAACCCGGCCAGCAACGACGACATGCGCGCCACGTTGCGGTTGTCTTCGCCCGCCTGGTTGGCGCAGCCGAAGATCACGTCGTCGATGGCTGACCAGTCGACCTGCGGGTTGCGCGCCATCAGCGCCTTGAGCGGCACGGCACCCAGGTCATCCGCGCGCACGGCGGACAGGCTGCCGCCGTATCGGCCGATGGGGGTGCGGATGGCGTCGCAGATAAAGGCTTCGGTCATGATGGTTCTGTCTCCAATGGTTCTAGGCACGACGCAACGGCGCGGCCGTCATCGTCTGCAGCGTATCGAAATCAAGGCCGTCGGCCATCTCGCGCACCACCAGCCCCTCGTGCGTGATGTCGATCACGGCAAGGTCGGTGTAGATGGTATCGACACAGCCGATGCCCGTCAGCGGGTACGTGCACGACGGCACGATCTTGCTTTCGCCCTGCTTGGTCTGGTGCTCCATCATGACGAAGACGCGCTTGGCACCAATAGCCAGGTCCATCGCGCCGCCCACGGCGGGAATCGCATCCGGTGCTCCGGTGTGCCAGTTGGCCAAGTCACCCGTGGCCGACACCTGGAAGGCACCGAGCACGCAATAGTCGAGATGGCCGCCCCGCATCATGGCAAACGAATCGGCGTGATGGAAGAACGAGGCACCCGGCTTGACGGTGACGGGCTGCTTGCCGGCGTTGATGAGGTCTTCGTCTTCTTGCCCGGGAGCGGGCGCCGGGCCCATGCCGAGCAGGCCGTTCTCGGTGTGCAGGATGATTTCGCGATCGGCCGGCAGTTGGTTCGCCACCAGGGTCGGCAGGCCGATGCCGAGGTTGACGATCGACCCATCGGGAATATCACGCGCCACACGGGCAGCGATCTGATCGCGCGTCCAGCGCTGGATCTTGGCGGTAGTTTCGGCGCTCATGCGGCCTCCTTGGCGGGTTGCGCGGAGACGAGCTTCACGACGCGCTTCACAAAAATGCCGGGCGTGACGATGTGCTCGGGGTCCAGCTCGCCCAGTTCCACCGTCTCGCTGACCTGCGCGATGGTGCACTTGGCCGCCATGGCCATCACCGGCCCGAAGTTGCGTGCGGTCTTGCGATAGACGAGATTGCCCCAGCGGTCAGCGCGCAGGGCCTTGATGAGGGCGTAGTCGGCTGTCAGCGGTAGCTCGAACACGTACGGCTTGCCGTCGATGATGCGCGTTTCCTTGCCTTCGGCCAATTGCGTGCCGTAGGCGGTCGGGCAGAAAAACCCACCAATGCCGGCACCTGCAGCGCGGATGCGCTCGGCCAGGTTGCCTTGCGGCACGAGCTCCAGTTCGATCTCGCCGGCGCGGTAGAGCGCATCGAATACATACGAATCGGCCTGGCGGGGGAACGAGCAGACGATCTTGCGTACGCGGCGCGCCTTGAGCAGCGCGGCCAGGCCCGTCTCGCCGTTGCCGGCGTTGTTGTTGATGATGGTCAGCTCACGCGCGCCGTGCGCGATCAGCCCGTCGATGAGTTCCGATGGCATGCCGGCGGCACCGAACCCGCCGATCATGATGGTGGCACCGTCCGGGATATCGGCCAGAGCGGCCTCCACAGACGGACAAAGCTTGTTGATCACGTGCATTCTCCGGCAAGGGCGCCGCACATTCTCGATGGCTGGCGCAGGGCGGAGCATCGCGGGGGCCGGACATGGCCGAGCCGCAACGGGGCGGCCTGCGAGTCTCCTGTTGACGATCGGATCGACACAGGCCTTTGCTGTCCGGCCCGGGCTTACCTTGCCTCTCGTTTGTTCGCTGTTAGAACCAACGTTCGATCCAAGAACGAATCTACGCCTCACCTCCCGAGCGTGTCAAGGCGTACGCATCCCGATCGAGTGTTCGAGTGGCGAAACCGGGGCAATGCCAGTAGTCTTGAGGCCAGTGCACCGCTTTTGCCTGTCTTTGCATGTCTGCCGCCGAACTGCCCACCGAAAAACCCAGCGATTCCTACGTCCAGTCCTTTGCGCGAGGGCTGTCGGTCATCCGCGCGTTCAACGCCGAACGCCCGGAGCAGACGCTTTCCGAAGTCGCCGAGGCCACGGGCCTGACCCGCGCCGGCGCCCGGCGCATCCTCCTCACGCTGGTCAGCCTCGGCTATGTCAGCTTTGAAGGCCGCCTTTTCCGCCTCACGCCCAAGATCCTCGACCTTGGGTTCGCCTACCTCACCTCGATGCCGTTCTGGAACCTCGCCGAGCCGGTGATGGAAGAGCTCGTGCAGACGGTGCACGAAAGTTGCTCTGCCTCGGTATTGGATGGGACGGAAATCGTCTACGTTCTGCGCGTGCCCACGCAGAAGATCATCGCGCTGAACCTGTCGGTCGGCAGCCGCCTGCCGGCGTTCTGTACGTCGATGGGCCGCGTGCTGCTGTCGGGCCTGCCCGAGGATCAGTTGGACATCGCACTGCGTGAGTCGGACCGCCGCCCACGCACGCAGCGCACCATTACAGACGTCGACGCACTGAAGGAAGTCATAGCCGGCGTGCGCCAACAGGGTTGGGCGCTGGTCGACCAGGAGCTTGAGGAAGGGCTGATTTCGCTATCGGCGCCGATCCGCAATCGTGCAGGCGATATCATCGCCGCCATGAACATCAGCGGGCAGGCCAACCGGACTTCAGGCAAACAGATGACGAAGCAGTTTCTCGGTCCGCTGCAGCAGGCGGCCGAGCGCATTTCGGCCATGGTGCGGGTACGCACCTGATCTGAGTTAAAAGCGGCAGTGCCCGGTGCGCTGCGCGCCTCGCATCCCGACAGTTTTTTCAATAAAATTGTGGCTCCGTGGGCAAAGAGGATGTCTGTGACTCAACACACCGCCATTCACACCGGTCTGGATGTGAAAGGCCGCCATCGCCGGGCGCATGCGTCGTGCATCCTGGCGCTTGCCCTGCCCTTGCTGTCCAGCCCTGTGTGGGCACAATCGACGCCGCTGGCGACCGCCATGCAGGAGCTGACGCCACTGGCCCGCATGCTGGTAGGCGCCGCCACGGGGCGCAGCACGGCCGCCGCCGGCGTGCCGGCCCTCACGGGCCCCGCCCGCAATGCAGACCGCGCCCTCGCCCAGGCCTGCGCCGAAATCAACCGCTTCACCCCTGTCCCGCTCGACCGCGAGACCTCCTTGGCGCAATGCTCGCTGGCGCAGAAGAAGAACCTCGTCTTCGTCATCACGCTGACCAACTACGCGGCGCACTCGGCTGCATCGCAGGGCTTCCGGCTGAATTTCGTGCCGATCCTGCAGAAGAACATCTGCAACAACGGCGACGTGCGCATCCTCACGCGCCTGGGCTTGAGCCTGGTCTACCGCTATCGCGGCAACGACCACGAGACCGTGGGCGACGTGCCCATCAACGAATCGATCTGCGGCGCGCTGTAGGCCCACGTTCCGCCCCGGGAATCCCCTGATGGAGTGCAGTCGGCTGCCATGTCATTAATGGCAGACAAAGTCCCATTTCATCCAACGTCTGCCGGGCCCCTGCCTTGCTGCGCCAGCCTTACCGGGCTGCACGCATCCAACCCCGGCAACCCAAACATCCCGCCTGTGCATTGCACCCCGCCCTGCCTGCCAACCGCCATCTGCGCCGTATCGGCATGGACTATAGTTGGGCGTTCCGCTCGCCGTCATATGGTTATCCGAAGTGCGCGCATGCAAAGCGCGCATATGCCGGTATGCTCGCGGGCGATCCCCGATCCGAACTCGATTCGCACACTGTTCACCACCGAAGTCGTCAAGGAGGAAATCCGATGAAAACAAACCGACGTCTGACGCAATTTGCGGGTGCCGCCATCCTGGCCGCGGCAACCCTGGTCGCCACCACCGCGCATGCTGATCAAGTTTCCGACATCAAGAAGAAGGGCGAACTTGTCTGCGGCGTGCTCGGCACCGACGAGCCGTTCAGCTTCCTGAAGGACCCGATGAGCCGCGAGATCGTCG
>NZ_VOSS01000237.1 GCF_007997035.1 Ralstonia sp. TCR112 | reverse complement strand
CATGGCGGCCAGGTCGAACAGCTTGGTGCGGTCCGCGCCCTTCCAGTCGACTTGCGGCTGGCCGTACACGCGCAAACGCGCGATGCCGCCGTCCGGGAAGATGTTCAGGCGCAGGTGCGTGAAGGCTTGCGGGCTCGTCACGGCCACGTAGGCGTGGCTGTTGCCTTGCAGCGTGGTCGACGGAACGATTTCAGTCCACTGCGTGGCATCGGTCGGCTCGCCATCCGGCAGATAGGCGGCCTCAATGGAAGCGGCCGGCGGGAAGTTGCCGGTGAAGTGGCTCGTGTCGATATCGACACCCTTCACCACGCCCGGGCGGGCCAGGCGGACGATGCAATGGTCATAGCCGCCGTTGCGGCGACGGCGCGTTTCCCAGCCATCCATCCACTTGCCGTGGTCGTCGTACTTGCCGGGGATGAACACCGCCGGCTCCGGGTTGAGCATGCGGTCTTTCGGCGCGAAGAATTCGTCGGTCGCGAACGTGGCCTCTGCGCCAAGGCGAGGGTCCGCCAGGTTCGGATATCGGCGCGTGAAATCCGGCGCGTTCGGATCGAGCGTAGGCATCGCCATGTGGAACTCCTTGGTATTTGTCTCTGGATGTTATACGGCCGGCC
>NZ_VOSS01000236.1 GCF_007997035.1 Ralstonia sp. TCR112 | reverse complement strand
GGGCGTGGCGTGACGGCGGCCGCGCGGGTCGTGGCCCATGTTGGGCGCGCCGCCAAAACCGGCCAGCCGCCCGCGCGTGACGGTGGACGAATGCCCATCGCCATCCACCTGCAGCGTCGCGCCAATGAAGAGGTCCACCGCATATTGGCCGGCGAGCTGGCACAGCATGCGGTTGGAGCGCAGCGAGCCATCGCGGCCGGTGAAGAACACATCGGGGCGCGCGGCCACGTAGCGCTCCATGCCCAGTTCGGTGCCGAAGCAGTGCACGCTTTCCACCCAGCCGGATTCGATGGCGGGGATCAGCGTCGGATGCGGGTTCAGCGTCCAGTTGCGGCAGATCTTGCCCTTGAGGCCCAGGCGCTCGCCGTACGTCGGCAGGATCAGCTCGATGGCGGCCGTGTTGAAGCCGATGCCGTGGTTGAGCGACTGCACGTTGTGCCGCTGGTAGATGCCGCGAATGGCCATCATCGCCATCAGCACGTGCACGGGCTTGATGAGGCGCGGGTCGCGCGTGAAGAGCGGCTCGATGTAGAACGGCTTGTCG
>NZ_VOSS01000235.1 GCF_007997035.1 Ralstonia sp. TCR112 | reverse complement strand
GCGCCAGGCTGAAGGCGCGCGCGTAGTAGGTCACGGCCTTTGCGTAGTCTTCGTGATGCAGCTCGGTTTCCTTGCCGAGCTGATACAGCACGTATGGGTCGTCCGGCCGATGCGCGAGTTCATCGAGCAGCAGTTGCGTATTGCGCTCGCCTTTCTTCTGCATCTTCGCGGCGGTATAGCCGTCGTGGCGCACCACGATCGGCACGCGCGCCGCGGGCAATGACGACACGGGCTGCTCGTGAATGCGCCCCGTGTAATGCACGCCGCGCGGCAGCACACGCGGGATCCACGCAATCAGCTGGCTGGCGGATTCGGTGGCGTCGGTATCGTTCTTGACGCACACCACGCCCACGGACGGCTCTGCGCCGCTGAGCGTGCGCAGGTGCTCGCCGCCGCTTTCCAGCCATTCGTCAGCGTCGAGGATGAGGTTCCAGTCGGCATTGGCGGCCTGCAGCGCGGTGTTGCGCGCGGCTGAGAAGTCATTCGTCCAGGCCATGTGGCTGACGAGCGCGCCGCACGA
>NZ_VOSS01000234.1 GCF_007997035.1 Ralstonia sp. TCR112 | reverse complement strand
CGTCGGCACCGCAGGCGGCCAGCGCCCCGGTGGCAGCTGCTTCCGCGCCCGCCGCCGCGCCGAAGAAGGCACCGGTGGTTGTGGCCCCGCCGCCCCCGATTCAAGAAGAATCGTTCCTCTCGTCGTTGCTGGGCAACCCGATGGCCCTGGGCCTGGGTGGCTTGGTCGTCGCGCTGCTGGGCGGTCTGGTGGTGTATCGCCGTCGCCAGCAGAAGCCTGAGCAGGCACATGGCTTCCAGGACAGCTTGCTGTCACAGGAAAGCACCGTGATGGCGGGTGCCAACTCGCTGTTCGGCGCCGCCGGCGGTCAAAGCGTCGACACCTCGCAGCACAGCGTGTTCGGTGCGGATTTCCGCATTGGCGGCGGCAACGAGAGCAACGAGGTCGACCCCATCGCCGAAGCCGATGTCTACATCGCCTACGGTCGCGACGTGCAAGCCGAAGAAATCCTGCGCGAGGCACTGGAGCAGCATCCGGAGCGCCAAGCCATTCGCCTGAAGTTGATGGAAATTTACGCCAATCGTCAGGATGCCCATGGCTTCCAGACCATTGCTGAAGAGATGCTGGCGCAAGTTGGCGCGTCCTCGCCGGAATGGGCGGAGGCTGCCGCAATGGGCCGCAAGTTCGATCCGGCCAACCCGCTGTATCTGACGGTGCAGGGCGACGGAAGCCATCCGGGTGCCGAAGCGCACGCAGAGCCCAGCCATGCAGGTGCCGCGGTTGCAGGCGCCGCTGCGCTGGCGGGTGTGGGCGCCGCGGTGGCCGCCGAAGCCTTCAGCCCGACGGTGACGGGGCAGACCACCCGTCGCGGTGATGACTGGACGACACTGTCTCCGGATCTGGATCCGTCCGCGCCGTCGACCAAGGCACCGCAACTGGCCGATTTCGATCTGCCGCTGGAGTCGTTCCCGGCACCCGCAGCGGGCGAGCCGATCACCGCGCCGGAAGAGGCCTCGGATATCTTCAAGGTGCATGCCGAACCTGAAGCCGATCTGCCGCAGTTCAATGCGCACGCTGGCGAGGCTTATCAGCCTGTTGCCGCGCCGCCGCTGCATATGGATCTGTCGGACCTGTCGCTCGACTTAAATCCGACGCCGCCCGCGGCGGAAACGGCGGCGCCTGCAGCATCGGCCGCTGCAGAGGAAGGCCTGCCGAGTTGGGCGCAGCCGACCGATCTGTCGCAGGCCCCGATGCACTTCGAATCCGAGCCGCATCACGCAGAGCATGCAGAGCTTGCCAACGACGAGCCGCAATCGGCCATCCGTCTGGACACCAACCTCCCGCACACGCTGTCCGGCGAGCATGGTGCCGACGGGGTGCGCGATCTGCAGATCAAGTTCGATCTGGCCAAGGCCTACATCGAGATTGGCGACAAGGAAGGCGCTCGCGAACTGCTGCAGGAAGTGCTGGACCTGGGCGATCCGTCGTTCCACGCCGAGGCGCAAGCCTTGATGCGCCAGATCGGCTGACGCACCGCGTTCTACGCCATCGACAGCGC
>NZ_VOSS01000233.1 GCF_007997035.1 Ralstonia sp. TCR112 | reverse complement strand
CCGTTCGTGACCGACAAGGCCGGCAAGCCCCTCGCCAAGAATCCGCTCAAGGACCATCGCGTGCGCGAGGCCATCGCGCTGGCCATCAACCGCGATGCCATTGTCAGCCGCGTGCTCGAGGGCCAAGGCGTGGTGGCGTCGAGCATCGTCTCGCCGCAGATCTTCGGGCATCCGGGCGGCAAGCCGATCGCATATGACCCGGCTCGCGCCAAGAAACTGCTTGCCGAGGCCGGTTACCCCGACGGTTTCGGGCTCACGCTGCACGCCACAACAATCGGTATCTGAACGACGTGCAGGTCGCGCAGACCACTGCGCAGCTGCTCACGCGCATCGGCATCCAGACGAAGGTGGAAACGTTGCCGGTGGCAGCGTATTTCTCCCGCGCACGTCAGGGCGAGTTCTCGTTCATGATGCTCGGCTGGGGCTCGGTAGCGGCCGATGTCGCGCTGCGCAGTATCCTGGGCACGCCGAACGCGCAAACCGGCTACGGCTCCTGGAACTGGGGCCGCTACAGCAATCCGGAGCTGGACAAACTGGTACAGACGTCGCTCTCGACGGTGTCGAGCGAACAGGCTCACGAGCAGGCCGCCAAGACCGCGGCGCGCTTTGCGCAGACCGACTACGCGATCATCCCGTCGCATCACCAGCTCGCCACGTGGGCCATGCGCAAGGGCATTCGCTACGAGGCCCGCACCGACGAATGGTCGCTTGCCTGGTTGTTCACCAAGCAATGATGATCGCTTGGTAACGAACACCGTGCCGTAACGCGCTGTTACAGCAAATTCGCCCGATGTGCCGCATTGGGGTAACTAGCAGGAACTTTCGTCCTGAGCTTTCCTCTATCATG
>NZ_VOSS01000232.1 GCF_007997035.1 Ralstonia sp. TCR112 | reverse complement strand
AAAACCGCATCACGCAGGAAGACGTGCAGCGCTACGTCAAGGGCGTGATGAGCGGCCAAGCTGCTGCGCCGGGCAAGGCTGCCGTTGGTGCGCCGGCCGGTGGCGGCGAGCTGAATCTGCTGCCATGGCCGAAGGTCGACTTCACCAAGTTCGGTCCGGTTGATCCGAAGCCGCTGTCTCGCATCAAGAAGATTTCCGGTGCGAACCTGCACCGCAACTGGGTCATGATCCCGCACGTCACCAACAACGACGAAGCGGACATCACCGAGCTGGAAGCCTTCCGCGTGCAGATGAACAAGGACCACGAAAAGGCCGGCGTGAAGTTCACGATGCTGGCGTTCGTGATCAAGGCTGTCGTGGGCGCGCTGAAGAAATTCCCGACGTTCAACGCGAGCCTGGACGGCGACAACCTGGTCTTCAAGCAGTACTTCCACATCGGCTTTGCGGCCGATACGCCGAATGGGCTGGTGGTGCCGGTGATTCGCGATGCGGACAAGAAGGGCCTGATCGACATCGCGAAGGAAATGGCCGACCTGTCGAAGGCGGCGCGCGAAGGCAAACTCAAGCCGGACCAGATGCAGGGCGGCTGCTTCTCGATCTCGTCGCTGGGCGGCATTGGCGGCACGCATTTCACGCCGATCATCAACGCACCGGAAGTGGCCATCCTGGGTCTGTCGCGCGGCTATCAAAAGCCTGTTTGGGACGGCAAGCAATTCGTGCCGCGCCTGACGCTGCCGCTGTCGCTG
>NZ_VOSS01000231.1 GCF_007997035.1 Ralstonia sp. TCR112 | reverse complement strand
GCCCGGACTTCGTCATCTTCACGGGCGACCCTCAGCCCACATCAGCGACGACCCCTGCCCGAACGCCCGCAAGCGCCCTGGCCCGAATTTCGCGACATTGGCCGCGCAGATCAAGGTGCCGGTGGTGCATTACATGCCGGGCGAGCACGACGCTTCGCTCGACAACGGCGAGGCCTATATCGAACTCTTCGGCCGCACGCATTATTCGTTCGATCACAAGGGCGTGCACTTCATCGCCATCGACAACGTGTCGGACCCATCCGCGCGCGTGGGCGATGCACAACTCGCGTGGCTGGCGGCCGATGTGCGTTCCGTGCCTGAGCACACACCCATCGTCGTGTTCACGCACCGGCCGCTGTTCGATCTGTACCCGCAATGGGACTGGGCCACGCGCGACGGCCAGCAGGTCATCGACTTGCTGATGCCGCACCCCAACGTGACGGTGTTCTACGGTCACATCCACCAGGAACACCACCACATGACTGGGCACATTGCGCACCACTCGGCGCGCTCGCTGATGTTCCCGCTGCCTGCACCGCCCGCGCCGGGCTCGCAGGCCAAACGGAACCCGATCCCGTGGGATGCCGCCGCGCCGTATCGCGGC
>NZ_VOSS01000230.1 GCF_007997035.1 Ralstonia sp. TCR112 | reverse complement strand
TCGACGATGGCGTCGGCCAGTTCCGGATCGCGCGAACGCACGCCTTCGATGACGGAGCTTTCCACGGCGCTCGGCACCAGGTTGAGGATTTCCGCTGCCGTGAGCACGCCGCCCATCGCGTTCTTCTTGCGGTGGTCGTTGCCTTGCAGCAGCTTGGTCAGCACGTCGTTCAGCTCGCGCAGGGCGCTGGGCTGAATGCCGTCGAGCGTGGCGATACGCAGGATGGTGTCGTTGCGCAGGCGCTCGGTGAAATAGGTCAGGATTTCCGAAGCCTGATCGCGGTCAAGGTGGACCAGGATCGTGGCGATGATCTGCGGGTGCTCGTTGCGGATCAGTTCCGCCACCGACGATGCATCCATCCACTTCAGGCCTTCGATGCCGCTGGTGTCACCGCCCGAGAGGATCCGGTCGATGATGTTGGCGGCGCGGTCGTCGCCGAGTGCCTTGCGGAAGACGGTGCGGATGTACTCGTTCGAATCCACGTCCAGCGGCAGGTCTTCGGCTTCAACGAAGAACGCATCAAAGGCGTCGAGCACACGCTCGCGCGAGACGTTCTTCAGCGCGGCCATGGTCGCGCCCAGCTTCTGCACTTCACGCGGGCCCAGGTGCTTGAGCACTTCGGCGGCTTCGCTTTCGCCCAGCGACATCATGAGGATGGCGCTGCGTTGGAGTCCTTCGGCGCTCATTCGTTACTCACCCATTGTTTGATGACGGCCGCGACGGCGCGCGGGTTGCTCTGCGCCACGCGGCGCATGGTCTCGAGCTTCTTCTCGAAGTCGTTGTTCTTGAGTTGCGGCAGCGCGTCCGGCAGCTCTTCGGATTCGGCGCCTGCAGCCGCCGGGCCTTCCAGCTCCGGCCCGGCCGAAGCCGCGGCACCGGTGATGATCGGGGCGTTCGGGTCTTCGCCTTCGCGGC
>NZ_VOSS01000023.1 GCF_007997035.1 Ralstonia sp. TCR112 | reverse complement strand
GCCGACTTGCGCGCCCGCGCTCTGCAGGCCGCCGCCAACCGTATTCAGCGCACCGGCCAACGGGCCGCCGAGCATCGTCGCGCTGCCGACCGTCTGCGTGCCCTTCACGAGCTGCGACGACAGCGGCACGATCGCGTTGCTGGTCTGCTGCGTGACCTGCTGCACCGGGCCGCTCGACGTGCCAATCGTGACGAGCCCGCCGGCACCCTGCATTACCTGACCCAGCGCAGACACACCGCTGCCCACCGGCGACGTCACCGGATTCAGCGGCGCCAGCGGGCTGCCGGCGGCACCCAGATCCGAGACGGTCTGCCCTGCGTTGCCGACCGTCACCCCGGCGGAGCGGATCACGTCACCCGAGCTTTGCACCGTCGTGCCGACCGGGTCGGGCGTCGAGCCGATCTTGCCGAGCCCGTTGCTGATGCCGCCGCCCAATGTCTGGACCGTGTTGCCGGCAGAGGTGACCGTTGCACCCAGATCCTTCTGCGCCGCCGTGCCGCCGATGACGGGCACCGACGCCGTGCCGATCGTCGTACCAAGGTCGCTGACGGTTTTGCCCGTCTGCGTGACGACGTTGCCGCTGCTGCTGGCGACGTTGCCGACCGGCACCGCGCCCGGATCGTTGTTGGCCGTCGACGACGGTGTCGTATCGCCGTTCGGATTGCCGCCCGAAGCGCAGCCGGCCAGCGTCAGCACGGTCACTGCAGCGGCTGCCAGCAGCGTGCGCGACGCCGAAACGGCGGACGACGAAGCCGAAGAAGAAGTGTGGAGCGGGTTCTGAATCTTCATGGTGAGTCTCCTTGTAAGCGCGGCCCGTACCGCGTGTCACCGCCGGGTCAGAAGAACGCGCATCTGGCGTCCAGCGGGTAGCATCCGCCTGCGTTTGCTGTCGAATGCAAAGAAAGTTCTACAGAGCGGTGATCAGTGATGCACGCCGGATGTCACACCCGACAGCACCCCGCCAACCAACCCGCCCACCGTTGCGCCGGCGCTGCCCAATCCGCCGAGCGGACCCGTTGCGGCCGTACCACCACTGCCGACTGCGCCGATCGAGCCGAGCGTACTGACACCAGGCAAGCCCGCCGTCAGCGAACCGACTGCCGACGTAACCGGCGCCAGCGCACCGCCGAGCGCGCCGGTCAACGCACCACCCGGCGCACCGCCTGCTGAGGACGGCGCCGCCGGCGCGGCGATCGTCGACAACCCGCTGGTGAGCGAGCCGAGTGCGCTGACTGTGTTGCCCAGCGTTGACACCAGCGCATCGCCTTTGCCGGCCGTCGTGATCGTGCTGCCTTCGCTGCCGAGCGCACTGCCCAGCGTCGACAACACGTTGCTCACCGGTGCACCGAGGCCAGTGGCCGCACCCAGCGTTTGCGTGGTGGAAGTCAGCGCGCTGGTGAGCGGCACGATGGCGCTGATGGTCGTAGTCGTCAGCTGCTCGACGGGGCCGGTCAGCGTCGCGATGGGTGTGCTGCCGGTCGATCCGGTGCTACCCGTTGCATTGCCGCTGTCGTTGTTCGACCACGTGGGCGAGGTCGATGCCGCAATCGCCGGCTTGGACTGCGAATCGCTGCCGCCGCCCAGCGACGTACCCATGTCGCCGCTGCCCGAATTCGCGCAACCGGCCAACATGGCGAGCGATGCTGTCGCCAGCATGCACTGCAGGAACAGTCCGCACTTCGGCGGATTCGATTTCGACAAGAACGCTCGATCGCGCATCTTGTGCCTCCACTACTCAGAACAGAACGCTTGTTGGACCCCTTCTGTCTTGCGCTCTTTGCTCGTCGGGTTTGTCGTCGTCAGCCATGTGGGGTTGGCGACGACCTCCCTGTCTTCTCACGTGCCACGCGCAGGCCCGTGCCACACCGCGCGATCGATGCCGTGCTGATGTGGTGAGCGGATCGTGAAGTGAAACCGAATGGCATGACAATCAGCGCCAACCTGACACCCGGATTTGCGGTTGCAGCAATTTGCGAACTCGATTTCGAATAAAACGCTACGGCAAGCCATTCTTGGGGTGACAGGGTTGCAGCAAAAATGGCCTGCGGATTGCCGTAGAACAATTCTTCTATCGTCGCAAAACAGCGTCGTTTCAAACGCAGTTGCGTAAAGTTTTCAGCGGTTGCTGAGCAGGGTTTTCCCGCGATCGGCGATCGGTTGAGCGTCGCGCGGGCCGCGCTGTCGAAGTCGTTCGCGCAGTCGGGCATCGTCGCGATCCGATGTCCGCGTCGGAGGCATCGACATCCATCGCGCATGCGCGGATGCGAGTCGCGCTCATGCAGGCATCGATGCTTCGGTCCCATCGCAACCACCTCGCGCATCGGATGCGCGGCACGCGATTTGCGGCATCTGCATGCACGCTGTTGGTCGTCGCAATCGCATCGACTTCGCGCAGTGCGCGTCGACGGCGTTCGAGATGCAGATCAGCGTCGTCGTCGACACGCTCAACACGTCGATAGACGCGCGTCGATCGCTTCGATTGCGTGCGTATCGACGTGTCGAGCGCGAAAAATTCGCGCGCGTTGTCGCATCTACGCATCGTTTTTTTCGACGCGCATCGCGCAGCTCGCACGTCGTCGCGCACGACGATGCCGAACGCGCGCGAGGCGCGTGCGCGAGTTGATGATGCACACGCGCACAACATCGCGTGTTGCTGTAAACCGGCATGAACACTGGGTTTGCGGGACACGTGTGTCAACGTGGAGCAACGCCGCAACGTGATGTCACGACGCAAGAAAATGCGCATTCGCGACAGCGATCTGCGCGCATGCGCGATGCGAATCGCAGCGACGCACAGACGCAGCGCAATCCTTCACCAAAACTCACCGCGCTTTTTGCATAAATCTCTTAACATCACCGCGCAAACGAATTATGATTCGCCTTGACAAGACGTTGACTTCGATGCAAGGGACCTTCGCGCGATCAACGACGATGAAGTTCCAAGCGGCAAGTGAAAGGTAGTCGAGGAGCGTAACCACTTTGATGCACGCCACGCCGACAGGGCTGTTTGAACTCGGTGCCGTCTCTGCGATCCCCCCGTCGGGATGGGCGTACTACCCCCAAAAGAAAACGCGCGCTCTCCAGTTTTTCGCTGTCCGCGAAGTCACGCTGCAAGCGGCTTTGCGGTCTACGCAGCGATTCGCGCAAGATCAGATTTCGACCGGTGTGGCCACGATGCCCCGGTCCTCTCAATTGATGAAGACTCGCCGGATGCATTCTGTCCGGCCGACTGCGGCTGCGCTCGTGCGCGCAACCGGGGCGTGCAACTTGCTGCGTGTGTTCACCGCGCAAGTCGCAGATCTTCCTACCGAATTCATTAGCGTGCGACTGCCGTTTGGTGGCGCGCCGATGAATCGCTCGCTCGGTTGGTCTGGCGGTGCCAATGCATCGTGGGATCGGGCCGGTCGGGTTGCTCAATCTCGATAGTTCGATACCCAATCTTGAAGGAGTTTCCCATGGCAACTGCTGCTAAGAAGAAACCGGCCGCCAAGGCCCCGGCCAAGAAGGCCGCTGCAAAGAAGGCTCCGGCCGCCAAGAAGGCTGCTGCAAAGAAGGCTGCTCCGGCCGCTAAGAAGGCCCCGGCCAAGAAGGTTGCAGCTAAGAAGGTCGCTGCCAAGAAGGCACCCGCCAAGAAGGCCGCAGTGAAGAAGGTTGCAGCCAAGAAGGCTCCGGCCAAGAAAGCTGCAGTGAAGAAGGTTGCAGCCAAGAAGGCTCCGGCCAAGAAAGCCGCAGTGAAGAAGGTTGCAGCCAAGAAGGCTCCGGCTGCCAAGAAGGCTGCTGCCAAGCCTGCTGCGAAGAAGGCTGCTGCGAAGAAGGCCCCGGCTGCGAAGAAGGCTGCCGCCAAGCCTGCTGCGAAGAAGGCTCCGGCCAAGAAGGCTGTCGCCAAGCCCGCTGCTGCTCCGGCCGCTGCACCTGCTGCACCCGCTGCCAAGACCGCGCTGAACCCGGCTGCGGCATGGCCGTTCCCGACCGGCAACCGTCCGTAAGTCATTCTGACGACGGTGATCCTCCGGGACCACAGCGGCGCGCAGGTCGCGCCCACCTGATCGGATACTGCGTATCCGGTCCGCAAGGCCTTGGTGTCTTGCACCGCCCGCCGATCGGCTCACGCCCCGGCGGGCTTTTTCTTGCCCGCGCGTTTCGCATACGTTTCTCGCGAGCATAAAAAACCGCACCGGCGCGATGCCGATGCGGTGTTTCCGATGAATCTCTCGGCGTATCAGCCGAGCGCAATCGATCAGTGCGTGACGCGCGTCACGCCGCCCGATGACAGCAGGCGCACGCGCTCGCCAGGGCGGAACGCCTCGTCCGCGTCTTGCGTGATGGCGCGGTACTCGCCGTTGTCGAGCTTGACGGTGATTTCCAGGCCAGGCCGCTTGTTCATCTGACCTTCGAGCGCGCTGCCTGCGACGCCGCCGAGAATCGCACCGAGCACACCCGCCGCCACCGAGCCGTTGCCGCGCCCGATGGCTGCTGCCGAACCGATGCCGCCGATTGCGCCGCCGGCAATGGTGCCAACGCCGGTCTGCTCACGATCGATCACGACATTGCGCACGGAATCTACCGTACCGAAGCGCACGGTCTGCTCGCGCTGCGCCTGCCCCGAGGTGTAGGCGCTGTTGGAGTTGGTGCCCATGGCGCAGCCTTGCAGGCCAAGGGCGGCGACCAGCAGAGTCGCGGCGCCGATGCGATAGATGGGTTTCATGTTCGTTCCTTATTGATACCGATACCCGAAAGCGGATTCGAAGCGCCGGGCAATCTCGTCGACGGGCAGGCCGTGATTCTGCGGGCCTTGGCAAGCGATCTTGAGTGAGCCCATCAGGCTGGCGAGACGACCGGTGGTGTCCCAGTCCAGGCCGTTCTCGATGCCGTAGAGCAGGCCGCCGCGGAAGGCGTCGCCGCATCCGGTTGGGTCGACCACACGTTCGGCCGGCACGACCGGAATAGTGTACTGCTTGCCGCCGGCGTAAATCTCCGCCCCTTCTTCCCCGCGCGTGACGATGTAAGCCTCGACGCGCTGCGCAAGTTCTGCCGCACTGTAGCCCGTGCGTGACAGCATGACCTGCGCTTCGTAGTCATTGACCACCACGTAGCTGGCGAGTTCAACGAAGTGGCGGAGGTCGGCGCCGTCAAACAGCGGCATTGCCTGGCCCAGATCAAAGATGAAAGGCACGCCCGATTCGGCAAATTGGGTGGCGTGGTGCAGCATGCCTTCGCGGCTGTCGGGGCCCACCAGACCGAGCCTTGCCGGCAAGGCATTCTTGACCGAATTGATGCTCGAATGGCTCATCGCGCCTGGGTGGAAGGCGGTGATCTGGTTGTTGTCGCGGTCGGTCGTGATCATCGCTTGCGCGGTGAACGTGTCCGGCACCTCCGTGATATGCGCGGTCGAGATGCCGAGCTTTTTCAGGTAGTCCAGATACGGGCCCGCATCCTGGCCGACCGTGCCCATGATGATGGGCTCGCCGCCGAGCATCTTCAGCGTATAGGCGATGTTGCCTGCGCAGCCACCGAACTCCCGGCGCATGGTCGGCACCAGAAAGGAGACGTTCAGGATGTGGATCTTGTCGGGCAGGATGTGTTCGCGGAAGTGTCCGTCGAACGTCATGATGGTGTCGTAGGCAACCGAGCCGCAGATCACGCTGGCCATATTGAAGCACTCCAGATATGACACGGCCGCCCAGTGGACGGCCGTGTGATGAACAAGAGACCGGAAGTCGGTCTCGATGCAGTCAGTTCAGCTTACTTCAGCGCAGCCAGGGCCGCGTCGTAGTTCGGCTCGTCCTTGATCTCGGGCACGAGTTGCGAGTACAGGACGGTGTCGTCGGCGTCGAGCACGACGACGGCGCGGGCGGTCACGCCAGCCAGCGGGCCCGACGTGATGTCGACGCCGTAGGCTTGCTTGAAACCCTTGTCGCGGAAGGTCGACAGCGGCTTCACATTCGCGATGCCTTCGGTGGTGCAGAAGCGGCCGGCTGCGAACGGCAGGTCGGCAGAGATGGACAGCACGACCGTGTTGTCCAGCTTGGCGGCGGCTTCGTTGAACTTGCGCGTGGAGGTGGCGCACACCGGGGTGTCCAGGCTCGGCACGATGTTCAGAACCTTGCGCTTGCCGGCAAAGTCGGCGAGCGAGACGTCCTTCAGGTCTGCGCCGACCAGCGTGAATGCGGGGGCCTTCGAGCCTGCGGTCGGGAATTGGCCGCCGACTTCGATCGGGTTGCCGCCAAGGGTCACGTTTGCCATGGTGTTACTCCTTCCTTTGATGCGTGTTGGGGAAAAGCCGCTAACAAGATCCTCGTGGCATCTGCGTCGGCACGCCGGGCCGGCAGGTTCTTGTTAGCGGCTCTAAGCCAGGATGAAAACTCAGGGGTAAAAAATCAGGACCCGGTAATTGGCCGTCGGGCGCTGGGACTGGAATCGTACCCGAATCGGTAGTTCGGCGCGGGCGGGCAGCCCTGACTTGCTGTATGCACTGTCGCTCGGGTTGAGGTAGTCGCTGGGCAGCAGGGCGCGGCGCGAGAGCAGTTGGTCCTGCAGATCGGTCGTGACGAGTTCGATGGCAGGCAAGGCGATGGGGCCGCCGGCGCGGTTGCGCAGCGTCGCGGTCAGCACGTACTGGTCGGACGCGTCGCCTTCCTGCCGCTGCAGTTGCGACGATTCGATCTGCAGCGCATCGAGGTCACGCGGTGGTGCAATCGTGCAATGCAACGGCTGGCACAGGGCTTCCAACATCGGGCGTGTGGACGGCGCGCGTCGGGCGATCTCGGCGCGAGCGAGGAAGAGCAGTTGCGCCACCGCCAGCACTGTCAGCAAACCAATCGCGACGCGCGCGAGGGCACGGCGTCCGGTCGTTTTGCGCGCCTGCTCGCGGGCCTGTGCGGCACGCAGAAAATCCAGCGTCGCGGCAGAGACACCGTGATTCGGCCCACGCACCTTGCGCGGACGCGGCGCGCCAGTCAGCGTGCGCTGCGGCGTCGGGCCGGTCGGCTCGGATTGCGCGCGACGTGCGTGTCCATGGCGGCGCCGCACCGGCGCAAAAAGCGTGTGCGGATCGGTTTCGTGGCGCATCCAGACCGAATCGTGCTTCTCGGCCTCAAGCTTTGCAGGGGCCGAGACCGCTGCCGCCGCGGGGCTCGTCGCTGCCGGAGCCGCCGCGGGCGCGAGGGCCGGTTCCACCGGCAAGTCTGCCGACGGCTGCTTGGGGACAGCCGCCGCGAACGCGTCTTCCTCGTCGTCCAGGTCGCGGATGGGCGGTAGGCCGTGGAATGGATCGGCAGGCGGCGCGGACGGTTCTGGCGCTCGTGTTTGCTGCGCTGGTTCAGCGGCGGGATCGACAGCGTGCTCGATTGGCGCTTCGTCCGGTAGCGGACGCGTGTCGGGTGCGGTCGATTGCACGTCGGGCGCAGGTGTTGCTCCTTCAACTTCGCCCAGATGAACTTCCGCGATGCCTTCATCGGGAACGTCTTCTTCCCAGATCAGCGTCATGCCGAAGCCGTGGTCGTCCTCTGCAGCGGGAGGTGCTGCGGGCGCTTCGGGTTCAGGGGCGACGGGCGGCGCAAGTGGCGCTACGCGAGCGGCGGGTTCGGGCGATTGCGGAAGCTGCGGTGCTTCGGGGGCCGGCGCCGCAGGCGTGGCTATGGCGCCCAATTCGATCAGATGATCGCGGCCATCGAAGACGTGATTGCAGCGCCCACAACGGACGAGACCGCCGCGCAGACGAAGCTGATCGGCGACAACGCGGAATGCGGTTTGACAGTTGGGACAGCGGGCCGCCAAACGTGGCGCAGCTTGTGGCGCAGTTGCCATGCGGGACGAGGAGAAAAAAGCCGACCGCGCGAGTATTGCAGACAGCGGCGCCAGCGTCGACCTTTGCAGGCGGCGCTGGCGCGCAACACCGTGAAATTACGCGGGCTTCACACCATGCAGGCAGACCCAGCCGTCACGTGCACGCCACACCGTGAGGGGAATGGCCGAGGCATACGCGGCCGCGACCTCTTCTGCCTGGCGCTCGAGCACGCCTGACAGAATCAACCGGCCGCCCGGACGGACGCGCGCGCACAGCATGGCCGCCATCAGCTTGAGCGGATTCGACAGGATGTTGGCGACGACGAGATCAAACGTGCCTTCCGGTGCATCGTCGGGCAGGGCGAAGGTCGCTTCGACGTGGTTGCGCTCGGCGTTGTAGCGCGAGGCTTCGACCGCATTCGGATCGATGTCGACGCCGACCGTTTCACCGGCGCCGAGCTTCTTGGCGACGATGGCCAGGATGCCCGAGCCGCAGCCGTAGTCGAGCGTGCGCTCGCCGGGTTGCACGTGCTGCTCCAGCCATTCCATGCACAGGCGCGTTGTCGGGTGGCTGCCCGTGCCGAACGCGAGCCCCGGATCCAATTCCAGCACCACGGCGTCGGGTTCCGGCGCATCGTGCCAGGACGGCACGACCCAGATGTGCTCACCAATATGGATGGGCTCGAACTGCGATTGCGTCACGCGCACCCAGTCCTGCTCTTCGACTTCGCGCACGGTGTACGCAGGCAGCGGCGAGAGGTTGATCTCGTTGGCTGCGGCTGCCACCAGCAATGCCGGATCGGCATCGTCGGCGAGCAGCGCAACCACGCGCGAGCGGTTCCACGCCAGGCGTGTCGGTTCGTGGCCGGGCTCGCCAAAGAGCGGTTGCTCTTCAGGCGTGTCAGCATCGGCGTCTTCCACCGAGACCGACAGCGCGCCGAGATCAAACAGGGCTTCGGACAACGCTTCGGCGTCGTCGCGCGCCACTTCGAGCACGCATTCGCGGTACGTCACTTGCCGCCACCCTTGGCCACTTCCTGTTGCGCCAGACGGTGCTCCAGGTAGTGGATGTCGGTGCCGCCTTCAACGAAGTTGGCGTCGAGCATCAGGTCGCGGTGCAGCGGCACGTTGGTCTGGATGCCTTCCACCACCATTTCCGACAGGGCGATGCGCATGCGGGCAATCGCTTGCTCGCGCGTGGCGCCGTACGTGATGACCTTGCCGATCATCGAGTCGTAGTTGGGCGGCACGAAGTAGCCGTTGTAGGCGTGCGAATCCACACGAACGCCCGGGCCACCCGGCACATGCCACGACGTGATGCGGCCCGGCGACGGCGTGAACTTGAACGGATCTTCCGCGTTGATGCGGCATTCGATGGCGTGGCCCTTGAGCACGATGTCCTTCTGACGGAAGCGCAGCTTTTCGCCGGCCGCCACGCGGATCTGCTCCTGCACGATGTCGACGCCCGTGATCATCTCCGTCACCGGGTGTTCGACTTGCACGCGCGTGTTCATTTCGATGAAGTAGAACTCGCCGTTCTCGTACAGGAATTCGAACGTGCCGGCGCCGCGGTAGCCGATCTTCTTGCAGGCCTCGGCGCAGCGGTCGCCAATGCGCTCGATCAGGCGGCGCGGAATGTGCGGTGCCGGCGCTTCCTCGATCACCTTCTGGTGGCGGCGCTGCATGGAGCAATCGCGCTCGCCCAGCCAGATGGCGTTGCGGTGCTGGTCAGCCAGGACCTGGATCTCCACGTGGCGCGGATGCTCCAGGAACTTCTCCATATAGACTTCCGGATTGCCGAAGGCGCGGCCGGCTTCTTCGCGCGTCATGTTGACGGCATTGATCAGCGCGGCCTCGGTGTGCACCACGCGCATGCCACGGCCACCGCCGCCGCCAGCTGCCTTGATGATCACCGGATAGCCGACCTTCTTGGCCGTTGCCAGGATTTCCTTCGGGTCTTCCGACAGGGCGCCTTCCGAGCCCGGCACGCACGGCACGCCGGACTTGATCATCGCTTGCTTGGCCGAGACCTTGTCGCCCATCAGGCGGATCGATTCGGGCGTCGGGCCGATGAAGGTGAAGCCGGATTGCTCCACACGCTCGGCAAAGTCGGCGTTTTCCGACAGGAAGCCGTAGCCGGGGTGGATGGCCTGGGCGTCGGTCACCTCGGCGGCCGAGATGATGGCCGGCATGTTGAGGTACGACAGCGGCGACGGTGCGGGGCCGATACACACGGCTTCGTCGGCCAGCTTGACGTATTTGGCTTCCTTGTCCGCCTCGGAATAGACCACCACGGTCTTGATGCCGAGTTCGCGGCAGGCGCGCTGGATGCGAAGAGCGATCTCGCCGCGATTCGCGATCAGGATCTTGTCGAACATCGTGTTCTCGCTACAAAAAGGAGAGGCGAGGGCGCTGTGGCCGGGCTGCGCTCAGTGGCAGCCCTGGTGCGCCGGCTCGCGCTCGGATGCGGCACGCTGTGCGCCGCACGATGAGGGGGCAGATGCCGGAGGATCAGCCGATCACGAACAGCGGCTGGCCGTATTCCACCGCCTGGCCGTTTTCGATCAGGATTTCCTTGATCACGCCGGCCTTGTCCGCTTCGATCTCGTTGAGCAGCTTCATCGCTTCGATGATGCAGATCGTCTGGCCTTCCTTGACGGTGTCGCCCACCTTGACGAACTCCGCTGCGCCCGGCGACGGCGAGCGATAGAACGTGCCCACCATCGGCGACGTCACGATGTGGCCAGCCGGCAGGGCCGCGGCGGGAGCCTCGGCGCCGACGGCTGCCGGAGCCGCTGCGGCCGGTGTGCCGACAGCGGGTGCTGCCTGCATCGGCATCGGCGCATATTGCATCGGGGCCACCACTTGCGGCGCCGACTTGACGATGCGGACCTTGCCTTCGCCTTCGGTCACTTCGAGTTCCGAAATGCCCGATTCGGCCACCAGGTCGATCAGCGTTTTCAGCTTGCGCAAATCCATGAACGTTCTCCTGCAGCGTCGGCGGTCTGGGCGGTCGATGCGCGCGAATGGCTCTTCAGCGCATCGGTCAAAGGCGCTCCAGGCGCTGGCGTCGTTGCGTTGGTTAAGTGGTTGAAATAAAAGGAAGTAGACGGCTGATCAGCCGCCGTGTTGATCGATTGCGAAATCCAGCGCCGCCAGATAGCCGCGCCAGCCCAGTCCGCAAATCACGCCCACCGCTTGGTCCGCCAGATATGAATGGTGGCGGAACGGCTCACGACGATGCACGTTGGACAGATGGACTTCGATATACGGGATCACCACGCCGGCCAGCGCATCGCGCAGCGCCACGCTGGTGTGCGTGTAGGCGGCCGGATTGATGATGATGAATTCAACGCCTTCGCTCTTGGCAGCGTGGATGCGGTCCACCAGCGCGCCCTCATGGTTCGACTGGAAATGCGCCAGCGTCACACCGCGCGCAGTGGCGCGTTCAACCAAGGCAGCATTGATGTCGGCGAGCGTGGTTGCACCGTAGACTTCCGGCTCGCGCGTCCCCAGCAAATTGAGGTTCGGGCCGTGCAGGACGAGCACGTTGCGAAGCGCTTTGGCGATGGGTTTATCAGCCACGGTTTGGACCGGTTGAGCGAAGTTGGGCGCAATTTACAGCAACTTAGAATGCTTTGTCTAGTTTTTGCTGAAAAACTCTCAACAAATCGGTGTTTTCACCGATCTTGTGCGTCAGCTCTACGCTTTTGCCGAAGAAGAAGGGGAGTTACGTGCACATGAACGTCATATGACGTTTTTCCATATTCACGTGCGCTGCAGGGCTTCTCGCAGTTCGTCGGCATGCACCCGGCCCATCTTCCGGAAAGTGATTTCGCCTTGTGAGTTAAGGATCACAGTAAACGGAAGTCCGCCCACCTCGTTGCCGAATTGCCGGCCCAGTTCCGTCCCGCCAAAACCCGCCACGGCGACGGGGTATGTGACGTGAACCTTACTCAGGAACGTCTGGATATTGGCGGCTGAGTCAATGCCGATGCCGACGAACTTCGCCTTGGACTTCTGTTCCTGTGCCAGCGCGGACAGTTCCGGCATTTCCTCCACACAAGGACCGCACCACGGTGCCCAGAAATTGATCACTACCGGCTGGCCGCGAAACGCTGCCAGATCCAGCGGCGCGCCATTGGCGTCCGAGAGCTTGCTGCCGTAGAACGCGGCGACGGCATTGTCGGCTGGCGTCTTGGGCGCGGTAGCGCGATGTCCGAAATAGACGCCCGCGGCCGCGGCAACGAGGCCTGCGATCAACAAAGCGGTCAAAGTGGTACGGCGCGACATGGTTCTGCGGTGGTCTCTCTATATAGACAGAGGCGGAGCGTGCGGGATTGTACTCCTGTCGGCGGATCACCCCTGCGACAGGAGGGCACGCACCGCCGCCGCGTCGCCGCGTTGGGTCTTGCCGGTGGCGTCCGCGCGGCGCGCGCCGCGCACATCGTTCATGTCATATAGGGCGATATGGACGCCGACCGGCGTGCCCGTTTCAGCGCGCAGCTCACGCGCCAGGTCGCGGGATTCGGGCCCGGCCGGCCACTGGCCGCGCCACAGGAAGCTGAGCGTTTCCACCTCGTCGCGGCCGGCGAAGTGAGCGCTCTCTGTTGTATCGAAATCCACGCCCGCATTGAGCAGGAAGATCGCCACATCCTTCGGGCTGTCGCAGAAGACTTGCAGGTGGATGTCGGAATGCTCGCTGGCGGTGCCGTTAAAGACCGCGCCAGCAAGGTACGGGTTATGGACTGCCAGCCCTTCCATCAGCAGCAGGGCGATACGGCGCAGCAACGCCAGCACGCGCGGCTGCGATTCTGCCTGGAACAGCGCCTGGTATTCGCGGACTTCCGTTTCGACCTGTTCGTTGTCCGGTAGCCATTCGCCGGGCGTGCGCGATTCCGTGCCGAGCACTTGGCGGGCCGCCTTGCGCTTGGCGGTGGCGTAGTCGGCGCCGTCTTCCGCGATCATGCGCGCCGCGGTGATGGCGATTTCCTCCCGCACGCGGGCGGGGTCGAGGGTGGGGCGTTTGGACATGGCTCTATTTTACTGAAGCGCGCGGACCCGCCTGAAGCCGCAGGTACAATGCGGCGCTACGAAGTTGAGATGGCACCCATGCATATCCACATCCTTGGAATCTGCGGCACCTTCATGGGCGGGATTGCCCTGATCGCCCGTCAGGCCGGTCACCGCGTCACTGGCTGCGACGCCAACGTCTACCCGCCGATGAGCGCCCAGCTTGAGGCTCAGGGCATCGAACTGATTGAAGGATTCGACCCGGAACAGCTGTCCATCGGCGCCGATCTTTACGTGGTCGGCAACGTGATCTCCCGTGGCAATCCGTTGATGGAAGCCATCCTGGATCGCAATCTGCCTTACATTTCCGGCCCGCAATGGCTGGGCGACAACGTACTGCGCCAGAAATGGGTGCTTGCCGTCGCCGGCACGCACGGCAAGACGACCACCACGTCGATGCTCGCGTGGATTCTGCAGGACGCCGGCTACAACCCGGGCTTTCTGGTCGGTGGCGTGCCGCGCAACTTCGGCTTGTCCGCGCGGCTGACGGAATCCGACTTCTTCGTCATTGAGGCCGACGAGTACGACACGGCCTTCTTTGACAAGCGCAGCAAGTTCGTCCATTACCGCCCTCGCACGGCCATCTTGAACAATCTGGAGTTCGATCACGCCGACATCTTTCCGGATCTGGCCGCGATCGAAACACAATTCCACCATCTGGTGCGTACCGTGCCCGGCCAAGGGCGGCTGCTCGTCAATAGCCGCGAAGACAGCCTCACGCGCGTACTTGAGCGCGGATGCTGGTCGGAAGTCGAGCGGTTCGGCGCAGAAGACGGCGAGGGCTGGAAAATCGCCAATCTGGGCGAGGACGACAGCTTTGACGTTGTGTTTAACGGGCAAGCGCAGGGTCGCGTCCGCTGGGCACTGCAGGGCGACCACAACCGTATGAACGCCGTCGCCGCCATCGCCGCTGCACGCCACGTCGGTGTGCCGGCCGCACAAGCCATTGAAAGCCTGACCCGTTTCGAAAATGTGAAACGCCGGATGGAAGTGCGCGGCACGGTCAACGGCGTCACGGTCTACGACGATTTCGCTCATCACCCCACGGCCATTCGCACCACGATCGAAGGCCTGCGCCGTCGCGTCGGCAACGGCCGCATTCTGGCCGTGCTGGAGCCGCGTTCCAACACCATGAAGCTCGGTGTGATGAAGCAAGCGCTTCCTGAGAGCCTGTCCGGCGCGGATCAAGTCTTCGCTTACGGCGCCGCCAGCGGCCGCGACGCCATCGGCTGGGACTTGGCTGGCGCGTTGGCGCCTTTGGGCGCGCGTGCAAACACGTTCTCAGACCTGACGGCTTTGGTGGGCGCTGTCACCGCTGCGGCCGGCCCGGGCGACCATGTGCTGGTCATGAGCAATGGCGGCTTCGGGGGCGTTCATCAGAAGCTGCTCGACGCACTCGCAGAACAGGCAAACGCGGCGAACTGAGTCGATATGCCGGCATCCATCGTCTATCTGCACGGATTCCGTTCGTCGCCGCGCTCGTTCAAGGCGCAGTTGCTGGGCAAGCGGATGGCTTCGGTCGGGCTGGCGGACCGGTACGTCTGCCCGGCATTGCCCGTCTCGCCGCGCGAGGCGATGGCGGAAACCGAGGCGCTGATTGCCGCGTTGAGCGGGCGTGACGGCGCGCAACCGGTGCTCATTGGCTCCTCGCTAGGAGGCTTTTATGCGACCTGGCTGGCGGAGCGCCACGGGCTCCGCGCGGCGATGCTCAATCCGGCCACCCGGCCGGAGCGGGATCTCGCCAAATATGTCGGGGAACAGCCGCTGTGGCATGGCGGCGGCACGATCCGCGTCGAGCCGCACCATCTGGACGAGCTGCGCGCGCTCGCCGTGCCTGCTATCACGCAGCCCGAGCGTTATTACCTGCTCGCAACGACGGGTGACGAGGTGCTCGACTACCGCGAAATGCTCGCTCATTTCCCGGGGGCGGCCACGCGCGTCATCGACGGCAGCGACCATGGCATCAGCGATTTTGCGCAGTACATGGACGAAGTGCTCGTCTTTTGCGGTATTCCTGCTCAGTTGCTGGCCGCACATCCCTTCGGCGCGGCATGACCGATTCACCGTCGTATCCGCGCAGCCTGTGGCGCAGCGCGCTGCCCCCGGCTGTCGTTTATGACCGGCATTGGGCACGTTGGGCCCTGGGTGCAGACTCGCTGACAGCACGTCTTCGTGCGGCATCGTCGCGCTTTCGCGTCCAATTGCTCGGCCAGGAGCGCGCGATGCCGCTACGAGACGAGTGGCGTTGCCTTGGCATGTCGCGTGCCGCAAAGACGCTCGTCCGCGAAGTTTTGCTGATTTGCGACGAGATTCCCGTGGTGTATGCCCACACCATCGTCCATCCGCGCAGCGTGGCGCTCGACTGGCCGTTCCTGAAAGCGCTTGGGACGCAGCCGCTGGGGCATTCTCTGTTTGCCGATCCGCGTGTGCAGCGCGGGGACTTCGAATTCGCCTTGCTGGACGCGCGCCACCCGCTGGTGCGCCGCGCGCACGACGCGCTGGGCGATGCGCCTGTCGCCGGCACATCACGGCTGCCGGCCCGCCGGTCAGTGTTCCGGCGCGGGGCAAGCGCCATGCTCGTGACGGAGGTTTTCCTGCCCGCGCTGGCGGGTTTCCATCCGCCGCGGTAAGCGTATTTTCGCGGGCCGGGCGGCGGGCCAGTGCGGTATCATCGCCCCCAACTTTTGATCGCCGCGCGTGACGTTGTAACGTCGGGCGGCGCGGCCATTCCACCTCATTCAAAGTGACGCTCGCTCGTGCGAGTGCCGCAATCCATACAAATCCATGCAGTTGCTGTTTGAAGAAGGCGGCGAGATCCGCGCGGGCACCGTCTTGTCCCAACAAGGCGAGGCCTATCAGGTCGAGTTGCCGAGCGCCAAGCGCACCAAGGTCAAGTCGCGCGACGTGTTGCTGCAATTCGCGCAGCCGTCCGCCGGCGAGTTGTCGCAGGCCGCCCAGGCGCTGTCGGCGGAGATCGACCTGGATTTCCTCTGGGAATGCGCGTCGGCCGAAGAATTCGGCTTTACCGACTTGGCCGGTGAGTATTTCGGCGCCGGCGCCAATGCCACGCAGCAGGCCGCGCTGGCCATCGCGCTGCACGGCTCACCGATCTACTTCCGCCGCAAGGGCCGCGGCCGCTATCAGCGCGCGCCCGAAGATCAGCTGAAGGCCGCGCTTGCAGGGTTGGAGCGCAAGAAGCAGCAAGCCGCCCTGCAGGCCGAGTACGAAGCCGAGCTGAAGGCGATGCGCCTGCCGGAGGCCTTCCGCGGAAAGACGCTGCAACTGCTGTTCAAGCCGGACAAAAACAGCCTCGAATACAAGGCGCTCGATGCCGCGTGCACCGCGCTGGGCCTGTCGCCGATGCGCCTGATGGTGGCGGTCGGCGGCATCGCCAACGCCCGCGCGCTGCACGAGGCCCGCTTCCTCTCGGAATGTTTCCCGAAGGGCACCGGCTTCCCGGACGTGACCGTGCCGGAACCGGCGATGGAGCTGCCGGCCGCCGACGTGCGCGCCTTCTCGATCGACGACGTGACCACCACGGAAATCGACGACGCCATCTCCGTCACGCCCATTGATGACGCCACCGTGCGCATCGGCATCCATATTGCCGCGCCGGGCTTCGGCATCCAGCGTGGCGACCCGCTGGACGTGATTGCGCGCCAGCGTTTGTCGACCGTGTATTTCCCCGGCGACAAGATCACGATGCTGCCGGAGTCGGTGGTCGATCGTTACACGCTGCAGGAAGGGCGCGCGTGCCCGGCGCTCTCGCTGTATGTGACGGTCGACCGCGCCACATGGGCGGTCACCGCCAGTGAGACGCGCTGCGAATCGGTGACCGTGGCGGCCAACCTGCGCCACAACCTGCTCGACGACGTGATCACCGCCGACGCGCTCGCCGATGGCTCGGGCGACTACCCGTTCAAGGCTGAACTGGCGGTGCTGTGGCCGTTTGTGTGCGCGTTGTATGACGGCCGCCAGCAGGCCCGCATCGCCAGCGGCCTGAAGCCCGAGGGCGCGCAGAAGGGTGATTATTCGTTCTACATCGACCCGATTCCCGAGGCGGAAGGCGGTGGCGAGCGCGTGCGGATCGAACAGCGCAAACGCGGCTCGCCGCTGGACAAGATCGTGGCCGAGCTGATGATCCTGGCCAACAGCACGTGGGGCCGCATGCTGGCTGACGCCGGTGTGCCCGGCATCTACCGCACGCAGAAGGCGTGGGGCATGCACCGCACGCGCATGCAGACGTATCCGGCGCCGCACGAAGGTCTGGGCGTGGCGCAGTACGCGTGGAGTACCTCGCCGCTGCGTCGCTATGTCGATCTGGTCAACCAGTGGCAGATCGCAGCGGTGGCGCAGCACGGCGTGACGGCCAAGCTGATCGCGCCGTTCAAGCCCAAAGATGCCGACCTGCTGGCCGCCGTGGCCGACTTCGAAGCCACTTACGCCGCCTACGCCGACCACCAGTCGACCATGGAGCGCTACTGGTGCCTGCGCTGGCTCAAGCAGGAGAACCGCACGCGCATGCAGGCCGTGGTGCTCAAGGAAGGCGCCGTGCGTTTCGCCGACATTCCGCTGGTGACGAAGGTGCCCGAGCTGGCGCAAACGGCGCGCGGCACGCATGTCGTGCTCGATATCCTGGAGACCGATGAGATCAGCCTGGAAGTGTCGTGCCGCGTGGTCGAGATTCTCGCCCCGGCTGCGGACGCCCAAGCTGAAGCCGAAGCCATTGAAGCAGAACTGGCCGAGGCAGAGACAGAAGCTGAGGTGCCGGCTGAACCACAACCCGCCGCCGATGGGGAAGAGGCTCGTGCAGAAGCCGACGCTGCTGTGGCGCCGCCGCCGCAGGACGGCGAGAGCGGTGGAACGCCCGCCGCCGCCTAACTACAATCGCAGTCTGACCTTCATTCTTCGCGCACCGACCAGGAATACCCCATGGCCGCCCTCGCAAACCGTCCGGACTGGTCCGGCAGCAGCACGCTCACCAAGGCACTGGTCGTGTCGCTGGCCGTGCATGTTCTGCTCTTGTTCGTACGCGTCGTGGCTCCGGAGGCGTTCGATATCAAGCGCGAAGATCCGGGCCTCGATGTGGTGCTGGTCAACGCCAAGTCATCGACGGCCCCTTCGAAGGCGACGGCCGTCGCCCAGGTCAACCTGAACGGTGGCGGCGAATACGACCAACAGCGCGCCACCACGCCGCTGCCCGCCGACACCAATGAGCAGACTGGCGATGCCATCAAGCTCACACAGCGTCGCGTCGAGTATCTCGAGCAAGAGCAGCGCCGCCTGCTGACGCAATCGACCGAGCGCGCACCGCTGGTCAACGATCGCCAAGTCAAGCCGGGCGAGCGTCCGCAGCCGTCGCCCACCAACGGCACCGACGATCGCACCACGCAAGACGAAATCGCTCGCCTGCAGGCCGAGATCGATCGCAACCTTGAGAACTACGCCAAGCGCCCGCGCCGCAATGTGCTGACGGCCGCCAGCGCACGCCAGGTCGATTACGCCCGCTACTACGATGCCGTGCGCCGCAAGATCGAAGCGCGCGGCACCGCCAACTTCCCCAGCCAGAATGGCCGCCCGCTGTACGGCGAGTTGATCGTCGTGATCAGCATCAACCGCGAAGGCCAGCTCGGCTACAACCAGGACGGTTACAAGATCGAAGGCATCGAGATCGCCAAAAGCTCGGGCAACCCCGCACTCGATCGCCAGGCTGTAGCCATCGTGCGATCGTCTTCACCGTTTGGCGCCTTCCCGGCCGAGATGCGCAAGCGCGTCGACATCCAGGATGTGGTTGCCACGTTCAAGTTCACCCGCGCAGGCCTGGAAACCCACCTGCAGACCCGCTGATTTCGTCGTCCATGCCGTCGTCGTTTCAAGAGGCCATCCTCGCCGCTGCGAGCGCCCCGCCCACAGATCGTTATGGCGTGATCGGCAACCCGATCGCGCACAGCAAGTCGCCCATCATCCACGCCGCGTTTGCGCAGCAGACGGGGCAGCTCATCCGCTACGACCGCATCTACGCCGAGCTGATCGCGTTTGACGAAACCGTGATGACCTTCGTGCGCGAAGGCGGGCGCGGGCTCAACGTGACCGTGCCGTTCAAGCTCGATGCATATGCCATGTCGACGTCGTTGTCGCTGCGGGCGGAATCGGCCGGCGCGGTCAACACGCTGAAGTTCGATGGCGAAGAGATTTTTGGCGACAACACCGACGGCGTCGGCCTGATGCGCGACATCACCCACAACATCGGCAACTCGTTTGAAGGCGAACGCGTGCTGCTGTTGGGCGCGGGCGGCGCGGCGCGTGGCGTGCTACTGCCGCTGCTCGAACACAAGCCCGCGCGCGTGTTCATTGCCAACCGCACGGCCGATCGGGCCAACAAGCTGGTTGACCGCTTCGAGGTTTCGGCCAAGCTGCACGAGGTCGAACTCGTGGGCGGCGGCTATGACGAGCTTGCGGCAGACGACGTGTTCGACGTCATCATCAACGCTACGGCGAGCAGCCTGCAGGCCGAAGTCCCGCCGATTCCGACCACCGTGTTCGGCCCCAACGCGCTGGCCTACGACATGATGTACGGCCCGCGCCCGACGGTGTTCATGGAGTTCGCCCGGCGCAACGGCGCCCGCGCATGGGACGGTCTGGGCATGCTGGTGGAGCAGGCGGCGGAATCGTTCTTCGTCTGGCGCGACGTGCGCCCGGACACCGCTCCGGTGCTGCTCGCCATGCGCGAAGGGCTGCAGGGCGAAGCTGCGGTCGCGGCGCGCGCGCCTCGCTGAACCTGGAGCGCAGCCCTGCGATGATGCGTTGGTTCGGCTACGTGATCGGCTGCTTCGTTGCGGGCGTGATCGCACTCAACCTGTATTTCTTCGCTGCGATCGCGAGCTGGCAGGTGTTCGATCCGTCGTCCACCAGCTTCATGCGCGCCGAGCGCATGCGCCTGTGCGGCGCCAATGTCTTCACCTGCAAGGTCGACCACCGCTGGGTCAATTACGACCAGATCTCGCGCAACCTCAAACGCGCGGTCATCGCCAGCGAAGACGCCGATTTCGTCTCGCACAGCGGCTGGGAGGTCGACGCCATGCTCGATGCGTGGGAGAAGAACAAGCGGCGCGGCCACGTGGTCGCGGGCGGTTCGACCATCACGCAGCAGTTGGCCAAGAACCTGTTCCTCTCGGGCGAACGCCACTACCTGCGCAAGGGCGAAGAGCTGGTCATCACGTGGATGCTCGAGTTCTGGCTCGACAAGGAGCGCATTCTCGAGATCTATCTGAACTCGGTGGAATGGGGCGAGGGCGTGTTCGGCGCGGAAGCGGCGGCGCAGCATTACTTCAAACGCCCGGCCTCGCAACTTACGGTAGGCCAGGCTGCGCGCCTGGCTGCGGCGCTGCCCGCACCGAAGTGCTTCGACAAGAAGAGCTATTGCGCCAACGTGCACGTGAACTTCACGCGCAAGGCAACCATCATCGCCAACCGGATGGGCTCGGCGACGCTTCCCGACTGACGCTCAGTTCAACCAGCCCTTGCGACGGAAATAGATGAGCGGAATGGCCGCCGACACGATCATCAGACCGATCGCATAGGGGTAGCCTTCAGCCCAGTCCAGCTCCGGCATCACCTTGAAGTTCATGCCGTAGATCGAGGCGATCAGCGTGGGCGGCATCAGCGCCACCGACACCACCGAGAACAGCTTGATGATTTTGTTCTGGTTGATGTTGATGAAGCCGACCGTGGCATCCATCAGGAAGTTGACCTTGTCCGACAGGAACGCGGTGTGGTTCTCGATGGAATCGATGTCGCGCAGCACCTGGCGCGCTTCGTCCTGCTGGTCGGCCGAGAGCAACTGGCTGCGCAACAGGAAGGACACCGCGCGGCGCGTATCCATCACGTTGCGGCGGATCCGGCCGTTCAAGTCTTCCACGCGGGCGATGATCTCCAGCACATCGGCCGCGGCGGCATCGGTCACCTCATCGGCCAGCACGCGTTTGCTGGCATCTTCGAGGCGTTCGTAGACTTCTTCGATGGAGTCCGCTGAGTATTCTGCGTCGGTGGCGTACAGATCCATCAGCACATCCTTGGCGTTGCGCACCGAGCCCGGGCGCAGCCGCGCACGCATGCGCACCAGCCGGAACGCGGGGAGATCTTCGTCGTGGATGGAGAAGAGCACATCCTTGGTCAGCACGAAGGCCACGCGCACGTTGCGGGAGGTCGTTTCTTCGTCGAGCAGGAAATCGGTGCGGATGTGGATGTGGCCGTCTTCGCCTTCAAAGTAGCGGGCGGATGCTTCCAGGTCCCCTAATTGCTCCAGCTCCGGAAGGACCACGCCATAGGCTTCCTTGATCCACGCCAGTTCTTCGTCGTCGGGGTCGATCACGTCGATCCAGATCGGCTTGTGCTGCAGCAGTTCGCTGCGTTCTTCGACCTGTTCCTGCGCGAGACGGCCTTTTTGCACGACGAACAGGTTGATCATGGGGTGTTTCCTTGAAGCAGGCGTTGAACGGGCAGCGAAAAATCGCGCCGAGTGTAGCCTAAAGAAGCGACGGGTTCAGCCACAAACGGTGGCTCGGCGCGCACGCGTGGGGCCGACGCCACGTCTGGAAGATGCCGCCACCGGGCCGCCCGACGGGTAAAATGCAGGCAACTCATGCGGCCATCCGGCCGCCCTCACATTCCCGACACCATGCGATTTACCGAACAACTCGCTGCCGCCTGGCAACGCAACAACTCCCTGCTGTGCGTTGGCCTCGATCCTGACCCGGCACGCCTGCCGGCATCGCTGACCGGCACGGGCGGAGCAATCTTCTCGTTCTGCCGCGCCATTGTGGACGCCACCGCCGATCTGGTCTGCGCCTTCAAGCCGCAGATCGCCTACTTCGCCTCGCAGCGCGCCGAAGATCAGCTCGAGCAACTCATCAGCTACATCCACGAAGCCTATCCGGGCATCCCCGTCATTCTTGATGCCAAGCGCGGCGATATCGGCTCCACCGCCGAGCACTACGCCAAGGAAGCCTTCGAGCGCTACCAGGCTGATGCCATCACCGTCAGCCCTTACATGGGTTTCGACTCGATGCAGCCGTATCTGGCGCATGCCGACAAGGGCGTGATTGTGCTGTGCCGCACCTCCAACGCTGGCGGCAGCGATGTGCAGTTCCTGGAAACCGACGGCCGCCCCGTCTACCAGGTCGTGGCGGAACGTGCGCGCGACGTATGGAACACGAGCGGCCAGATGGGCCTGGTGGTGGGCGCAACGTTCCCCGAAGAGATTGCCAAGGTGCGGGAGATCGTCGGCGACATGCCGCTGCTGATTCCGGGCGTTGGCGCCCAGGGCGGCGACATCGAAGCCACGGTGCGCGCCGGCCGCACGGCTGACGGCACGGGCATGATGATCAACTCGTCGCGGGCGATTCTCTACGCCAGCACCGACAGTGATTTCGCTGATGCGGCCCGCCGCGTGGCCGAGACCACGCGCAACCAGATCAACCAGTTCCGCAACTGATCGGCGCTGTCGGTCCGGTTGCGGCGAGAGCGAGGACGCCATGACCACGCAACCGCACCGCCCCGCCGCCGGCACGCATCGGGAAGAGACGGGTAAGGACCCGGACCGCAAGCTCGAGAAAGAGCGCGACGACACCCACCAGCACGAGACGACGCGGCGCGATCATGATCGCGACCGTCGCCACGAGCACGACCACGAACACCAGCCGGAACACGATCACGGAGATCGTCGCCGGCCGGATCATCCCAGCGAAATCTAGATCAGGACTCCGCCGAGTCGAGGAAGTCGAGCAGGCCGCGCAGTGCGTGCTCGGCGGCCTGCAGGCGGACCTGCTTGCGGTCGCCCTTGAAGTGGCGCGTTTCCACGCGGGTTTGCAGGCGGTTGCTCCAGCCAAAGCAGACCATGCCGACGGGCTTGTCGGGCGTGCCACCGGTCGGGCCCGCGACGCCAGTAATCGCCACCGCCACCTGCGCGCGGCTGTTGAGCACCGCGCCTTCGGCCATGGCGTGCGCCACCGGTTCGCTCACGGCCCCATGTTCGCGGATCAGCGCCGCCGGCACGCCCAACATCTGCGATTTCGCTTCGTTGGAATAGACGACGAAGCCCCGTTCAAACCACGCGGACGACCCCGATACGTCGGTAATGGCGGCGGACACCAACCCGCCTGTGCACGATTCAGCGGACGCCATCATCAGGCTGCGCTTGTGCAGCGTGTCAGCGACAAGTTCGGCCAGTTGGGCCAGGGCGCGGGATTCAGCCATTGCGATACCTTTGGAGCTTCGGTCGTCAAACGTCAAAGCGAGCGCCACAGCGCGAACACCAGCAGCGTGTAGAACGCCGCCAGGATGTCATCGACCATCACGCCGTAGCCGCCGCGCACGCCAAAGCCTTTGAGCGAGCGGTCGTAGTAGCGAATGGGCGCCGGCTTGACCATGTCGAAGAAGCGGAACCAGAGGAAAGCGGCGAATTGCCCGCCCAGCGTGGTGGGCGTGACAAACGCCAGCACGATCCAAAACGCCACCATTTCGTCCCACACCATGGCGCCGTGGTCTGCCACGCCCAGATCGCGCGCGGTGCGGGCACATGCCCAGATACCGATCACGAAACCCACCGCCGCGATCAGCAGCCAAGTCGGCCCTGAGATCCACCGAGCAAACACAACGTAGATCAGCCACGCGTACAGGGTGCCGACCGTGCCCGGCAGGATGGGAGAGAGGCCCGAGCCGAAGCCGAGCGCGAGGATGCGCGCCGGATGGCCGAACATGAAGCGTGCCGTGGGGCGGCGTACCTGTACGGTCTGGCCCGCTTCGAGCACAACAGTGTCAGGCTGGCCCGGCGGATTGGATGGCGGGAAGGGAGCGGAAGACATCATGAGGCGGAAGAAAAATGGTCGAAGCTGCCGTGCGTGAAGATAACCGGCGCGCCTTTGGCATCGATGAGTCGCAAGCCGGTTTCGCCGTCGATGCGGCCGATGCGCGTCACGGCCACACCCGCACGCTTGCCGGCGGCGATCACAGCGTCGCGCGCATCGGCAGGCGCAGTGAAGCAAAGTTCGTAGTCGTCGCCGCCGGCCAGCGTGCATTGCAGCTGAAGCGCCGGCGACTGCGCCGCCAGTGTCGCCGAGCGCGGAACATCGTCCACCACGATCGTCGCTCCCACGCGGGATTGCGCGAGGATGTGGCCAAGATCGCCCAACAAGCCGTCAGATACGTCAAGTGCTGCCCGGGCGATACCGCGCAATGCCAGGCCGAGCGTGATGCGCGGCGAGGGCATGTCCATGCGCGGCTGCACCTGAGCGAGCGCCTGGGGCGTCAGCGGCCACTCGTCGCGCAAGGCGCCCAGCGCGAGTCGTGCGTCGCCTACGGAGCCCGAGACCCAGATGTCATCGCCAGGGCGGGCGGCGTCGCGACGTAGTGCCGCAGCGGCGGGAACGTCGCCGAAGACGGTCAGGCTGAGGGTGAGCGGCCCCCGTGTAGTGTCGCCGCCGATCAGTTCGCAGCGAAACGCATCGGCCAAGGCGAGCAAGCCTTCGGAAAACGGTTTGAGCCACGCCGCATCGGCCTGGGGCAATGCCACGGCGAGCGTAAAGGCGCGGGGCTCGGCGCCCATCGCTGCCAGGTCAGAGAGGTTGACAGCGAGCGCCTTATGGCCAAGTGCGCGCGGCTCCGCATGTGGAAAGAAGTGACGGCCGGCGACCAGCATGTCGGTGGAGATCGCCAATTCGTGCCCCGGGCGCGGCGCAAGCAGGGCGCAGTCGTCGCCCACGCCCAACGTCGCTTTCGAGGTCGGCCGCGTGAAATAACGGCGGATCAGACCAAATTCGGACAGATTGTCCGCCGGATCGCCGAAGTTGGAGGGGTGGACGGGTTTAGACACGGCAGCGGCGATGGAAGAATATGGGGCAAGCCCGATGGTGCCGTGACAGGACGGTGGAATATTGTAGCGAATGCGCATGGCACTCCCACCCAAAATCCCGTTGTGAGATCGCTTTTCACTATATAAAATGACGGGCCCAAGGAGGCGGACCGTATTCCCGTGGCGCTCGTGAGGGTATCCCGGTGGCCCGCTAGATGCGACGGCCGGCGTGCGCGCTGGCCACCCGATACGAGAGACCCATGACCACGGTGGATTCCCAGCCTCAGCAGCCCGCCCGCACGGATGAAGAACTCAAGGCGCAGCAGCGCGCCGCCTTGCGCAAGGCCGCGCTGGAGTACCACGAGTTTCCGACCCCGGGCAAGATTTCCGTCACGCCGACCAAGCCGCTGTCGAACCAGCGCGACTTGGCCCTGGCGTATTCGCCCGGCGTTGCCGCCGCCTGCGAAGAGATCGTCGAAGACGTTGCGAACTCGTTCCGCTACACCGCACGCGGCAACCTCGTCGGCGTGGTGACCAACGGCACGGCGGTGCTCGGCCTTGGCGACATCGGCCCGGAAGCCTCGAAGCCGGTCATGGAAGGCAAGGCAGGCCTCTTCAAGAAATTTGCCGGTATCGATGTGTTTGACATCGAGATCAACGAAAAAGACCCCCAGAAGCTGGTCGATATCATCGCCTCGCTGGAGCCGACCTTCGGCGGCATCAACCTGGAAGACATCAAGGCGCCGGAGTGCTTCTTCGTCGAGCGCGAACTGCGCAAGCGCATGAAGATTCCCGTCTTCCACGATGACCAGCACGGCACCGCCATCGTCGTGGGCGCAGGCATCACAAACGCACTGAAGGTCGTCGGCAAGGACATCAAGAAGGTCAAGCTGGTGGCATCGGGCGCGGGCGCTGCGGCGCTGGCCTGCCTCGACCTGCTGGTCGATCTGGGCCTGCCGCGCGAAAACATCTGGGTGACGGACCTGGCGGGCGTTGTCTACGAAGGCCGTACCGAACTGATGGATCCGGACAAGGCGCACTTCGCACAGAAGACCGATCTGCGTACGCTGGCCGAAGTCATCGACGGCGCCGACATTTTCCTGGGGCTGTCCGCCGCCGGCGTGCTTAAGCAGGACATGGTCAAGCGCATGGCCGACAAGCCGATCATCTTCGCGCTGGCCAACCCGAACCCGGAAATCCTGCCGGAGCTGGCCAAGGAAGTGCGCCCCGACGTCATCATGGGCACCGGCCGCACGGACTACCCGAACCAGGTCAACAACGTCCTGTGCTTCCCGTTCATCTTCCGCGGGGCGCTGGACGTGGGCGCGACCACCATCACGCGTGAGATGGAAGTTGCCGCCGTGCACGCGGTGGCAGAACTGGCCCGCCAGGAGCAAAGCGACATCGTGGCTTCCGCCTACGGCATCCAGGATCTGTCGTTCGGCCCCGAATACCTGATTCCGAAGCCCTTCGACCCGCGCCTGATCGTCAAGATCGCGCCGGCCGTGGCGCAAGCGGCCATGCTCTCGGGCGTGGCGCAGCGTCCGATCGAAGACATGGACGCCTACCGCCAGCATCTGCAGCAGTTCGTCTACCACTCCGGCACGCTGATGAAGCCGATCTTCTCGGCCGCCCGCAAGGTGCCGATGGAGAACAAGCGCATCGTCTTTGCCGAGGGTGAAGAAGAGCGCGTCCTCCGTGCCGTGCAGATCGTCGTGGACGAAAAGCTCGCCAGCCCGATCCTGATCGGCCGCCCGAGCGTGATCGCCCATCGCATCGAGCGTTTCGGCCTGCGCCTGCGCGAGGGCGTGGATTTCACCGTGGTGAACCCTGAACACGACCAGCGCTTCCGCGACTACTGGGAGACGTACTACAAGCTGATGGCGCGCAAGGGCGTGACGCCGCAATACGCGAAGCTCGAATTGCGCCGCCGTTCGACGCTGATCGGCGCTGTCATGATCCACAAGGGCGAAGCCGACGGCATGATTTGCGGCACGGTCAGCAACACCGCCGCCCACCTGCGCTATATCGACCAGGTCATTGGCGGCACGAACTGCGTGTACGCCGCCATGAACGGCCTGGTTCTGCCCGGGCGCCAGATCTTCCTCACGGACACACACGTCAACGTCGATCCGACTGCGGAGCAGCTCGCCGAGATCACCATCATGGCTGCCGAGGAACTGTGCCGCTTTGGCATCAAGCCGAAAGTTGCGCTGATGTCGCACTCCAACTTCGGCTCCTCGGAAGCGCCTTCCGCCGTCAAGATGCGTGAAACTTTGGCCATTCTGCGCGAACGTGCGCCGACCCTGGAGGTGGATGGCGAGATGCACGGTGATGCGGCGCTCGACGAAAAGCTCCGCGACTCGCTGGTGCCCGATTCGACCCTGAAGGGCGAAGCGAACCTGTTGGTCATGCCCAACATCGACGCTGCCAACATCGCCTACAACCTGCTGAAGACGGCGGCTGGCAACAACATCGCCATCGGCCCGATCCTGCTGGGCGCGAAGAAGCCGGTGCATATCCTCACGCCGTCGGCTACGGTGCGACGCATCCTCAACATGACGGCCCTGACCGTGGTGGATGCTGCTGCACAGGCGCAACGCTGATCGCCACTGCACCAGAAAAAGGGAGCGCACGATGCTGCGCTCCTTTTTTTTGCTCTGTAAGTGTGCGTGCGCTTACATTCGAAAGAACTCAATACTGATGTGGAAAAACCCTTCAGACTTTTACCATCGGTTGATTGTTGCCATCGATGAGCGTACCCTTACGGGCTGAAGGGGTGCTTCTGAGCACATGAGGTCCGAACAGGGCCAGACGGTTCGAAAAAGCGGTTTTCCGTACACACGTCTAGCCGGTTTGCCTTATTTGGTGCGCGCAATGGGTAGGTTTTTGCAGGCGGAAGGATTCCCCAAGTCTTCGGCAGTCGCCCGACTTGTCATTCCCTGCCAGGCCTCTCACGCATTGAGCCGCTTCGCTTTCAGCTGCAAACCGGCTGTCCGGATCACTATTGGGCGGCCACCTGCGCTTGTGACCTGCGCCGGGCTCCGGCTGGCGCGATTCTCCCGTTAGGGCCTGCTGATGACAAAGCGACTTGGGGCGTGGATCGGCCGCTCCGTATCTCAGGCGATGGCGCGTGGCGCGCTGGCGGCAACGCTTGCGTTGTCGGTGGCGGCCGGTTTGCCGGCCAATGCAGTCGCTCGGGACACATCCGGCATGGCTGCCGCCGTGGGAACCATTCGTGCGGCAGACCTGCCCAATGAGGCGCAGCGCACGCTGGCACTGATCGAGCAGGGCGGTCCGTTCCCCTATGCGAAAGATGGCACCACGTTCGGCAACTATGAACGGCGTTTGCCTGCGCAACGGCGTGGCTATTACCACGAGTACACCGTGAAGACGCGAGGGGCTCGCAACCGTGGCGCCCGACGCATCATCTGCGGCGGCGATCAGCAAGCGGCCAACGACTGCTACTACACGGAAGATCACTACAACAGTTTTCAACGGATACAGCGATGACGACCAACATGTTTGGGCTGGACGACTCGCTCACCGCACGCGATGAGCGCGTGGCCCGCGAGGCGTGGCACAAGGCGCAAAATCTGTACGACGGTGTGGTCGGGATGCAAGCCCTGGGCGCACGCGTCGGGGGGGCGGCCAAGTTGCCTCAAAGCGCACCGCAGAACATCATGACGCAGGACAACACTCAGACGGACGACGACGGAGGTCGCGAAGACGCCATGAACCTGTTCAAGACGGTGCGTCCGAATATCGTGCAGTCGATCCGCGCGTTCCGCGTGGCGGATCTGGCCGAGTCGGCGGCCAGCCTTGGCCAGCATTTCCTGTACGCCAACTGCGCGGCGGCGACGACCAAGAGTGAAGTGCTCGACGTGATTGCGCGCGAGTTTCTGTTCCCGAAGCATTTCGGCAAGAACTTCGATGCCTTGGCCGACTGCCTGACCGACATGATCTACAAGGCCGGCCCGCAACCGGGTTTTGTGATCGTGCTTGAGGGTCTGCCGTGCCAGCCCAAGTTCGATAAGGAAGCGCGTGAAGTGCTGTTGGACGTCTTCCGCGACGCAGCCGAATTCTGGGCCGAGCGCAAGGTTCAGTTCCGCGTGTTCTATTCGTTCGCTTGAAGGTGCTCCGGCGCCGATCATCGATCATCGGCATTGGAATGGAAAAGCCCGCACATGCGGGCTTTTTTGTTGCCGTGTAAAAGCCGAGTGGCGTGTCAGCTTGCCCGCTTGTTGCGGCGAATCCGATCAAACCACACCGCCAGCAGCAGAATGCCGCCGCGGATCAGGTACTGATAGAACGTCGGCACGTTCATCAGGCTCATTGCGTTCTGCACCGACCCCATGATCAGAACGCCGACCAGCACGCCGGACACGGTTGCGACCCCGCCCGTGAGCGACACTCCGCCCAGCACGCAGGCCGAGATCACGCCCAGCTCAAGCCCGACGGACGTTTTCGGATCGCCCAGACTCATGCGCGAGGCCAGCATCACGCCGGCAAAGCCCGTCACCAGGCCCTGCAGGACGAACACGGCGATCTTGATGCGTGTGACAGGCAGGCCGGCAAGCAGCGCGGCTTCTTCATTGCCGCCGACGGCAAGGACGTTCTTACCGAACACCGTCTTCTTGAGCAGGAAGCCGAACAGTGCGAAACCAACGATGTTGCTCCAGATCGGGTATGAAATACCGAGGAAGGATCCGCCGCCCAGGTCGAAGAAGCTCTCTTCGGAAATCATGACCGCGTCGCCGTTGGAGGTGATGAAGGCGAGGCCGCGCACGACTTCCATCATGGCCAGCGTGACGATCAGCGAGTTGATCTGGTAGCGCGCCACCAGCACGCCGTTGACGAGCCCGACCAGGCCGCCTGCCAGCACGCCGGCTCCGACACCAAGCGCCACGCTGTGCGTTGCGGTGATGAGCGTCGATGCCACCACGCCCGCGAAGGCGACGATGGAGGCGACGGACAAGTCCACCTCGCCGAGTGCGAGGACGAACATCATCGTGACGGAAATGGAGCCGATCAGGGTGACGGAGAGCAGCAGGCCCTGGATGTTGCGACTGCTGACGAAGCCCGGCACCGTGAACGCCAGCGCGGTGAACAGCAGGAGGAACACCACGACGATGCCCGATCGGTTGACCAGCTCCCACGTGAGGGCGGCGCGGCTTGGAATGCCGGAGGCGGCTAACGGCGGGCCGCCCGGCACGGATTCGGTGGATGGCGTTTGCATAGGGTCGGTTTCCATGAGGCGTGATTCGCGCTAGCGTGGCAGCGCGAGTTTGATGAGGGTGTCGGGCGAGGCGTGCTCTCTGGGCAGATCGCCGACGATGCGGCCTTGCTTCATCACGAGCACGCGGTCGGCCACGCCGATGACTTCCGCCAGGTCGCTCGACACGACGATGACGGTGCGCCCCGCCTCGGCAAGGCCGTAGAGCAGGCTGTAGATTTCGCTGCGGGCGCCGACGTCGATGCCGCGCGTGGGCTCGTCCATCAGGAAGACGTCGATGTCCTCGGCCAGCCAGCGCGAGAGAATCACCTTCTGCTGATTGCCGCCCGACAGCTTGCCGATGGGCGTTTCGCCGTTGCGCGTCTTGATGGCGAGCTTGTCGATGAACGACTGGGTGGTCCGCGCTTCCTGCCGGTTGTTGAGCACGCTGAAGCGGCTGAAGTGGCGCCGGCAACTGATGTTCAGGTTGTCCGAGACCGAAGCGATGGCGACGATGCCTTCCTGCTTGCGGTCTTCCGGGCAGAGCGCGACACCCGCGCGGACCGCATCGCGCGGCGAGTTGAACTGGACGCGCTTGCCGTTCAGGCGAATCTCGCCTGCTGTGGGTTTGACCGCGCCGTAGAGCAGCTTCATCAGCTCGGAGCGCCCTGCGCCCACCAGCCCGAAGAAGCCGACGATTTCGCCTGCATGCGCCCGGAACGATGCGGGTTCGCTCAAGCCGGGCCCCATCAGTCCGCGCACGTCGACCTTCACGCCGCCGAGCGGGCGCGGCTTGTAGCCGTACACGTCCTGGATCGAGCGGCCGACCATGCAGCGGATGAGCCGTTCGCGATCGAGGTTCGCGCCGGCGTTGAACGTGTCGATGTGCCGGCCGTCGCGGAACACGGTCACGCGATCGCACAGTTCGTACACCTCTTCCATGCGATGCGTGACGTAGATGACTGCGCGGCCCTCGGCCTTGAGCGCGCGAATGATGCGGAACAACTGCGTCGTCTCGCGCGAGGAGAGCGAACTCGTGGGTTCGTCAAAGGCGATCACGCGTGCGTCGCGCATCAGCGCCTTGCCGATCTCGATCATCTGGCGCTGGCCGATCGACAGATGCTTGACGGGCTGCGCCGGATCGAGCTTCTCGCCCAGCCGTTCGAGCTCGCGCAGCGCGCGGGCGATCAGCGTCTTCTCGTCGAGCACGCCAAAGCGGTTGGGCAGCGCACCGAGCATCAGGTTTTCCGCCACCGTCAGTTCAGGTACGAGGTGCAGTTCCTGATAGATGATCGCGATGCCCGCCGCAATGGCTGCACGCGTGTTCGTGAACTGCTGCGGCACGCCGTCGAGCGACAGCGTGCCGTTCTCCGGCTGGTTGACGCCCGACAGCACCTTGAGCAGCGTCGACTTGCCCGCGCCGTTTTCGCCCATCAGGCCGTGCACCTCGCCGCGGCGGATGTCGAGCGAGACGTGGTCGAGCGCGAGCACGCCAGGAAAGCGCACGGTGATGCCGTCGAGCTTCAGATACGCGCCAGCGGAAGCGTTCGGCGGGCCGCTCTCTTCAAGTGATTGGACTGTCATCGATTGCCTTTTTTTCGCTGGCCTTGGCGCTGAACCGGTTCACGATCCGTAGCGAGCGGCCCGAGGCTGGCCTGAGAAGCGCAGTCGTACATGGGTACGGCGAGCATCGCAAGGTCAACTGCGAGCCGCGCAGTGGGATCGTGAGCCGGTTCTCAAATGCCCAGTTCCTTGCGCACTTCTTGCCAGTTGCTGCGCACCATCAGCTTGCCGGTGGTCTGCGTATCGGCCGGCGGTTGCTTGCCCGTCTTGATCCAGTCGACGAGGTTTGCAGCGCTGTCCTTGCCGTGGTTGGTCGAACTGACGGCAATCGTGCCGAAGAAGCCCGTCTGCTCCTTCTTCTGGAATTCGGCAAACGCCTCGCCGGCACCGTTGATGCCGACGCCGATCACATCGGCTGCCGGGATGTGCAGTTGCTCGGTGGCGCGCACGCCGCCCAGCACGCTCTCTTCATTGAGCGCGAAGATCACCCACTTCTTGATGTTGGCATGCTGCGCCAGCACCGGCGATGCCGCATTGAAGCCGCCAGCGTCGTCGGTCGTCTTTTGCGGCGCGTCGAAGATGTTCTCTTTCTTGAAGCCGCCGGCCAGCAGCGTCTGCGTGGCGCCGTCGGTGCGCAGCTTGGCGGTCGGCAGTTCGTAGTTGGTGATGCGCAGCGCCCCCACTTCCTCGGGCTTCCAGCCGCGGCGCTTCATCTCGTCGGAGATGGCCTGGCCGACCTGGTTGCCGATCTTGAAGGCCGACATGCCGAGGTGCGGCACGTTGGCCAGCGGCTTGCCGGACGAGTCGACGAGCTGATCGTCCACCGTGACGAACTTCATGTTGTAGTGCTTGGCGCGTGCGGAGATGGCCGGCCCGAGGCGCACGTCCGGTGCGCAGATGACGAAGCCCTTGGCACCTTGCGCGCCCAGGTTGTCGATGGCGGCCAGCACCTTTTCACCATCGGGCGTACCGATGTTCACCACCGAAAAACCGTTCTTCTTGCCAAGTTCGGTGGCGGCTTTCTGCTCGTTGATGAACCACGCCTGCTCCGGCATCTTGACCAGGAAGCCGATCTTGAGCGGCTCGTCGGCGTGGGCGGGCAGGCTGGCGGCCAGCGGCGCCAGGCAAAGGGCGGCTGCCAGGGCGGACAGGGTCAGCCGGCGAAGTTTGCGTTGCATGGTTGTCTCCTCGTTGGAATGGCTCTTATGGCACTACGTAAGTCGGCCGTGCATCACGGCACGAACGGATCGATCAGATGGCGGCGGCCGAGCAGCATGGCATCGGCGACATGCTGAAGCGGGCGGACATCCACATCGCTTTCACCACTGGCGATCAGTTCGAGAAAGCGTGTGTACAGGCTCGGGTATTCGCGTTCAGGGCCGACGTCGATCTCAGCGCCGTCGATGGTCAATTGCTTGCCGCCTTGGGCGAGCCGCAGGGTGCCGTCGCGCGTGGTCACGTCGATCTGCCATAGCTCGCCCGCGTCATGGCGCCAGTCGAATTCCGCCGCGATGGCCGTGCCGCGTTCATCGGTGAATGCGAGGTGTGCTGCAATCGGCGTCTGCTGATTGGCGGGCACCCACAGGTCGGCGGACGTCAGAAAGAACGCATGAGGCAGTACGCGGGTCAGGATCGACAGCGCGTTGATGCCCGGGTCGAAGACGCCCAGGCCGCCGGGTTCCCAAATCCATGCCTGGTTCGGGTGCCAGCGGCGCACGTCTTCTTTCCATTGCACGTCGACCGAGACGATGGCGCGGCTTGCCAGCCACTCCCGAGCGGCCTCGACACCGGGCGCGTGGCGTGAATGCCAGGAGGCGAACAAGGTGCGGCGGTTCTGCCGCGCCAGATCAGCGAGGATCGCCACTTCCGACACGCTGGCGCCGGGAGGCTTCTCCAGCATGACGTGCTTGCCGGCGGCGAGTGCCGCCCGGGCCTGGGCAAACCGCACCTGCGGCGGCGTGCACAGCGACACTGCCTGCAGCGCGCGTTCGTCTGCCAGCATGGCCTCGAGCGTCGTGTAATGCGGCAGGCCCTCAACGCGCGAATGCGGGCTGGCGCAGGCCGCAAGCGTAAAGCCCGGCTGCGCGGCAAGCGCAGGCAGATGCTGGTCACGCGCGATTTTGCCAACGCCGACGATGCCGATCGAAACAGGGGTGGAGTTGCCGTGCATGGTTATCGGCCCCAGCGCAAGACCAGCGGGTCGAGCCGCCGGGCAATGTCGATCAGGCCCCGGCGCGTGTCCGGGTGCATTGCGGGCAGCGGATGGCGCGATGCCTCGCAGGCAATCACGCCGCCTTCCTTCATCAGCGCCTTTGCGGCCAGGATGCCGGCCTGCCGGTTCTCGTGATTGATGAGCGGCAGCCAGCGTTGATACAGATCGAAGGCGAGATCGTGTTGTCCTTTGGCGTGCGCCTCGATGATCGGCCGGATGCCGTCGGGATACGCGCCGCCGGTCATGCTGCCGGTGGCGCCGGCATCGAGATCGGCCAGCAGCGTGATGGCCTCTTCGCCGTCCCAGGGGCCTTCGATGGCGTCGCCGCCGAGGCGGATCAGCTCGCGCAGCTTGGCCGCCGCCCCGGGCGTTTCGATCTTGAAGTACGCCACCTGCTCGATCTCGCGGGCCACGCGCGCGAGGAATGCCGCAGACAGCACAGTGCCGCTGGCCGGCGCATCCTGAATCATGATCGGAATGCCCACGGCATCCGACACGCGCGCAAAGAATTCGTAGATCTGCGTTTCCGGCACGCGGAAGGTGGCGCCGTGGTAGGGCGGCATCACCATCAGCATGGCGGCGCCCATGTCCTGCGCGCGACGGCTGCGTTGTGCGCAGACCTGCGTGCTGTAGTGCGACGTGGTGACGATCACCGGTACGCGGCCCGCCACGTGTTCCAGCGCGGTGCGGGTGAGGACTTCGCGTTCGTCGTCCGACAGCGAGAACTGCTCGGAGAAATTGGCGAGGATGCACAGGCCATCGGAGCCGGCGTCGATCATGAAATCGATGGCGCGCTTCTGGCTGGCAAGGTCGAGTTCGCCAGTTTCCGTGAACGTGGTGGGCACCACCGGAAAGATGCCTTGGTAGCGCGGTTTGCTGTTGCGGGTCATGAAATCGTGAAGTCGGGAATGGGTGTCAGGAGAGGTGCTGGCGTGCGCCCAGCACGGCGCGAACGATGAACGTCATCACCACGGCAAATGCCAGCGCGGCGGCAAGGAAGTACAGACCGGCAGACAGGCTGCCTGTGGCGTTCTTGAGGATGCCCATGCCATAGGGGCCGAGGTAACCGCCCAGGTTGGACAGCGAGTTGATGGTCGCGATGCCCACGGCGGCGCTCGTGCCGGTCAGGAAGTGTCCGGGCAGCGTCCACAGCACTGCCTGGATTGCATAGGCGGAAAACGCGAACAGGCAGAGGCACGCCAGTTGCAGCGCGGGCGTTTGAACCCATGCGCTGGCCGCCATGCCGAGCGCGGCCAGCGCCGACAGAATGGCGATGTGCCAGTAGCGCTCGCCCGTGCGGTCCGAATGGCGCGGCACCAGGTACAAGCCCAGCACGGCAAACAGATAGGGCACAGCCGACAGCAAACCGGTGGCGGCATCGCTCACGCCAAACTGCTTGATGATCGTCGGCAGCCACAGCGAGAGGCCGTAGATGCTCAGCGGAAACGGCAGAAACAGCAGCGCCAGCATCAGCACCCGCACATCCTTGAGCGCCTTGAGCGGGCTGCCGTGCGATTTCAGCGCATAGGCGGCCTGGTCTGCGGCCAGCTCACGTTCGATCCACGCGCGGTCTGCAGCGGGCAGCCAGCGCGCATGCGCGGGCGATTCCGGCAGGATACGCAGCGTCGGCAGGCACAACAGCGTGGCCGGCAGGCCGCTGACCACGAACAGCATCTGCCAGCTGGACATGCCGAAGAGCCCCGGCACCGACAGCAGCCACCCCGCCATCGGCCCGGTGATGATGAGCGCGACGGGCTGCGCCAGCACCAGCAAGCCGACGATGCGCGCACGGTGGCGCATCGGAAACCACTTGGTCAGGAAATACAGAATGCCCGGGTACAGGCCGGCCTCGGCCGCACCGAGCAGGAAGCGCAGCACGTAGAAGCTGACCGGGCCGCTGACCAGCGCCATGGCCATGGTGATGACGCCCCACGTAAACAGAATGCGCGCGAACCAGCGGCGTGCGCCAAAGCGCTCGAGTGCCAGGTTGCTCGGCACCTCGCATAGGAAATAGCCGATGAAGAATAGGCCCGCTCCCAGCCCGTAGGCAGCATCGCCGATGCCCACTGCCGCGTTCATGTGCAGCTTGGCGAAGCCGACTACGGAGCGATCGATATACGCCACCACGTAGATCAGCGCGAGGAACGGCATCAGCTTGCGCGTGAGCATGCGGATGATGCGCTGCTCCTCCGATGCATCGGCCGAAGTCGGAGCGGCGCCTGCGGTTTGGGAGATGTCCATCGGTCTTTCCTCGGCTCAGTGCGAGTGGCGCGGCACGGCGGCGCCACGGCAGCCGACCAGGAAATCAAGGTCGCAGCCTTCGTCGGCTTGCAGCACGTGATTGACGTACAGGCGCTGGTAGCCGCCGCCTTCACCATGGGAGCGCGGTGCCTGATAGGCCGCCATGCGGCGCGCCAGTTCGGCGTCGTCGATGTCCAGGTGCAGCGTGCCGGCCTCGCAGTCGAGTTCGATCCAGTCGCCGTCCTGCACCGCGGCCAGCGGCCCGCCAGCGGCAGCTTCGGGCGCGACGTGCAGCACGACAGTTCCGTAGGCGGTGCCGCTCATGCGTGCGTCGGAAATGCGGACCATGTCCTTCACGCCCTGGCGCAGCAGCTTTGGGGGCAGACCCATGTTGCCCACCTCGGCCATGCCCGGATATCCCTTCGGCCCGCAGTTCTTCATCACCAGCACGGAGCTGGCATCCACGTCCAAGGTCTCGTCGACGATGCGTTCCTTGTAGTGTTCGAGGTTTTCGAACACGACTGCACGGCCGCGATGCCGCAGCAATTCCGGACTCGCCGCCGACGGCTTGAGCACCGCACCGCGCGGCGCGAGATTGCCGCGCAGCACGCGAATGCCGCCATCGTCGATCAGCGGATTGGTGAGCGGTCGGATGACTTCGTCGTCGGTGATGGGCGCGTTTTTGACGTTCTCCCACAGCGTCTTGCCGTTGACGGTCAGCGCATCGGGGTGCGGCAGAAGCTTGGCCTCGCCAAGGCGGCGCAGCACGGCGGGCAGGCCGCCGGCGTAATAGAACTCCTCCATCAGGAAGCGCCCCGAGGGCATCAGGTCGACGATGGTGGGGGTATCCCGGCCGATGCGCGACCAATCTTCCAGCTCAAGCGGCACGCCGATGCGCCCGGCAATGGCTTTCAGGTGGATCACAGCGTTGGTGGAGCCACCAATGGCCGCGTTGACGCGGATGGCGTTCTCGAATGCAGCGCGCGTGAGGATCTTGGACAGCGTCAGCCCTTGCAGCGCCATCTCGACGATGCGGATGCCTGACATGTGCGCAAGCACGTAGCGCCGCGCATCCACTGCGGGAATGGCTGCGTTGTGCGGCAGCGATGTGCCGAGCGCTTCTGCCATGCAGGCCATGGTGGACGCCGTGCCCATCGTGTTGCAGGTGCCGGCCGAGCGCGACATCCCCGCCTCGGCGGACAGGAAGTGATGCAGGTCGATCTCGCCGGCCTTGAGCGATTCGTGCAGCTGCCACACCGCCGTGCCCGAGCCGATGTTCTTGCCGTCGAGCTTGCCGTTGAGCATCGGCCCGCCCGTCACGACAATCGCCGGCACGTCGCAGCTTGCCGCGCCCATCAGCAGGGCGGGCGTGGTCTTGTCGCAGCCCGTGAGCAGCACCACCGCGTCGATCGGGTTGCCGCGAATCGCCTCTTCCACATCCATGGCGGCGAGGTTGCGCGTGAGCATGGCGGTGGGGCGCAGGTTCGATTCGCCGTTGGAGAACACCGGAAACTCCACCGGAAAGCCGCCCGCCTCGTAAATGCCGCGCTTGACGTGTTCGGCCAGCTTGCGGAAATGCGCGTTGCACGGCGTCAGTTCCGACCAGGTATTGCAGATGCCGATGATCGGGCGTCCGTCGAATTCGTGGTCGGGGATGCCCTGGTTCTTCATCCAGCTTCGATACATGAAGCCGTTCTTATCGGCGGTGCCGAACCATTCGGCCGAGCGCAGCTTGGGTTTCGATTCCGACATGGGTGCGTGTGTTACGGACGTGGTTGTCGAAGCGCGCGCGTCGACTGGCAGCGCGGCACTACTTGCAGGCCGCGCGGCACGTCCGTTGTCTCCGGTGTGGTTGTGGTTTTTTGATCGGACCGAGTGTACGGAGCGCCCTGATATCCTTCCAATGAAATATTGGCCGTGACCGATATCCGATTTGATATCTCGAGGAAGACCCGATGTCGAACAGCCCCTGGTATGTCCGTGCGCGCCTGAAGACGCGACAACTGCTGCTGCTGATTGCCCTGGCCGAGGAGGGCAACATCCACCGGGCGGCCGCCGCGCTGAACATGACGCAGCCCGCCGCCTCCAAGCTGCTGCGCGAGCTGGAGGCCATGCTGGATGTGCAACTGTTCGAGCGCATGCCGCGCGGCATGCGGCCCACGCGCTATGGCGATGCGCTGATCCGGCACGCGCGCGCAGTCGTCGGCAGCCTGGACCAGGCGCAGGAGGAGGTGCTTGGGCTGAAGGCTGGTCACCTGGGGCACGTGGCGGTGGGCACCATCACATCGCCCGGCGTGCGGCTGTTGCCGCCGGTGGTGGCGCAGATCACGCGCGAGCATCCGGGGCTGCGGGTGTCGCTTGAAATCGAAAGCAGCAACGTGCTGCTCGAACGCCTTGCGCAGGACAAGCTCGACTTAGTGGTCGGCAGGCTGTTTGCCGAGCACGACAAACTGCACCTGCGCTACGAGCCGCTGGCCGACGAGCCGGTGGTGGCGGTGGCGCGGCCGGGGCATCCGCTGCTGGCTGAACCGTCGCTGACCTTGGCCGATGTGCAGCCCGCCACCTGGGTGGTGCCGCCCATCGGCAGCGTGCTGCGTCACCGGTTCGATTTGATGTTCCAGCGGGAGAGCCTGACAGCGCCGTCCAGCGTGGTCGAAACCCCCGCGCTGCTCTTCCTGACGCGCATCCTCGAGCAGAGCGACATGCTGGCCGTGATCGGCGCCGACGTCGCGCAGTACTACGCGTCGTATCGGATGCTGGCGATTCTTCCGATGGCGATACCGTGTCAGATGGACGACTTCGGCATCATCACGCGCACGGACCGGTTGTTGTCTCCGGCGGCGCTGCATGTGGTGCAGGCGCTGCGCGACGCGGGCCGAACGGCCTACGGCGCGGCGTGATTGCCGAGTCAAGAAAAGCCCGCATTGCGGGCTTTTTTACTGTGCCGAGATGACGCTCAGGCTGCCGGCACCGCACCCTGCGGCGTGAGGTGATTGACGGCCTCAGGCAGGCCCTCGGCGAGCTGGTTCGCGAGGTCGCCTTCGTTGACGCCGAAGTGGGCGGCCAGTTTCGAGACTTCCTCCAGCGCGCCCGTACCGCTCAGTGCCTGGGTAATCTGCTCGCCCGACACCGGCAGGTTCTGGCCATTGCCGATCCACGATTTGACCTCTTCGCCCAGACCCGCTTGCTCCAGGATCTGTTGCAGCGGCCCGAGGCCACCGACCGCGGCCTGATCCGCGTTGCCATTGCCGCCGCCCAGCAAACCGCCGAGCAGGCCGCCAAGGCCACCGGCCCCACCAGCACCGCCGAGCAGACTGCCCAGCGCGCCGGCACCGCCTGCCGCACCAAGCAAGCCACCCAGCGAACCGAACAGCCCGCCCCCCTGATCTTCCTGCCCTTGCGGCGCGGCCGCATCGCCCGCGCCCGGCGACCTGTGCTTCATTGCCAGGTAGGCCAGCACGCCCACGGCCAGCAGCACTTTCTTGTTGCCCAGCAAGGACGATTGCGCGCCGCTGGCGTCATTGCCGCCGCCGAGAATCGAATCGAGTAGACCCATGATGAAGCTCCTTTGGTCAATGGCGGGCAGGGGGGGATAAGGCCCGCCGGGGGATCAAACGGTCAGTGTTTCGTCGCGAGAACTTAGAACTCGCCGAGCACGGCGTGCAGCGCGGAGACGGCAACAAGCGCCGCCGATTCCGTTCTCAGAATACGTCGCCCGAGTGTCAGTGGTAAGAAACCGGCAGCCTCGGCAAGCGCTTCTTCGTCGGGCGAGAGGCCACCCTCGGGGCCGATCAGCAGGAGGATGCCGCTGCCTTCGATGTGCGTGCGCGACTGCACCGCCCACTGCGTGAGCGACTGCGTGCCGCGCGGTGACAGCAACACGCGCGGCGTGTCGGTCGACTTGGCGGCGGCAAGCCATTCGCGCAGCGTGGCGACCGGCGCGACCACCGGCACGCGGGCGCGGCCGCATTGCTCGCAGGCGGCTTGCACGAGTGCCTGCCAGTGCTGCACGCGCTTGGCGGCGCGCTCGCCCGAGAGTCGCACCACGCCGCGTTCGGTCTGCAGCGGCGCGACGGCATTGATGCCCAGTTCGACGGCCTTTTCGATGAGCCAATCCATCTTGTCGCCGCCGGCAATGCCTTGCGCAAGCGTGATGGCGTAGCGCGCTTCGGTGTCAGGCTGCGTGGCGTCGGCAAGGCTGGCAGTGGCATCGCGCTTGTTGATGGCGTCGAGCCGCGCGCGGAATTCGTGGCCGGAGCCATCGAACAGGCAGACGTCATCGCCAGCGGCCAGGCGCAGAACGTGGATGTGGCGCGTGACGGACTCGTCCAGCGTGACGGTGGTGTTGGGGGCGAGCGGCGTATCGACGAAAAAACGGGGAAGCCCCATTACTGCAATCCTTGTTGTGAATCGGTCAGGCGATCCGGCGATGGCGCGATCAGGCTGCGGCAGGGCGGCAGGCAAGGCCCCAGCGATAACCATCGGGATCGCGTACGGCGGCGTAGCGCTCGCCCCAGAAGGCATCATGCGGCGCCATGATCGACGCGGCACCCTGGTCGAGCGCGTGCTGGTACACGGTGTCGACGTCGTCGCAATAGAGGTGGAAGCTCTGCGGGCATTCAAAGCCGGCGCCGGCCGGGGCTTTGGCGGTGGAGCCGAAGGCGCCTTCGGGCGCAAACATCAGCATGAGCTGGCCCTGGTACGTCATCTCGACGTGGATCGGGCGGCCATGGTCGTGCACCTCATCCTGCACACCGAAACCGAACGCGTTGCGATAGAAGGCGATGGCGGCCGAGGCGTCGCGCACGGTCAGGTACGGGACGAGCCACGGCGTGTTGGCGGGGCGGGGGAAGCTCATGGCGGGCTCCTTCTTCGGCGCGATGCAACCAGGGACGAGTAGTGTAGAGCGCCGGCCGCACCACAATCAAAAAGAAATCAAAACACCTCGCCTGCCGCGAGTTCATTGCGGGCGCGCCCACCGCTGCGGGCAACTTCGTCGACGAGCCATTGGCGAAACAGGGCAAAGCCTGCGTGTTCGGCAGCCTGGTGCGGATAGATCAGGTAGTACGACAGGCGCAGCGAGGCTTCAGTCGCAAGCGGCCGCATCAGGCGTCCGGCGGCGATGTCGTATTCGACGAGGATGCCCTGGCCGAGCGCCACGCCTTGGCCATCAATGGCGGCCTGCAGGGCCATCAGCGCCTCGGAAAACGCCGGCCCGCGCGTGGCGTCGATGTGGGGAACACCCACCTCGTCAAGCCATTGCCGCCACGTTGGATGGTGCGCGAGATGGCGTCCGCCGCGCTCGTGCAGCAGCGTCTGCGTGGCGAGGTCCTGCGGCATGCGGATGGCGGCCTGCAGCGTGGCGTTGCACACGGGGAAGAAATCGGTGGAGGTGAACCACTCGACGCGAAGGTTGGGCGCATTGACTTGCCGGTCGTCGATGCACAGATCGAACTGGCCGTGGTCCTGCACGTCGGCGGTCGACACCTCGACGCGCACGTGCGGATGTTGGTTGAAGAAGCGGTACAGCCGCGGCACCAGCCACTTGGCGCCGAAGGTTGGCGGCACAGCCACGCGCAGGGGCGCGTCGGCGGTGTCCATCAACAGATCGGTGGCCTGTTCCAGCGCACGCAGCGCGTCGCGCACGCGGGGCAGGTAGTTCTCGCCGGCGTCTGTGAGCGTGAGCTGGTTGTTGCGGCGCGCGAAGAGCTTTTTCCCCAGATGATCTTCGAGCTGCTTGATCTGGTGGCTGACGGCGGCGTTCGTCACGCAAAGCTCATCGGCGGCCCGGCTGAAGCTCAGGTGCCGGCCCGCGACTTCAAAGACGCGCAACGCATTAAGGGGAGGGAGGCGCCGTGGCATGCGTTCTCGTTAAGAAAAATTTAACGTCTAACGAAGAATTTGTAGTTTGCCACGTTAAGGCCGCCCCGACTACAAATGCGCCTGGGGACGGTGACGATGCCTGGTGTGTGCCTCCAGCGATCTCAAACCGCGCGCCGCACCGGACCCCGCCTACAAAAACATTTCAGGAGACGTCATGAATCGAACCACCGCTGTTCGCGGGATGCTGGCGTGCGGCCTTGCGCTCGCTGGCTGGACCGCTCCCGCCCTCGCACAAACCAACGTCACGCT
>NZ_VOSS01000229.1 GCF_007997035.1 Ralstonia sp. TCR112 | reverse complement strand
CGACCGCCCACCTGATGACGCGTTCGATGACCGGTACTACAACATCGAACGCCATCTCGGGCGCGACGCCGCACGGACGATCGCGCAAAGCCACACGGCAGCCGTTGCACGGATGGAGGCCATCTGCGCAGCGGAGTCCATCGCCTGCGACTTTGCCCGTGTGGATGGCTACCTGTTTGCCGAATCGGCGGAAGAGGACGAGGTGTTGACCGACGAACTGGAAGCCGCACACCGCGCGGGGCTGACCGACGTCACACGGGTGAGCGACGTTCAGACCGGCCGCGTTGCGCTGCCATCGGCACTTCGCTTTCCGGGCCAGGGGCAATTGCACCCGCTGAAGTACTTGCGCGGGCTCATCGACGCCATCGAGCGTCGCGGCGGCAAGATCCATGGCAAGACGCAGGCAATGGACGTGGAGGACGGCCGCCTGTGGTCGTGCGCACGGCCGGCGGGGCACGCATACATGCCGACAGCGTTGTCGTGGCCAGCAATACACCCTTCAACGACTTGTTTGCCCTGCATACCAAGCAGGCGGCATACCGCACCTTCGTGGTGGGCATGAAGGTACCGCGCGACAGCGTGCCGGTCTGCCAGTTCTGGGACACGCTCGACCCATACCACTACGCGCGCATTGCGGGCGACCTCGGCCCCGACGCCCAGCTCCTGATCGTTGGCGGCGAAGACCACAAGGTCGGTCAGGCAGACGATGCCGACCGGCGGCTGGACCGCCTGCGCGCATGGACGCGCGAGCGCTTTCCCGTGGTCGGCGAGCCCATGTTTGCCTGGTCCGGCCAGGTGATGGAGCCGGTGGATGGCGTGGCCTTCATTGGACGCAACCCCGGCAACCACAACGTCTATGTCGTGACCGGCGATTCAGGCAACGGCATGACCCACGGCGCCATCGCCGGCGTGCTGATTCGCGATCTCATCACCCGGCGCGACAACGCCTGGGCCGACCTTTACGACCCATCGCGCAAATCGCTGACGGCTGCACTCGAATACGCGCGCGAGAACGCCAATGTCGCGGCCCAGTATGCAGACTGGCTGGGCTCCGGCGCGGCCACAGCGCTGGACAGCATTCCCTCGGGCGGGGG
>NZ_VOSS01000228.1 GCF_007997035.1 Ralstonia sp. TCR112 | reverse complement strand
TTGCCGTTCTGCGTGAAGGTCGAACCGGTGTATTTCCCGCCCGAGAACGACCCGCCCGACACCGAGCCGAACGAGAACGAAATCGTGGTCGACGCACCGCTGCCGATGGCCGTCGTGGTGGACGTCTGGCCTTGCGCCGCCAGCACCTGCGACTGCGCAAGCTGCGTGACATTGACCGCGTAGGAACCGGCAGGCGCCGAGCCCGTCACCGACGCACTCAGCATCGACGAGTCGTAGCCGCTGGCCTTCATCGCGCTGTAATTCGACGCGCTGGTCAGATTGGACAGCGCGGTCTGGAAGGTCGACAGCGTACTCTTGAGCGAGCCCACGGCCGACAGCTGCGTCTGGTACGAGCTTTGCTGCGTCTGCAGCTGCGTCAGCGGCTGGCTTTCCACCTTCATGAGGCTGGTCACCAGCGAATTGACGTCGATGCTCGTCCCGATGCCGGGAATGGAGATCGGCGGAACGTAGTTGCTGGTTGAGGAGGTGGTAGTGGTAGTCGCCATGATCGGGTCCGATAAGCATCTGCGCCGGCGGAAGTCTCTCTACACAA
>NZ_VOSS01000227.1 GCF_007997035.1 Ralstonia sp. TCR112 | reverse complement strand
CGCCCTGCCAAAACGCCCCGCGCCCCCGATGGCAGCACCTGGATCGTGCCGGGCGTAGGTCTCGACCATGCCGGCGTGATCGCCACGCGCCTCGCGCAGGACGATGCGCGGCGAGCAGCGCGCGCCCTGGCCGCGCAGGTGGCGGCGGGCGGGCAGGTGGCGGCGTCGTGCTCGGCGGTGTTCTGCTGCAGGCGGCCGGCGTGCTGCCGGGGCGCTGCGTCACCACGTCTTGGTGGCTGGCCCCGACGTTGCAGCAGTGGGAACCCGCATGCACGGTCGACGCAGACCGCATGGTGTGCGCCGACGGCCCGATCGCCACCGCCGGCGCCGCCTTTGCGCAGACCGACCTGATGCTGCACCTGCTGCGCACGCGCTTTGGCGTGGCGCTGGCCGATGCCGTGGGCCGTGTGCTGCTGATCGACGGCCGCCACGCGCAAGCGCCGTTTGTGGTGCCCGCCATGCTGGCCAACGGCAATGCGCTGATTGCGCAGCTGGTGGCACGCATTGAAGCCGCCCTGCCCAACCCGCCCAGCGTGCAGGCGCTGGCCGACGAGCTGGCCATGTCGCAACGCACGCTGTCACGGCACGTGCGGGAAGCCACCGGCAGAAGCACCCTCGCCCTGGTGCAGAGCGTGCGCCTGAACCGCGCCCGCATGCTGATCGAATCGAGCCGCATGACGATCGACCGCGTGGCCGAAGCCGTAGGCTACGAAGACGCCACCGCGTTGCGACGCCTGATGCGCAAGGTGTCGGGCGCCAACCCCAGCCAATACCGCCCGGCCGTCTAGGCGCCTGGGGTTACAGGCCGTTACACAAGAAGCTGCCGCGCTTTAATTTTCGTTTAAGACTTGACGCCTAACTTGGTCACGTCGCACCCACCCAGACAGGACTCCACACCATGTCCCCGCAAGAACAGCAAGCGCTGGAAAACTTCCTGGCCCAACTGACGCAGGCGCGCGCCGGGGCCAAGGACCCGCAGGCCGAAGCCCGCATCCTCGATGCCGTGGCCCGCCAGCCGGACGCGGCCTATCTGCTCGTGCAGCGCGCCATGCTGCTCGACCAGGCGCTGGCGTCGGCGCAGGCGCAGATCGCCTCTCTGCAAAACCAATTGCAGGCGGCGCAGGCCGGCCGCAGCACGTCGTTCATGGACTCGGCCAACAACTGGGGCAGCCACGCCGGTAGCCCGGCGCCCGCGCCTGCATACGCCCCGCAGCAGGCGCCCCCGTGCAGATGCCGCAG
>NZ_VOSS01000226.1 GCF_007997035.1 Ralstonia sp. TCR112 | reverse complement strand
TGGGCAAGGCGCTGTTCTTCGACCCGGCCCTGTCGGCCTCGGGCAAACTGTCCTGTGCAAGCTGCCACAGCCCCACGCATGCCTACGGCCCGCCGAACGATCTGTCGGTGCAGCTTGGCGGCACTGGCATGAACAGGACGGGCGTGCGCGCCGCGCCGTCGCTGCGCTACCTGCAGAACGTGCCGCCGTTCACGGAACACTTTTACGAGAGCGACGGCAACGACTCCGAAGACCAGGGCCCGACCGGCGGCTACACGTGGGACGGCCGCGTGTCGTCCACGCATGAGCAGGCGCGCATCCCGCTGTTGTCTGCACACGAGATGGCCAACGGCACGCAGGCCAGCGTCGTGGCCAAGCTGCGCAATGGCCGCCACGCGCAGACATTCCGTCAGGTATTCGGTAACGACATCCTCGACAACGAAGACACCGCCTTCCGCGCGGCACTGATGGTGCTTGAGGTCTTCCAGGAGACGCCGTCCGAGTTCTATCCGTACGACAGCAAGTACGACGCGTTCTTGCGCAAACAGGTGAAGCTGTCGCCGCAGGAGATGCGCGGTCTGCAGGCATTTGCCGATCCGGCCAAGGCAACTGCGCGTCGTGCCACGTGAGCGCCATCAAGCAGGACGGCGCGTTCCCCGCCTTTACCGATTTCGGCCTCATTGCCGTGGGCGTGCCCCGCAACCGTGCGCTCGCCGCCAATGCCGACCCGAAGTTCTTCGACCTCGGTCTCTGCGGCCCCGACCGGACCGATCTGAAAGACCGCGCCGACTATTGCGGCCGCTTCCGCACGCCGTCGCTGCGCAACGTGGCGCTGCGCAAGTCGTTCTTCCACAACGGTGCGATCCATTCGCTGGAAGATGCGGTGCGCTTCTACGCCCAGCGCGACACGCAACCGCAGAAGTGGTATCCGCGCAAGGCGGATGGCACGGTCGACAAGTTCGATGATCTGCC
>NZ_VOSS01000225.1 GCF_007997035.1 Ralstonia sp. TCR112 | reverse complement strand
ACAGGATCGGGCGGCCGCCAATCTCGATCATCGGCTTGGGCCGCAGGTGCGATTCTTCGCTGATGCGCGTGCCGAGGCCCCCGGCCAGGATGACTGTCTTCATGATTGCGTGCTCATGCGGCGGCGACTGCGCTGCGTTCCTGCATCTGCCGCGCGAGGTCGGAATATTGGTTCGACTTGATGGCCAGCGTGTCGGCCAGGGCGCGGTAGGTCAGCGCCAGGTACTTTGCGGCGGCAAAGCTGCCGCGCCCGAATACGGCGGCGTCCAGCTTGGGCTGCTCGCCAATCTCCAGGCACTTCAGGAAGGCGTTTTCCGCCATCGGCAGCCATTGTTTTTCGGCCTGGGCCGGGTGCTTGGCGGCGGCTTCAAACATCAGGTGGCCGAGCAGGTAGAAGTAGTCCGGCGAGCCTGACCATTCGTCCATCCACTCGCCGGCGAGCGTGATGGCTTCGTCGAGTTGTCCGGTCTGGCTCAGGCACGCCAGCAGGCAGATACACAGGTCGTGCCGATAGGGCGACTGCTTGGGTGCCGTCGCCACGGCGCGCCGGTAATACTCTGCGGCCTGGGCGGCGTCGCCCTGGTTGATCTGGAAATCCTTGCCGAGCTGGTAGAGCACGTACGGATCGTCCGGACGCGCGGCCAGCTCCAGCTGGAGCAGGGTGTGGTTGCGCCCGCGCTTCTTCTCGAGCTTGACGTCGAGGTAGCCGTCGTGGCCGATCACCAGCGGCAGGCGAACGCGCTGCAGGTCG
>NZ_VOSS01000224.1 GCF_007997035.1 Ralstonia sp. TCR112 | reverse complement strand
CCCGACATCAGCGGCGACACCGTTGCCGTGAAGGCAGCCCGCTGGACATTCGACCGCGCGCAGAAGGACACGCCGGTCATGCGCGTACTGCCCGGTCCTGAATACGACGATTTCGTTGCCGACGCGCAAGCTGCGTTCTGGGAATCCGACTGGACGCTCACGCCCAACAGCAACCGGATGGGCTTTCGCCTCCAGGGGCCGGAACTCCAACGCAAGAAGCAGCGCAGCGGCGATCTGCTCTCGCACGGCGTGGTGCCGGGCGTGATCCAGGTGCCGCCGTCCGGACAGCCCATTGTGCTAATGGCCGATGCGCAAACCACCGGCGGCTATCCGAAGATCGGCTCCGTCATCCTGGCCGACCAATGGCGCCTGGCGCAGATTCCGCTCGGTACGCGCGTGCGCTTCGAGCGTGTGACGCTGGAAGAGGCCGAAGCCGCCCGCGCCGACGTGGCACGTATCTGCAGCAAATCGAAACCGCGCTGGACTGGCAGCGCCAAGGCATTCTGTCGAGCGCGCATCGCACCGCCAAGACGCGACTGAACGCCTGATGCACCGGAAGACAACATCATGACTGCAATTGATCTGAACGCCGACCTCGGCGAAGGCTGCGATACCGACGAGGCGCTCCTCACCCTGGTGAGTTCCGCCAACATCGCCTGCGGCTGGCACGCCGGCGACGTCAACACGATGCGCCAGACCGTCGGCTGGGCGCTGCGCCAGGGCGTGTCGATCGGCGCGCATCCGAGCTTTCCCGATCGCGAGAACTTTGGCCGCACTGAAATGCACCTCCCGCCGGATGAAATCTACGCGGGCGTGCTATTCCAGATCGGTGGGCTTTCGGCGATCGTGCGTGCGCAGGGCGGCAAGCTGGCGCACGTGAAGGCGCACGGCGCGCTGTACAACCAGGCTTCGCGCGACCGGCCGCTGGCCGTCGCCATCGTGCGCGCGATCCGCGATTTCGATCCGTCGCTGGTGGTGTTTGGCCTGGCGGGCGGCGAGCTGGTCAAGGCCGCGCGTGAACTTGGCCTGCAGGCCAAGGAAGAGGTGTTTGCCGATCGCGGTTACAACCCGGACGGCTCGCTCGTCAAACGCGGCACGCCCGGCGCCCTCATCGACAGCGAAGATGCCGCGCTGGACCAGACGCTGACGATGGTGCGCGAGCAGCGCGTGAAGGCCATCGACGGCACGTGGGTTCCGATC
>NZ_VOSS01000223.1 GCF_007997035.1 Ralstonia sp. TCR112 | reverse complement strand
CTTCGAGCTGCGATTGCAGATCACGGAACGACTGGTCCGCCTTGAGCTGCGGGTAGTTTTCCGACACGGCCATCAGACGCGACAGCGCGCTCGAAAGCTCGCCCTGCACCTGCTGGAATTTCTGGAAGGCGGCCGGATCATTCAGCACCTCCGGCGTGATCTGGAAGCTGGTGGCTGCGGCGCGGGCCTTGGTCACGGCTTCCAGCGTGTCCTTCTCGTGCGAGGCATAGCCCTTGACCGTGTTGACGAGGTTCGGAATCAGGTCGGCACGGCGCTGGTATTGGTTGACCACCTCGGCCCAGGCCGCTTTGGTGGCTTCGTCCTTCGCCTGGAAATCGTTGTAGCCGCACGCAGACAAAAACGGTGCGGCGAGCACGGCCAACGACAGTGCCAGCCAGCGCAGCACCGAAAAACGCGTCGAGCGGAAGGTCAGGGCAGGGGTCATGAAATCCTCTAGATCTTGAATCCGAAAAGAATGTGGCATGAGACTGACAGCGCCTCACGACGTTCCAGCGCACTTTAGCTTATGCGCTTGACGCCCCAGTCACACATCAGTACGGTA
>NZ_VOSS01000222.1 GCF_007997035.1 Ralstonia sp. TCR112 | reverse complement strand
GTGCGGGCAAGACGATGGAATCGGTCACGACCTCCGTGGCCAGCGTGACGACGCTCATTGAAGAGATTGCGGCGGCCTGTGCCGAGCAAAGCCAGGGCATCGCGCAGATCCACATTGCCGTGTCAGAGATGGATGAAATGACACAGCGCAATGCCGCGCTGGTTGAGGAGGCCGCAGCCGCGTCCCAAGCGCTTGAGGAACAGGGCAAGGCGCTCGCGCACTCGGTGCAGAGCTTCCAGGTCGCATAAGAAGACGGCCCCCCCAAGGAGACACCAATGAGCGACTACCCAGTAGGCGCACGCGAAAGCGAGCGCGTAGAGGCAGTGTTGGCGTGCGGCATTCTCGACACCGCCGATGACCCGAAGTTCGACCGGCTCACGCGGCTGGCCTGCCATGCGTTGGGCGTGCCCATGGCGCTGGTTTCGATTGTTGATGATCGGCGCCAGTGGTTTAAGTCCCGCCACGGCTTGGACACGCGCGAGACTCCCCGCAAATGGGCGTTCTGCAACTACGCCATCCTGGGGGCGGAGCCGTTCATCGTGGAAGACGCCGCGGCCGACCCGACGTTTGCAGACAACCCCTTGGTGACGGGGCACCCGTTCATCCGCTTCTATGCGGGCGCACCGCTCGTTGATCGAGCCGGTTATGCGCTGGGCACGTTGTGCGTGCTCGATGTGGTGCCCCGGCAGATCGATGCCGCGCAGATTGCCGTGCTGCAAGACCTGGCCCACTTCTGCTCGCACATCATCACGTCGCATGCCGACACAAGCATGTCGGCCGCTGCGCTGCCGTGAGCCGATCGATGCAAGCGCAAGCGGAAAGCGATGGCGGCCACGCGCTGATCGGGCGACAAGCGATTGTCGATCGAGCCGGCGCATTGGTGGCCTACGAGCTGCTGTTTCGGGGGACCACCCGCTGTACGCGTGCGGAGTTCTCCGACGGCACCCTGGCGACAAGCAACGTCATCCTGAACACGGTCAGCGAGTTTGGCGTCGACCGCGTCTTGGGCGATCTGGGCGGCTACGTCAACATCGGCCAGCACTCCATCAATCTCGCGCTGCTGGAGATCCTGCCGCCCCAGCGGTTCACGCTCGAACTGCTGGAGACCGTGCAGTTTGATGAGGCGACGATTGCCGAATGCAGGGCATTGCAAAAGCACGGCTATCGGCTTGCCCTGGATGATGTGACGGACATCACCTCTGTGCCCCGCGAAATGCTGGACCTGGTTGACGTCGTGAAGGTGGACGTCAGCGCGGCAACGCCTGCGGCCATTGACGAGATTCTTGCTGCCGCGCGGCGTCACCAGTTCAAGGTGCTTGCCGAGAAGGTGGAAACCGCGG
>NZ_VOSS01000221.1 GCF_007997035.1 Ralstonia sp. TCR112 | reverse complement strand
AAAATTGGATCGCCTATGATGCCGTCAACGCTCAACAATTCACCGCGACAATTTGTTGCACTGCAGTGAGCGCAACAAAGCCCTGACGACAATCGCAGCACACCAAATCAGACGATTGAGCGGGGCTTGAGACACCAGTAATCCAAAGGAGGATTCACCATGCAACGCTTTACGCGCCCGTTGTTCGGGCAGGTTTTGATCGCCCTGGCGGTCGGCATCGCGCTGGGCATCTGGGCGCCCGAATTTGCGCAGAAGCTGCAGCCGCTCGGTGATGGTTTCCTGAAGCTGATCAAGATGCTGATCGCGCCGATCGTCTTCTCGGTGGTGGTGGTCGGGATCTGCGGCGCCGGCGAGCTGAAGAAGGTCGGGCGCGTAGGCGGCAAGGCCGTCATCTACTTCGAGATCGTCACGACGATCGCACTGGCGCTGGGCATTGCGCTGGCCTATGTGTTCGGGCCGGGCCACGGCATGAATGTGGATCCGAAATCGCTCGATCCGGCGGCCATGGCGTCGTACATGACCACCGCCAAGCAGGTGGAATCGACCGGCGTGGCAGCGTTCTTCCTCAAGCTGATTCCCGATACGTTCGTCAGCGGCTTTGTGAAGGGCGACATCCTGCAGGTGCTGCTGGTGTCGATCCTGTTCGGTTGCTCGCTGTCGCTGCTGGGTGAGCGGACGAAGCCGCTGGTCAACCTGATCGATCAGCTCTCGCATGTGCTGTTCCGCATGATGGCCGTGATCATCCGCCTGGCGCCGCTGGGCGTGCTGGGCGCGGTGGCCTTTACCGTCGGCAAGTACGGCGCGGGCTCGCTCAAGCAGCTTGGCTTCCTGGTGCTGCTGTTCTATGCAGCCGTGGCGCTGTTCGTGTTTGTGGTGCTCGGGACCATCCTGCGCGTGGCGGGCTTCAACATCTTCAAGCTGATCCGCTTCCTGCGCGCGGAACTGCTGGTGGTGCTGGGCACGGCATCGTCCGACGCGGTGCTGCCGTCCATCATGAACAAGCTGGAGAAGATGGGCATCAAGCGCTCCGTGGTCGGCCTGGTCATTCCGACGGGCTACTCGTTCAACCTTG
>NZ_VOSS01000220.1 GCF_007997035.1 Ralstonia sp. TCR112 | reverse complement strand
GTGATGTGTGCGGTTGCCGTTGGCGCGGCGGTGTTGTTCCTGCGGCGGGAGTTGGTGAGCCTCTACACACACGATGCCGCTGTCCTGGCGATTGCGGTGCCGCTGCTGCCTTTCATTGCCTTCTACCAGATGTTCGACGCGCTACAGGTCATGACGGCGTTTATCCTGCGCGCATACAAGATCGCGCTCATCCCAACCGTTATCTACGCGCTCTCACTGTGGGGCGTAGGCCTGGGCGGCGGCTATGTGCTCGGATTTGGACTGCTGGGGGACGTTGCGACGGCACTGCGTGGCGCAGCGGGCTTTTGGGCGGCCAATGCGCTCAGTTTGATGGTGGCCGGTGCATTGCTGCTCAGCTATTTCAATCGCGTCAGCCGCACCGCCGATTAAAGCAAGCCATTCGCGGCCGCTTTAAAACGACATCAATCCGGATCGACTGGAATTGAATAGAAAGCGCAAAAGAAAAAACCCGCTGCAAGCAGCGGGTTTTGATTTGGCGGAGCGGACGGGACTCAACCCGCGACCCC